>CAZOJT010000004.1:88526-121009 GCA_964580215.1 uncultured Ignavibacteria bacterium | reverse complement strand
CTTTGGGATATCCAGCCTGGTTGGAGATAAACCAGTTGAAAGAATACTTAAGTCCTGGTTTAGGTGACCTTACCACCCGGGTGCCGGTCACAGAGATAGTACTTACCGGGGTGAAAATCGTCTCCCCTTTTACACCGTGACCATCATTGTCCGCTATCCAGGCTAAATTAACCGTATCCGAGCAATCCCACCTCTCTCCAGGATCAGTGACTACATGCTTAAAGCCACAGATGTCGTCTTGGGCGCCAAATTCACCGTAAGGATCCTCATCTACATGATTCACATCCGCATCGATGTAAAGTCCCATATACATCTCTTTTATCTTCTTGACCCCGATGTTTTTTACAAAGAAATCTATCAGCACGAAATCCTCCGCATATTCATAGCTCCAGGAATAACTTTTCTGGGTGATTTGCAGGTCGAGGGGGAAGTGCTTACGGTTATCGAAATCCCACTCCTTAGGGTCCCACGGAGAAAGCGGGATATCAGCCGAGGTGTCAGTGTAAACCGCAATTATGTCCTGCTCTGAGATGGCATCCGGTGAATAGCAGGGAGCAGTTTGTCGAATGCTCATCTCCTGTATAGCACCCGCCTCACCTGCATCTGGCCACATTTCATGAATCCAGAACCATCCATCACAGCCCACGGTGGTATAGGGATGATCATCCACTAAAGCCCCTATCCACAATCCGCCCTGGAAAAGGTATTCCAGACCCGAACCTAGAGGATATTCACATGAGGGGGCCTTTACCTCCTCATCCGGATTGGGATTGAAGCAACCTCCTTTGGACTCCGAATAATCTCCCGTCTGGCTTCCCAAAAATCCCCAGTTGGTTACACAGAGATTTATAAGCCCAACCCGATGTACCCTCTGTTGGGGATTGGGTAAGACTGCCGTCAGTTTGGCTGATCGAGGGAATCCCTTTCTTTCCTTCCCTTCGTCTCCTCTCATGGTGGTGGCACCAGATGGTGAAATATGAAAGCCCCAAAGGACAATCACTGCCAGCAATAAGAGCTTAGCTAAAAGTTTAATACTCTTCATATCATACCTCTCTTCTTTTTTGCGAATTTATGTTCACAGGTTAGTAAAAGATTATCTTCTTGACATATGTTTCCTTTACCAATTAGGTTTATCACCTTTCCATGTTCTGCACCCAAGGCCAACAGCCTCTCTCCCTTAGAAGAAGTTTATGGAGAGACCTAATTTAACGCTTCTTCCCGGTCCATAATTCAGCGGATTCTCATTGATCTCTTGACCCTTGTAAACCACATTCTCATTGAAGGTTGCATCAAAATAGTTCTGGTTTGTATCCGGGCGACCGGTGCTTCCATAGACAGTAGCAACGTTCTTGGTGTCGAAGAGATTGGTAACCCATACCAGGAAAGAATAGTTGAACTTCCAGATCTTGAAGTCCTTATTAAATCTCAAGTCCACGTTACTGGTGGCAGGCATACGTTTGGAGTTGGGCAAAGGATTCTCACCCAGACGTAACTCCATTCCAGGGTACGTCCCTTCAGGAGTGAAAGCGAATCCACTATGGTACTGCCATACCACATTTACACCCCAGTTATCCGGCAACTTGAAGCCGAAAAGTCTGGGATGCTCAGCTTCGGGGACCCTCAGGTCAAAATTCATAGTTATCTGATGCCTCAAGTCCCAGTCTAAGGGAAATTCTTGAATGGGAATATCTCCCTTCTGGAATCTGGCATAGTAGTTGGATGCCTCGGATGAGCTTTTGCCGTAAGCGAAGGCATACTGATAGTTTATATAGCCCGAAATGTAGCCTCCATACCTTTTGTTTAGCTCCATCTCCAAGCCGCGCGCTCGTCCATAGTCGTTGTTAGCCCAATAGTCGAATTGCTTCGGTCCGATCTGGAGCACATCCGTATTCAACAGTCCATAGTAATCCTTATAGAAGCCAGATAAGGTTAACTTGTAGTTGGAGGAGATAACATGTTCCACTCCCAACTCATATTGTATCTGTTTCATATAATCCAGATTATAATTGCCATATTGGGCAACTCCAGTTTGGGTCTTTTGCATATACATCCAGTGAAGCTCTGGCAGTTGATAAAAGTGCCCGTAGTTGAAATACACCTTGGCTTTATCGGTGATAGGATATGAAACGCCGATGCGGGGCGAAAGCTTGGACTGGGTATTGATCGGCTCTTCCTCAGTAGGGGTTTCCTCTGACTTCATGGCTCTGATATCACCGGACTGGATGAAGAAATCATATCGGAAGCCCAAATTGGCGATCATGGCTCCATATTCTATTTTGTCCCGGATGTAATAGGCTCCACGAATGGGACGGCGGCTGTAAAAGTCACGAAATGCTCCCCGGTTGGGCCAGGGACCCTCGTCTGGTGGACCATCGTAAGTGATGAAGGGATAGCGCAGGTCGGCGAAGGAGAACTTCATCCTCTCCACCATGATCCCGGTTCTGATCTGATGCTCCTTACTTACCTGGCTGGTGAAGTCGAATTTCAAAGTGAGCATGGTGGATTGCCTGTGATGATAATAGCATCGCCGCTCGTGCCCATAGTCCATGAAACCATCCACCCCGTCCCACTTACCATTATGGTTTGAATCGACATAATATTCTCCAGGATCCCAGGTCCCATTGGGATAATCGAAATCTTCGTTGCTGTTCCTATCTGTAAAGGGAACTCCTGGACTCCATCGATCGTTGGGCCCATCATATTTTCCATTGAAGTTTAAATCCTGAAAATCTTCTCCGAAATCATACAGCCCGTTTTCATTGATGTCAACATAGGGCTCGCCCAAGTTTATATCCCCATCCACATAGGGCTCAGCCTGATCTACATATTCGTAAGATTGAGGTCGCTTCCATTCATTGTACTTACCATCAGCGCCGTCCACTCCATCGTTGAGGTCATTCGGATCGTTTGAGTCCCAGTAAAATTCCTCCGCATTGTTCCATCTCCCCTCTCCCGGAAGGTCGTCGATGTCAGGATCAAAATTATCAGGTCCCCCTGGCTCTCCCGGATCCCACACCCCGTTCTTACCCTTATTCACATCCTGGAAAGGCTCCCCTAAATCGTACTGACCATTCTGGTTTACATCCAGGTAAGGCTCGGCATCATCCCACCTTCCATTAAAATTGGCATCCTGGGCTCCAGTGAAAAGCTCCCAATATTCAACTAAAGTGAAACGAGGAGGGTCCAACCCGCCTCCTGGCTTGTCTGGGTCTCCAGGTCTTTGGAAGTAACTGGTGTAAAACCGGCTGATCTGAAGCTCATAAAATGAACTTTTGCTCACATTATGGGTAAAAAGCAATCTCAAAGAGTTGTTGTGAGATTCGATCTGGGGTAGGGTGGAGGGAGTGTATCGGTAGTCCCATATGTGAACTGCTCCTCTGGTCTCTTGTAAAGGATCCCCGCCGGATGGATCAAAGAAAAGAGAGTAGCGCTCCCAGTTCTGTATATTAGAGAAAACCAATTTTTTATCCGCCGAAGCCCGATAGGTCAGCTTGAAAGTGGTAGAATATTCATTGCTCATTCTTTCGGGAATGTCAAACCCCAAAATCTGGTCCACCCTGAAATTCTTCCTGGTTGTCGGGGTGGCGTATTTGTTCACCTGATAATGGGTATCGGTCTTGTAAGTGATCCCGCTGAAATAATAGGCTAACTTCTCTCCCATGAACTTGATTCCGATGGATGGAAGGAACTGAGTGGTGAAGAAAGGATCAGGTCCGTTTATGCTAAACTCCACCCGATCACTGTTTCGGGTGTATTTGTTCAGCTTGGGGGTGCCAAAATCATCGGTCATGAATTCGAAGTAGCCGGAGGTGGTCTTGCTTGAACCTTCCTTGGTGACTAAATGTATGACTGCCGATTGAACGTTACCATACTCCGCATCAAATCCTCCTTTCATCACAGAGATCTCCTCGATGTTGGAGGCGGAGACGTTCATGCCTCCGGTAACCTTACCCAGACCGCCCAGAAGATCTCGAGTCTCCACCCCATCCACAATGTACAAAGCCTCGCCTGCTCTTCCACCCCGGATATGTAGCTCGTTTGCTTTGGTCACGAAGCCCACCTGGGTGGCAAGTATCTGGGAGATCTCCTTCACTGGCATGTTCTCGATCTCCTCGCGGCCGATGGTTCTGACGCTGGCGGTGACGTCCTTCTCGATTATCTTTCTTTCGCCCACCACGGTAACACCCTTCACCTCGATGGCAGAGGCTTTCAGCTTGTAATTGACCTCGCTGGTGCGGTCAGAGATCACCCGCACATTCTCCACCGTCACCGAAATATAGCCGATGATGGAAGCGGTGATCGAATAGGTGCCAGGAGGGACATTGATGATGAAATAGGAACCATCCAGACCAGCCATGTTCCCCATGGTGGTTCCATCAATTCGGATGGAGGCGCCGGGAAGCTCTGTGCCGGTTTCAGTATCAATCACCCTTCCCGATATTTTACCGGTCATGCCAGCAAAAGCTGGAGCGCTTAGGAAAATCAAAAAAGCCAGCCCCACAAAAACCATTGCCACCTTCCCTTTAGAAAAGCGCATCATTTGAATCACTCCTTTCTCTGTTCATTTTAATTTTTTCAAGGTATGTTTATTTAACACTTGTTTATCCTCATTTTAATTAGATAATAACGCAACTTTAGTTCCTGTTGTCAAGAGTTTTTTTGATTGATTAGGCAAAAAAATTTAGTTTCAAACCACCTCCCTCCTGATACTTTATTTCGACACAAAAACTCATTCTTCCACCTTGTTGTCACGTCACCTGGAATTCTTCTCCTCGTTGGACAAAAAACAAAAGGGTCGTTTCGTCTTCAAGTCCTATGTATCCATATTCGGACAAACAAGAAAATACAAAATACATCCCCAATAACAAACAAAATTCATACCCAAAAATTGAAAGTAAACAACTTTTATCTATTGTGCTAATATTAATAATTTCAACAACTTAGGAGGCTAAGAGAAAAAGCAAAACAAGCAAAAACTCTCAGCTTTTAAAAATTTCGCAGAGACCTGCGACAAAAATCTTAGTTAGTCTTTTATCCTTTTGTGAAATATAGAATTAGAAGATTCGCAAGAATAGACGAACCTTACCCCCGAATAGCGAATATTTTGGAAGAAACATGTAGCAGATCTGCTCTAAGGTGTGAGCTTCATCTTCGCAAATTCCACCTTTCGGATAGATATTTCTTCTCTTTTAAAGTCTGAACTGTATTGAGCTCTTCTTCTGAAACAACGGAATCTTCCATTTGGCAAGCAAAGACTTTTTCGAAACCTCTCTTCAAAGCGGAAACAATCTCCTTCGGTCCAACTCTTCTTTTCAGTATTTTCTCCATATTAGTCGATTTTTCCTCCAGATTTTGCTTTACTATCTCTGCTGAGTTTTCCGCAGGCAGAAGTTCAGCCAAACTATATTTTCCCTTTCCGGTAAGGATGGAACCATGCTGAATGAAGCTATCCTTTTTCTCCTGATCGGACCTGTAGGAAAATCGTCTTTGCGCGCTCCCGATCAGCTTTTTGCCTTTCACCAATATCTCATATCTGGAATTGCTAACAAAGCATGGTTTGGAAAAGATAATATGAGAAGATGCCAACTCTTTTTTTCTGAACGGCTTGACCCATTTTCCATTGATGCCTAAGAGACGTAATGATTCTAACAAAGCCATGCTTAATTTCTGATAGGTTTGGATGGTGTTTTCTCCCAGGTGAGGGAAATAGTCTGAGGATGCACACACGCTGTAGGTGATCTCATCCTCATGTAGAACCGCCCTTCCCCCGGTGATTCTTCTCACCAAATGGATACCCTTATCTTTGCATTTTTTTAGATCAACTGTTTTTTCTGCGGATTGAAAGTAGCCCATGGATACAGCCGGTGGATCCCAGAGATAAAGGCGCAGAACCGGAGGAGAGGTTCCTTTCTGACAGGAAAGCAAAAGCGCTTCATCCAAAGCCATGTTGAAGAAGGCATCATTTGCGCCGGTGAAAATTACTCGCCACCTTTTCATCTCAAAAGTTTGTCTGGGGAAAGCTGTGAGATCTCTGAAAAACCACTTTAAAACGGCAAATTGGAGTGTCCCGTTTTAGCGAAACCAGATTAAAGCTTTTTGTCTTTTTCCGCAAGACGAGACCTACAAACAAAAGCAACGTGGAACCTGGAGTGTCTGCCTTTAGGCAGACCTAACATGGGAACAAGCACTAAACTTGGTTGGTCAAGCTAAAACTTGACACTCCAATATCAACTCTTCCAATTTAACTTTTCAGAGATCTGGTTGTTGATTCTCTTCCTTAAGGTCTTTGAATAGCCGGTCGATGTTTTCCAGGGCCATCCTGGCGGCTTTTTGTTCTGCCTCTTTTTTATTTTTCCCCATCCCTTCTCCTATTTTTTTTCCTTTAACTGACACGGCGATGATAAATCTTTTCTGGTGATCCGGTCCTTTTTCTTGCAGTACATTATATTTGGGCAGTCCCAACCCCAGAGCCTGCATGTATTCCAGAAGCTCCCCTTTGTAATTGTAGAGGGCTTGGTCGGTGGTGATCTCCAGATATTTTTTTAGTATTTGATTCCGTACCATCTTCTCTGCAGGGGCTAAGCCACCATCCAGAAAGACCGCTCCGATGACCGCCTCGTAAGCATCGGAGATAATGGAGTTCCTCTCCCTTCCTCCAGATTTTTCCTCCTCCCCGCTTAAATTGAGGTATTTCCCCAGAGAGACGGATTTGGCGATTCGGCTCAAGTTAGCTTCACTGACCAGGGTGGATTTCAGCTTAGTCAAATCCCCTTCGTTTTTATCAGGAAAGTTCTCAAATAAAAATCGACTGGTCACCATTCCCAAAACCGAGTCGCCCAAAAATTCCAGTCTCTCATTTGCCCGCAGATTCTCGTTCTCCGGGGTATGAATGTAAGATCTATGAGTTAAGGCTCGATCCAAAAGCTCCAGATTTCTGAAACCATAGCCCAACCTTTTTTCCAGTTCCCGGCATTTTTTAAACTGGTTCCCTTTGCTGAATAATCTTCTAAGAAATGTGAGCAAATGAGGTGACATGAGCTATTGCGGAAAACAGGGAAACTGAAACTTAACCAGAAAATACCTGGATTAGATTACATATAAATATTCTATTAATCCATTAGTTACCAAGGTGTAGCGGAGACCTTTCCACGGGATCCTGCGGACAGGTCTCCATAGTTATGAACGGAAGGCTGAAGCCTTCCGCCACATTAGAGTAAAAAGCGGGTTTATTCTCATGGAACGAATTTCCTTACAGCGATGGAGACATTATGCCCGCCAAACCCAAAGGAATTGCTTAAGGCCACATTAACATCAACTTCTCGCTTCTGATTGGGCACATAGTCCAAATCGCATTCCGGGTCGGGAAACTCATAGTTTATGGTGGGATGGAGAACTCCCTCTTGGATCGACTTGATGGTGGCGACTATCTCCACCGCTCCACCCGCTCCCAACAGATGACCGATCATTGATTTGGTGGAATTTACCGGAATCTTTTTAGCCTTTTCTCCAAACACCACCTTGATGGCTTGGGTTTCAGTCAAATCATTTAGGTCGGTGGAGGTTCCATGAGCGTTAATATAATCCACCGAATCAGGAGACAGACCGGCATCCTTTAAAGCTAACCTCATTGCCCTAATGGCTCCCTCGCCTCCGGGAGCGGGTGCGGTGATATGGTAAGCATCGGCGGTCATTCCCACTCCCAAAATCTCAGCAAAGATTTTTGCACCCCGGCTTTGAGCATGCTCCAGACTTTCCAAGATCAGTATTCCAGCTCCCTCCGACATCACAAATCCATCTCTCTCTTTATCAAAAGGGCGGGAGGCTTTCTGTGGCTCATGGTTACGGGTAGATATGGCTCGGGCAGAACAGAATCCGGCCAAAGACGTCGGGGTGATGGAAGCCTCGCTTCCTCCGGTGATCATCACATCCGCCTCTCCTCGCTGGATTATTCTGAAGGCATCCGCGATGGCATGAGCGCCGGAGGAACAGGCAGACACGGTGGCGTAGTTGGGTCCTTTGAAATTAAAACGTATGGAGATCAACCCGGCACACATGTCGATGATCATCATGGGAATGAAAAAGGGGCTAACCCGATTAGGACCCTGGTTTAAAAGAATAGCATGTTGTTTTTCAAAGGTCTCTATGCCTCCGATCCCGCTCCCCACCACCACTCCTGCCCGTTCCCGATCCAGAGAATCTGACCCCAGGCCGGACTGGTCAAAAGCCTGCTGAGCGCAGGCCACAGCATACTGCTGGGCTAAATCCATCCTTCGTGCCTCTTTTTTCTCCATATATTTAGAGGCATCAAAGCCCTTGACTTCTCCGGCAATTTGAGTGGTGAACTGGGCGGGATCAAATCGGCTCACTCGATCGATGCCGGAGACACCATTTTTGAGATTGTTCCAGAATTCCTCCACCGAATTGCCAACCGGAGCTATCACCCCCATCCCGGTAACCACCACCCGATTTAAAGAGATAACGGAACTATTCATGATAACCTCTTAGCTCTCTTCTTTGGATTGGTGCGCTTCTATATAATCAATGGCTTGTCCCACTGTGGTGATCTTTTCCGCCTCCTCATCCGGAATTTCTAATTTGAATTCCTCCTCTAAAGCCATGACCAGCTCCACCGTGTCCAGAGAGTCTGCCCCCAGATCATCCACGAATTTCGCCTCACCGGTCACCTGACCTTCCTCCGCACCCAACTGATCAATCACGATCTTTTTCACCCTTTCTTCCACCGACATACTATAACCTCCTTTTCATGTTTTTCACTAAACTTATTTTCCATCAACTTTTCGCTTTAAGCAAGCATATTCCTAATTCAACAAATTTAAAATGAGGAACAAAAAAGCACAACCAAGTTTTATGATTTGAAGATTGAAACCAGTTCCTGTTTCTTGTATCTCTCTGGTGTCCCAAAGATTTCTTCTATCTCTTTCATTTCCTCGTCTTGCACATAAGGAATCAGCCCCAATTTCAATTTCTTCAGATCGAAGATGCATACGCATTTTCTTCCATCACTTCGGACAAAGCTTTCTTTACCAATTGGTAGAGTTTCTTTTCGTCGACAGTGAGCTTCATGGCTTATCTCCTTCTGTTTTTTCACCTAGCTTACAATTGCGCCCAACATTTCGACGATATACGATGTTGCGACCGAAGGGAGCAATTTCTAAAAGGTCAAAGGCATAAGCTCGTGGCGGATATACTGTGCCATTATGTAAGGTTTATGTCACTTCTTGCAAAGCTCTTACAGAAACCATATCCTTCGCTTCTACCGGACGAATATCTTTTTCATTTAGGGGAACCAGTGCTACCGTCCGTCCACCAGCAGTGACGAATTCAACCTCATAATCGTGGTCTCCATAGATTTCAACTACACTTCCCAAGTCACCCTTTTTAAGATTATGCTCGTCCATATCCTTAGTTAAAACAACCGTCTCAATCAAATCAAATTTCATCTATCTCACCTCTGGAATAAGTGTTATCAATCTTGGAACCTTTTCTCCTTTCAAAATAATCCACACTGATGTCACAACAATAACCGACTTTGGCCCCTTCAAGGGAGCGGTTATCTCATATTTCTTTCCGAAGGGTGAAGGTTTTCCTTCCATTGCATCCTTTAAAAGGTGTTGTTCTCGGATATCTCTCTCCAATATTTGCCAAGAATCATGAGTGTAACCAGCCTCCTTGAAAAATTTGGCTTTAAATTTTCCAATGGGATGGGTTGGGGAAAGTATGTAATCCCGCAGTTTTACAGATTCTATTATCGCATATTCGTAATTTGGCAACAAAACCATTGCAATTTACTTGTTCAGCTTTTCTAATACCTTAATGCCTTCCTTGCTGGATTCATATCGAGGATGCATACGCATTTTCTTCCATCACTTCCGACAAAGCTTTTTTTACCAGTTGGTAGAGTTTCTTTTCGTCGACAGTCAGCTTCATGGCTTACCTACTTCTGTTTTTTTGCCCTAACTTACAATTTCTTCTAACTTGATCATAGACGAATGGTTTGCTTTTCATACCAAATTTGGGATGATAGATGAACTGTTCGTCTATCCTTTCTCTAATGCATGGGCATTAGGAAATGCCAGTTATCTTCGGGAATTTTATGCGAAGCAACCGTATGGACTCCCGAAACATCACCAGAAAACGAGATTTCTCACATCAAAAGCCCTCCATCCACCTGAATCACCTGTCCGGTGATGTAGCTGGCTTGATCTGAAACCAAAAATGCCACCAGATTTGCCACATCCTCTGGCGTGCCCGTCCTCTTTAAGGGAATCAGGTTAAGAAAAGCATCTTTTGCCGCTTGAGAAAGTTTTTCCGTCATGGCTGTTTGGATGTATCCAGGAGCCACTGCGTTCACGGTTATTCCCCGACCGGCAAGTTCTTTGGCGGCTGACTTGGTCAACCCGACTAATCCCGCCTTGGAGGCGGCATAGCTTGCCTGCCCCACATTTCCCATCAATCCAATCACCGAGGTGATGTTCACGATCCTTCCGGATTTTTGCTTAATCATCACCTTGCCTGCGCTTTTGGTCAGATTGAATGCGCCTTTCAAGTTGACCTTCATCACCTGATCCCAATCCTCCTCGGTGGTTCGGATCAAAAGAGCGTCCCGGGTGATTCCCGCATTGTTGACCAAAACATCCAATGAGGGAAATCTCTCCATAACCTTTTTTATCAACTCCTCCACCTGGGAGGAATCGGATACATCTACCTTGAAAGCGACCGTGGTCACTCCCCAGCTTTTCATCTCCGAAAGGGCACTCTGAGCCAAGTCAATATTAACGTCGGCGATGGCTACATTTGCGCCTTCTCGAGCTAATTTTACCGCAATAGCTTTTCCTATCCCCTGTGCGCCTCCGGTTACCAACGCTACTTTGCCTTTCAAACTCATGTTCGCTCTGTTTTGCTGTCATTCTGAACGAAGCCCCGCCTCCAGCGGGGCGAAGTGAAGAATCTCACAGATTTAAGTATGTTATAAACTTGAGATTCTTCGGCTACGCCTCAGAATGACACTTTTCGCCAGTTTCTCTTAGATCGCTCCGACCTTTACCATTTCAGCAAACTTCTCAAAATCAGCTAACTTATCTATTCCAAAATTCTTTGTATCTTTGAACGATCTTTTCAAAAGTCCCTGTAACACCTTTCCCGGACCGACCTCCACGAAATTTCTCACTCCCTCTTTATACATCCGTTCCATGGATTGATACCACAGGACCGGCATGGTTATCTGGTCTACCAAAAGCTCCTTTATCTGTGAAGGATCGAGGGCAGGCTCCGCATTGACATTAGCCACCACCGGAACCACAGGCTTTTTCACCTCCAATTTGTCTATCACCTGTTTGAACTCACTTTGAGCCGGACGCATAAGCTCGGAGTGAAAAGCTCCTGCCACCTCCAAAAGGATTGCTCTTTTGGCACCCCTCTCTTTTGCCAACTCCACCCCCTTTTCCACTGCTCTTCTTTCGCCGGAGATGGCTATTTGATCTTTGGAGTTATAGTTGGCTGGCTGAATGATGCCGTAATTTGCGGCTTCCCGGCAAATGGACAGGACATCTTTCTCCGAAAGCCCAATGATAGCCGCCATAGTTCCCTTGCTTTTCTCACAAGCTTCCTGCATCAAAAGGCTTCGGACCTTCACCGCCTCCAGACCATCTTCAAACGATAAAGCCCCTGCTGCCACCAGAGCAGAATACTCTCCCAGACTATGACCGGCGGTGAGCGCAGGTTCAAGTCTCTGATCTTTTAACAGTGTCCATAATGCCACGCTGTGGGTGAAGATGGCGGGTTGAGTGTATTGCGTTTGAATTAAAACTTCCGGTGGTCCTTCAAAAGAAATCTTAGCCAAATCAATTCCCAAGATTTTCTCTGCGGTAGAGTAGAGTTCTCTCACGTCCGGATGGGAATCGTAGACATCCTTTGCCATCCCCACATATTGCGCCCCTTGTCCTGGAAATAAAAATGCAATTTTGTCCATAAAAGTTATAAACTTCTCTTTTACCAATCAAATTTCAGACGTCGTAGCTTTCTTTTTTCAGGAAATCTCTTATAGTCCTGACAAAAATCAAAGATTCTTCAAGTAATTGCTTTGCTTCTTCCTGCTCCACAGGAATTAATCCATAGTCCCCCTCCTGTCGAAGCTCGAATCCCTTTTGTAGAGATTTAAATATCGAAGTTGGAAATGTCCCTTCCTTAACGAATTCTTTATTGAATGAGGAAAGAACTGCCGAATGTTTTGAAAATTGCAGATCTTTATGAAGTAAAATTGCCTCAGTGGCATAAAACATAGTATAATAACTTCTGGAGGCACTGAAGCCATAATGACCATCTTGGAGAAGTGATTTAGCCACTTCTAAGCTTTCATTTGCTTTCTCTAAAAGTAGTTTCATGTTTTCTAATTTATTATGCACCTATAACTATCCCTTCTTTTTCTATAGAATCAAAGACGAGGAATCCTTTACGTTTTTGGGCAATAGATTTAGAAACGATCATCACTGAAAAAAGATAGGGGTATTTAAGTGAGAAATCGTGTATGATGTCTCGTATCTTCTCTTTGGTCTCAAAGTTGCTTATCTTGTCATCAAGAATCACCATCAAATCCACATCCGAAAATTCGCTTTCTTCCCCTCTTGCTCTTGACCCAAAGAGGATCAGCTTATATTCACCGTTCAAGAATCGCTTGAGTAGAAGATCAATTTCTCTTAGAATTTTCTCTAGAATCTTGTCTTTGATTTTTTTCATGACGACAGTTTACTCCGGATGGTATGGAAGTATATAAAGCTTAAGCGTGTCGTTTTCAATTCTACTATAGTCAAGGACCTTCCATGGTTGTTCCGTGTAGTCATTATAGTTTATCATATATTTGACCGTTACTCCTTCGTGCTCCGCTGGTATTTCAACTCTCATTGAACCAGAATTGTCCAACGTGTACTTATATGGTTGCGCCATTCCTTCCCATTTGACCATAAAGCTCCGGTCTGGTAGTGGTCTTTCTCGGTCGTGGGGATCTGGTGCGTTAGGCGTTCCCATAAGTTGTATGCAAATCTTTCTTGTCCCAATTTTGATTGTCTCGGTTCTGGTTGTCTCAATTTCTTCTGGCTTAGTTTCCTGTGGCGCTTTTCTTGGTATAATAATTGCCATAATCAACTATACAAGGATCAGTGCTAAGAGAGTTATCAGGAAAGGCATGAGACGTTTCCTTGCAACCGGAGATGACAGTATGTAGGCACCGGTCATTCCAAGAAGAATGATAATTAACCCAAGAATTATGTATTGCCTTGTTTTTCCCTCCTATAAGATTATATTTTTTCTCTTGCTTTCTTCCACTTTGAAACTTCCACTCACCACTTTATCACCGCCGATCCCCAGGTAAATCCGGCTCCAAAGGCGACTAAAACAGTGTTCGATCCCTCCTTTATCACGCCTCTCTTTCTGGCTTCATCCAAGGCAATGGGAACTGAGGCGGCAGAGGTGTTCCCATACCGGTCAATGTTGACGTACACTTTCTCCATGGGTAGCTTCAGCCTTTTTGCCAGCGCCTCTATGATTCTGATATTGGCTTGATGCGGGATCAGAAGATCTATCTCCTCCGGGGGAAGCCCTACCTTATGAATGATACGTTCCGCCGCACCCGCCATGGCTCTGACCGCAGATTTGAATACTTCATTTCCCTGCATGGAGATATAATGTTGCTTTAAATTAATGTTCTCTTTGGTAAGGGGGGCTTTAGTTCCACCTACCGGGATATGAAGAAGATTAGCCAAGGATCCGTCTCCTGACAGGAATGTGCCCAAAATGCCTTTCTCCTCTGTGGTGGCTGAAACCACTGCCGCTCCGGCTCCATCCCCGAAAAGAACACAGGTGTTCCGGTCTTCCCAGTTTGTTATCTTGGAGAGAGTTTCCACTCCGATCACCAAGGCGTTTTTGTATTGTCCTATGGCAATGAATGCTGATGCGATGGAAAGACCATAGATGAATCCGGAACAAGCCGCCACGATATCCAAAACTGCGGCATTTTTTGCTTTCAGCTTGTCCTGCAGAATACAGGCGGTGGAAGGCAGAAGATAATCCGGAGTGACCGTCCCCAGAAGGATCAGATCGATTTGATCAGGCTCAAGATTTGCCTCCTTCAGGGCAATTAAGGATGCCTCCAGGGATAAATCAGATGTGCCGGTCCCATTCTCTGCTATTCTTCTTTCCTTTATCCCGGTGCGGGTGATGATCCATTCGTCGGAGGTATCCACCATCTTCTCTAAATCGTAATTGGTCAAAATCCTGGATGGCGCAAAGGAGCCCGTGCCGGTGATCTTTGAATTTATCTTCTTATTCATTTAACCTCTTTTTATTCCTGAATGCGTTGACAATGTGTTGGTTTACCTTTTTTTTCACCATGTCGGCGGCCAGCTTCAAGGCATTCTTGATAGCTTTGGGCGGCGAATCTCCGTGACAGATAATACACACTCCATCCACCCCCAGAAGGGGTGCACCACCATATTCGGTGTAATCCAAAACCTTCCTTAAATCTCTTATGGAAACCTTCACTAAGAAAGCCCCCAGCCTGAAAAGAAGACTTTCCTTAACTCTTTTCTTTACCAGCGAGGTTAAGAACCCATCGATGCTTTCGGTGAATTTTAAAACGATGTTTCCTACAAAACCATCGCACACCACCACGTCGCAGGTCCCTTTTAAAACGTCCCGCCCCTCCACATTCCCGATGAAATTTAAGGAACGATCCTCACTTAAAAGCTTATGAGCCACAAGAGTCACTTCATTCCCCTTGGTGCTCTCCTCCCCGATGGAGAGAAGCCCTATACGGGGGTTTGGCTTTTTGAGAACCTGGCTGGTATAGACCGATCCCATCACTGCAAACTGATACAGGTTTATAGCCTTACATTCAGCATTGGCTCCCGCGTCCAGAACCACCACTATCCCTTTCTCAGTGGGCAGAAAGGAAGCAATGGCTGGGCGGTGGATTTCCTCTAATCTCCCCAGGGTCATGAGGGCATGGGTCATAACCGCGCCGGTGTTTCCTCCAGAGATGAAGGCATCCACCTTCCCCTCCTTCTGCAATCTCATTCCCACGGCGATAGAAGAATCTTTCTTTTTCAAGCTCTCCACCGCCTCATCTTCCATGCTGATTCGCTCGGAGGCATGATGAATGACAAAAGGGGCATTAGTAGCTTTCAAGCGGGAAAGCTCTGAGTGGATTTTTCCCTTCTCTCCCACCAGCACCATCTCAAAGTTTCCATGATTCTCCCGGTGCGCCCAGATCGACCCTTCCACCACTGAAGCGGGAGCGAGATCACCACCCATAGCGTCCACCACTATTTTCACCTTTTCATTCACTCTCTTTCACCTCTGTCACTCTATATCATATCCTCACCCCTTGCCCCATGACCCTTTGACCCTTGACCTTTTTTAGGTCTCCTTCGGGGTGATCACCTGTCTGCCCTTGTAATATCCACAATTCGGACAGATGCGGTGAGGCAACTTGGGCTGATGACAATGCGGGCATTCCACTAAGTTGGGAATGGTAAGCTTCCAGTGGGTGCGTCTTTTGGCGCCGCGTGGTTTGGAATGTCTTCTTTTCGGTAAAGGCATCTTTTCCTCTTTAATTAGTAACTGCAGGCTTTAACTCTTCCTGATCCTTGCCTCTTGACCCTTCTACGGGTGCAGTTAACATTTATTATGCGCGTTTTCGTTCAATCGATAATGAAATCTCACGACTTTTTCTTCAATAATCCTTTTAACTGATCCCATCGGGGATCGGTCTTTTCCTTGACGCAACTGCATTGCGATCTGTTCAGATCGGTTCCGCAAATGGGACATAACCCTTTGCAATCCTCCGAACAGAGAGGCTTAAGTGGCAAGGACAAAATTATCGCCTCCCGCACCAGATCATCGATTTCGAAAAATGTCGAAGACGGATCGGCGACAAAATACCCTTCCTCCTCTGACTTCATTCCATCTCCTATGGACCCTGCGGATAAGTTTCCCGCTAAGTCTATCACAAAATCAAGATCTGAAGATATGTTTTGGTCATATTCGGTCAGACAGCGAGAGCACTCCAGCTTCACTGAAGTTTTGACTTTACCTCTGCAGATCAATTGATCCTGGCTTTTGGAGACTGAAAGTTCAACTTTAACCGACTTCTCAAAAGTTGCCCCTTCTGCCTCAAGTTTTAAAACCTCAGGACTTTCCTCCAGATTAAGCTTCTGGCTGAAATCCTCAGATGTTCTTTTCAATTCTATCTTCATTGAGCTCAATATTAACCAAAACAGCCAAAATTGTCAAGATAAAAAATTCCTTGCCCCGGTTCGCTCGAACTCAAGTGAAATTTGTATACGGTGGAAACGTATAGAAGTTTGGACGAATTCACTACTTCGGTTCACCAAGGCTCATGCATCCATGCCGCAGATAGCTTGTTTTTCAGGCACAGACTAGACAACTGTTGCCGATAAAGAGACTGACTGTCGGTCATTGTGCAAGTTGTTTTGTGTAAAATTGTTCATTGTGAGAAGATTTTGCTTGCTTTTTTTTGTTTTCTAATTATTTTGTAAAAGGAATTTGCACTGCTGGTTTCGGCTTTAGTGTTTGAGTCTTCTCTGCGGTGGCTGTTTTGAATTAAGATCCAACTGACTGATACAAGATACATTAGCGATTATTTTGGAGAAGAATCTAATGTTTGAACTTTAAATATTTCCCTTTTTACTTTTAACCTATCTACACCGGAGGTTGCAAGATGCACAAAAAGATATTTGTTTTCCTTATTCTCCTTCTGTTAGTGGGTTTAAACGCTGAGGCAAGCTCAGATGATTCCTTGAAAATCGCTGAGTTGGAGAAGAAAATTGCTCAGTGCAAAGATCCGCTGAAGATCGAGCCGGGGATATTCAAACAGATTAAGATTCTAAAAGGGGTAAAGCCCCGTCCTGATTTCAAGAGGATAAGAAAGATACAGGATGAAGGATTGGTGCATGTGTTTGTTGATTCGGATATTTATCCTGCCATCCAAACAAACTTTGATCAATTCATTTCTGACCTTGAAACAGACGGCTATTCAGTTTCAGTAACTCAAGTAACCACCGAGACTCCAGAAGATATTAGAGCAACTTTGTTGTCGGAATATACTTCTGATGATTTGGTGGGAGTTATTCTGGTGGGAGATGTCCCTGCCGCTTGGATGGAAACTGACTGGTATTATGTCTCCCATTTTCCCACGGACTATTTCTATATGGATTTGAACGGAACCTGGAACGATTACGATGCGGATGGCTTCTATGATAACATGTCAGGTAATTTAGAGCCGGAGATCTGGTCCGGAAGAATTACCCCTTCTAATTGTATCTTTGGGGACGAGATAAAACAGCTTAATCAATATTTTGTTAAGAACCATGCTTACAGAACTGGAAGTTTGACTCTTCCCGATAGGGCTTTGGGATACATGGAGTGCACCTGGTATCCTGAAGTTGAAACTTACCTGAATTGGGTCTACGATGACGTGACATTTATGGACAATGAGGACGCCACCACCGCTTTGAACTACAAATATATGTTGCAACAAGGATACGAATGGGTTCATCTTCTGGCTCACTCTTCGCCTTGGGGGAGCACCTTTTTCTTGCACGATGAAACCTATGGAGGCGGAAGTGTGTTCAGCTACGAAATGCCCCATGTGAACCCCGAAGCTATTTTTGTTCTCTTGAATGCCTGCTCCAACGCCAAATATACTGAACTTAACAATTTGGGACAATCCTATCTTTTCGGAAGCGACTACGTCGTTGCCGTTATCGGAGAAACCAGGATCATGTACGGGGACCAATTTGAGGACTTGTATGCAAGTTTGGGTGACGGAAAGAACTTGGGTGAGTCTTTTCTGGACTGGATATGGTGGTGTTATGATTGGTTCTGGGGCTGTCATATATTTGGAGACCCCACCCTAAAACCGCATGGACACGGAAATCCTCTCACTCTCGCGGGATTTTCACCCAAACCCGTAAGAAGAAATGTTCCCAAATGGGACACATCTCCGATTGACGTCTCCCCCTTTACCGATGGCAATCCTTCTGCCTGTGTGGACAACTCCGGCAATATCTGGACAGCCTGGAATGCAGGAAGGGATGTCCGGGCAAATATCTGGACCAGTTATTACGATGGTGTCACCTGGTCTGAGCCTGAGGAGATTGCATTTTCTGTTCCCTGGGACTTTCATCCCTCCATGACCACCGACAACTCAGGAAACGTCTGGATTTTTTGGCAGAGCTACCGCGAGGTGGAGAATTATATAGATGGATGGGATATTTATGGAATTTACAATAACGGCTCATCGTGGTCAAGCCCAATCAGAATAACTACCGCTGACCCCTATGACGTTGAGCCAAAATCAGCGGTTGATAGCTCAGGAAACGTCTGGGTGGTGTGGAGAACCGAAAGAAAACCGGACTCCGATATCATGTATAGCTACTATAACGGTTCTGTTTGGTCCCCCAATGCCTATATAACTTCTTCCTTACATGAGGAGAGGGACCCAGTAATAACCGTCGATAAGAACGAAAATGTATGGGTAGTGTGGTATGCCAAGAAGAACGGAAATTGGGATTTGTATGCCAAGTATTATAACGGAGTTAGTTGGTCAACGGAGATTGGGGTGACCGATGATCCCGGCTACGATCTCCAGCCTTCGGTTACTGCGGATACTTCAGGCAACGTGTGGGTGCTTTGGCGTTCCAACCGAGATGGAAACTTAGACATTTATTCTAAGTATTATGATGGGATAAGCTGGTCCTCTGACATGCCCGTAACCACCGACCCGGGTGATGACCTTTGTCCCAGTGTAACTTATGATGGCAAGGATAAGATACTTGTAACCTGGCAGAGCACCCGGGACGGCGACTGGAACATTTATCAGAGTACCTATGAGGGTGGATGGTCAACTCCTGAGCCGGTAACTTCTGATGAGGGCAACCAAATCCAACCAGCGGCTTTTTACGATGGTTCCAACCAGCTTGGCTCGGTATTCCCCGGCGATCAGGAGGAAAACTGGAATATCTATTACAGTTACACAGGGGAATGGTTCGCCCCGCCCGTTGCTTACGATGTAAGCGTTGACCCTCGTGGCATCTTCTGCGCTGATCTGGATGGAGACATGAATCTTGACTTAGCGGTCGCAGGTTATTACGGCAATTATGTCTCGATACTAAAAAACAATGGAGACGGTTCTTTTCAAGGTCCAGTCCTCTACGAGGTAGGGGATTGGCCTTATTCCGTTTTCTGCGCTGACTTAGATGGGGACTTGGATTTGGACTTAGCTGTGGCAAATGATTCCAGCGACAACGTTTCCATCTTAAAGAACAATGGGAATGCAACTTTTGAACTCGATGCCAACTACGCGGTCGGAGATGGTCCCTTATCTGTTTTTTGTGCGGATTTAGATGGAGATTGTGATTTCGACTTAGCCGTGGCAAATCTATTTAGCGATAGTGTCTCCGTCTTGATGAACGAAGGTGATGGGAACTTTCAGGCCGCAGTGAACTATGAGGCAGGAAATGGTCCTCGCTCCGTTTTTTGTGCTGACCTGGACGGAGATTTGAATTTAGACTTAGCCGTGGCAAATGTTTATAGCGATTATGTCTCCTTCTTAAAAAACAATGGGGATGGGACTTTTCAACCGCCGGTCAACTTTGGAACAGGAGAGAATCCTGTTTCTGTTTTTTGTGCTGATCTAGATGGAGATTTGGATTTAGACATGGCCGTGGCATTTAAGCATTCTCCCTACGGCGTTTCCATCCTAAAGAACGATGGAAATGGGTCTTTTCAACTCGACAGCAATTATGCGGCGGGACATATACCTTTTTCTGTTTTTAGTGCGGATCTGGATGGGGACAACGATTTAGACTTAGCTGTGTCAAATCACGGCGGTAATCTCGCCATCTTACGCAACAACGGGGACGGGTCATTTCAGACTCCAGTATACTACTCTCCCGTAGAGGGGCCTTTTACTGGCCTTTTTTGTGCGAATCTGGATGAGGATGCTGATATGGACTTGGCTGTAGCGCATGCTAATACCAACAATATTTCCATATACAAGAACTTAACCCAAATTCCTGGCAACTCGCCACCCTATCCTTTCCCTCTTCTTTCACCAGCAGACGCTGAGACAACCTCAAGTGTGGTCGAGTTTCACTGGGCAAAAACTCAAGACGTCAATTTGAGCGATCAGATCAGATATGATCTTTATATCATGCACACCTTCTTTAGTTCTTCTGACTCTGAGACGGTTGTCCATAGCGATCTCGTAAAGAATACCTTTACTGACACACTGGACATCGGCAGATACTATTGGAAGGTGATGGCTAAAGACAACTGGGGAGCAGAGACATGGTCTGATGTGACCTGGCACTTTATCTACTTCATCCGTGGCGATGTGAATGCAGACGGGATAATAGAGCTTGGAGATGTGCTTTACTTGATAAATTATCTATATAAAGACGGACCTGCTCCTGATCCCTTAGCGGCTGGAGATGCAAGTTGCGACGGAGTGGTTGACCTGGGTGATGTACTTTATCTGATTAACTATCTATACAAAGGAGGACCACCGCCAAGCTGTTGAAATAAGTTGATAAAACAAAAAGTGGGGATCAAGAAGCTATTTGAGCCCTAACATATGTTCAGTCTTGCCAGCACGCGTGTGTAGTTGCTCGATTTATCGAGCACAAATTCGCTCAATAAATTGGGCGACTACAACAACAGATAAGGTAAGTCGGCTCCTGCCACCATATGAATGTAGTTGCTCGATTTATCGAGCACAAATCCGCCCAATAAATTGGGCAACTACTACAAAACAAGTTTGGTCTCAAGATTCAAACGAAAGATCACAAAATGCAAGCAGGGGAGACCTTGGCAGGTTTCCTCTGTGCTTTTTGTGGGGGAAAAGTGGGGGCAATTCTGTTACATGGTTAGTTCACCTCACCCCCTTGCCCCCTCAGGGACTGTTGAAAAACCCCTTTGGCCCGCCAAAGGCGCGGGCCCTATGGATGATAAGTAATTGCCTTCCATAGGGGGCGGGAATTCCCAGACGGGTCTTCGTCATCCCGCCCCGGAGTGTAGCTTTTTCAACAAGCCCTAAAGCTTGGCACTCCAACAAACCTTCTATCTGTTTGACTTTTTGACGGCAGTTATGGAGTCCAAAATACTTGATGGGCATGAGTTCACCTGACATCTATCCAACACTGTCGGCTTTTCAAAAAATTGCAGATTATTTTTTTTCTAACAAGGCATACTTTATAAACAGTCTCCCAAATTGTTTTTTTAACCTTGACTGACGATTTTTTTTTGATATAATCGTATAATCTTAATGGTTTACCAAAAAGCTAAGAATCTTTTTTCTCCTACACCTACGAACGGGATCACAAGATAAAGAAAGTTATGAATGTTGGTAGAAGTAGAAATCAAAGAGGCCAGACAAAATAAAAGATTTTTTATATGAAGAAAAGATTTAAAAATCCTCTCTATCTTTTTTCATTTCTGCTCTTAGCCTGTCTGATCTTCTGGGGGCTTTTTACCCAAACCAGACTCCTGGAGAATCAAGCCAATCGATTGTTAAAAGTTTTTGTGCAAAGCAGGTATTCGGTTAAGGTAAATGTGGGAGATATTAGTGGATCATTCTGGAGGGAGCTTGTAGTAAAGGATTTGACGGTTGACTTCGTGCAGGAAGACAAAGGATACAGGATGGCGGAGATTCCCTATCTTAAGGTGAATTATAAGCTTTCCAATCTCTGGAGGAAAAAATGGATATTGGATTCCTTAACCATCGATGATCCTGTGTTTGCCATCAGAAAGACCAAGGAGGGCAAACTTCTGGTGGCACTTCCTCGCACCGAAGACAAGGTCATCTCCAAGACAGGCTTATTCGATTTCAAGATCGGAAATTTGGAAATCAAAGATGGCCGTCTTGAATATCTTTCCCCAGAGAAACAATCCATCATAGATAGCTTAAATCTTGAGCTTTCCTTATGTAAGGACAGAGACGGAACCAAAACAAACATCCTTCGGGGTGATTTCACATACCCCCAGAAGGATTTTCTTTTAAAGAGTTTGGAAGGTTTTTTATGGCTTAAAGGGGACAGTCTATCCATTGAAGAATTAAAGATTAAGACAAAAGACTCAGATGTGGAGATTTCAGGGAATGTGGGCAATCTCCGAGAACCGCAGTTTTCCCTTTCAGTCAAAGCAGAGCCGGTGAATCTGGAGGATATAAAGAAATTGACCGGAGTAGATCTGGAAGGCGTTCTGGATGTGGAGGGAACCTGTGAAGGAAATCTCAAAAGATTTGGGGGGAGGGCAACCTTGGATGGGCTGTTTTTGGGAAGAAGATTCGAGCAGGTAAAGACCCGATATTCCTATCAGAACAAAAAGTTTACCTTCTCCTCCATTAGTGGCAAAGCTTTCGGCGCTCCTCTAAATGGAAAGGGGATGTTTAATTTCAGAAAAATACCAGAGGAGTATGAATTCGAGGGGCAGTTGAACAATCTTGATCTAAACAACATCGTCTTTGGGAGTCTTCAGACTGATTTTTCCGGAGACATTCGCATGCAGGGAAGATCCACCTCAGAGAAAGAATTGTTCATGCAGATGGAGGTAAATCTGCAGGAGGGAAAAATTGAGCAATATAGCTTCAGCGCGGCTAAAGGAGTTCTGGACGTCACCACCTCCGCTGTGACTTTCCATCCCCAATTTCAGTTAGACTACAAAAATACTAATGTAGTTTTAAGGGGTGAATTGCAATATGAAGGAGAGGTAGATATAGATGCATGGGTAAACTTCAGGGACTTAAGGGATTTCTGGGATCAAATCTTTATAAGGGAGATGAGGGGAAGAGGGAAGGCTTTCGTAAATATCAGCGGAAAGACTGAGGATTTCGACGTCGAAGGGGACTTCATCTCAGACTCTTGTTATGTCTATCAACTTTTTAGTTCAGATGCAAAAGTTGACCTTAAGATAGCTAATTTCCTCACCAAGCAAAAAGGATATACCGGTATTCGCTTCTTGGATGGAGAAGCCTGGGGCGTGGACTACGACAGTCTGATCTCCCGGATAAAGATAGATGATCAGTGGATCAAGATAGACTCAGCCCGCCTGGAAAGCGATTACCTGGGATTGAATTTCTGGGGTGAGTTAGATATTTCCCAGGCTCCTCAAACCTTGTTGATCTACCAGATAGTATTGGATTACCGAGGAAATCGTCTGGAATCTCTTTCACCGACAGTGGTCAACATCGACACCCAAAAGGTGCGAATAAGGAAATTTGTTCTTTCCGGGAAAACAGGCGAAATCGATATTTCAGGTGATATTGACTACGAAGAGAGAATGGATCTTGCTATAAAGGTATCCGGATTGGACATTGTTCCCTGGGCAGGGCTTTTGAGTTCAGAACCAATAGAGGGAAAACTTTCCCTTGAAGCTTTCTTGCAGGGAGATTTTTCCAGTCCACAAATTGACCTGAAAGGGGAAATCCAGCAACTTGAGTTCAAAGGTATGGAGTTAGGGCATCTGAAAATGGATTTATCATATAAAGAAAAGAAACTGGAGGTTAGAAATCTTGCCGTGACCGACACAGACTGGGAATATATCTTGGGCGGTTTTCTGCCTCTGGACTTATCCTTCACTTCAGTAGATCAAAGAGTTTTGGAAAAACCGCAGAATTTCCGCTTTTCTGCGAAAGGAAAACGACTTGAGCTGATCAGATTGTTTATCCCGGAAATCGAATATCTGAAAGGAGACTTCGAAGGTGATTTAAAGATTTCCGGAAACCTGCTTCATCCTCAGTTTGATGGGAAAATGAGTTTGAAGGATGGGAGCTTAAAGTTTGTTCAACTGTCTGATCCGGTAGAAGAGTTGATGGTGGAGATGAGGATGAAAAACGAAAATCTTATCTTAGACAAGGTGCGCGGTTTTATGGAGCACGGGGGGAGAGAAGAGGGGAGTCTATTTAAGAAGATGTGGAAAGTTTTTTCCCCGGGGAAAAAAGTAAGAGGGGAGGTGACCGGGTTTGGAACTATAAATCTGGAAGATATACACAACATCAACTATGACCTTTATTTCTCAGGAGATAAAATACCGATTAATTATGAGTATGCTGATCTTTCAGCCATAGCGGACCTGAGCCTGGAGATAACAGGAAAATCCCCACCTTTAGTCACAGCCCAGATACTTTTCTCCGAGCTTTTTTACCGTGAGCCTTTTTCCACCTCTGGCTCGCAAGCCTCTCTTCCCCCCAGCCACAAAGAAAAGGATCTGTGGGACTGGAATCTGGACGTCTCCGCCGCAAACAATTGCTGGATCATAAATGATGACGTAAACTTGGAATTCCAAGGGGATGTCTTGGTGTTGCGTGAGGCGGGCGAGCTTAAGATTTTGGGTAACCTGGAGACCATTCGAGGGAAGTATTTTCTTTACGGAACCAAGTTTAAAATTGAAAAAGGGTCTTTCTTCTTTGATAACGTGGAGAGAATTGATCCAAAAATCGATTTTTCGGTGTCCACCAGACTAGGGGGAGGATCGTCAGTTTCGTCCGAGGGTAGCAGCCTTTTGAGCACCGGCTCAACTGATGAAATCAAGTTGGCTATCGGTGGCACCATCTCTGAGCCTGAAGTGGACACGGCGTCAGGTTCTTTATATTCCAAGGAAGATATCCTGGAACTTTTGGCTTTTCAGCGAGGTACCGCCTCTGTGGATTCGGTGGGAATGGGAAGCCTGTTTCAGGAAAGGGTGATCAAGAGCTTAGGGGGCGCTTACAGTAGCAGATTCCTTGAGAGTATTGCCGGACAGACTCTGGGAGTGGAGACCTTTGAGATCGTCCCCACCTGGAGTGAAAAATTCAGACTCACCGACGCTCAGATCACCATTGGAAAATACATCTCCGATAAAGTCTATCTTCGCTACACCCGTCGTCTTTCTCAATCCAGCGGACAGGAGACTGGCGTGGAATATAGATTGAATAAACACCTTCTTCTGGAGGGGCGAAAAGATAAGTTGGGGCTTTTCCATTTTGGACTAAATCTGAACTGGGAATATTGAGGACTAAGCCATTTTTCTTTTTGGGCAAAAATCCAATAGGCAACCTTCATGGTTTCCAAGCTTCACCCCGGCGAAAAAGAGATTGGGTCGAATAGCTGATTTTAGAACCTAAAGACTTCTCTATGGTCAACATCTTTACAAATGGACTTCGTCATTTTGTTTTTATCTGTTTAGGATTTGTTCTCCTTGGAACTCCTGCCCAGGCAGATAATCAGAAAAAGCCGATCATTGAGAAAATAATGGTGGAAGGAAATCACTATTTCTCTGACGGCAAAATAAAAGATCAGATGAGCCTCAAGCAGAACCAATGGTTTAACCTTTTCAAAAAAAGAAGATTCAATCTCAAAAAAGCGGAGCTAGACCAAGCCTCCATCGATTCTTTATATCATGTGCATGGATTCTTAGAGGCGGAGTGTGAAATTAACGCTGAGGAGAAAAAGAAAAATAGTTGTGTGGTTAAGGTAAAGATAAAGGAGGGAAATCAGACTAAGTTAGGGAACATCATCTTGAAGGAAGGACTGCCTGAGCTTGAGGAAAAGACAAGAAAAGAGATGAAGTCGTTGAAGAAAGGTGAACCTTTCAACTGGACCAAATTGTATGAGGTGGCTTTTGACATCAAGACCATCTATGCGAATAAAGGTTATCCCTATGCAGATGTTCAAATTCTTGTATCGGAAACAGAAGAGAGGTTCACCCTGGACGTGACTTTTGAAGTGAATGAGGACAAGAAGGTTTTTTTTGGCAAGGTCACCTATGAGGGACTGAAACTCACCAAACAGAATGTGGCTCGCCGGGAGCTGACCATAAAAGAGGACGAGGTCTATTCCAGAGAGAAGATCATGGACAGCCAGCAGAGGGTCTATTCCACCGGGCTTTTCAGCTATATCACCTTAAAGGCTAAGGCTGTGGAGCAGAAACCGGATAAACCGGATTTTGTCTTGAGGGTGATAGAGAAAAAGCCGAATTATGTCGGCGCCAGAGTGGAGTTGGCGCAAAATCAACCCCAATCGGTAAATCAGCAGGAGTATCTCACCGTGGATTTTACCGGGGAGTGGGGAAACAGAAATTTGGCTGGCACATCCCGTAAGATCGGTGTTTCCGCTTATTATAGCTATAAGATCGTGCCGGAGATAGAAAGGCTATCCAATCGGTTCACCTTGAGATACGTGGAACCCTGGTTTTTGGGAAGTAGAACCGTTTTTGATCTGGACTTATACTATGAGCCGGGAGTGAAAAGCGCGGTACAGAAGTATCGCATCGAGTCGTATGGAGGTAATATAAATTTCAGTCGCGAGTATACCAGATATACCAAAGCTTGGCTCACCCATAGCTATCAGCAGGTCAACATCTACAGCATCCCACCAGAGGAGTTGGAGACCTATAAAAGGGAGCAGGGAATAAACGTGCGACGCAAGATAATCCTTTCCGGAGAGAGAGATACTCGAAGCAACATATTTATTCCTCTGAATGGGTCCTTCACCCAATTTTACTCAGAATATGTGGGAGGATTTATGGGGGGAGACAACCACTTCTTCAAAACGGGATTTTCCTGGTCCAGGTATAATAATTTGAGCAAAAGAAAAACTTTGAACGTTTTGGCTACCCGGATAAAATTTGGCTATGCCGAAGAGCTTACTCACAGAGACTATGTTCCCACCTTCGACCGGTTCTATATGGGTGGGGCATCCACCATGAGGGGGTATAAGGAAAACAGCATGGGTCCTACAGATGAAGGAGGAACTGCCACTGGGGGGAAGGTGATGGTATTGGGAAATGTAGAATATCGCAGAGCCCTGTTCTGGAAATTTGGCTACACTGTCTTCGTCGATGCAGGAAATCTCTGGGAGGATGTGAAGCATATTAATGTAAAAGACTTCAAACTTACCTCCGGTTTGGGGATTCAATTTTTCACCCCGGTGGGACCATTGAGACTGGACTACGGCAGGCAGATTCCCATCAAAGAGAGCCCCAGAACAGGAAGGTTTCACTTAAGCATATTGTATGCTTTTTAAACATAGGGTCAAGAGGCAAGGGACAAGGATCAAGAAAAATCATAGTGGAATGTTTGAGTCGGGGTCTGTTGTTGTGATCGATTTAAAGGGGAAAATGCTTTATGTCAAAGCCCGTAATCGGAATCACCTGCTCAATGGAGTATAGGGATAAGAAAAGAAAATATCCTACTGCCTATGCTTTTGACTATGTGAAAAGAAGCTATTATGAGGCGGTAGAGAGATCAGGAGGGGTCCCCGTAGTTTTACCCAATACCAGAAGAACGGAACTGGTTGATAGATTCTTGAGCATTGTGGATGGTTTGATTATAAGCGGGGGCAATGACGTTGATCCGGTATTTTATGGGGAGAGGAAAAAAGTTAAGAATTTGAGCATCACCCGGGAGAGGGACCTTTTTGAGATAGCCTTGGTGAAAAAAGCAAAAGCCAGGCAAACCCCTATACTGGGCATCTGTCGGGGAATGCAACTGGTGAATGTGGCTTTGGGTGGAGACCTTTATCAGGATTTTTCCTATGAGAAAAAATTCCTGGACCATACTCTTGAAGGTTCTATCCTTTACAACAAAAGACATCCAGTGGTTATTCAAAAGGAAAGCAAGCTTTTCCACATAATCGGGAAAAGTAGGATAATGGTGAACACCAGTCATCATCAAATGGTGAGAAAGGTTGCACCCGGATTGATTGCCACCGCCTGGTCGGAGAGAGATGGAGTTATCGAAGCAGTTGAGTCGAAGGGTGACCGTTTTCTTTTGTGCGTGCAATGGCATCCGGAGCTTATGAAGGATAGAGGCTCAAAAGCCTTGTTCGATTGGTTGATTCAATCTGCCCTTCAACAAGCTCAGGGCGGTGAGCAAAGTCGAACCGCCAGAGAATACAAATTGAGAAAATAGAGAGATTAGGTAAGAATGAAGAATCTCTTGTACGATTTTTCAATAAGACTGAGCTTGAGGCGGGATGAATTCCCGCCTCTATGTGAGGTTGAGGGGATTTTGCAATGAATAAACAAGAATTACTTTCAAAGATCCAGTTATACGTCATAGCTGACAAAAGAGTATGCGGAGATACAGATATTGAGGAGGTGGTCTGCCAGGCTATAGATGGTGGGGCGGAGATGATTCAATATCGTGATAAGGAATCGGACTATGAAGACTTTCTCAAGACAACCTCAAAACTAAAAGATATTTGCAAAGGAAAAAATATTCCTTTCATCGTTAACGATAGGGTGATAATCGCCCTCCAAGCAGATGCGGATGGAGTTCATCTAGGACAGGAGGACCTCTCCATACAGGAAGCGAGAGGGATATTAGGTTCTGAGAAGATAATTGGAAAATCTGCAGAAACCATTCAGCAAGCAAAAGAGGCGGAAGAAGAGGGGGCAGATTATGTGGGGGTTGGTCCTATCTTCGATACGCTTTCAAAACAAATCAAAGTGCCCATTGGTCTGGATATCATCCGAAAAGCCAAAGATAGTCTAAAAATCCCTTTTTTCGCCATCGGTGGCATCAACCTGAATAACTTGGATCAGATCATCCGAGCAGGCGGCAAGAGAATTGCAGTGATCTCTGCGGTTGTTTTATCGGATGATGTAAAGTCATCTGCGGCGGAACTGTTGGAAAGGATCCGATACCAGAACCTAACTTAAGTTAGGTTCTGGTAAAAACATTTTTTTCAAAATAATCTTGACAAATTTAGTTTTGTGGGTCAAGCATGGCGTAGCCTACTTGACAAATCCTTATTTGTCAACCCCGCCTTTGGCGGGGTTGACCTACATGACTATTCCGTTATGTCAGATTGTCACCATAATTAGTTGATAACCATAAGTTAGGTTCTGGTAAAATTGTTTTTTTTCGAAATAATCTTGACAAATTTAGTAAAGATTTTTATGTTTTTCTCGTAATAGAAAAAGAAGGCGTAATATGAATATATCCACACGTGGAAGATATGGTTTGAGGGCACTTTTGGAGATTGCGGTTCAGCCGGATGAGGAGCCGGTAACCATAAAAGGCATCTGTCAAAAACAACAGATGTCGGTTGCCTATCTGGAGCAGATACTTCACAAGTTGAAAAAGGCTGGGATCGTGAGAGGCGTCAGAGGTGCCAGGGGCGGATATGTTTTAGCTCGAAAAGGGGATAAGATAACGGTGAATCAAATCATCAACGCGCTGGATGGTCCCATTTCTATCTCCTATTGCGATTCACCCCGGATGAGAGAGAAAAGCTGTATCGGTCCCTCAGCCTGCGTTTCCCGGTTTCTGTGGAAAAAGTTGGAGGACCTTATTGAAGGTACCCTTTCCAGCGTGACCTTAGCCGATCTGAGAAAGCAGGCTATGGGTCTAAAAGATAAAAAGTTGCTTAACCATCGGAGGAGAAGATGAAGAAAATTTATTTAGATCATAATGCCACCACCCCTTTACATCCTGAGGTGTTGGAGGCGATGTTACCATACTTTAAAGAGAAGTTCGGAAACGCCTCCAGTATTTATGGATTTGGCAGGGATGCCAAAGTCGCACTGGAAGATGCAAGGGAGAAGACAGCAGAGATCATCGGGGCATCGTCCAGCGAGATCTTTTTCACCAGCGGTGGGACTGAGTCTGATAATCTGGCTATTAAAGGAACTGCTTTTGCCAACCGGAAAAAGGGTAAGCATATTATCACCTCCAAAATTGAGCATCACGCCATTCTGGAAAGCTGCAAATTCTTAGAAAAAGAGGGGTTTGAGGTTACCTATCTTCCGGTGGACTCCCAAGGCAAGGTTGATCCGGAGGATTTGAGAAAAGCTATTCGTGATGATACCACCCTGGTATCTATCATGTATGCCAACAATGAGGTGGGGATCATCCAGCCGATTGAAAAGCTATGCAAGATCGCCAGAGAGAAAGGGGTATATTTTCATACGGATGCGGTTCAAGCTGTAGGAAAGATTCCAATTGAGGTGCAGAAGTTAGATGTGGATATGCTTTCTATGTCTGGTCACAAAATTTATGGTCCTAAGGGGGTAGGAGCTATCTTTATCAGAAAAGGCTTGCGAATTACGCCTTGGTCTCATGGTGGTCATCATGAACGTTCCAGAAGGGCGGGAACAGAAAACATAGCGGGTATCGTTGGCTTTACCAAAGCATTAGAGCTGGTGGATAAAGAGAGGGAGGATCAAAACAAGCATCTTAAAAACCTCACCCAAGCATTCTATAGAAAGCTGGTCGAATCTATTCCCGACGTGATTCTGCATGGAGACTTAAATAGACGTATACCTAATACCTTAAATCTATCCTTCAAAGGAGTAGAAGGGGAGTCTGTCATTTTGAGTCTTGATATGAAGGGAGTGGCGGTCGCATCAGGATCAGCCTGCACCTCCGGAACCTTAGAGCCTTCTCACGTTCTTTCCGCCATGGGGGTTGCTCCGGAGATCGCTCAAGGAGCCATTAGATTCAGCTTTGGAAGAGATAACACCATGGAGGATGTGGAATATGTGGCAAGCGTTCTACCAGAAATCGTGCAGAGATTAAGATCCATGTCACCCATTTACGCCAAAAAGGAACAAAATTAAAGAATGCAGGAGAAAGAATGTATAGCGCAAAGGTAATGGAACATTTCCAGAATCCCCGCAATGTGGGAGAGATCGAAGATGCAGATGGCGTGGGAGAGATTGGGAATCCGGTATGCGGGGACATAATGAAGCTTTACATTAAAGTCAAAGACAATCGAATCGTTGACGCTAAATTCAAAACCTTCGGCTGTGGTGCCGCCATAGCCACCTCCAGCATGGTGACCGAGCTGGTGAAAGGCAAAACCTTAAGGGAGGCTGAAAAGATCTCCAGGAATACGGTGGCAGAAGCATTAGATGGATTGCCCCCCATCAAAATGCACTGCTCCAATCTGGCGGCAGATGCCCTGCGTAAGGCGATAGAGGATTATAAAAAAAAGCGAAATTAAAAAATCAAAAATAAAAATTTGGGATGATTCCACAATTAAAGATGGTGCAAACTACCTCACCCCCTACCCCCTCTCTATTTTATGTTGAAAATCCTGCCGGAGGCGGGGGAGAGGAGGATAGGGGGTGAGGTCATCTTGGTTGCATCGGGACTTTGTAGTCCAGATGCTTTTCTAATATAATAGTGTTTGCGCTAGGATAATCTCAAGATCCAAATGGACAATATCCTGACGCAACAATAGGCAAATTTTTGAGTTAGTTGAAAACAAAAGTATGACGAAAAATCCAAAAGACGAAAGCCCATTAGTGGTGGTGGCGATGAGTGGAGGGGTGGACAGTTCACTGGTGGCTTTTTTGTTGAAGCAGAAAGGCTACCAGGTGGTGGGAATCTCCATGAAGTTGTGGGATTTAAAGGAAGTGGGCGGGGAGCCTCACCCGGACGGACGATGCTGTTCCCCGGAAGCATTAAATGATGCCCGGACAGTTTGCCAGATGATGGGAATTCCTCACTATGTAGTAGATATAGGAGATGACTTCAAAAGAGAGGTCGTCTCTAACTTCGTGGAGGAGTATATCAAAGGAAGAACGCCTAATCCATGCATAATCTGCAACACCAGGATCAAGTGGGAAAGTTTATGGGAAAAGGCTAAGTCCTTAGGGGCAAGCTTCATCTCCACCGGACATTACGCCCGAATACGACACGACGAAAAACTCAAAAGATTCCTGCTGTTAAAGGGGGTCGATCCAAGCCGTGACCAATCTTATGCCCTGTGGGGACTTTCCCAAAAAGACTTGGGTCAAACCTTGTTCCCGTTGGGAGAGATGACCAAAAAACAGGTCAGGGCTTTAGCAAAAGAGCATGGCTTGAAGGTTGCCCAAAGAGAGGAAAGTCAGGAGATTTGCTTTGTGACAGATGATGATTATCCCAGATTCATAAAGGAATGGGTTGGCAGTAAGGGTCAAGCCCTGAACCAGAACGGTTCAGGGCAAGGGTCAAGGGGCAAGGGGCAAGGGGAAAAGATTCAGCCAGGTCCTATCTTTGACTTGAAAGGCGAAAAAATAGGTGAACATAAGGGAATCCTATTTTACACCATCGGGCAGAGAAGGGGCTTGAGAGTTGCCCTGGGAAAACCTATGTATGTGGTGCGAATCGATGCAGAAAAAAATGCCATCTACGTGGGTGAAAATGAGGAACTTTTCAAATCATCTTTTGTAGTCACTAATGTAAACTGGATCGCTTTTGATAATTTGGATAAAGAGACAGATTGTGAAATAAAGATTAGGTATCAACACATTCCTCAAAAGGGAAGAATTTCTCCATTGACGGAAGACCAGGTTATGGTTAAATTCAATCAACCTGAACGCGCCATCACTCCGGGACAATCTGCGGTGTTCTATCAGGGGGAGGTGGTTTTGGGGGGAGGGGTAATAGAGAAAGTGGTCAACGGATGGAGCGGATTAAG
>CAZOJT010000004.1:0-88426 GCA_964580215.1 uncultured Ignavibacteria bacterium | reverse complement strand
CGGATGAGGCGACCAACAGATTGAGCGGATCAAACGGATGAGAAGGTCAACGGATCAAACGGATGAAACGGTCAACGGATGGAGCGGATTAAGCGGATGAGGCGACCAACAGATTGAGCGGATCAAACGGATGAGAAGGTCAACGGATGGAACGGATGAGAAGGTCAACGGATCAAACGGATGAAACGGTCAACGGATTAAGCGGATGAAACGGATAGGTGGGAGGGTGTTTTGGGAAAGGTGATCAGTAAAAGCACATACATTTGATATAATGCCCAAATTGGCATACCTCTCAAAAAGGAAATATTCATGAAATCGAAAAAGGGATTGAAGATTTTGATCGGAATCGTTGTCGGGATAATCATACTGCTTATTTTAACTTCTGTGGTGGTGAAAATTATTTTCACCAAGGAGAAGCTTCTTTCTTTATTGGTTCCCAAGATTGAAGAGGCGCTCAAACGGGAGGTGGAAATTGATGATATTATGGTCTCCATCTTTGGTGGTCTGGGGGTAGACGTGGAGGGGATGAGGGTTTTGAATCCTCCGGGATTTGTCCAGGAGGAACTTTTCAAGTTCGACCAGCTATCCATCCGGGTCAAATTCTTACCCCTTCTTCGCAAAAGAATAGAGATCAAAAAATTGATACTTCAGAGTCCGGAAATTAACCTGGAAAAGAATAGAAAAGGAATCTCCAACTTTGAAGATTTGACTAAAGCTGAGGGCGGCGCTATTGTTATACCTGTAGCTTTTGATCGGTTACAAATAACAAATGGCAAGATTCTCTATATAGATAACAAGGATAAGAAATGGATCCTTCTGTATCAGTATGAACAGAACGCCAAACTCTCCTTAGACGAAAAGATGGAGAATGCGAAAGTCACCGGAAAAATCACGGTGGATCGAATCGAGTTAAATCTCCCTAATTATAAAGGGACGCTTCCCCCGCTTACCTTTTCCTTAGAACATGATATAAATTTCAATATGCCAAAAGACTTCTTAGATATAAGATCTGCGAAAATCGGCATTGCAAAAGTAAGGTTGGATGTGAAGGGAAAGGTAGAAAAAGTGAGCACCGATCCTATTTTGAATTTGACTGTCGAATCGGATAAGATTGCTTTGGAGGATGTGTTTGCCTCTTTGCACAAAGAAGAGTCTTCACCCTTAAATCAACTCAAAACCTCAGGCACCGTTACCATATCAGCTTCTTTTCAGGGAGGAACAAAAGCAAAGCTTCTTCCGCAAATACAGGGAAAGATTACTTTCCAGAAAGTAAAGATTGATTTTGTTGGTGTGCCCAAGCCGTTTAGCATGCCCTATGGGGAGATAAATTTCAACAATCACAGTTTGAGCTTTTTCTCGTCTGAGGCAAAACTGGGAGAAGCCGCCATGGAACTCAAACTGGTGGTGGAAGATTTCTCTGATCCAAATCTCACTTCAGAGCTGAAAACTAAGTTCGACCTCGCCCTTTTAGAAGAATTTGTCAGCTTCCCTGAAAAAACCAGCCTGGCGGGGCAGGCAGATATAAATGTTAAAGCCTACGGCAAGGTCAAAAAGTTAGAAAGAATGAATTTCTCCGGGCGAGTTGACTTACAAAAAGCGGAGGTGGCAACTTCCGCTCTGGGAGTTCCTATCAGAAATTTGGATGCGGGCATCACCTTTAAAGGAGGAGACATCGACATCCCCAACTTGAGTCTGTCCTTAGGTAAATCCTCGTTGAATCTTCAGGGAAAAATCTATGGAGCTATTCCTCATTTTCTATCGCCGGGAAAGGAAAAACCTCTTTTCAGTTTCAGCCTTGATTCTCCATTTTTAGATTTAGATGAGATTTTCCCAATCTCTGGTGAAGATGAAGCCAAAGAGAAAACCCCAGGCGCTGATAGCATCCTTTTGCCAGATATAAACGTGGGAGGGCAGATCTTCATTAAAAGAGCTATCTTTAAAGAGATGGAATTTAACAATCTCTCTGCCAGTTTAGATGTTACCGATGGCGTATTACGTCTGGATAACATAGTTGCCCAAGTGTTTTCTGGATCGCTGGGCGGGGAGGTGACATGTGATCTGAACGATATAGATCATATACAATATGATATGAATGTGACCGCCAACCAGATTGAGGCAAATGATTTTCTTTCCAGATTCACCGCTTTTGATGATCGGCTTTTCGGCAAACTAAATCTGAATGCCAACTTCTCCGGGAAGGGCAATCGGTTGGAGGAGATTCAAAGGTCACTTTCCGCCAACGGAACGGCTACTTTTGCTGATGGGAAGCTGGTTAACTGGGAGCTTTTGGACAAGCTTGCTTCTTTTGTGAAAATGAAAAGCTTTAAGGAACAAAAGATAAAAAACCTGAGAAATTCCTTTAGAATTACCGATGAACGGGTATGGTTTGACGATTTTTCTGCCACCACTAAAGATGGCGATTTTGAGCTCATCGGGTCGGTGGGACTGGATGGATCTTTAGACTACATGCTGACTGCGGTTCTCTCACCTGAGCTTTCTTTAAGATTCGATGCTTTAGGCGATCTTTCGGATTATCTCAAAAACGAACAGGGAAGGGTGGTTCTGGATATAAAAATAAGCGGTCTTGCCAAAAATCCGGAGTTTGCCTTAGATACCTCCAGAGCAGAAAAGAAACTTAAAGATCAAATGAAAGCAAAAGCCGAAGAAAAAAAAGATGAGATAAAAGATCAGTTGAAAGAGAAAGCAGAGGATCTGTTTAAGGATTTGTTAAAGAAGAAGAAAAAATAAAATGAAAAAGCATGACGAATGATGGATGACGAATAACAAAATGACGAATGAAGGATGACGAATAAAAGATGTAGGGACAGCCCTTGTGGTTGTCCGCTATGGAGTTAGGACAGGGACAAGCCCGTCCCTACGCCATACATCTTAGCCTCCTCTCCATTTCATGGGAGAGGGAGAGGTTTGTGTAGCCGCACCCTTCAGGGTGCGAGAAGAACGCAGGCTGAAGCCTGCGGCTACCAGTTTTCTCAATACATGGAGACGCTTTTTGTCCTTTAGGTTTATCAAACAGATGGTGGAATAATCCAGTCGAAAAGATGAATGAGGCATTTAACCCATATAATTAGCATCCTGATTTTCGTTGTTTTTTTCTTTCCTCAATTTTCCTTTCCTCAACTTAGCTTAAACGCTCCTCATTTTGACATTCACGCTCATGATGAAAATGTTGCTTCCGAAGTGAAGGTTATACTTAAATCCTCCTATCAAAAAATCTCTGATTTTTTGGAGGACTCCTTAACCGACGTGGTAAGCGTTTATGTGGCAGATACCGAAGAAGAGTTTCGTTTGATATTGGGAAGCAATTTTCCGGAATGGGGAGTGGGATGCGCCATTCCCACTCGTAATTTGATCATCCTGAAATCCCCGCTTCGGTTTAAATATTATCGCCCCTTCTCTCAGGTGGTCACTCATGAGTTAGCCCACATATTCCTGGGGAGACTTTCTCAGGGGAAAAGGATTCCCCGCTGGCTGGATGAGGGATTTGCCATGTATCAATCTCAAGAGTGGAGGATTGGACAGGATGTGGCCGTAGCCCGTGCGGTTTTGACCGGCTCGGTTCTTCCCCTATCCCAGATAGAGTCTGTAAATGCCTTCAGGGAGAGCAAAGCTCAATTAGCATATACGGAAAGCTTCTTGGCAGTTTCCTATCTTTACCGTGAATATGGCGAGGGAACAATAAAGGAGCTGGTGACTCATCTGGCAAATGGTACCAGCATAGATTTAGCATTTATGAGAACCATAGGATCAAATTATCTTTTCTTTCAATTGGAGTTTGAGAAATATATCAAAGCAAAATACAATTGGGTGAGTTTCTTTGGAGATACCTTCCTCATCTGGATCGGACTTGCTTTTTTGATTGTATTTCTCTATCTTCTTAAAAGACGATATACCAAGAAGACCTTGAAAGAATGGGGGCTGGAAGAACAAGGGATAAAGAGGCTCGATGAATTCTCGGACGATCAAACATAGGATAGAATACTGGATTACTTATCTTGTAGGTGCTTTCGCCAGGATAATTCCCTATCGCCTGGCACTTGCTCTGGGATCCTTTCTGGGATGGCTGACTTTTGACGTTTTGAGGATGAGACGAAAAGTAACTTTGATCAATTTAAAAAATTCATTGGGCAAAGGCAAAGATGGGTTGGCAAAAATCGGACGCCGAGCTTACCAGAACATAGGAAAATCTATGGTGGAGTACTCGTTGTTCCCTTCTTTGGATAAAGAAAAAATCTTGAGGATGGTAGAATTTGAGGGGACAGAACACTTCGATGAAGCGTTGAGAAAGGGAAGAGGGGCGGTTCTGGTGGCAGGGCATTTTGGCAGTTGGGAGTTGATGGGGGCGGCCACAAGACAAAAAGGGTATCCGGTTGATTTTCTGGTGGGTGAACAGCATAATCTCCTGGTGGATAACTTGATGAACGATTATAGAAGATCGGTGGGAATTGGAATAATCAAAATGGGAGCGGCGGCCAAGGGGATCATACGAGCCTTGAAGAATAATCGGTTTGTGGCTATGCTCTCGGATCAGGATGCAGGCAGTGACGGAACAGTGGTGGAGTTTTTTAATCGTCCTGCCTCAACCCCCAAAGGCCCGGCGGCTTTTGCCCTGAAGATGGACGTTCCCATCATCATGGCATTCATTATCAGAGAAAATAAAAAAAAGCAAAGAATAATTATAGAAAAGCCAATATTTGTTGAGAAAACCTCTGACAAAGAAGAAGACATAAAAAACCTGACCCAGGCATATACCAGCGTATTAGAAAGCTATATTCGCAAGTATCCGGATCACTGGTTCTGGCCTCATCGCCGGTGGAAAAGCACCACCAAAGAGTATTAGTCAACAGATGAAATGGTCAACGGATGAAACGGATTGAACGGTCAACGGATGAAACGGATTGAATGGTCAACGGATGAAACGGATTGAATGGTCAACGGATGAAACGGATTGAACGGTCAACGGATAAAACGGATTGAACGGTCAACGGATGAAGCGGATTGAATGGTCAACGGATGAAACGGATTGAACGGTCAACGGATAAAGCGGATTGAACGGTCAACGGATAAAACGGATTGAACGGTCAACGGATAAAACGGATTGAATGGTCAACGGATAAAACGGATTGAACGGTCAACGGATGAAACGGATTGAACAGATGGAAATTCATAGAGATAAGAAAGATTGCAACAAGGTTGATGGTGTGGGACCTCACCCCCCCCGTCCCCCTCTCCATTTCATGTTGAAAATCCCGCCAGAGGCAGGGGAGAGGTAAAAAAAGACAAGAATTTTTCAATTCAAATCAAGATGTCCGCAGGTCAGTTGTTCATTTGAATCCATAGGAACTCAAATGAGATCCATAGGAAATGAAATATAAGCGAATTCTGATTATTCAAACTGCCTTCCTGGGGGACGTCATACTCTGCACCCCATTGATTAAAGCGTTAAGAGAGCTTTCTTTAGATTCATTTATCTCTTTTTTGCTTATTCCCGAAACAAAGAAAGTTCTGGAAAACAATCCTCACTTAAACGAAATCTTAGTCTACGATAAAAGAAAAAAGAAGGGGGTTGGAAGTTTTCTTCAAATTATGACCAAAATCAGAGAGAGAAAATTCGATCTGGCGGTGATACCTCACAGGTCTTTGCGGAGCGCACTTTTAGCTTATCTTTCCGGGATTCCTCAAAGAATCGGCTTTGACAAAAGCACCGGCTCCTTTCTTTTTACACATAAGGTAGTTTATCCTCTCAACATCCATGAGGTGGATCGCAATCTTTCTTTGCTTTCAAGCTTCAATCCCCACTTAATGGAACCATCACCTGAACTTTTTCCCTCGTCTGAAGATTTTTCTTATGCCCGCAAGTTACTGCTTGATTCTGGTATAAGAGAGGGGGATAAAATAGTGGGCATTGCTCCCGGCTCGGTGTGGGCAACCAAAAGATGGCTGCCAGAAAGATTTGCAGAAGTTTCCGATCTCCTATTGAAAAAAGAAGCGAAGGTGGTTTTTCTGGGCTCAGAAGATGATCGAAATCTTTGCGAAAGAATCGCTAATCTGATGACGGATAAGCCGGCGATTTTAGCCGGAAGGACCGACATCTTGCAGTCCGCCGCCATAATTTCATTTTGCAAGGTGATTCTTTCCAACGATAGTGCACCTGTTCATATAGCCTCTGCCATGAGAAAACCGGTGGTGGCGATATTTGGCTCCACCATTCCGGAGTTTGGTTTTGCTCCACATGGAGAGGGTCATCTGATCATCGAAAAAAAAATGGATTGTCGTCCCTGCGGGATACATGGAAGAGGGAAATGTCCTCAGAAGCATTTTCGATGTATGAACGATATCACAACTGAAGAGGTTCTTCAAGCTGTGCTTTCTCGGTTAGCATAATACAAGTTTCAAGATCTCAGTTGAGTCAAACTATCCGCGGAGAGTAAGAGATGTTTAAGCAAGTTTCTAAGGAATTAAAGAATCATGCTCCGTTTACTATTTTCGGGGCACTTACCGGAATAATCATTATGATATTCTTTCATAATTTACCCTCAAAGACCTCTTACCATATTTTTTACATCCTCCATCCTATACATGTTTTATTGAGTGCGCTGGTTACTGCATCGATATATAAACTTCATAAATATGGGGGTGCTAAGGGTAAGTCCAAACTTTGGATTTTGCTTGTAATTGGATATTTAGGCTCAATTGGCATAGCCACCATAAGCGATTCAATAATCCCGTATTTAGGAGAGATTTTACTCAGATTGCCCCATAGGGGAATACATTTTGGTTTCATTGAAAAATGGTGGTTAGTAAATCCCTTGGCAATAATTGGTATTGCCATTGCTTATCTTAAACCAACAACAAAGTTTCCTCACTTTGGACACGTTTTGTTGAGCACCTGGGCCTCGCTATTTCACATTATTATGGCAACAGACCAAGCCTTAAACTGGTTTTCCTATTTGGTAGTTTTTTTCTTTTTGTTTATTGCCGTTTGGGGTCCTTGCTGTGTAAGTGATATTGTATTTCCTCTTTTGTTTGTAAAAGATTCAGAAAACAAAATAAAATGAGTTCCAAACATAGCTCAAAACTAAAATGCTCAACTCAGATGGCGTGCCTAAATTTAAAGTCACGGTAATTGGAACCATAAATAAGGATACCGTAATTTTCCCCAGTGGAAAAAGAACGGAAAGCTTTGGGGGTATTTTGTATAATTTGACTGGCCTGTCCGGGTTGGGAGGAGGGTGGATGGAGATTTATCCGGTATGCAATCTGGGATACGATGTTTATAATCAAGTGGAAGGAATTTTGAAAAAGCATGATAATGTTAAATTGGATGGGATCAGCAAAGTAAGGAGAAAAAACAACCATGCCTATCTTTTGATCGACAAAGAAAATCAAAGAGAGGAGATTCTTCGAAACAGAGTCCCTTCCTTAAGCTTTACCCAGGTCAGACCATTTCTTGACAGTGATGCGATCTTGGTTAATTTCATCTCCGGGTTCGACATCGGACTTAATACCTTGAAAAGAATCAGAACAAGCACAGGTGCTTTGATATTTATGGACATGCACAGTCTCACACTGGGAATTCATAAAGATGGAAAGAGGTTTTTTAAAACTCCAAAAAGTTGGAGAGAATACCTAAAACAAGCAGACTTGGTGCAGACAAATTTGCCGGAGCTATCCCTGCTTTCTGATAAGAAATTGAAATCCTCAAAGGAAATCCAGGAATTCGGAAACTATGTTCTGAGTTTGGGACCAAAGGTGCTGTTGGTTACTATGGGTGAAGAAGGAGCACTCATGATCTATAAAGAGGGGAAAACTTGTAAGCTCAAAAAGTGTGCTGGCATAAAAGTGCAAAAGTTTAAAGATGCCACCGGATGTGGAGACGTTTTCTCGGCTGGATTTTTGGTAAATTATCTTCATACCCGGAAGTTAAACCAATCTCTTGATTTTGCCAATCGGGTTGCCGCGGAGAAGTGCAAAATATCCGGGGTGGAGGGTGTAGGTAAATTGTTAAAAAGATTTGCCCTCCTCTGATTCAAGTGATGGAGTGTCAGCCTTAAAGTTAACAACTAATTATGTTAACGATCCCATATAAAAAATAGCTTTTTGAGTTGTTAGAGAATTCGTAGGGCGGGCACCCGTGCCCGCCCAATTTGGCGGGGTTGGGAGCCCCGCCTACGATCTACGAGGATAAAGTTTGTCAAGATAAAAAGTTGATGACCATTAGTCTGACCCGGTCTGCCTAAAGGCAGACACTCCAAATTCTTCTCCAAGTAGTTTTTTATCCATCTTACTCAAAGTGGTTGACAAAAGACGGAAAATGATTTAAAATAAAATCAGGATGAGAAAGCTATATCTGATAGATATTGAGGGGACAATCGTAAAAGATAAGTCTTTTGTTCCCATAGAAGGGGCGATAGACTGGATAAATTCTTTCGATACTTCTCCACACCAATTTGTCTTGCTCTCCAACAACACCACTCATAAACCAGGAAAGCTTTTAACCTTGCTGAAAAATAAAGGATTTAACCTTCACCCAGAAAATCTGATGACCTGCATGAGTGCGGCTTTGAACTGGCTCAAGAATAAGGGTATCAAGAGTTGTTTTGTAATCGGCAGTGTCCAATTGAAAGAATATTTGAATGAAAATGGAATAAAAACACCTTCAGATGACAGAGTGGAAGCTGTATTGGTGGGATTGGATACCTCATGGGATTATCAGAAGCTCAAAATAGCTGTCAACGCTCTGGTGAAAAATAACGCAACTCTTTTGGCACTTCACATAAACCGATTATATAAAGATGAAAAAGGTGAGTTTTCCCCTTCAGTGGGAGCAGTGGTGAGGGCTTTGGAATACAGCTCTCAGAGGAGAGCAAAAGTTTTTGGTAAACCCAATCCAGAAATTTTCCGTGAAGCCACAAGAAGATTTGAAGTAAAACCAGAGGATTGCATCATGATAAGTGATGATCCTCTCTCTGATCTTTTGGGTGCAAAGAGGCTTAAGATGAAAACGGTTTTCGTAACTTCAGGTAAATATAAAGATGAGAAAATACTTAAAACTTTAAACAAAAGGTTTCAGCCAGATTGGATTCATCAGAGCATTAAAGAAATCAGGATTTAGAATATTCTTTCTCAGAAAGTTGAGCTATGAAAATCGGGATCATCCTCGTGTCCGCCAGGTCCCTGACCTGGCGGAAAGCTCACATTTCCCTGTCGGGTCTGGGCAGGATGACTGAGAATTGTCATTCTGACCCATATGGGGAAGAATCTCGCTTCCCAGCCCGCATAAAACCAAGATTCTTCACTCCGCTTTGCTCCGTTCAGAATGACACAATTAGAGTTCTCGGTCACTCTGTGGGGACCCAACAGGCACGTAAGTTGCAAACCCTTAAATCTTGGGGACACTAACGGTGAAGACACCCCGATCCAACCTTTGGATCGTCGAAGAAATCAGAATTTAGAATATATTTTAGCAGAAGGTTAAGTCATGAAAATCGGAATCATTGGACTTCCATTCGTGGGCAAGACCACAGTTTTTAACGCCTTGACCAGCGCACAAGCTAGGGTGGGAGAATTCTCGCTGGGGATAAAAGAAGCAAATCGAGGGATAGTTAAAGTCCCGGATGAGAGGGTATATAAGCTGGCTTCCCTGTATAATCCCAAGAAGGTGACGCCAGCGGAGGTTGAGTATATCGACGTTGCCGGACTGGTCAAGGAGACCAAAGAAAAGGGTTCAGAGGGAGAGTTCTATCATTCTCTAAGGGAGGTGGATGAGCTGGCGCACGTGGTAAGAGTTTTTGAAGATGAGAACGTGATGCATGTCTCCGGCTCGGTGGACCCTAAAAGGGACATCAAAGATTTGGACCTAGATTTGATCTTGATTGATCTTGATATCGTGGAAAAAAGATTGAAACGTCTGGAGAAGACGGTGGCAAGCTCCAAAGCTGAGGAGGAGAAAAGAGAGCTTCAAATTCTTCAACGATTCAAAGAATCTTTGGATCAGGGAATCCCCTTAAGGGAGCTTGAGCTATCTTTAGATGAGGAGAAATTGATCCGTGGGTATGCTTTTCTTTCCTTGAAGCCCATGCTCCTTATACTGAACATAGACGAAAAGCAGAACAGCCAACGGGAGAAGCTGGAATCGGAATACGCGGAGATGGCTCAGCATAAAAATACCGCTGTGTGTTCTATCTGCGGAAAATTAGAGATGGAGCTTTCCCAACTGGAGAAGGAAGATAGAAAAGCTTTCATGGAGGACTTGGGTTTAAGAGAGCTGGCAATTGAGCGGGTGATAGATATCTCCTATAAGCTTCTAAATTTGATCTCGTTTTTCACCGCCAATGAAAATGAGGTCAGAACCTGGGCTGTTCCTTCAGGAATTAAAGCCTTAAAGGCGGCTGGGACGGTTCACACAGACATGGAGAGAGGTTTCATCAAAGCAGAGGTAATAACTTTTGATAAGCTGTGGGAACTGGGCTCGATTCATAAGGCTAAGGAAAAAGGCGAATTGAGACTGGAGGGCAAGGATTACGTGGTGCAGGATGGGGACGTGATCTTTTTCAGGTTCAATGTATGAACAAATTGAAAATCCCGCCAAAGGCGGGAGCCGAAAAGATAATATGCGCAGGCTGTCTTCTTCTCATTCTGATCCATCTGATAGCTTCATATTTCCCCTCCGAAAGACTCTGGGGGATAAATCTGCTTTACTATCTGCCTCCCATCTGGCGATGGATTCTGGTGATTTCCGGACTTCTGATTCTGATCCCTCATGTGAATAAAACGGTGGGCAATTTTTTGACCGGCCTTACCCACCAGGTAGCGGGTAGATTCAAAAAAATCAATAAATATTACAAGTATGCTTCCCTCAGTCTATTAGGGGGGATACTTTTTTGGGCACTCAGGGTCAAAACTTTCCTATTAGGTGACAGTTTCCTGAGAGCCAGAGGGATAAATCTGGGGGAGAAGCTTTCCTTCACCGCGCCCTTGGATTTTCTTCTGCACGTGAAGGTGGCAAAACTTTTTGGGTGGGATGGTTTTCACGCTTATGTGGTTTTGAGCGTTCTTTCGGGTGTAGTATTTCTGTTTTTAATCCTGCTTCTGGGAGATTTGATAGGAAAGGACAGCAAAGAAAGATTTTTGATCTTCTGTGTAATCATCACCATGGGGGCAAACCAGCTTTTCTTCGGATACGTGGAGAGCTACACGTTGGTTTATGTAGCAATGATCGTCTATATACTTTTCTCCTTAGGCTATCTTAAGAACAAAAACGGGCTGATGCTTCCGGTTTTTTCCTTTCTCTTAACTCTCAGCCTGCATCTTTCTGCCCTAACTTTTCTGCCCTCTCTTTTATATTTGATATTTTCTAAAAGATCAATAAATACCGAAACGGAAAAGAGAAAGGCGAAGTTTTTCAAACTCTTTCTATCAATTGGTGTGGTTCTGATTGTGGTGGTCGGTCTTTTTCTTTTGCAAAGCTATAATCCTGAAAAGAAAGGAGTGGGTTCTTATTTGATCTTTCCTCTGGGCAAAGGGGAGAGCTTCTACTCGCTTTTCTCTTTTTCTCATCTTCTGGATTTGATCAATCATCAACTTCTAATTTCACCGGTTGCCATCCTAATCTGGGCAACATTAGTTTTGACTTTTGCAAAAAAGATTAACTTTAAAGAGAGTGCAATCAGATTTCTCCTGGTGGTAAGTGTATGTAGCCTGGCATACGCCTTTTTGGTCGATCCTAAATTAGGATACCCCCGAGATTGGGACCTGTTTGCCTTCACCGGTTTGGGCTACACACTTCTGGGACTTCATATTTTTCTGAAGTATTGGAGAGAGACAAAGATAGGTAACTTGAGATACATCACCTTGACTTTGTTAGTCACTTCCTTGATTTCAACCGTTCCATGGATATATATTAACGCCACAGAGGAGAAAGCGGTGACAAGATTTGACCATCTTCTGGATATGGATGAGGAAAGGAGTGCCCACGGACACGAAAACCTTGCCATATATTATGACATGCGGGAGGAGTGGCAAAAGGAGATCGAGCATTGGGAAAAAGCAATAGCACTGACAAACAGTGCCCGCTATATCAACAATCTGGCTGAGGTTTACTACAGCCAGCAGAGGTATGATCTGGCTTTGAAGGAGCTAAAAAGATCGCTTGAGGTAGACCCGACATATGATTACACCCATTTCGGTCTGGGGGAGATTCTTATTCGGATGAGAAGATACGAAGAGGCTATAGCAGAATTCCGAAAGGCGATAAAGCTCAGACCTAACCGGATCGAATACTATAATAACCTGGGAGCACATTTGGCGAATCTGGGGCGTGACCAGGAGGCGGTAGAGGTTTTCGAGCAAGGACTAAAAGCAAATCCAGGATATTTTCCTATTTACCTAAACTTAGGATATACCTATTTGAATCTAGGGGATTCCACCCAGGCGGAGAAATATCTGAAGCTCTATTTGGAATGCTCACCTCAGGCTGAAGATGAAGCAAAGGTGCGGCAAGTTCTGAAGGGTATATTACAAAAACGGTCACAAGAATCCAAACGATAAAAGTCAATTATCCCAGAAAAATGAACGCAACAAAAATAAAGAGATTTCATAGAGCAATTTTTGTCGCTTGCGGTCTTTTGATTTCCCTTCGCATCGTCGCCTCCTTTTTTCCGGAGCAAAGGCTGTGGGGGTTGAACCTGCTTTATTATTTCCCTCCCGTTCCCCAATGGGTCATGGTGGGAATAGCTTTTCTCGTCCTGGTGCCAAAAATCAATCACAAGCTAACCGACATCCTGGCTTTTCTTTTTAGCCGGATTGAAAATCTTTTAAAAGGCATGAACAGATATTTCAAATACGCTTTACTTTCCCTGCTAAGTCTCCCTTTGTTCTGGCTATTTAAAGAGAGGATGTATCTTCTGGGGGACGGCAACTTAAGAGGAGCCGAGATTGTGGCGGGGACGAGTTTCTCCTTCACCGAACCTTTAGACTTCTATCTTCATGCCTTGCTTTTTAAGATATTAAAGCTTAACGTTTACGATATCTACGCTTTGTTAAGCTGTTTGGCCGGAGTAGTGTTCATCTATTTGGTATTGCTTTTAGCCAACAAGATGGGACAAAACGGAGAGGAAAAATTTCTCATCTTTTCAATTTTGGTCAGCATGGGAGCAAATCAGCTCTTCTTGGGGTATGTGGAAAGCTATACCTTAATGTATGTCGCCGTGGTGGCATTCCTTTTCTTCTCTTGGCTTTATCTGCAAAAAGGATGTGGGCTTTGGTTGCCCACATTTGTGTTCCTTTTAGCCGCCAGCCTGCATCTGGCTGGTCTTGTCCTCCTGCCATCCTTAATCTATCTATATCTTGTAAAAATGCCCAAAAATGAAGTGGGAAACAAAAGCATTCTTAAACTGAAAAGACCTGTGTTGCTCCTTTTTCTATTTTTCCTAATTGGAGGTGGACTCTGGATTCTGAAGAAGAACATTCCTTCGCCTGTTAGCTTGGATTCAATTTTGCTTTTTCCGCTAGGAAGCTCAGAGGAAAGCCTTTATTCCCTTTTTTCTTTCTCTCATATCACAGACGTTTTCAATCACCAGCTTTTGGTCTCTCCGGTGGGGGCAGTGATCTGGCTCGGCCTTTTATTCTTCTTTAACAAAAGAATTAATTTAAAATCAAAGGAGACAACCTTTTTTCTGCTGGTAACGATACCTCAATTGCTTTTTGCTTTGCTTTTAACTCCCCAACTGGGCTATCCCCGAGATTGGGATCTGTTTGCTTTCACCTCTTCGGGGTATACCATCCTGGGAGTTTATTTGCTTGTGCAACTGTTTAGAAAACTTCAACCAGAAAAGGTAAGATACGTTACTTTAGCTCTGGTTGCCACTGCGCTTATTTCAACCCTTCCCTGGACGTATGTAAATACAACTCAGGACAAAGCCACCGAGAGGTTGGGGCACATATTGAATCTGGATGTTCAAAGAGCCGCCTTGGGGCATGAGTGTCTGGCTTACAATTACAGGAGATTGGGACAAAAAGAAAAAGAGGCGGAGGAGTGGGAGAAAGCTATCCAGCTTTCAAACAAGCCCCGTTATATAAAGAATCTGGGTGCGGTCTACGTGGAGATGGGTGAATACCAAAAAGCGGCCCAAAAACTGAAGGAGGTGCTGAAGCTGGATCCGAATGATCACCCCACTCACAGTGACTTAGGAAAAGTATATGTGATGCTGGGGGAAAACCGGAAGGCGAAAGTCTACCTTCAGAAGGCAATCGATTTGGAACCGGACAATCCCGTATATTATGAGAACCTGGGTCTGTTTCTTTTGAACTCGGGCTCCTGTGGCGAATCGATTAAGATTTTTGAAAAAGCTTTGAAGATAAGACCGGACTTCTTTCCCAACTGGCGCAATTTAGGATTTGCTTACGCTAATTCAGGAAACTATATTGAAGCTGTAAAATACCTGCAGTTGTATCTGGATTACGATCCGGTGGCTGAAGATCGGATTCAAATTAAGGCGATGCTTGAAAAGCTGAAAGAAAGGACGAAGAGACGTTGATCTCCAAAAGTTTGGATGCAAATGAAGGCTCCATCAGAGAGTCTCTCAAATGGAGGATGGAAAGGCTTATTCTTCTTGCCTGTGCTTTTTTGATCCTTATTCATCTGATTGCCTCCTTCTTTCCCCACCTGAGACTCTGGGGAATAAATCAGCTTCACTATTTTCCACTTGGATTCCGCATTGCCGTATGTGCAATCGGGCTTTTGATCCTGATCCCCAAGATAAATAAGATTTTGGCTCAGGTGCTGGTTGAAGTCTTTGCCTGGATAGCGGAGAGATTCAAGAAGATGAATAAGTATCTGATATACTCTGCTATCAGCGTGCTCAGCCTGATTCCCCTCTGGCTTCTCAGAGCCAAGACGCCTTTGCTTGGTGATGGATATCTGCGTGCAGGCGAGATTGGACTAGGAAGATTATACTCAATTACCGAGCCTCTTGATTTTTATCTGCACCTTCTGGTTTCCAAACTGTTCGGTCTGGACGGTTACACCACATATGGAGTTTTGAGCTGTATAGCCGGCGCACTGCTCATATTCTTAATCCTTCTTTTCTGTGACCTCTGGGGAAAGCATGGTGAAGAAAAATTATTTATCTTTCTGATCTTAGTTTCCATGGGGGCAACTCAATTGTTCTTTGGATATATTGAGAGCTACTCCTTCATGTATGTAGCTATGACTGCATATATTCTCTTCGGCGCAAGATATTTGAAACAGAAAAGTGGATTTTTGTGGCCCTGTTTTTTCTTCCTTTTAGCCGCCAGCTTTCATCTCTCCGCGCTTTTTGTCTTGCCTTCTTTGTTTTATTTGGCTTTTGCTACACTTCCCCAATCTGCCAAACTAAAAGTCCGCAGGATCCATAGGACCAAAAGGGCTAAGTTTGCCAATATGGTGAGTCTGGTCTGTGTGATCTCTCTTATCGGGCTTGGACTTTATCTTTTGAAAGCTTACTCTCCGGAAGGGTCCTCTGGTTCTTTTTTGATCTATCCCTTTGGAGGAGGGGAGAGCTTTTACTCTTTTTTCTCCTCAGTTCACCTGCTGGATTTTGTGAACCACCAGCTTTTGATCTCTCCGGTTAGTATAGTTCTGTGGGTGCTGATTTTAGTTTTATTCTGGAAGGCGATCAACTTTAGAGAGAATGTGGTTAGATTTCTTATGTGGGTGATGGTGTGCTCATTTGGGTTTGCCTTACTTGTCGATCCCAAGTTAGGATATGCCCGGGACTGGGATCTTTTCGCCTTCAGCGGTCTGGGCGTTACCTTACTGGGATTATATCTTATGGTGAATATCTTCAGGAAAGAGAAAGTATTGGAGCTGAACCATGAACCGTATGGTGCATGGCTGAGTCGGGTGACACTAATTTTGTTTGTCACCTCTCTTATTTCCACTTTGCCCTGGATATTGGTCAATGCTTCCGAGGTAAAAGCGATAGCCCGGTTTGAGTATCTGCTAAAAACCGATGTAAAAAGAGCCGCCCATGGATATGAAAATTTAGCTTGTTACTTTCGAGATAAGGGCGAACACGAAGAAACTATCGAATTATGGAAAAAGGCTATTGCCATAAATCCAATTCCACGTTATGTTACTCTGTTGGGAAATGCGTATAGAAGGTTGAAAAGATATGATCAAGCCATAGAAGCATTAGACCGATCCATAAAGATGGAGCCGGATCGTCCCACTATCCACTTTCTACATAGAGACTTGGGCATCACCTTGGCACGAGTGGGGCGGTACGATGAGGCGGTCTCTCAACTGAAGAAAGCCATAAGCTTAAAGCCGAACAGAGCGACTTATTACTATGATCTGGGCAACATTCTGGGAAGGGTGAGAAGACATGAAGAAGCAGTGCCATACTTTGAGATGGCGTTAAGGTTGGATCCGAGTAACATCAATGCTTACAAGAGCTTGGGGATATGCTACGCCCGAATGGGGAAAAAAGAGGAGGCCAAAAGATACCTGGAGACATACTTAAAGTCGATGCCACCAGATGCTGGCGGAATAAAAGGAATCATTGATAGCATTCAAATTGAGATAGAGCATGGTCGATAAACTTAGATAGGACCTTTGAAAAGAACAACAGATAACTTCTGAGGCAAAGGAGATCAAAATAGAGATTGACCAAAGTTTTTCTCCCGGTGAGCATGTTTGACCTCATCTCTTAAGGAGAGAGAATGGATTTGATTAAAGAAAACGAAAAAACAGTTGAAGAGGTAAAAAAAATCGGTGATGAGCTTTCCATTCTTCCCATCAAAGGGACGGTGGTCTTTCCATACCTTATCGTTCCTTTGGTGGTGACCGAGCAGAAGTATGCCCGATTAATCGATGAGAGCCTGATGGAAGGAAAGATAATAGGGCTTTTTGCTCAGAAGAACTCAGCGGTGGAACACCCATCGACAGAAGACATCTATAAGGTGGGCACGGCGGCATCAATTTTGAAGATGTTACGGTTCCCGGATGGCAGTGTCAGGTTTCTGGTTCAGGGATTGTCCCGGGTGAGGATAAAGGATTTTGTTCAGACCGATCCCTACCCGGTAGCTAAAATAGAGGTTATCGAAGAGAAGGTGGAAAGAAATGTGGAGTTAGAGGCTTTGATTCGGAATGTGCTGGATCTTTTGAAGAAGGTGGTGGATTTAGCTCCCTATCTGTCCGAGGAGTTGCAGGTGAGCGCCATCAACACCGATGACCCCAGTCGACTGGCTGATCTGATCGCCTCAAGTCTCAACATAAAATTGGCTCAAAAACAACAGCTCCTGGAGACCTTCGATACCAATGAGAGGCTCAGGAAGGTTCTCTCTCACATCAATCGGGAGGTGGAGGTGCTGGAGCTTTCCCGGAGGATTCAATCTCAGGCGGCCAGCGAGTTGGGCAAGACCCAGAAAGAGTATATACTGCGCGAGCAACTTAAGGCTATCCAAAAGGAGTTGGGTGAAGCAGATGAGAGGACGGCTGAGCTGGACGAGTTCAAAAGGAAAATCAAGGAAGCCAAGATGCTTCCGGAGGCTTTAGATGCAGCCAAAAAGGAGCTGGATCGACTTTCCAAGATGAACCCGGCGGCGGCAGAGTACACCGTCTCCCGCACCTATCTGGATTGGCTGGTTAATCTTCCCTGGAGCAAAAGCACCCAGGATGTGCTGGACATTAAGAAGGTGAAGAAGATTTTGGATGAGGATCATTATGATCTGGAGAAAGTTAAAGAAAGGATTTTGGAATATCTGGCGGTCAGAAAACTGAAGCAGGATATGAAGGGGCCGATCCTTTGTTTTGTGGGCCCTCCCGGAGTGGGCAAAACCTCTTTAGGAATCTCCATAGCCCGGGCTATGGGAAGGAAATTCAATCGCATATCATTGGGAGGAATGCGGGATGAGGCAGAAATTCGGGGACACAGAAGAACCTATATCGGTGCACTGCCGGGAAGAATAATTCAGGGGATCAGACGTGCCGGATCCAACAATCCAGTGTTCATGCTGGATGAGGTGGATAAAATCGGACAGGATTTCAGAGGCGATCCCGCCTCAGCCCTTTTGGAGGTTCTGGATCCAGAACAAAACAACACCTTCTCCGATCACTATCTGGACGTTTCCTTTGACCTCTCCAAGGTGATGTTTATCACCACCGCCAATATATTGGACCCTGTTCCCCGGGTTCTGAGAGACCGGATGGAGACAATCGAGCTTCCCGGTTATACCGATTTAGAGAAACTTCAGATAGCTAAAAAACATCTTGTCCCCAAGGAGCTGAAAAATCATGGTCTCAGGCCGGAGAATCTGATGTTTCAGGATAAAGCTCTAAGGAAGATGGCCACTGATTATACCAGGGAGGCGGGATTGAGAAACTTAGATCGGGAGATCGCCACCATATGTAGAAAGGTTGCCAAGATGGTCGCCTCCGGCAAGAAGAGGAAGGTGGAGGTAACCCCAAAGAGTTTAGAAAAGTTTCTGGGACCGATTAAATTCCTCCAGGAGATGGTGCAGAGGACTCCTCAGATAGGGGTGGTGCCCGGAGTCGCCTGGACCCAGACCGGTGGGGATCTGATGTTCGTGGAAGCCACAAAAATGAAGGGGAAAAAGTCTTTAACTTTAACCGGCTATCTGGGCGAGGTGATGAAGGAATCGGCTCAGACCGCATTATCTTATATCCGCTCCGCCAGCAAAAGATTAGGCATCCAAGAGGATTTCTTCGAGAAATACGATATCCACGTCCATGTCCCCGCAGGAGCCATTCCCAAAGATGGTCCCTCCGCAGGAATCACCATGGCGACTGCCATAGCCTCTCTTTTGGTCGAAAAACCGATCAAGCCCAAATTAGCCATGACCGGAGAACTGACCTTAAGAGGAGAGATTCTGCCCATAGGAGGCTTAAAGGAGAAATCTTTAGCCGCCTATCGAGCCGGAGTGGAGACTTTGATACTGCCAAAAGAAAATAAAAAGGACATGGTGGAGATACCGAATGAGATAAAAAAGAATATAAAATTTGTTTTCGTGGAGACTATGGATCAGGTGTTGAAATTAGCTCTGGATAGAAAAAGAAAGGTGGAAAGTCAGAAGAAAAAGGGTTCAGAACGGAGAAAAAAGGCTTCCAATAGATGAAGGGATTTCCCAACAGATGAAGGGATCTCCCAACAGATGAAAGGATTAAACAAATGTTATCCTTTAATCTGTTTCATCTGTTGGGAATCTACGGGAAGCAGTTGTGGATAAACCTTGCCAAACCGAGGTGAGGAGAGATGAAAAGGAATCTAAATCTTCTGTTTTTTCTTTTTGTATTTTTGTTTATCTTTTTTTATCTATCAAACTGTGGCAAGCAATCAAATTCCGAAGCGGAGGCAGATACCAAGAAGGAAGGAAGGTTTAAAATGGGACAGACCAGAAAGCCCGCGGTGGCAGGTCAATTTTATCCCGGCGACCCGGTGACTTTAACCAGACAATTATCGGATTTCTTTAAGAAAGCAAAAAAAGAGCCAATCCCGGGAAAGATTATGGGATTGATAGCACCCCATGCCGGTTACGTGTATTCAGGTCAGGTGGCGGCTTATGCTTTTAAGTTTCTGGAAGGTCTCTCCTTTGAGACAGTGGTGGTGATCTCCCCCAGCCATATAGTTTACTTTCAGGGTGCCTCAATATATAACGGTGGTGCCTTTGAAACTCCCTTAGGCACAATTCCTGTGGATACCACTCTGGCGGGGAAAATTGCAGATGCAAATGAAAGGGTTTTTCTTTCCACCAGGGGGCATGGTTTTATGGGAATGAGAGGGGAACATGCTATAGAAGTTGAGCTTCCTTTTCTTCAGGTGGTGTTAGGGAAGTTCAAACTGGTTCCCATCGTGATTGGCGATCAGGACTGGGCCACCTGTGAAGCTCTAGCAGAGGCTTTGATAAAAGCACTTAAAGGAAAGAGTGCCTTAATCGTAGCCAGCTCAGACCTTTCTCATTATCATCCATATGATGAAGCGGTAAAGTTAGACAACATCGTAATAGACCATGTGAATGGCTTTGATCAGGAAGGACTGTTCACCGATCTTTCTGCCGGAATATGTGAAGCCTGCGGAGGGAGTCCCATCGTGGCGACTATGCTTGCCGCAAAAGGATTGGGAGCGGACAAAGCCAAAGTATTGAAATATGCTAACTCCGGAGATGTCACCGGAGACAAGTCTGCAGTAGTAGGATATATGGCGGCGGTTATGTATAGTTCCCAAGCTAAACCTGAAGGCGAGAAAAAATCACAAAAAGAAAAGGTGGGAGACAAAGTTGGCCTTTCTGAAAAGGATAAAGAAACTTTAATGCATATTGCCCGAACCACCATAGAATACAAAGTCAAAGGCAAAGAGCCGCCAGAGTTTGAAGTCGACTCACCCATCTTGAAGGAAAAACGCGGAGCTTTCGTGACCATTCACAAACATGGTCGCCTCAGAGGGTGCATCGGCTATATTGAAGCTATCAAACCCCTTTGGATTACCATTCAGGACATGGCAGAAGCGGCGGCTTTGAATGATCCCCGTTTTCCCCCGGTTTCTCCAGAAGAGCTTCCTTTTTTGGATGTGGAGATCTCCGTTCTTACTCCTCTGAAAAGAATCAAAGATATAAATGAAATTGAGATAGGAAAGCACGGCGTCGTATTGAAGAGCGGATACCACCAAGGGGTCTTCCTACCTCAGGTAGCCACAGAACAAGGCTGGGATCGGATCACCTTCCTCAACGAGATATGCTTCAAGGCGGGCACCCATGATAAGAACTGCTGGAAAGATAAGGACGCAGAAATCTACATTTTCTCAGCAGAGGTGTTTGAAGAGAAAAAATGAGTTCCCAATTCTCCCACAAAAACAAAATAGTAAGAATAACTTCATTTTTAGGGTTGGTTTTTGTTCTGTCTCTTTTTGGTAGATGGTCCGGGCTTTTTGAAAGAAAAACAGATGAGAACCTCAATCAGGCAAGCTTAAGCGCTTCCCCTCTTGCTTGCATATTTCAAGGAGAGCTGGAAAAGAATGAACCTCTTTATCTTTCCCTTTTGAGAAAAGGTCTCTGCCATCGGTTGATCTATCAACTCACTTCAGCCCTCAAAGGTAAATTTGATTTAAAAAAATCCTTGCCTGATGATTCTTATACCCTGATAACCACTCCCGATTCTATAATCTTCTTCGAATATCAAAAGGGAATGCGGGAAAAATGCAAAGTGGTGAGAGAAAATGGAAAGCTGAAAGCTACGGTCGAACCTCTTCAGTTCAGTTGCATAGTCAAATCACTCCGGGGAGAGATAACAAGCTCCTTATGGGAATCCATGATAGACAGATGCAAAAGTCCGGAGCTGATAATGAAACTTACCGAGGTTTTTGAGTGGGAGATAGATTTCTTGACTGAGCCCAGAAGTGGGGACGCCTTCCGGTTGATGTTTGAGGAATATTATAAGGATGGAATTTTTGTAAGATATGGTGACGTCCTGGCGGCTGAATATAATTTGGGCAATCAGGTTCATCGGACAGTGCTGTATCAAAACCCAGAAGGACGGAAAGGTTATTTTGAACCTGCTGGAAAGTCGGTAAGAAAAGCCTTTTTGAAGTCTCCTTTGAATTACCGAAGAATCAGCTCCCGATTCTCCTACAGGCGCTTTCATCCTATCTTCAAAAGATATCAACCGCACCTGGGGGTGGACTACGCCGCTCCAGTGGGCACTCCGGTGGTGGCTTCCGGTGACGGGGTGATCACTTTCGCCGGCTGGAAAAGAGGCTTTGGGAAAATTGTGGAGATTCGGCATTCCAATGGTTTTGTCACCTCCTACGGACACCTTTCCCGCTTCGCCAGAGGAATCAGGAAAGGGGTGAAAGTAAAACAGAAGGACCTTATAGGATATGTGGGTAGCACCGGCGCCTCCACAGGTCCGCACCTGGATTATCGAGTGAAAGCCAATGGAAGGTATGTCAACCCCCTTAGGATGGTTGCTCCTCCCATTCATCCGGTGAAAGAAGAATATATGGCGGATTTTCAAAAGCACCGAGATGATCTTCTGTACGCACTAGATCTCCTTACCCACAAGGGTCTATTGGCTTGGTCAGGTGAAAATAAGTAATTTATTCTGACAAATTCTTTCCTACTCTCCTCTGAGCAACAAATATGCAAACAGGTGGTGTAAAAAAGTTTTTAGACAGATTCGGTTTTGGCTGGGTTCTCAGTTCAAGAGAGGGAATTAAAACCATATCTTTATCGGACATAAAGCCAATTCCTCTTTTGGGCAACTTCGACTCCGGCTTTGCTTTGGGGGAATACAGTATAAAAGAAAGTGCTAAGAGGAAAAAAACCGTGGTGGGCGATCTATTGCACAAATTCAAGTATGAGCAAGATCGCCATGCTGGTATGATTCTAACTGATCTGGCTTCCGATTTCATAAACAGTCAAATTCTTTTGAAATCCTGTGATTTGATGTTAACCGTTCCTCCATCCTTTAAGAGCCGATCGTTTGACCTCGTCTCTTTTGTAGCAGAAAGAATTGAGGAAAAAACAAAGATCCGTTGGAAAAAAGATACTTTAAAGAGAATCAGACTCACCAAACCCCAGAAGAGTATCTGGGATAAAGAACTCAAGCAGTTGAACGTTTTTAACACTTTTCGTCTTGCAAAACCACTACAACTGGAGAGGAAAAAGATACTGTTGATTGATGATGTATGTGCTTCTGGAGCCACCTTAAATGAGATTTCAGCTGTCCTGAGGGCGGCTAAGGCGGACAAGATATATGTTCTGGTACTGGTAAAAACTGCGTATCTTAAAGCAACCGGTTCCTTCAATCAATAGTTGTTGTTGCGGGGTACCCTTACCCCGCAACATAACTGCTTCGGGGTGAAGGCACCACAAGTGTCCCTAAACTTCGCTTATGTAGTTGAATAGCTTCTCCTGCTCTCCGTGGGATGTTATCATCCCACGGCATCAGGTCGGAGATCCCGCCAAAGGTGTGAACCGCATGGTTCACCCCAAAGGCGGGGGTGGATGATAACATCCACCCTGGAGCGAGGGCTTCAATCCCCGCATAACAGACTTTTTCCAAAGTTATCTTGATTTTCACTTGATATTTAAGTCTTTTTCCTTTAATTTCTATTATAGAAACAAGAGAACAATGAAGAGGTGCGAGTTGGATTACAGAAAATATGTGGTGGCGCTTAGAGAGAAGGCGAAGGTCGGACCTAAGGCATTTCAACAGCTTCTTATGAGTTTTGGTTCGCCGGAGAATGTATATAATGCCTCCAAAGAGGAGCTCTTGTCTCTTCCCAGGATGACTCCCGAAAAGGCGGAACAGATTCTTAAGTCACAGGACTGGTTGCCGGAGATAGAAGAACATCTTCTTTATCTGGAAGAACAGGAAATCGGCATCCTGACCATATTAGACGATAATTATCCCCAACTGCTGAAACAGATCGACGATCCCCCACCTCTTCTTTACTTTAAGGGAGAGTTTCCCGTTCGAGAGCAGATCTTTGTGGCAGTCATTGGAACTCATCGAGGATATACTACCCAGAGAATAGAGCTTGCAGTTCAGATCGGAAAAAATCTGGCTCAAAGAGAGGTGGTGGTAGTCAGTGGACTGGCGGAGGGGATTGATGCCGCCGCTCACTTAGGAGCTCTCAACCAAGAGGGAAAGACCTATGCGGTTTTGGGGAGTGGTTTGAATAAAATCTACCCCTCGGATAACACCGGCTTGGCAAAGGAAATATCCGAAAATGGAGCACTGATCACGGAATATAATCTGGACGTTCCGGTGAAGGTGGGACAGCTTATGGCCAGAAACAGAATCGTGGTGGGATTGTCTCAGGCGGTCATCGTGGTGGAGATGGATGAAAAGAGTGCGGGCACAATGGATGCGGCAGACCTCGCCAGCAAACAGGGAAAACCCCTGTTCGTGATTAGAAAAGAAGGCTCTCAAAAGGTGGAGGAATTGATTGACCAAGGCGCAGTTGCTCTTCAGGGAGTTGATGATCTGGATCTGGTGGTAAATTATCTTTAGGCGGAGTCTCTTTGGTTTTCCTCTTGAATAAATGCTCACTTAAACTTTTATGTAATCTTTCAGCGGAGCAAGCTTATAAAAGGAGATGTAAAATATTCTGCTGGTAACATTTTCTTGAGTTTCTGCTTTTAAGGAATGGGGTTTGTTTAGCTCGATAAATCGAGCAACTACATTCAGAGAACTTTATAAGCGCCTTTTTGGAAACATTGTGGGGATGTATAAAAGATATGAAGACATATCTGGATCATGAGGAAAGGGCAAAAAAGCTTCAACAAATGGTGGATGAAGTATGTGAAAAAATAAAAGGCGGTAAACTCACTTTAGGTGAAGCTAAAAAAGAGGCGGTTTTGGTGAAACTAAAAGCCGAAAAGCTTATACCGTTTGAGATGGATAAATTCGACCTTATCTATATGGCCAGATTCAAAAGATTGATCGAGCAATTTTTATTGCCCAAGTTGAAAGACAATTTGCCAAAATGATCTCTAATTCTTCCGATGAATACTTAACCATAAAAAATTTGATCCGTGCTAAGACAAAAGTTGAAGGCTCCATCTTCATCGCCACAGCTATCCCTGTAGACTTAGAAGAAACCGCTAAAGACTGGATTGGAAAAATCTCTCAAGAATTTTTCGATGCCACCCACAATTGTTTCGCCTGGAGAACTAAGAATGCTAACGGTGAAAATCTGAAATTCAGTGATGCAGGAGAACCGAGGGGGACTGCAGGAAAGCCAATACTTTTTGCCATCGAATCGGAAAATCTGTATAATGTTTTAGTAGTGGTGACTCGCTATTTCGGGGGAGTGAAGCTGGGAACCGGAGGACTTTCGCGTGCTTATCGACAAAGCGCACAAGGAGCACTTCAAAAGGCTAAGAAAGTTACAAGATGGATCATTTCGGAAATTATACTGTCCTATCCTCTGAACATGACCGGCAAGGTTAGTCAAATCTTTAGCAAATACAACGTCAGGGTTAAAGATCGAGGTTTCGAAAAGGATGCAACTGCAAAAATTGTGGTAAGAAGCAGTCTCTCAGAAAAGATTAAAAAAGCTCTTCTGGAAGCTACCAATGGTCAGGTCAAATTCAAATAAAAAGATGAAGTATGACTGCGTTGGTTTAGGAGTGAATGCGGTGGATTATCTCTCTATCCTTGATCCATATCCTGGTTTGGATGATAAGGTAGAGGTAATCAGATCCTCGGTTCAGGGAGGAGGTCCCGTGCCCACCGCCATGGTGACATTAGCAAAGTTAGGTGCAAAGGTGTGCTACATTGGCAAAGTGGGAGATGACCAAGAAGGGGAGTTCGTCAAATCTCAGTTGGAGAAAGAGGGAGTGGATACCCAATATCTCTTGATGGATAAAAAGACAAAGACATCCAGAGCGTTTATCTGGGTGGATAAGAAATCGGGAAAACGGACGGTAGCATTGGATCGGGACAAAAAGATCAGTCTCAAAAAAGATGAGCTTAAATTTCTCAATTCAATCTCCACCAGATTTTTGCACATGGACGCACGTGAGCCAGAAATCAACATTTTGGCAGCTCAATGGGCAAAAAAACAAAATGCTGAAGTTTGCCTGGATGTGGGAAGTTTAAGAGGTGAGGTGGAGAAAGTTTTTCCCTATGTGGATCATCTGATCGTATCGAAAAGATTTGCCTGCGGCTTCGTCAAAACATCCGACCCTTTTGTGGCATGCCGGGAATTGATGAAAAAAAGATTCAAAACTGTGGTGGTCACCACAGGCGAAGCCGGATGTATCTGCGGGGCGGGCAATAAGATTTTCCACTCACCCGGTTTTAAAGTGAAAGGAGTTGATACCACCGGGGCAGGAGATGTTTTTCATGGTGCTTTCATCTATGGACTTTTGAAAAAGTGGTCTTTGAAAAAAATTGTCAGATTTGCTAATGCTTGTGCCGCTATGAAATGTAGAAGGCTGGGAGGAAGAGCCGGAATTCCCTCTTTGAGAGAAGTTGAGAGTTTTATGGAGAGTTTTAAGTGACCAAATAAAGGAAGGCTTAAACTCTCCCCTTTTTCTTGGAGCCTTATGTTTTTTCCCCTGTTAGAAAAAGCTATTCAGGTCGATACTAACCTATTCTTTCTGTTGAACTACAAAGCGCAGAATGTCGTTTTCGATTTTCTCATGCCCATCCTGACCAATCTTGATTATTGGCGAATCCCTTTTATTCTTTTAGCGATTTTTCTCCTTGTCTTCGGACAAAAGAGGGGGAGAATAGCTGTCTTGCTTTTGGTTTTGGGAATCACCTTAAGTGATCAAGTTTGCAATAGTGTGTTCAAGCCATTGGTGGGAAGGGTAAGGCCTTGCAATGTGCTGGAGAACGTTCACTTACTGATAAATTGCACTAAATCCTTTTCTTTTCCTTCCTCCCACGCAACCAACATCTTCACCGGAATGATCCTTTTTTCCTTCGTTTATCCGAGGCTGAAGATTGCTTTGCTTTCCATCGCAGCGCTGGTGGCATATTCCCGCATATATGTAGGAGTCCACTATCCTTTTGATGTATTGGCAGGGACAATTTTGGGTATTCTATGTGCCCTGATAATTATAGTTCTTTTCAAGTTAGTTTCAAAGAAATTTCCGGGAGTCTCTTATGCAAAAGGAACCGCAAAAGATCAAAATCAGGCTGATTCGGGGTGACATAACAGGACAAGAAGTGGATGCTGTTGTGAATGCGGCGAACAACCATCTGTGGATGGGAATCGGGGTAGCAGGAGCTATCAAAAGAAAAGGAGGGAATGAGATTGAGAAGGAGGCGATGAGCAAAGGTCCCATTCCCGTCGGTGAAGCGGTGGTAACAAAGGCGGGAAAATTGAAAGCAAAATATGTAATCCATGCCGCAGTCATGGGGCAGGATTTAGTCACCAATGAAGAATACATAAGAAATGCTACCCTCAACAGTTTGAAAAGAGCGGAAGAACTAAAGATTGAATCCATAGCTTTCCCGGCTTTTGGCACCGGCGTAGGAGGATTCCCCGCTGATGAGTGCGCCCGGATCATGCTCGGTGAAGTCAAAGAGTTCTCAAAGAAAGCAGAATATTTACAAGAAGTTCGATTTATCCTTTTTGATAAGAAAAGTTACGATATTTGGAGTGTTCGGCTTTAGAAATAAAAAGGAGTGCATCAGCTTGCTGATGCGGTTTTCATCTCCTGGTGAGGAAACAAAATGAACGAACAAAGAAAAATATGTGTGTATAAGAATGAAACCACTGGCTGGAAATGCCCTTACGAAGCCTTAGAAGATTCAAAGGATAGCTTCTGCATTTTTCATGAGAGAAGAAACAAGAAGGATATTAAAAAATTCAACGAGGGGATAAAGAACATATTAGAAGATAAAGATTCGGATGCCTATCATTTCGAGGGCTTTTTCTTCCCTGAAAATACATTTCCTTTTGTAGAGGTTAAATTCAAAAAAGATGTCCATTTTGAAGATGCCGAATTTAAAGAAAAAAGTGCAAAATTTGCCGGAGCACGCTTTTTGGGAAATAATTCTTCATTTTGGAACGCTAAATTCGTAGGAAAGTCGACTAATTTTTCCGATGTAAAGTTCTTGGGAAAGAATACGGAATTTACCCTAGCGCAATTTTCAGGGCGAGACTTGAATTTCGTTGGAGCGGTCTTTTCGGGAGAGAATACAGTCTTTAGCGGATCAGAATTTTCTGGAGAAAACATAAACTTTAATGATGTTCAATTTTCTGGAAAGACTGTGCGGTTTTCACAAGCAGAATTTCGGGGCAGAAATACAGACTTTTCTCGAGCAAAATTTTCAGGGGAGAATATTTTCTTTACAGAGGTAAAATTTATTGGTGAAACAGTTCTATTCGATGATTGTGCGTTCAAAAAGAAAATGGATTTCAGTAAATCTATCTTTCAAGCCAAGACCATTTTGTCGAAAGTGGATTTGCGAAACTGTATTTTGAAGGGGGTCGATTTAAAAAATATTGATTTTAGCTTAATGAATTGGGATTGGAAAGATAAGTTGGGAGATGAAGTATTATTAGAAGATACATTAAGAAAAATCAACTCAGAAGAAGAGAGGTATTTTAGGAGAAGACGTAGAAACGAGAACTATACCAGAGTAGGTGAGACATATAGGCAGTTAAAGGTACAGTTTCATAATAAGAGAGATTTTACCAAAGCTGGTATGTTCCATTTCAGAGAGCAGGAGTGCAAAAGGAAGGCTTGCAGATTGCTTGGAGACTTCTTCAAATGGATTTTTCTGTGGATTTTGAGGCTATCCTGCGGATATGGAGAAAAGCTGAGAAATGTGGGGTTAACTTCTGTCGTTTTGGTTTTCGCCTTTGCTATCGCATATATGTTCTTAGGGCTTCACAATGCTGATGATAGTGCATCTTTAGTTTTCAAATATAACCTGAGCTTCAAGAATATCACTCCATTAACTACAATCTTAAAGGACTTTGGGACATCTTTGACTTTCAGCATAAAAGGATTTTTCCCTTTGTGGAGATTTCAGCAGTATAAGGTGGTGGGCGACTTTGCCAATCTTGTTGCCGGGTTCGAGTTTCTCTTAGGAGCATTTATGGTTGGCCTTTTCGTCTACGTTTTCCGAAGGAGAATGGAGAAATAACTGTTGGGAGATTAAGTGGTTGGGAAATGAAATTCGCAGGGCTGAATGCCCTGCTCTATGTCCAGAAATCTGTTAGAGCCAGATAAACTATCAACCCTCATAGGGGTGGGAATTTATCCCACCCCGAAGTAAAACTTTTCCGACCACTCCCCGGAATCTATTACATCGAATCCCAGGTCTGTATGGACAGGGTTTGTCCCTTTCCGGACTCCATTCACCCTCCCTTTTGTTCCCTCCCATCGAGGGAGGGAAGAGCTAATTCCCTCTCCCTTGATGGGAGAGGGTTAGGGAGAGGGTGATCCAGGCACAATGCAAGCAATCCGTAGGGACAGGGCTTGTCCCTGTCCTGGTTTTAAAAAGGACAGCCACAAGGGCTGTCCCTACGTTAGTTACAGGTAATGTTTTTGGAGTGCGAAAGCTTGTCCGAAGGACCCCGCTTCGCGGGGCTTTTGCGATTTTTTGAGACAAGACCAAATTCGCAGGGCTAAATGCCCTGCTCTATGTTTATGTGCACAGAATCGATAAGAGAAGATAAACTACAAATCCCATAGGGGTGGGAATTCATCCCACCCCGAAGCGAGGTTTTTTTCAATCAGGCCGTCAAATTTATTACATCGGGTCCCACGGGGGGAGCACAATCGGCTCAGTTTTTAGAATGTCCAGCACCCGTTTGGGCAAATGTTTTTTGTTGATTATTACTTTGTAAACGTATTCATCAAACCACTCATCATACATGGTCCAGTATCCCTTGTCTCCTTTCTTCTCTCCCCAGCTATTTTCCACCAGCCATTTTGTCGGTTTCCCATTCAGCGTATCCACGCCTACAAATACCATAGCATGAGTTGAGTAGCTTTCTCGATAGCGAAACTTATCTGCCTTGCTCATCGAAAAGTCCACCCCATAGAGGGATTCAAAATCATATATTTTTGGAGACATGATTCCATGTTCGTAGCTGTCCTCTTTACTGACGTCGCAAGTAAAATAGACCGGCTGGTTATCCAATAACTGATTCAAGGCAAACTCTCTCATCTGCTCGGGATCTAAGTTAATGAAAACGTTGTCCTGACGATCATAAATGTTTCGGGCCAGGCGCATCTGATAGAGTTTATTATAAGGACGCACCGGGTGATTGTAGATGGGGACGTAGTCTCTGAGGTCAACATCCACCACCTCCTGGAAGAAGCTTTGGGGTGTGTATGTTTTGACTTCACTGACTACGGAGTCCTTGCTCTCATATCGCCACTGAAATTCCGTGGGAGGGACCCCAAAGTTTAGGGCTAACATTCGATAGATCTCTTTAAGCATCTCCACCTTGCGTTCTCTCAACCCAGGAAGCGTTGCCCCATTCTGACTCATATTTCTTAAAATCGCTGCATCCTGACGAAGCTTGCGGCTGATGAGCCGATCCATCATTCCTGTCTTACTGGTTTGCTCGCTCTCCGGCATCACGCTTTTGGGCACAACCCCGTATTTCTCTATCAGCTCCACCACATAAATCCACAGACCACCGTCAGAAAAAGGGCTCTCCAGTATCATCTGAAGCTCTCTATCCAAAGGATCGCGATCCTTAGTCTCGATGATAAGTTCCAAAAAAGTATTGGCTTTTTCGAACTTATCCCAGAAGAAAAGATAACTCTGGGAAAACTCGAATTCCTTCAATTTGTATTTCTCAATCACCTTAGGACGCATGATATTCAGTCCGGCAAACAGCCAGCATCGACCACTGCTTTCCTGATTGGTGATCCCCTTGGTTTTGATCTTATGGTTAAACAGATTATCGTGGGCTACATACATCTGGCGGTTCAAAGCCAGCTTCTTGATGTCATTATTGGTCAAAGCATTCATCAAGGCGCGGGTTGAAGTGTCCATCTTAAAGGATTGGCTAACCTCCTGGATAACGTCCGGAGTAAGAGCACCCTCTTTACTGCTCTTTCCCCAAATCACAACTGAACTTCCCAGAAGAAGAATCAATAATAAAATGCCACACTTTTTGAACTGTCTCATAACTTTATTCCTTTGTTTGAAGGGTTTAAATGTTTGCGCCTTTTTAATTGCTCACATCAGTTTTTGTAACGATTTTTTCTATATTCTGTAATTCGTGCATTTCAACTCGTTGAGCATGACGTTTGGAATGGTCTATTCACGGGAAAGCGCTTGGGAAGTGAAGGGGCAAACATAGGTCCACAAAGGTGCCAATCGAAAATTGAACCAATCCTGTGACAGTTTCATTTTTTCTCAAGCTTTTTAACTTTTCTATCCAGCCTCAGAAGATAGAAGAACACGCCGATCCAGATAACCAGAGTGACGATCATGGTTACAAAGTTTGAGGACATCTTCATTCCTCCGTTAGTTTATTGGATATTTCGTTTATCTCACACTCCAGCTTAAACATCCAGATAAAGAGGAAAGTAAATCCGATAAGCGATGCCAGAAAAGTGGCTAAAATTGGTGGGGGCATCTGTAGGTGGAACTTTGTGTTTATCACCGAATCTGTGGGGTGGAGTGACTGATAAACCCTTGGAACCACAAACACCAGGAACGGGACGGTAACAAAAGCCAGGATGGCATAGACTGAGGAGAGAGTTGCTTTTCTTTCCTCGGACTCCACTGCTGATCTTAAAGCGAAATAGGCTCCATAGATTAAAAGCAGGATGAAAATGGAGGTCTCCCGGGGATCCCAGTTCCAGAAGGAGCCCCAGGTGGACTTTGCAAATATTGAGCCGGAAATGGTGGCTAAGATCGCAAACAAAAGACCTAATCGTGATGCAATAGATGCCTTAACATCGTAGGTTATCTCTTTTTTTCTCAGGTAAAGGATGCTGAAAACAAAAGAGATTAAGAAGGACAAGACTGCCACCCAGGCCATAGGCACATGAAAGAAGAAGATCCTTGAAACCTCTCCCAACTGTGACTGTGGCGCTGGCAAAAGAAAAGCCGCAACCACCACCCCACACATCCAGATCAGCAAAAATATCTTCCACAACATACGATCAACACCCTTGCGATTGTTCGTTAGAAAACATTATTGTTCTCCGAGAACTTTTACCTTTTCGCGTAGCCCCGCCAAAGGCTTGGCTCCCGATTGATTTTTGGAGTGTCTGCCATACAGGTCGTATGACTTCAGGCAGACACTAAGTCCGGCTAAAGCTGGACACTCCAAAGTCTGTTGGTCTCGCCAAAGGCGGGATACTCCAAGCATAAGATTTTTGTTACCCTTATTTTAAACTCCTCTTTCATTCGCTCCATACAAAATCAAACAACAAGACCGATGCCACAAACATCACCACCACATAGGATATAAGCAATCTTAAATCGCTCCAGCCGGCGGAGAAAGCTTTCCCTTCTAAGGATAATCGAGTCCCATCTATGGCCGTTATCAGCAACGGGAGAAGAATGGGAAATGATAACACTGCAAAAAGCGCTCCTTTGGCACGTGCCTTGGATATGATTGTGGCTATGATGGTGGTGGCGCAGACCAGTCCCAGGCTTCCCCAAAAAAGTACCGATAAAAAAAGCCATAGGTTCAAAATGGATAAGTTCATCAAGATTATGAACAAAGGAACAATTATAATTTCTAATAGTAGAAGAAGGGCTAAATTGAACAGAAGTTTTCCCAAAAACACGGTTCCGGGTGTGGCAACCAGCTTTAATATGCTAACCGTCCTGCTTTCCTCTTCTTTAACGAAAACCTGAGCCAAACCGGACATGGAAGAAAAAAATATCACCAGCCAGAAAAGAGACGAGGTTATCCGGGGACTCAAGGAGAAGGCCCCCATAGAGAAGCTTACCACGGTTAGGGTGGTAAGAGCAAACATGAGGATGGCATTTAGGGCATAGCGGGTGCGGAACTCGCACTTTAAGTCCTTTGCCAATAACCAGGCTGACTTAACCGCCCAGTTGGATGATCTGATTTCCATATTTTAAATCCGTCTTCTTATTGGTGGCTAAGATCAATATTCCTCTTTGTTTCTGCAAAGAGACCATCTGGTTCACCAGTGATATTCCTTCTTCGTCTAAATTCGTGGTCGGTTCGTCTAAAAGGAGAATCTTGGGGTCAAGCAACAAGGCAAAAGCATATTTCAATCTCTGCTTCATCCCGGAGGAAAAGGAAAAAACCAGGTCGTCTTCTCTTCTGGCAAGACCCACCCTTGCTATCTTTTCCTTAAGTTCATCTTTGCCAGGATCCAAGCCCCGGATACGAGACAGAAACACAAGATTTTCCAAAGCGGTCAGCTCTTTATAAAGCTCCAGATCGGGCATCACCAGACCAAAAAGATTTTTACTTTCATCTGTGGTAAGGGTTTTTCCATTGAAACTGATTTTAACCTCGCCTTTGGTCGGTCTTATAAGTCCGCAAAGGATTTTAAGCAAAGTGGTCTTGCCCGATCCATTCCTTCCGGTAACAACCAGCGAGCTTTTCTCCTCTAAGGAAAAATTTATCTCATCAAACACCTTTCTTTTGCCAAACCATTTTCCCAGGTTTCTAACTTCCAGCGAAATCATCAGTTTTCAAATTAAAAAGAATTTCAACCGGTCATTTTTGAATTAAAATATCATAAACCATAGATAGAGTCAAGAGAAATGAAAGCAATCTCTGAGGAAGTCAGTTACATGGGAATGGGGTCCGGCATGAAGAGTTTTTCTGCTCCCCGTGGGATGTTCTTATCCCACGGAATGAGGTCGGAGATCCCGCCGAAGATGGGGGTTGGAAATCTCGCCAAAGGGGTGAACCGTATGGGACTGTTGAAAAGCTATATTGGCAGGGCTAAATGCCCTGCCCTATGGGTGATGAGCCATTGTCCCTCATAGGGGGCGGGAATTCCCAGACGGGTCTCCGTCATCCCGCCCCAAAGCATAGCTTTTTCAACAAGCCCGCATAGTTTACCCCAAAGGTGGGGGTAGATGACGGAGACCCGTCTGGGATAACATTCACCCAAGAGCAGGAAACTCCAAGTCAGTCAGCTTGAGACAACGAAAAGGGATTTTGGAACCTTTAACAAACAGTCTTCCAAAATCCCCGATACTTCGGGTTAAGATTTTGTGGATAACTATTTTATTATGCGCACAATTCTGTTCCACCGCACCCGATTAGGAAAATGCAGGATGTTGTAGCCAATATTCTTTGGTATGGACAAAAGATCATTTCTGGTGATTGCCGGGGCACTGGGGTCTGGAGCCCAGGACCAGTGAGTGAGCATGGCTTTCCCTAACACTAATTTCCTGGGCAGAGGTCCCCAATAGCGAGAATCAGCGCTGTTGTCTCGATTATCTCCCATCATAAATAGATGCCCTTTAGGCACCTTATATGGTCCAAAATTGTCCCGGCGATCTCCTCCCGGCGAGTGGGTACCTATATCAGTATATTTGGCGAAAGTGGGGTCGGGAAACCTTTTACCATCAACATATAGCACCTTGTTTCTGATCTCCACGGTCTGTCCTTCCACCGCCACGCATCTTTTTATATAATTCACCTTGGGATCGCCGGGATACTTAAAGATCACAATATCACCGGGCTTTGGTTCCCTTAATGCCGGAAGGTGAATAGGCAAAAGAGGGATCTTGGCACCGTAGATGAACTTGTTGGCTAAAAGAAAATCACCCACCAGAAGGGTATCCTCCATCGAGCCGGAAGGGATCTTATATGCTTCCACCACCGAACATTTGATGATCAACGCTAAGATCAAAGCTATGCCGAAAGACTCGATATACTCTCTTAGCACAGATAGCGCAGACTTCTTTTCCCTTTTAGGTTTTTCTTTTTTCCTTTTGAACATAGGTTTTCCTCCGCCTTTGGTTGCCATACAACTCTCTTTGTCTATACGGAAAGGCAAAAGGCTTGTTTTGAAAATATTTCCTGACATCCACAATCAGAACAACTGATTGAGGGGATCGGATTTTTCTCTTGACAAAATGAGGGGTTAATTTATTTTGCTTTCGTGTGGGAGAAGGTCTCAAAGAGGGGTGAACTATCAAATCGAGCAGGTAAGAAAAATGACTACAGTCAAATCATCTGAAGAAGAAACATATACTGAATTGAACCAGTACAGAGACCAGATCGTGGGAATAGACAAGAAAGTGCCTGTGCTGGACGGGTCTTTAAAAACGTATATAAATCTGGATAACGCCGCCAGCACCCCCTGTTTGAGGCCGGTGTTAGACACGGTTAGTCAATTCCTGGAATGGTATTCCAGCGTTCACCGGGGGGCGGGTTTTAAATCGATGCTTTCCACCCGGGTGTATGATCTGGCTCATCAGGTAGTGGCAGACTTTGTGGGTGCCGACTTGAGATCAAATGCAGTTATATTTACCAAGAATGCTTCTGAAGCCCTAAATAAATTGGCTAATCGTTTTCCCTTCAAAGACGACTCGGTGATTTTGTGTTCGGTAATGGAACATCATTCCAACGATCTTCCCTGGAGGAGGAAAGCTGAGGTTATCCATGCACAAGTCGATGAGACCAGCGCTTTAGACTTAAATGACGTAGAAACCAAGCTGAAAAACAGTGCTGGCAAAATTCAGTTGGTGACCATAACTGCCGGCTCCAATGTTACCGGTTATGTGAATCCGATTCATCAGATCGCCTCTTTGGCTCATGAATATGGCGCTAAGATAGTTGTGGATGCGGCTCAATTGGTGGCTCATAGGTCTCTTAAGATCAAACCTGACCATGATCCGGAACACATTGATTTTCTGATTTTTTCAGCCCATAAGATGTATGCGCCTTTTGGCACGGGTGTTTTGATTGGCCCAAGGTCAGTATTTGGACAGGGTGAACCGGAACATGTGGGTGGAGGAACGGTGGAGTTGGTGAGCAGAGACGAGATACTGTGGGCTGACCTGCCGGAAAGGGAAGAGGTGGGTTCACCCAATGTGGTGGGGGCAGTCGCTTTAGCTCGGGCGATAAAAATCCTCAAAAAGATGGGAATGAAGAGGATCGCAGAGCATGAGAGAAAACTTAGCCAATACACCATCAGAAAGTTAAAATCGATTAAGGATGTTATTATCTATGGAAGTGACTCATATGATGAGAATCGCTTGGGGGTGATTGCCTTCAACTTAAACGGTTTTCATCATGCTTTGGTCTCCGCCATATTAAGCTATGAGGCAGGAATTGGAGTTCGAAATGCCTGTTTTTGCGCACACCCTTATGTAAGACACCTTCTAGGATTAACAGACGAACAGTACAAGGAGGTCATAGAAGAGATCAAAAGATCATATAAAGCCAATCTTCCTGGAGCAATCAGGGTGAGCTTTGGTTTTTACAATAACCAAGATGAGATAGATCGATTGATCGAAGCACTTCAGAGAATTTCCAGAAAGGAGTATAAAGGAAGATATAAACTCAACCCGGCATCGGGCGAGTATGTTCCAGAGGATTTCTCTTTCAATTATCAGGATTATTTTGATTTTTGAGCTTTCATGAGGCAGGTATGTAGGGGCGATGCTCTGCCATCGCCCCAATAGGGCGGACGCGGAGGTCCGCCCCTAAAAAACAACCATCCAATTCAAAAGGAGATAAACATGTGGTCTACCATTATCTTGATTTTCATTTTCATTCTCAGCGTCATCAAGATTTCTATGGATGTGAAGCAAAAGAAGACCAAAAGCCTCGTGGTAAAAGAAGGAATGATTTTGTTTGTGATCCTCATTGCTCTGGTAATAGTTGATAGCATATTTGTAAAAGAATACAAGATCAAAGAAAAAAGTGTAGAAATGGTCGAAGGGGAACAATCGATTACAATAGAGGAAGATCGGGAAAGAGGACTTCTATCTCAGCTTCAAGATTACATAGGTGAATTGAATGATACCGACAAACCACAGGTGCAGCTTTTATTGAGGCGAGGACTGGAATACCAAATAAAAGAGGAGTATTCCCAAACTCTGGAGATCTTCAAACAAGCATTGGATTTGAAACTCTCCGATGGGGAAAGACTTGCTTTTTTCATATTGATGGGCAATTCTGAAGCGCATCTAAAAGAATATAATTCAGCCATAAATTATTATTATCAAGCAGAAAGGCTCTGTGAGGATAGGGGCAATGACACCGCCCTGGCGGTAACCTATTCCAATCTCGCCTTGGTTCATCAACTGGGAGAAGAGCTGGATGGCGCCCTGGAGAACTACTTCAATTTATTGGAAGTCTTCAGAAGAATGGGGAATATCTTAGGTGAAAGGAGTGCGTTAGCTAACATAGGTTTTGTATATGAGATGAAGGGGAACGTGGACAGCGCCACGTTTTATCACAAAAGATCTCTTGAAATACCTGGAGGTGATCGTGACCTTTTGGCTCAAGCAGCGCAAATGAATAGTCTGGCTTTGAATTATAGATTAAAGGGTAAATTGGATAGCGCCCTTATCCTGCATGAACAAGCTTTATTGTTCTTCCGACAAGCTGGTGACAGAAAGGATGAGGCAAGCGTTTTAGGTAACATAGGCTTGATTTACCAGGATAAAGGCGACTTAAAAAGCGCCTTAGAATTTCACAGTAAAGCCTTTGAGATTGACAGCACTGTTGGCGATTTTATGGGTCAAGCAATTGATCTTACCAATATCGGATCGGTTTTGGAACAAGGGAGGGATTTTGCCAAAGCAAAGGAGTTTTATCAACGTGCGCTTTCTCTTTTTGAAAAGATTGAAGCCAGAAAGGAGATCGAATTTGTCCGGGGCAACATTCAAAAGGTGGAGGAGAAGTTGAAAGAGTAAAAAGATAAATGTCATGTGGACTAATACAGATGCACGAAAATGCGTATGCATCTTCGATTTGTTACATTTAACTTGATTGCCCCTCACCTTAATCCTGCGAAGCATGCATACGCATCTCCCACAAGGGGAGAGAAAACTTGGTAAATTTCCCCCTCCCTCGATGGGAGGGGGTAAGGGGGAGGGTGATTATGTGAATTTATTTAATTCGTTTGCCATAGTTGAAAAAGCTAAAATCTTTTGGGCGGGATAAATTCCCGCCCCCAAGTGAGGTGATGGTCTGTCATGCAAGGGCAGGGCAAAAAGCCCTGCCCTAGTGATTTTTCAACTGTTCCACATCCCGTAAAAATAACACTTTTCTCCACAAGATCCATAGAGTATATTCATTTGGTCTGATTTAAAAGTGGTACAGTCTCCAGATGATGATTTGGAGGACAGAACAAAAAGTCATCAACTCGTCGCCTTTTAATTGTGCGATACAGGAAACTGTAATGAATTATCCGCAGAAAATATTGTTAATCCAACTTCGTCGAATCGGAGATGTTCTGATGTGCACGCCGGCTTTACGTGCCTTGAGGGCAAATTTTCCGAAAAGCTACATTGCTTTCATCACCGAAAAGGAATCCTCTGACATTCTAACTTTAAATCCCTATCTGGACGAAGTGATCGTTCTGGAGAGAGAGAAATACAGAAACCCTTTTTACTCTCTCAAAAAGATTTGGCAGATCAGAAAAAAGCGGTTTGATCTGGTGATAGACTTTCTGGGCAATCCTCGAAGCGCTTACATTTCCTTTCTTTCCGGGGCAAAACGCAGAGTCGGATTCAATCTTCCCCTGCGAAGATTTTTCTATAACATAATCATAAAAAGTGACCAGACGCCCAAATATGCGGCTGCCCACAAACTGGATGCATTGCAAGCGCTGGGGATAGAAAGTTTCAATGTAAAGCTTGATTTTTTTATTTCAGATGAATCCAAGATTTTTTCAGAAAGATTTTTTCTGGAAAACGGAGTTGACGAAAGTAACCTGATTATTTCCATTTCCCCTACCAGCCGGAGGCATTTCCGGCGTTGGTATTTAAAGAGATTTGCTCAACTGGCTGATTGGCTGATTTCACAGTTCAAAGCCACGGTGGTGTTGGTCTGGGGTCCGGGTGAAAGAGAGGTGGTGGAAAAGGTAAAAGATATAATGAAAGAAAAGCCGTTAATCTGTTGGGAGACAGAAAATCTTTTTCAGTTGGGTGCCATTCTAAAGAAGTGCGATCTTCACATTGGAAATGATAATGGCACCAAGCACATTGCCGTGGCGATGGAAAAACCCACCATCTCAATCTATGGACCCCAAGATCCTGTGAGCTGGACTCATCCTGACTTTTCTCAACACAAATTTTTGAAAAAAAAAGTGAATTGTCTCGATTGCGAGAAGATCAAGCATAAATGCACAGAGCTTTCCTGCCTGGACCTGATCACCGTGGAGGATGTTCAGAAGGTTTTCGTTCAACTTCTGAAAGATCATAAGAAAACCAAAGAGAGAAGATTTGTCGAAAAAATTGAACATCTTGCAATTGATTAATGTAAGGTGGTATAATGCCTGCGCCCACTATGCGTTGAGCTTATCTTATGCCTTGAGGCGAAGAGGGCATAAGGTGATTGTAGCCGGCGATCCACACAGCCCACCCATTATGAAAGCTAAAGAACTCGGACTTTTAGTCTATGAAGACCTTTTTTTAAGCTATACCAGTCCCTGGATGATAGCCTACAATATCAAAAGAATGGCAGATTTAGTTGAGGCAGAGAAAATTGATATCATCAATGCACACAGGGGAGAAGGTCATCTGATAGCCGCACTTGCCACAAGCTTTTTCAAACGAAAAGTCCCCCTGATAAGAACCAGAGGAGACGTAAGAACGCCTAAAGCTAATCCTCTCAATCGTTACCTGAATAATAAACTCACAGATAAGATCATCACCACCTGCCAGGTTCTGAGGGAAAGCTATATAAAGAATCTGAAGATACCGGAAAGCAAAGTGATCAACATCGGCGTGGGAATAGACCATGATTTCTTCTCACCAAGAGATGGTGATTCGAAATGGAGAGAAAAACTGAGTATCCCGAAAAAAAGCTTGGTGGTGGGGATTGTAGGGAGGCTTTCTCCGGTGAAAGGGCATAAATATTTTATTCAGTCGGCAGAATATATTTTAAAGCAGATTCCCCATACCATATTCATCATCTGCGGAGAGGATGCACAGATAAGTGCAGAGGAGCTCAAAGATACGGTGAAAATGATGAATATAGAAAAGAATTTTCGGTTCGTGGAAAAGATAGAAGATGTTAGAGAAATCATCTCCTTTTTTGACGTAGGGGTGGTCTCATCGGTGGGATCGGAGACCATCTGTCGAGTGGCTTTGGAATATATGTCCATGGGGAAACCAGTGATGGTAACCAGTGTTAATGGTATCCCAGAGGTGGTGGAAGATGGCGTCAACGGTTTGGTGGTGGAACCAAAGAATGCACAAAAATTAGCTTCCGCTCTCATTGAATTGCTGCAAGATGAGCAAAAAAGAAAAAGATTTGGAGAAAAGAGCCGGAGTATTGTGCTGGAGAAATTTACTCTAAATGTCTTTGCCCAAAAAACGGAAGAGGTATATTTTAGCCTTTTGAGTTACTAAGAGGAGCAGGAAACAGTTTACATCTTGTTATTCGTATGAATGCTTCGCATTGATTTTTTCTCCCACACCTGTTTTGGGCTTGACTTGAAATGCGTATGCATTCATACGAATCCCCCTTTAGTAAAGGGGGATTTAGGGGGATTTTCCAAGTTTCAAATGCGTATGCATTCATACGAATCCCCCCTTCCCCCCATTTCTTTAGGGGGGATGTAAACAATTATATGCTCCCCTTAGTAACTATCAATCCTTACGCTTTCATGATGTCAGAAGAGAATAGGATAAAAGTCACTGAAAAAATAATCTGGTTCTCCCTTTGTGGTTTTGCATTTTTCTCCCCCTGGTCCATCGCCGGAGCGCAAACTGCGATTACAATCGGGCTTTTGGCCTGGTTGGCTAAGATTTTCTTCTCAGGTAGAGTGAGTTTTGTTCGCACGCCCTTGAATCTACCAATTTTCCTGTATGTGGTGACACTGGTGATCTCTGTCATATTCTCGCCCTTTAAACTTCATAGCTTTCTGGTTTTGAAAGAGGAATGGTTGCTTCTGGTCTTTTTTCTGATCGTAAACAATATCGAAGAAGAAGTGAAGGTTAAAAAGCTTTTAACCATTCTGATTTCTGTCTCCACCCTGGTTGGACTTTATGCCATCTGGCAGCATTATTCCGGAATGGATTTGTATCGGAACAGGTTGCTGGAACCGAGAGGAGGGGTTTTCATAAGCTTGGGACTTTTTGATCACCATCTCACCTTCGGGGGGTATTACATGCTGGTTTTCTTGCTCGCCTCGGTGTTTCTTCTTAATGCTAAAAGAGCAGGCGTCTTTAGAATTCTTGATTTTTCTGCACCCATAGTGTTAGGGTTTTCCTTGATCTTCAGCTATGCCCGCAGTGCATGGTTAGGAGGGGTAATGGGCATCTTGGCATTTGGTTTTCTCAAAGGCGGAAAGTTTATCCTCTTTTTGATTTTAGGGGTACTTGTTCTTTGTTTGTTGATCTACGTGATTGAGCCAACCAGTTGGGACAGAATCAAAGAGATAGATTTTTCCAAGAATAAACCTGAGTCCACCAGAATTAGATTGTGGCAGACTTCGATCAACATGATAAAGGATAAACCCATCTGGGGAATCGGCTTGGGCGGCTGGGGTATTCTGTTCGATAAATATAAGGTGGATGGGGTCTATGATACCACCTGTCATCCGCATAATGATTTTTTGAATGTGGCGGTCAACTCTGGTCTTTTGGGTCTTTTAGCTTACTTAAGCATCTGGGCGGTCTTTCTTTATTCCACTATCAGGGCGGTAGTTAAGAATAGAAAAAATAGTTTTGGCCACGCAGTGCAAATGGGTGGGATAGTTGCCATCGTCGCCTTCCTTTTCGCCAGCCTGTTTCAGTGTTATTATACCGATGCGGAGGTGAATATGTTGATCATGTTCATCTTGGGGTTAACCACGGTTGTAAATCTTAAAATCAAAGAGGAAAAACCTTGAGCAAGATCTCCTGTGTCATCATCACTTATAACGAATCTAAAAACATAAGAAGATGTCTTGAGAGCGTTAGCTGGGCAGATGAGATAATCGTGGTGGACGCATATAGCACGGACGATACCAAAAGAATCGCATCTGAGTTCACGGATAAAATCTACGACCTGAGGTGGGAAGGCTTTGGGCCAGCCAAAGAGTTTGGCAGAAGTCAAGCCTCGGGGGAATGGATACTTTCCGTGGATGCAGATGAGGTGGTCTCAGAGAAACTGCGGGAGGAAATTCAAAAGATAGCAGAGTCTGAAGATTCTTTGGATGGATATTTCATTCCCAGAAGATCAGATTTCCTGGGCAGGTGGATAAAGCACGGCGGATGGTATCCGGATTTGGTTTTAAGGTTTTTCAGGAGAGATAAAGGAAACTTCACCAAGCGGTTAGTGCATGAAGAGGTGAAGGTTTCGGGAAGGTCGGGACGTTTGAAAAATAGACTTTTGCACTATACTGATCCTAACTTTGATCATTATCTTGAGAAATTGAACCGGTATACCTCACTGGATGCCCTTCAGCTTTACAAAGAGGGAAGAAAAGCTAAGCTTTTGGACATACTTTTCAGGCCACCGATCACCTTTGTTAAGATGTATTTTTTTAAAAGCGGATTCTTGGATGGTGTTCCAGGACTAATCTTATCTATCTCCTCAGCATTTCATGTTTTTTCCAAATATGTGAAACTCTGGCATTTGAATCAACCAGATGATGAAAGCGGATCAAAAAAATAACTTAAGGGCTTGAAAAGAATCCATGCTCCATGTTGGATGACATCGTATATTTTATGTATGTGCTTGCAATTTCCCTGACAGGATAAAATGAGAAAGATCAAGATAACAGGAAAGGAAAGATTTTTGGTGATAAGAACTGATCGGGTTGGAGATGTGGTCCTGTCCACCCCGGTTTTGGAGACGATGAAATCTCACTTCCCCGAATCGCACCTGGCCATGATGGTCTCTTCATATGCCGCAGATGTGGTTAAAAACAACCCTAATCTTGACGATGTGATAATTGACGATCACAAAGATCGTCACAAAGGAATCAGAGGATTTTTCATGCTGGTCAAACAGATAAAGGAAAAAAAAATTGATGTGGGTATCCTGCTTCGACCCACGTTGAGACTGGCGCTTCTGCTTTTCCTTGGCGGAATAAAATACAGGATCGGAACCGGCTACAGGTTTTACCAGATACTCTTCAATAGAAAGGTTTATGTGCACAGAAAGATAAATCTGCGTCACGAGGCAGATTACAATTTTGATCTGTTGAAACCTCTGGGAATAGCACCACAAAAGATTTTTCCCAGGGTGTATCTTCACCCAGAAGAGGAGACGTTCGCACATCAAATTTGGAAGGAATTCAAAATCACACCAGAAGATACTGTGGTGGTGATTCATCCGGGTAGCGGCAATTCCTCTTTGAATCTGCCAGCAAAAAGATTTTCCGAGGTGGCGGATAAACTTGTCGAAAAAGTGAACGCAAAGATAATCTTCACCGGGATAGACAGGGAGAAGGGGTTGATTAATTTTATAAAGAACAATATGGATCATACCGCCGTTGATCTAACCGGGAGGACGGACCTGAGACAGCTGGCGGCGGTTTTAAAAAATGGGGATGCGGTAATTTCTAACAGCACTGGCCCCATGCACCTGGCTGTAGCACTGGGTACCCCAACGGTAGCTATCTTCTGTCCCATCTTTGCCGCCGGTCCCATAAGATGGGGACCCTATGGAGAAGGACACCAGGTCATTTTGCCACCGGTCCCGGTTTGTTTTAAATGCAAGCCCAAAAGCTGTCCTCATTATGATTGCATGGAAAAGATTAAAGCCGAGCAAATAGTTTCCAAAGTGTGTGGTGTGTTAAAGGAAAAGAACAATGTCAGCAGAATTAAAACACCGAAAATAACTTAGCAGTGCAAAATCTCAGCCACACCAAAAGCACAAAGTTTTCTAGCGTAGTTGCCCGATTTATCGGGCGCTTTAAAGGCTTGATAAATCAAGCAACTATAGATAGAATTTTAGCTCGATGAATCGAGCAACTACGGAATAGAGTTGCTTTGAAATCTAAAGAGGTGGGTGTAAAAACTGTCTGCGAGGTGAAATAAGTGAATCTGGCGGAATTCATCATAGGGGTGGAATCATTCAATGCCAACATAGACATTCCCCTGATCAGGAAAGGATACGAGTTTTCAGCCCAGGCTCACAGCGGTCAGTATCGGGAATCGAGAAAGCCCTATCTGGAGCATTGCCTGGAGGTGGCTTTTATCTTAGCAGAACAGCATTTGGATTCTGCCACCATCGCCGCGGGACTTTTGCATGACGTGGTAGAGGACACCGATGTGACCATCGAAAAGGTAGCTGAGGAGTTTGGGGATGAGATAGCTGACCTGGTGGATGGAGTCACCAAGATCGGAGAGCTCAAGTTCAAAAGCTTAGAAGAGGAGCAGGTGGAGTATTTCCGCAAGATGCTCCTCTCCATGGCTAAAGACATCCGGGTGATCATCATCAAACTGGCAGATCGATTGCATAATATGAGAACGTTAGATTCTCTACATAAAAACAAGCAAAGAGAGATAGCTTCCGAAACGCGGGAGGTTTATGCACCTTTAGCTCATCGTTTCGGAATGGCAAGGATAAAATGGGAGCTGGAGGATTTGTCATTAAAATACCTTGATCCAGAAGCTTATGAAGAGTTGGTGCGGAAGATCAGTGCCAGAAGGGAGGATCGGGAAGCTTACATCCGGGAGATCACCGAGCCTCTGAAAAGGGAGTTGGAGAAAGCAGGGATAGCAGCGGAGATAACCGGAAGAGCCAAGCATTTTGATTCCATCTATCGCAAGATGAAAAAGAGGCAAAAGCCCTTCGAGGAGATCTATGATCTTTTTGCCATTCGCATCATGGTGGACTCAGAAGGGGAGTGTTACCACGCTTTGGGGGTAGCTCACACCCTGTGGATGCCGGTGGCAGATCGTTTTCGGGATTACATTGCTCTGCCCAAGTCCAACATGTATCAGTCGCTTCATACCACGGTGATCGGTCCTCGGGGAAAAATGGTGGAGATACAGATAAGAACTCACGAGATGCACAGAACGGCTGATTATGGTATAGCGGCTCACTGGCTATATAAGGAGGGGCGAAGGGAACCGGACGAATCAGATAAACAGATGACCTGGCTGAGGGAGGTTCTGGAGTGGCAAAAGGATTTGACCAACCCCTCTGAGTTCTTAGAGTATCTTAAGATCGATCTTTTCCGGGATGACATCTTCGTGTTCACTCCCAGAGGGGAATTAAAGCAACTTCCTAAAGGATCCACCCCTTTGGATTTTGCCTATGCAGTTCATAGCGAGGTTGGCAATCATTGCATTGGCGCCAAGGTGGACGGAAAGATGGTGCCCTTAAATACTATCCTTTCCAGCGGACAGGAGGTAGAGGTGATCACCTCTTCCCACCAGTCACCTTCCCAGGATTGGCTCAAAATCATCAAGACCCCCAGGGCGCGAAGCAAGATCAGATACTGGTTAAGACAGAAAAGATATGAGGAGAGCGTAAATTTAGGAAGGGAAATCTTTGAAAGAGAGTTGAAGAAACGACACCTAAAATCTCCCTCGGATTCGGAGCTGTCCGATTTAGCTATGGGGCTAAATTTTCACGACTCGGAGGCGATGTTCTCTGCATTAGGAAATGGAGTTGCCTCCATCAAACATATCCTCTCCACACTTGCTCCACCGGAAAAAGAGAAAGAAGCTAAGCCCTCGGTCATCAGGAAATTCGTGGACAAAGCAAGAGGAGATGCCAAGGGAATAAGAATTGGAGGAATGGGGAACATGATGTTCCACTTTGCTCAATGCTGTCAGCCTGTGCCGGGTGAGGGGATCGTGGGATTCGTCACCCGGGGACGGGGGGTCTCCATCCACCGTTCTGATTGCCCCAATGCGTTGCAGATGCTGATGGAGGATGAAAGAAGGATAGAGGTAAGGTGGGATGTGGGAAAAGATCAATCCTTTCTGGTAAAGCTGGAGGTTGTAGTGGAGGATCGAAAAAATATGTTAAGGGACGTCACCCAGGCTATATCAGACACTGATACAAACGTTCGAGGGGCGGAGATAAAAGGAGGGGAGACCACCTCCACCGGGAGCTTCATCATCGAGGTAAAAAATATAAACCACCTCAACAAGACCATCAAAAAAATTAAAAAAGTCAAGGGGGTCATTCAGGTGGGAAGATCTAAAGGATTGGAGAAGATAGAGGCAACGCAAAAAGATGAGATCAAGTGATTTGGTGGTCAACCAGACTTGTGGTATCAGATGGCTATCCTTTCTCCCTCTGGATGCTTGTCCTTTCATTCTTCATGGTTTCGTCATCAAAAACCGAAATTTCCCTCCGGATGTAAAAATAAAAAAGGTGGAAAAATTCTTACAGAAAATCACCTCACAGAAAAGGAGGCTCATCTCTCTTTCCCAGAAACACCAGGACGAATGTGAAATCATATTTTCAAAAGATAAGCTCAAAAGAAGATACAAAGGGGATGCTCTTCTGACCGATCGGAATGATATCTTTATCTCTGTTTGGGTGGCTGACTGTGTGCCCATCTTTCTGGTGGAGGAGAAAAGAAGGGTGATAGGTCTTGTCCATGCTGGTTGGAGAGGAACGCTTCTGGGAATTGTCCGGAGGACCCTGGAGAGGGCAAAGCACCAGCTTGGCAGTAAGCCTCGTGATTTCACAGTACTGTTTGGTCCGTGCATCCAGGGCTGTTGCTATCAGGTCTCAGACGATGTGGCAATTTTGTTCGATGAGAAATGCGTAAACCGGGACAAAGATGGCAAAGTTACGCTCGATTTAATTTGTGCCAATTTGAAACAATTGGTAAGTTGCGGAGTAAAAGAGGATAAGATATTTGTCACCGGCAGGTGCACCTTTTGTGAGGAGGAGTTGTTTTATTCATACAGACGGGAAAAGGAGAATGCCGGAAGGATGATCGGGTTTATGGGATTGAAATGAAAATCATTTAACACAAACGCAGTAATGATTCTTACATGTCATTCTGAGCGTAGCGAAGAATCTGACTTCCGCCATTCTGCGTATCTACCTGAGCATCTCTGCATGTAACGCCCAGCCAGACGAGAAGGCTTGTAGCCAGGCGAACATATAGAGAGATGTTTCGCTCCGCTCAACCCCGCTATTGCGGGATTTCGCTCCGCTCAACATGACATGCAATGTGTCAACTTATTTTGTTCGTTCGCTATAGTTCACAAAGCGTCAATCTTGACAAAGGAGAGGATAAGATGAAGAAAGTTTTCTTTATTTTGTGGCTTTTTGCGTTGCTTTTCTTTTGCTCTGAAGCTTGGAGCATAACCGGATTAGGCATAGGCATAAAAGGCGGGATGATACAGAATTACAAGAATGATAATCTGGATTCGATCCCCACTCTGGGTCAGGACTGGCTTGAAAAGATGCCCCTGGTGGGAGTGCATCTTAAAATCGGGACTTTGCGCATAATACATCTGGAAGCATCGGTGGAATATGCATGGAAGGAAAAAGAGATCGTCTTGGAGGATCCCATCAGTAAGAATCTCGTCAGAGCAGATTTCTCTATAAATGATCTATCCCTGAATGGCACCGCCAAGTATATGTTCTCTTTCCCGGTGCTGAAACCATACTTGGGAGTAGGTGTGGGAATACACCGATTGGTTTACGGGATCTCTAATGAAACTTACTCTGTATATGTGCCTGAGGATCAGAACAGAATGGGATTTCACGGAGTGGGTGGATTTGTCTTATCATTCCCCGCCTTTCCCCTGGAGCTTCTGGCTGAGGCAAGATACACCTCCGTTCGGACAGAAAACGAACCCACCCGTTATACCACCTTCCTGGCAGGGCTTACTTTTAACCTTCCTTAAAATTTACGAAGATGTGTTCAGAGTTGTCCCTAAGTCCGTAAGATGGGTATCGGAAAATAGTGAGTCATTTTTTTTGAAATAGTGAAGATCAAAACCTCTCCCCCTTTGTTACCTTCAGAGGGTATTGAAAAAGTATTTTGGGAGTGCAAAAGCTTGCTTTTGCGATTTCTTAAAATCCAGATGTTCTTATACCGCAACCACTTAAACTCTGAGGAAAACTGTTGAAAAACCCTATTGGCCCGCCAAAGGCGGGCCCTATGGGTGATAAGTTATTGTCACTCATAGAGGCGGGAATTTTCGTATGAATGTGCGTATGCACTCATACAAGCATACGCATATCCCGCCTCAAAGTTTAGCTTTTTCAACAAGCCCTGACGGGAACATAGGGGGTAGAGGTTTTCAAAATGTTCCTATGACTCCTGCGGACAACTTTATTAAGCAGAAGTTGACAAATGGAAGATGGTATGTTATAATTTCGCCGTGTTGATAATAACATAGGAGGATGACATGAGGAATGTCTTTGTAATTGTAATGATCGTAGTTCTTTTTTCAGTCTCCTCTGCCTCAGCTCAATTTCTGGGACAGCTCTCTCCCGCGCCGACTTTGCATAAAGGAAATGCCTTGTTGGGGGCGTATTTGGGTGTTTATGAAGATGCCTTCTCCATATTCGGACAGGTTCGTTATGGAATAGCCAGATACTTTGATTTAGGCTTGAAGATGGGAATGATCAATTGGAGTCCGGGGTATGGTGAGAGCAAAACCGGCCTCACCGTAGGCGGCGACGTTAAGTACTGGTTCATGGAACAACACACTGGTGATCCTCTGGATGTCTCCGTTGGAGGAGGAACGGAATATCTGAATGTATCAGATTATAGCCTTTTCTCTTTGGGAGGAAATGTCATTGCTTCTTATCAGATTAGATATGATGAAGGAAAGAGCGTTACCCCCTATAGTCGTCTAAACATACGGTGGGAGAGGCAAAAGTTTCCAGGCTCTCCGGTTGGTGGGAATGAGGGACCCTGGAGTGATGACGAAATGGATGTGGCCATAGCCTTGGGAGCAGAATTGAAGCTCACCTCCGACCTTAATCTGGTTGGAGAATTGGAAATAGATGACAACGTGGGATTCGTAGGTGGAATAAACTATAATGTATTCTAACGTCCTTAGATGAGGAAACCATTACAAGCTCTGGATCACCAGAGCTTTTTTTGAATAGTTCGACAAGCTCACAAACTTAAAGAGAGGGGCTTTGAGCCTGCTTGAAGCAGTCCTTTTAGGAATCGTTCAGGGTTTGACTGAATTTCTCCCCATATCCAGTTCCGGACATCTGGTTTTAGGTGAATTCCTGCTTGGGGTCAAATTTGATGATATCAGCTTTGAGGTGTTTCTTCATTTCGGAACTTTTCTCTCCGTGGTGATCGTTTTCAGACGCACTATATGGTCGATGCTCAAAGCCGTGTGGCTTAAAGCAAAGTTAATTTTTGTAAGTGACGTTGCATTATCCCAGAGTGAAGATTGGCATCTGTTCTTACTGATCATAGCGGGATCTATCCCAGCCGGAATAGCCGGAGTGCTGTTCAAAAATTATGTGGAAAAAAGTTTTTCGTCGGTCATCTTTGTGGCTGTGATGTTGTTGTTTACCGGCACGGTTTTGCTTCTGACCCAATTCTTCAAAGCCACACGGGCAAAATTAACTTTTAGTGATGCATTACTGGTGGGGTTGGCACAGACTTTAGCCATGCTTCCCGGCATCTCCCGTTCCGGCCTCACCATCAGCACCGGAATTTTCAAAGGGGTGGAAAGATCAAAGTCAGCAGAGTTTTCGTTCCTTCTGTCTTTGCCTGCTGTCTTGGGTGCATGTTTGCTTGAGTTAAGAGAGGTGTTAAGTCACGCCAACTCATGCCAGGATTTGAAGATCTACTTAACCGGTGCAATCACCGCCTTTGTGGTGGGGTATTTAGCCATCAAATTTCTCTTAAAAGTAATCAGAAAGGGTAAATTTCAGTATTTTGCCTATTACTGTTTCGCTGTGGGACTTTTCTTTCTGATTTTTTCAAGATAAGTTTTTTTCGTCGGAGACAAGCCCCTATACCGTATGGTATAGGACAAGCTCCGACGCTACATTCTATGTTCCTCATTGGAATGCAAAAATCGGTTAAGCAATGCAAAAAAAGATTGAGAAAATCTTGATAATTCGTTTCAGCTCCTTAGGAGATGTAATCCTTACCACTCCGGTGATCGGTGCGCTGAAAACTAAATTTCCCCAATCCAGGATATTCTTTTTTACCAAAGCTCAATACGGCGATATATTAAAAAATGATCCCCGAATTTTTTCTTGGATAGAATTCGATCCCACGGAAATACACCAGGGCTTTTCCGGGTTTATGAGACTAGTCTCTGAGTTACGATCTTATGATTTTGATCTACTGATTGATCTCCATGCTAATCTGCGCAGTTTTCTTGTCCGCCATCTGACCAAATCCAAAATCAAACTAAAATACAACAAGCACTGGCTATCCCGATTCTTGATGGTTCATTGCAAATTTTTAAAAACAAACGCAATTCATACCGTGGATTCCTATCTGAAAGTTTTGAAAAATTTGCAGATATACATGCCCGAAAAGAATCCCTTGATTTTTTTGAGCCAGGATGATGTGGAATTTTCAAATCATTTTCTGCTTGAACAAAAGGTGAAAAAAGATGATATTGTGGTGGGAGTGCATCCGGGAGCAAGATGGGAGACCAAAAGATGGGATGAAGGGAAATTTGAGCAGGTTTGCCAGGCTTTGATTGACAGAGATAACTACAAAATCATGTTGCTGGGCGATGTCGGAGACAAAGAGTTAATCGAAAATATAAGCAAAGATATACCGAATGCGAAGGTGATAAAGGTGATGGGCTTGCCGACAGGAAGATTTATGAGTCTGATCAGAAGGTGCGATTGTTTTGTCACCAATGATTCAGGTCCTATGCACATTGCATCAGCCTTGCAGGTGCCGGTGGTGGCGATATTTGGTTCCACCCATCCAAAATTAGGTTTTGCTCCGGTTGGTTCTAAAAATGTGGTGCTTTGCGCCAATGTCAAATGTAGTCCCTGTAGTCTGCATGGTGAAAAAAAGTGTAGCAAAAAGTCCAGATTTTGCATGGATTTAATTGACCCTGAGATGGTGGTTGAGGCGGTGGAGAAGTTACTCAAAGAAAATGAATCCTTTCTGAAGGGAACTTGATTGAGAAAAAAGCTTTCATTTATCTTTCTCGTTCTTTTATTATTTTCCAAAACATTTTCCCAACCGCAGGACTCTCTGCATACCACTGATCCAGATTCTTTGGATTCACTTACAAAGGGGGAAGTATCAGATACGCTTTCCGTGGTACCCTTCAAAAGATTTATTCAGGACAATCAATTCAGAGAGGAAGTTGTCCGCCATTTTTCTTTATCGAATGAAATCACTTCCGAAGATATTGACAATTCCATTGGGGAAAGTTTCGGAGACATACTCAAAATGAGGAGTTTGATAGATGTGGTGAAGATGGGATCATGGGGACAACCGGAGATAGGCTCTACTGGGGGAAATACAAGAGGGCTTAGCTTTTTCATAGATGGAATTCCATTCCAACAGCAAGATCTCTACTTTCCTCAAAGCGGAAATATGGATTTGAATTCAATTCTTTCGTCCAATATTTCAAGAGTGGAATTTTTGCCTGCGGGATTGGCTAATTTATGGGGAAAAGGTGCAGGGATTTTGGGAATAAATATCATTACCAAAGATTTCGATGGGGTTGAACCATACTCCAGAGTGACCGCCAATAGAGGTCCCTATGGATTTCGTAAAACGCAGGTGGAGTTAGGAAGAGCTCTCACCTCCCGGGGAAAGTTCTATCTTACCACTGAGTTTAAGAAGTCAGACGGTTATTTGACCAACGCTGATTATGATGGCTTCTGCCTCTGGGGAAAAACCACCTTCAACCTAAACAGGAGAACAGATCTCAAACTTTCGGCTTATCAATATAAAACCAAAATGGGACTACCTCTTTTTCCTGATGCAAGTTTCCAAGATACCAGAAAGAAGGTGAATAATTGGGGAGTGGTTAGCTCTCTTTTTGTGCAGGAAAATAAGAATTCGACACTGAATCTGGATTTTCATTATGACAAGCAAAATCAAGAAGTCAAGAGCAGATCGTATGACTTCGAAAGCAAAAAGATCGAAGATATGTTTAGTTTGACCACAACTCAGACCTTAAGGAAGGAGAGGAGTCACGTCAGAATCGAAGGCTACGCGGAGAGAAAGAGTTTTGAAGCTTTGACGACAAAGGATGCAGTTTATGGTGGCTACCTTTCGATTGCGGACACTTACTGGTTACGTCCGGAGGTGCAACTCCTTCTCTCTTCAAGCGTAGGGAAAGAAGAGGGACTCAAGGCAAATCTTTCCGTATGCGGGGGGGTATCGTATCACGTTACAAAGGACGTTAAAGTGTTCTCCACTTTGGCAAGATCTGTCGGTTATCCGACTCCGATGGACCGGTTTTGGCTTCCTTTTTCTGTAGCCTTCAAAGATACCATCCCGGACTACAGAGAGGAGGGAAATGAGAGCCTAAGATCGCAGAAATCTTTTACAGCCGATTTTGGAGCAACCATGCGAAAAGAGAATTACAAAATAGATACTTATGTCTTTAATTCCAGAATTGACGATCTCATCTTCTGGTCAAATGTGGACACCACCATTCATTATGGACACTTTAAACCGGTCAATACCCAGGCGAAAATCTGGGGAGCGAATATTAATTTGGGATTTGAATTTTCCGATCATATAAGATCATACATCTCATATAGCTTCAAACAGGGCAGAGATTCAAACAGAGACACAAGATTGCTCTACTCGCCCGATCATTCTCTTTTCGGCTACATCCAATTCGAAGATGAGTTTTTAAAAAGGGAGATCGGGTTAAAACTTAGATTGGAGACAAACATCCTATCAGAACGATTTATGGATGAATACGAGCAAGACAAAGAGTCGAGTGTATCTATTTTGAACGGGAAGATAACCATCCGATTTTTAGATTTTCACTTCTATTATATGGTTCGTAATATCACTGATCAGGTTTATCGACTGACGGGTGATTACTCCATGCCGGAAAGAAGTTTCTGGTGGGGATTTTACTGGGAGTTTTTTGATTGAAGTTGAAAGCAGAATACGACGGTTTGCTTTTTATTTTCGTCCCTTTTTTGTTTAAGGAAAGATGATTATTGAATTGGTTTAGAAAATACGGAGTGTGGGAAAGAAAAGGGTACATTTCAGGGCGGGATATGCGTATGCATTCATACGAAAATTCCCGCCCCTATTGAGGGTAGTAGCTTATCACCATAGGGCAGGGCATTTAGCCCTGCCAATATAGAGCTTCAAAATTTGAATAGAAAGTTATATGGAGAACATATTCCAACAGAAAGCGAGGTGAAGTATGAACAGAGAAGAAGCTTTGAATTTAGTAAAATCGAAGGTCAAAGGGAAAAATCTGGTCAAGCACATGCTGGCGGTGGAGGCGATCATGAAAAGGGTGGCTGAGCATTTCAACGAGGACGTGGAGATGTGGAGACTGACCGGTCTTTTACATGATTTAGACTACGATGAGACGGTGAATGATTTCGATCGTCATTCCCTTTTGACCTGCGAATGGCTAAAAGATTACAATTTAGATGAGAGGATACTTTATGCCATAAAATCTCATCCCCGAAAGGTGGAGCCAAAATCTAAGATGGACTGGACTCTTTTTGCGGCGGATCCGTTGAGCGGTTTGATAGTTGCCGCCGCACTGATGCATCCCACCAAGAAATTAAAAAATGTTACAGTTGAATTCGTGTTGAAGAGATTCAAGGAAAAAAGATTTGCCGCAGGAGCGAATAGAGAAAATATTAAAACCTGCGAAAATATCGGGCTTTCCCTTGACGAGTTTATAAAACTGGCTCTGGAAGGGATGCAAGGCGTCGATGAAGAGTTGGGGTTATAGGTTGTGGTTCTTTTGTTTATTCGGTAGCCGCCCCGCCTGGGGCGGGGCGTGCATTTTTCGCACCCTAAAGGGTGCGGCTACCAAGTTGGTTCATATGTTAGGTGATTGATCATAGCGCAGGGCATTTAGCCCTGCGGATGATATTTTTTAAATCCCAAAAACTTCACACTTCAGCCATGGCAGAAATCCGTTTCCCTTTCAAAGAAGTTCTTCTACTTTTGATTTCGTTATCCTTTTTGATTCAGCTTTCCTGGGCTGATCCAGTTCATGAAGTCTCCTTCTCCAATAATCCTTCGCAATTCGATACTCTCAAAATTTCCGATAAATGGGTGGCATGGGACAAGGTGAAACACTTAGGAGTTAGCACTTTTCTGTCCGGGGTATCCTACAGCGTGTTCCGTGATTTTTACTATAATAAGAAAGAGTCATCGATATATTTCTCCGCCACCCTGACTTTAGGCGCGGGTTTGGGAAAAGAATTATACGATAAGAGAACTCCTCACGGGTATTTCAGCTATAAGGATTTGGTTGCAGACATTCTGGGCATCGGGTTGGGCCTGTTGATTGCAATAAGATGAGATAGGGGTTCATTTAAAGTGACGCTGAGAATTTTGGTAATGTCAAATGAGGAAGAGTTTCTGCTGGAGTGTCAAGCTTTAGGGACTGTTGAAAACCCCCTTTGGCAGGGCTAAATGCCCTGCCCTATGGATGGTAAGTAGTTGTCTCCCATAGGGGTGGGAATTTATCCCACCCCGAAGTGTAGCTTTTTCAACAAGCCCTTTAGCTTGACAGTTAGTCTGTCGAAAAACAAGAAGCTTTTGCTTGGTTTACCTAAAGGTGAACACTCCAAATAATCTCTTCTAAGCATTTTTTCTAAAATGTCACTTCAGCTGATTGTCATGGAAATCTAATGAACAATTTTTCTCCTCAACATAAAAGAGCTGTCTGTGGCTGGGCCATCTACGATTTTGCCAATACCATCTTTTCCATGAACATAGTTACCATGTATTTCGCTCAGTGGGTGGTGGTGGACAACAAGATGGAGGACATCTATTACAGCATCAGTTATGCCGCCTCCATGCTTCTGGTAGCTATAACCATGCCGGCTTTGGGTGCGATCTCCGATGCCAAGGGAAAAAGATTGCCCTTTCTTTTAGTCTTAACCTCCGGGTGTATTCTAATAACCTTTGTTTTGGGAATAACCAGTAATGCTGTGACAGAGGTTGCCACCAAAGTTTTCTTAGCTTTGATCCTGTTTGCCTTCGCCAATTATTGTTATGAAGGAGGGCTGGTTTTCTACAATGCCCTTCTTCCTGAGGTAAGCACCCCGAAGAGCATTGGCAAAGTCTCTGGCTGGGGGGTGGCACTGGGATACGTTGGGGCCATCTCTGGTTTGCTTCTGGTCAAACCTTTCGTGGATGGTCACATCTTTAGTTTTAACCTTCCTTTTACCCAGGGCGGAAGACAGAACGCATTTATTCCCACCGCACTGTTTTTTCTTCTGTTTAGTCTGCCCATATTTTTATGGGTTAAAGAAAGGATGCCACAAATACCGGAGAAAATTAAGATAAAAGAAGCATTCAGGCGAGTATGGGGGGGGATATCCAACACTAAAAAATTTCCCGGAGTTTTGAGATTTCTTTTGGCTTTCTATTTTTTTGCGGATGCTATCGCCACCGTAAGTATCTTTATGGCAGTTTACGCTCAGGTGGTGATGGGCTTTCCAGATTCGGTAAAGATATGGTTTTTCATCGTGGCTACCACCTTTGCGGTGATTGGATCATTCTTGTGTGGCTATGTTACCGATTTGATCGGACCCAAAAAGACTTTGGTGTTTGTCGTTCTGGGATGGATATTATGTTTGTTGGTGGTTATGTTCACGGCTAACAAAACCGTTTTCTGGATCATGGGTCCCTTGATAGGCATCTGCCTGGGATCGACCTGGACCGCTTCTCGTCCTCTTTTAACCGGGCTGGTGCCCAAGGAGACACTGGGTCAGTTTTTTGGTCTGTATGCCTTGTCCGGAAAAGTTGCCGCGGTGATGGGTCCACTGCTTTGGGGAGCGGCGGTTCTTTACTTTAAAGCCGACAATCCGATAGTTAAGAATGTGGTGTTTGTTTTAAAAGGTTTTGGTTTTGATTTCCCCCATCAGGTGATTTCGACCATTCAATATCGCTTTGCCGTGGGAATTTTGATTTTAATGATGATGTTAGGTTTTTTTATTTTGCTGAAAGTTCCTGATCGGTTCGAGAGAAAAGCTTTGGTGTATAAATCATAGACCACCTTCGGTTGAAGGAGAAGCTTTGCCGCATCCGCAAGATATGAGGAACTGGCATGAATATATGGGGGTTGCCCATATACATTCCACCGATTCGGATGGAAGCGAGTCCGTTCCGGAGATAATAAAGATCGGACAGAAATTGGGTCTGGACTTTCTTCTGTTCACCGATCACATGACTTTGAATTCTTTGCATTTGGGACGGGAGGGATGGCATGGAGAAACCTTCGTTCTCATCGGCTATGAGATACATGACCAGAACAACATAAATCACTTTTTAGCATTTAACGTGAATGAGGTTTTGCCGGGCGAGTTTACTGCACAGGAGTATGTAAAAGGGGTAAATCAGATGGGTGGATTGGGAATAATCGCACATCCGGATGAGACAAGAGATCTGCCTCAATTTCCACCTTATCCCTGGACCGCCTGGGATGCAGAAGGATTCGATGGAATAGAAATCTGGAATCAGATGTCCGAATGGATGGAGGGGATAAACCGACTCAATCAGCTCAAGATGTTTCTTTCTCCCCGCAGATTCCTGACCAGTCCCACCGCTAAGATTTTGAAAATATGGGATGAATTGAATAAACAAAGAAAGGTGTGTGGAATCAGCGGAGTGGATGTGCATGCTTACCCTTATAAATTCGGTCCGTTTACATTTGTAATCTTCCCCTATAAAGTTCAATTTCAATCCCTGAGGGTGCATCTGATTCTTAAGCAACCTCTATCTTCAGATAACCATACTGCTAAAAGACAGGTGATTGATGCTGTAAGAGGTTGTCATCTCTTCATCTCTAATTATCGCCGGGGTGATGCCAGGGGGTTTTTGTTTTATGCAAAAAGCAAAAATCAACTTGCCGGTGTGGGTGACAGTATCTCTTCATCCGAAAAGATTTCTCTTTTCGTTCGCACTCCGCGAAAATGTAAGATCAAACTTCTTTGTGATGGAAACATTATCAAAGAAGAAAAGGGGAAGACTTTAGAATACTCCATTGGCCAGCCAGGCAATTATCGCGTGGAAGCATATAGAGGTAAAAAAGGTTGGATTTTCTCCAACCATATACGGTTGGTTTAACTTTTTTCTTGCACCAACCTGTTGGTCAGGGGGACCCTTACCCCTGACCTTAATTCAGGGGATTCCCCAGGCAAAGAGCTCTGCTCCTGGTTCGGCGTAACAGTGAGATACTTCTCCAAGTTCTTTGCCACATCCAGCACAAGCTCGACTTTCTTTTCCATCCCGACAGGTATGTCCTTGGCAAGATAGGTTGCACACTTAAGGGAGCTGGTCTTCAGAATCTGCAGATCGCGAGGATTTGGATAGTTACTAAGAGGAACAAGAAACAGTTTACATCTTATTATTCGTATGAATGCTTCGCATTGATTTTTTCTCCCCCACCTGTTTTGGGCTTGACTTGAAATGCGTATGCATTCATACGAATCCCCCTTTAGCAAAGGGGGATTTTCCAAGTTTCAAATGCGTATGCATTCATACGAATCCCCCCTCCCCCCCTTTTCTAAAGGGGGATGTAAACAATTATATGCTCCCCTTAATAAATGGGTTTTTATTTTGCTTGTTCTCTGAGTTGTAGTCCGGGTCGGGATCTATCTTTGAGATGTTCAGATACTTCCCGGATGTTATAGATGCGTCAGGACTGAGCAGGCTGACTGGGAATTGTCATTCTGAGCCCGTAAGGTCGAAGAATCTCGTCTCTCAACCCGCATAAAACCGAGATTCTTCACTGCTCTTCGCTCCGTTCAGAATGACACTATGGGAGTTCTCGGTCACCCTGTGAGGTCCTGATACAACACGAATCTAAAGATTAGTCAGGACAGAGTTCGCAATTGTCCGCAGGCGGCAAGAATATCCTCACCCTTGCTTCGTCTTAAGGTGACAGTAGGACAGCGAGGATAAAGATAATCTCTGAAAGCCAATATCTTTTCCTCGGAGGGTCTTTGGTAGGGCAAATCAGGGACAGGATTATAAGGAATCAGATTGATCTTACACCCAATGCCCTGGATCAGCTTCGACAGCTCCAGGGCGTCCTTTTCAGAATCATTAACATCCTCTATCAAGACATATTCAAAGGTGACCCTTCTTTTTGACTTTTCTTTGAAGTATTTTATCGCCTCAAGCAGTTCTTTTAAAGGATGTTTTTTGTTGATGGGCATAAGATCGTTTCTTTTCTCATCCGTTGGAGCGTTCAAAGAGACGGCTAATCCTACCTTTAATCTCTCTTCAGCCAGCTTCTCGATCATAGGAGGAATGCCAACGGTGGATAAGGTTATTGCCTTAGCCGCAAAAGAGAGTCCCAACTCGTTGTTTATAATTCTTAGCGCCTTGAGGGTATTATCGTAGTTCAAAAGTGGCTCTCCCATACCCATCAATACCACATGAGTAATACGATCTTCCCCCAACGCAATAATCTGGTCAACGATCTCGCCTGTGGTTAAATTCCTCTTAAAACCCATCTTCCCGGTGGCGCAAAACGTGCAACCTAACGGGCATCCCACCTGGGTGGAAAGACATACGGTTACCCGTTTCCCCTCCCACATTAAAACCGTCTCTATCTTCTCACCATCTGATAGTTCAAAAAGAAACTTCTCGGAGAAATCTTTCTGTGAAATCTGCCTTTTGACCAACCTGATGCTATCTATGAAGGCTATCTGGCTGAGTTTTTCCCGCAGTTCTTTGGAAAGGTCGGTCATCTGGTTAAAGTCGGTGGCTCCTTTGGCGTAAATCCATGAAGCCAGTTGACGGGCTCTATATCTTTTCTTTCCCAGATCTCCCAACAGCTTCTCGAAGTCTTCTATCCACAGACCTTTTAAGTTTATCTTTTTTTTTGTTTTTGCTGTTTTTGCTATAGAAAATTTTTTCCTATCCATGGTTCGATCTCCTCCTTCAGGATGAATCCTTTGGTCTGGTCACCTTATCAATTCGTTAGAGGTTGGATAAATTCCGCTGATACCGCCTCTGTTAGAACCACCACACCCATATCATAGAACTTTATCCCCCTCTGGTAAGCTTCTTTTGCTTTTACGGCAAAAACAATCGGATTTTTGGATTTTCTTCTTCCCACCTGAAAAGCTTCCTCTCTGGTTTTGCTCAGATGAACATACTTTCTTCTCATGGGCTTGATTCCCTCCGTTAGAATGGCACCTATCATGGCGGGGCTGGTTCCATGATAAAGAAAATCAGGAGGCTGGAAGGGCTCTCTATCAAGCGTCACGTCGATGGAATGCCCATATCTTGCCTTGATCTTTTCACCCTTGATCTCAAACCTCTGCTTGGGGCAACTTTGTACCACCTCTTCTATGTCCGAAGATTGTATGTTCCCGTATCGATTCTTAAGCACGGTGAGAAGATCTTGGATTTCCACAAAACCATACTGGTCAGGGACCAATCCAAAATTCTGAGGCTTGTGCCTTAGCACAAAACTCATGAACTTTGATAAGATGATAAATCCGTCTTTGCCTCTGAACATTTTTTTCACTCTTTTGAATATACTTAATTTGATGATAAACTATTTAAGTTGTCACGTCAACTACAAAAAGGAGAAAAAGCAAAACCTCCCCTTAATTTTCTCCCTACAAAAAGAGATTTAAAGTCTCCTCCTTTTTAAGAAGGGGATTTAGGGGAGGTTCAGATTTTGACAACATTCATATTGGGTGACTATAAAAAACTTCAAAGATTTCTTTGCAAAATAAGAAAAAAGTGATATAATTCAGCAGGGAATCTAATATGTGAGAAGATATTCCAAGACAGTTATTTCAAGTTCGGAGATAACCTGAAAAGTGAGCTTAATCTGAACTAAATAAAGCGCGTAGCCCCGCCTTTGGCAGGACAGACAAACCGTGAAGGCTTGCCTACGCTCTGGTGAGATGTTAATTAAATTAAAGGCATAAAATCATCCTGATGAGACATTCACTGAAAACAGGTCTTAGTTTTGGTTTAACCTCGGGAATAATAACAACGCTCGGACTGATGGTGGGTTTACATTCTGGCACCCATTCAAAGCTGGTGGTTATTGGTGGCATATTGACAATAGCAATAGCGGACGCATTCTCCGATGCCTTGGGGATTCATGTTTCCGAAGAATCTGAGAACAAACATACCACTAAAGAGATATGGGAGTCAACCATCTGCACCTTCGTAGCTAAGTTTGTCTTTGCCATGATATTTGTCGTACCGATTCTGTTGTTCCCTCTCACCACAGCAATTGTGGTTAGCGTAGTATGGGGACTATCTTTGTTGGCAATTTTTAGCTATTACCTTGCGAAAGAGCAAAAAGAAAAAACCTGGAAGGTCATCGGAGAACATCTTCTCATCGCCGTGGTGGTAATAATAATAACACACTTTGTTGGTGAATGGATCGGATCGATATTTGGTTGAGCCATTTTTTGTCTTGGTTCTATTTGCTGATTATCCTTGCTGGAGTATCAAGCCCCGCCGAAGCGGGATCTATGACTTTAGTTTGATCAAAAAGATACCGGAAGCTTGGTTTGATATTTGGTCTGCCTGAAGGCAGACACTCCAAGTTAACATGTATTATATATAGAGGTGGAAAAGTGATTTCGAAAATATCTGTATGTCTTGAGGTGGGTCCGCAAGCAACAGGCGCTTTCGCACCGGACTGCCCCGGTTGCTGGGTTTTTGGGCAAACAAAGGAAAGAGCTTTAAAGAAAGTGAAAGTTGCTATAGTTGAATGGTTCGATTGGTTAAAGAGACATAAAGAAAACATTCCCCGCCTTGGGCGGGATTTCCAACCAGATATAAACAATAAAGTGGAAATAGAAATTGCCGAGATGCTAAGAGTAGATTACAATCCTGCTAAAGCAGGTAAGCCTGAGCCACTATTCTGGTCTGAAGTTCCTCCTGTAAAGAAAGATGATATTAAAAGAACTATTCGGTTAATGAATTATTCTCGTAAAGATTTGCTTAACTTAGTCTCTGAATTAACTGGAAAACAACTTAGCTTTAAACCTTCAGACAAACCCCGCACAATAAGAAACTGCTTGAAGCATATAGCTTATGTTGAACCATGGTATATCACCCGCCTTAATATAGAATTGCCAGAAAACTATCCGAAAGATGTGTTCGAATTATTAGATTATACCAGAGAGATAGTGGTTAATTCTTTGCACAATCTTCCTAAAGAAAGGATGAGAGGTATCTTTCAACCAGGCAAATATAAGAGTCCAATTTGTGATCTATGGACTGCAAGAAAAGTGTTGCGGAGACTGGTGGATCATGAGAGATTGCACACCCGATATATACAGAAGGTGCTGAAAATGTATCCCGCAACGTAGTTAGTAGGTTAGGAACTCAGGGCTCCTGACGTACGAAACTGGTATTTCTGACCTTACTGGTGGTTGTTTTTAAATTTTTTTCAGCCATTCGGCGGTGCTCCAGAGAGATTATTCTTCTCCCACAAGGGGAGTTTATGTGCATGCAGCATATATTCATCCCCCATAAATAGGGGAGCTATCATTTTCACCATTGAAGTTAAGGAATTGCCGATATTAGTGGTGTCAGGTGCTCAGGGCACCTGACCTACGGACTTTTTCGTCAAGCAGGCTACGCCATGCTTGACCTACGAACTGAAAACCCCCTTACCCCCGCCTATGGCGGGATCTTCGACCTGTATCCCTCTCCCCAGGGGGAGAGGGAAAGCTTAATATCCTCTCCCCAATGGGGAGAGGAATAAGGTGAGGGGTTCTTTGTTTTTATGAAAAGTAAGCTCCTAACGCAATCTTTAACAGTGTCAGGTGCGAAGGGCACCTGACCTACTAACTGAAAATATATCCCGCAACGGGAAGAACATGATATGAAATTCCCCATGATACGGCATAAATGCTGGCTAAACCACAGCTGGCTTAATACGTGATAGTTAAGACTTAATCTGACATTCTGACATGAGAAGAGAAGGATTTAAATAGGAGGGATGTCAGATGACTGGTCGGCATACAACGATTAGTTCAGTTGCGGCGCGTAGTTTGTAGGTCGACCATCCCGAAGGGTGGTTGACGATCTTTTTCGTCAAGCAGCCCTGCGGACATGCTTGACCTACGAGACTGCCGAAGGCGGATTCGCCTTTGGCGGAAAAAAAGATAAATAGACCATCTGCCTTTGAAAAGGAATTAAAAACCAATGATATAGAGCATGGAAGGATCCCTCCCAGATCTCCTCATCTTCGGGGGGATGTAGAGACTTTTCATAGGTTAGTTGTCCCGCCAACGGCGGGATATGAAATAGAATCTTATGATAACCGGATAGAATTTTTAGGCAAGACTTGTGTTTACCAGCTTTACTTCAATTACATCCGGAGGAATAGATACTGGGATAATAAATGCGAAGTATTCATACGAATCACCGGTGGAGATATTAAGAGAACGATTCCCTCACATAGATGAGGGTATACTCAATCTACCCCCAATAAGACTTGAAATCCGATTTGACTCATACTATAAACAGAAATCTAAAAGTGGGCAGAGGCCCAGACATCTGAGCAGACGCTCAAACCCGCCTGGGTGGGTGGATATCATGTACCTATACCTGTCCTAGAGCCCTTTTTAAGCACTTGACAAATTTATGAAAGCAAGTATATTTGTAATGTGGAAGAATCGGAACGTAACTCAAAACTTTTGGGTTGCATTTTGGAGTTGATTTGGAATAGCAATCTTTTTCTTCTTTGCTGGAATTGTTACGGTATTGATTATAACTGTCAATAAACTAAGAAAGGAGAAGGATATCATGAAACAAAAGAGAATAATTGGGAGCTTTGCGTTAATCCTTTTGTTCTTATTCTTGATGGCTGGGGCTTCCTTGGCTGAGGGGCTTTCCAGTGCAGATATTGCCGCTTTGAAGAAACAGGGGGAAATCGAAGGGTGGACTTTCACGGTTGGTGAGAACTCCGCCACCAATCGTTCGTTAGACGAGTTGTGTGGATTAATAGTGCCGGAGAACTGGTGGGTTGGTGCTCGCTTTGATCCCTGCACTCCGACTAAAGACCTGCCAGATGCATATAACTGGTGTGATTTAGGTGGCTGTACTCCAGTTAAGGATCAGGATGGCTGCGGGAGTTGTTGGGCGTTTGGAACGGTTGGACCACTTGAATGTAATATTAAGATCAAGGATGGTGTGACGGAAGATCTTTCTGAGCAGTGGCTGGTAAGTTGCAACTCTGATGGTTGGGGCTGCGGTGGTGGCTGGTGGGCACATGACTACCATGAGTGGAAAACAGACCCATGCGGTGGGACCGGGGCGGTTCTGGAGGCTGATTTCCCGTACGTGGCTTCTGATGTTCCATGTAATTGTCCTTATCCTCATGAGTATCTGATTGATTCATGGGCCTTTATTGGTGACGATCACAGTGTGCCCAGTGTGGATGCCATTAAACAGGCGATATTAGATTACGGGCCGGTTTCGGTGGCAGTTTATGCCAATTCAGCCATGCAAGCTTATATCGGCGGAATATTTAATGGCTGTGCAAGCGGTACTGTTAATCATGCCGTGACGCTGGTCGGCTGGGACGATAATCAAGGGACCAGCGGTATTTGGATTATGCGCAATTCATGGGGCTCCGGCTGGGGTGAAGGCGGTTACATGCGGATTCCTTACAACTGCTCAAGTATCGGCTATTCTGCATGCTACGTGGATTATCAAGGACTGCCGTCGCTGAGAATAAACCTCCCAGATGGTGTTCCAGACGTTATTACTCCTGGTGAACCCACAGCCATCACGGTGCAGATTGAAGAGCTCTCTGAAACATATATTCCTGGCACAGGTATGCTTCATTATCGTTACGATGGTGGCACCTATCTTACCTCGCCGCTTTCGCCTTTGGGTGGGGACCTGTATGAAGCCACATTGCCGCCAGCGGAGTGCGATGATACGCCGGAATACTATTTCAGCGCCGAAGCAGTTGAGGCTGGGGTAATATACAACCCATCGGATGCGCCTGTCACTGTTTACTCTTCGCTGGTAGGAGAGCTTACCATCCTGTTCGCCGACAACTTCGAAACCGATCTGGGCTGGACTGTAGAAAACGATCCCTATCTTTCTGATGGAGCCTGGGAGCGTGGCGTTCCGGTTGGCGGTGGTGATCGGGGCGATCCACCCACCGATTTTGATGGCTCAGGTAATTGCTATCTCACAGATAACGTAGATGGTAATTCTGATGTGGACGATGGGATCACTTGGTTGATCTCATCATCCCTGGATGTTAGCACAGTTGTTGACGCTCAAGTGCATTACGCCCTATGGTATACCAACAACTATGGGAATGATCCTAACAACGATCTGTTTAAGGTCTATGTATCCAATAATAATGGTGCAAGCTGGACTCTGGTTGAGACGGTTGGACCCCAGACCTCTGCTGGGTGGAAAGAAAAAAGCTTTATGATTGGCGATTTTGTCACACCCACTAACCAGGTCAAAGTTCGTTTCGAAGCCTCAGATCTGAATGATGGTTCTGTGGTGGAAGCAGGTATCGACGACTTCAGCGTCTCCATCTTTGAGTGTGGGGAGTATATTTGTGTGGATTCTGATGGCGACGGTTATGGCGATCCGGATCACCCGGAGAACACCTGCCCGGACGATAACTGCCCTTACGTGTACAATCCGGATCAGGCGGATGCTGACGACGATGGAATAGGTGACCTTTGCGACATTTGCACCGACACCGACGGCGATGGCTACGGCAATCCCGGCTTCCCTGAGAACACCTGCGACGATGATAACTGCCCCTTTGCTTACAATCCGGATCAGGAGGATTCCGACAGCGATGGCGCCGGTGATTCCTGTGATGTTTGTCCTAATCACCCGAACGATGACTGCTGCAACCCATCCGGGTTGAACCTACCGCCCCATGTTACTTCTTCTGATGAGGCCACGGCAATTCCCTCACCTGATGTTCCGTTTGTATATGTCGCCACAGCTTCCGATCCAAACTGTGACGGAACTGAACTCATCATAAGCTTCCTGGATATTCCTTCCTGGTGCACTGTTTCGGGTGATACCCTATCCGGGATGGTGGCCTGCGATTATGCCGATACCTCGTTTAAGGTGACGGTCTCAGATGGTGACTTAGCCGATACTCTAACAGTGAGTGTGCCCATTGACCATTCGAATGTGGCTCCCTCGATAACACCCATAGGAGATACCATCCTTGTTCTTTTCCTGGAGAGCTTTATCTATTATCCCACCATAGTGGATCCGGATGATGAGGCTCACCTGATTACGTATCTGGAGTATCCACACTGGTGTTGGGTTCAGAACGATTCGGTGGTTGGCACTGCTCCCGATACGGTATTCTTGGAACCCTTGACCGTGACAGCGCAAGACTATTGCAAGGCTGATACTTTGTCATTTATGGTGCGAACGTATCTCCGTGGCGACGTCAATGCAGATGGAATATTAGACATAGAAGATTTGCTTAATCTAATAAACTACCTGTATAAGAATGGTTCTGCCCCATATCCCTTTGAGGCTGGAGATACAGATGGTAGCGGAGAAATTGACCTGGAGGATGTGCTTAATCTCATCAACTATCTATACAAAGGAGGACCAGCACCGGGCTGTTAGTTCCCGCTTGATAAGCCATATTACTGTATATAAATTAGTCCCAGCTCTCACCAAGTTGAAAATCCCGCCGAAGGCGGTGGTTGAAAATCCCGCCGAAGGCGGTGGTTGAAAATCCCGCCGAAGGCGGTGATTGAAAATCCCACCAAAGGCGGTGATTGAAAATCCCGCCGAAGGCGGTGATTGAAAATCCCGTCAAAGGGGTGCTCGTGCGGGCGCCCCAAAGGCGGGGCTGAGTTTTTTTCGTTGGTTCGGGGTGCCCCTATCCCGAACCTCTTGTGTTACGGGGTAAAGGCATGCCCTGAGGGCGAAGGCCGAAGGGTACCCCGCAACAACCGCAACCTTCTTTTTTAGATCTTTTCTGTCAAAATCGAGTAAAAGATCATCCGAAGGTCACTCCCAGCTATATAGGTTAGAGCCCTTTTTAATCACTTGACAAATTTGCCAAAGAGAGTATTTTAATAGTAGCAGTAGTAGTAGAAAGATCGGAAAGTAACTCAAAACTTTTGGGTTGCATTTTGGAGTTGACTCGGCATTGATTATAACTGTCAATAAACTAAGAAAGGAGAAGGATACAATGAAACAAAAGAGAACAGTTGGAAGCTTTATGTTAATCATTTCATTTGCAGCATCTATCTTCGCTACCGCTCCTGGGACATCCTTGGCAGACCCGCCCAGCTCTTTCGATTTGCGAGATGTTGGGGGTTTCAACTACGTAACCTCGGTCAAAAGCCAGCAAGGAGGAACCTGTTGGACGCATGGGGTGATGGCGGCCATGGAAGGTAACCTGCTTATGACCGGTAACTGGGCGGCAGCCGGAGAGACCGGTGAGCCCAATTTAGCGGAATACCACCTGGACTGGTGGAACGGATTCAACCAGCACAACAATGACGACGACCCCGGAGGCGGCGGGCTGATTGTGCACGAAGGCGGCGATTACCGGGTGGCTTCAGCGTATCTCACCAGAGGCGAGGGAGCGGTACGGGATATTGACGGACAATCCTACAGCTCAGCGCCGGACAGATACGATCCCAGCTATCACTACTATTACCCGCGTGACATCGAGTGGTACGTTGCCGGGTCGGATTTAAGCAACATCAATACCATCAAGAACAAAATCATGACCGAGGGTGTCATGGGAACATGTATGTGCTACGACGCCTCATTCATCATCAATTACATACACTACCAGCCGTCCAGCAGTATCTTAGACCCCAACCACGCCATCGGCATCGTGGGCTGGGATGATGACAAGGTCACGCAGGCTCCGGAAGGGCCTGGAGCTTGGCTGTGTAAGAACAGTTGGGGAAGTTCCTGGGGCTTCGACGGCTACTTCTGGATTTCTTACTACGACAAGCACTGCTGTAAGCATCCGGAAATGGGAGCAATCTCCCACCAGGACGTCGAACCCATGGCCTACGAGCACATCTACTATCACGATTATCACGGCTGGCGGGATACCAAGACGGACTGCAGCGAAGCATTCAACGCGTTCAGCGCCATGGGCCCTGACGAGGGTAAGGAGATACTCACGGCGGTGAGTTTCTATACTGCCGCAGACAACGTGACCTACACGGTGAAAATCTACGACCGTTTTGAAGGTGGCGAGCTTCTGGATGAGCTCTCCACCAAGTCCGGCGTCATCGAATACACCGGATTCCACACCATCAACCTGGACACTCCGGTTGAGCTTACAGCAGGCGACGACTTCTACATTTACCTGCAACTCTCCGCTGGTGGTCATGCGTTTGACCGAACCTCGGACGTCCCAGTCTTGCTGGGCGCGCAGTATAAGGTCATTGTGGAATCGGCTTCCAATCCCGGCCAGAGCTACTACCTTAGCGGTTCGACCTGGCTGGACCTCTATGACTCAGACGTTCCCTACAACACCACTGCCAATTTCTGCATCAAGGGTCTGGCGGACGTAGAGCCTCCTTTGAGGATACTCCTGCCCGACGGTCTGCCTGAGTACATCGACCCGGATATTCCGGCAACGATCACGGTACAGATCGAAGAAGTGGCTGATTTGTATGTCCCGGGGACAGGTATGCTTCATTATCGTTATGACGGTGGCACCTATCTTACCTCGCCGCTTTCGTCTTTAGGCGGGGATCTGTACGAGGCCACATTGCCAGCAGCCAGTTGCAGTGATGAGCCAGAATACTATTTCAGCGCCGAGGCAGTTGAGGCCGGGGTAATATACAGCCCCTCTGATGCTCCTGCCACCGTTTACTCTTCGCTTGTGGGAGAGCTTACCAGCGTGTTAGCTGACAACTTCGAAACTGATCTTGGCTGGACGGTGGAAAATGATCCCTATCTTACTGATGGCGCCTGGGAGCGCGGCGTTCCGGTTGGCGGTGGTGATCGGGGCGATCCACCCACCGATTTTGATGGCTCAGGTAATTGCTATCTCACAGACAATGAATACGGCAATTCTGACGTCGACGGCGGAATCACCTGGCTGATCTCGCCATCTCTGGATGTTAGTGCAGGTATTGACGCTAAAGTTCATTACGCCTTGTGGTATACTAACAACTTTGGGGCTGATCCTGACAACGATCTATTCAAAGTCTATGTTTCTAACAACGATGGTTTAAACTGGACTTTGGTTGAGACAATCGGACCTCAAACTTCTGCCGGCTGGAAAGAATATGACTTTTGGGTTGGTGATTTCGTCACGCCGACCAGCCAGGTCAAAGTTCGGTTCGAAGCCTCAGATCTGAATGATGGTTCTGTGGTGGAAGCAGGTATTGATGATTTCGGTGTTTCGGTCTATGAGTGTAGTGATTTTATTTGTGGCGACGCCAATGGAGACGGAGTAATAGACCTGGGGGATGTGCTCTATTTGGTAAGCTATCTATATAAAGGCGGTCCTGCCCCTGATCCCTTTGATGCTGGAGATGCAGATGGTAGCGGAGAAATTGATCTCGGCGATGTGCTCTATCTGATCAACTATCTTTACAAAGGTGGCCCAGCGCCGGGTCCTTCAGGTGGAACTCTACTTAATTATTTTGGTTGCAAAGAATTCCAGAAAGGGAGTGCTATAGATGGCACGCCACCAGATCAGGATTGTATAGAATATCAGTATGATGGGACAAGTGTTCTTCTGCTCAAACACATAAATGCAGGATTTAATTGCTGTCCGGATGAGATCTTAGTTGATATAACCATTGAGGGCAACGTCATCACCATAGAGGAGGACGAATCTCTTGAGAGCGGGGGATGTTATTGTCTTTGCCTTTTTGATGTAGATTATCAAATCAGCAACCTGTCACCTGGGGAATATACCATAAGAATAAACGGACTATATTTGGAAAAAGGTGATGAGGCACTTGAATTCACTGTTGATCTTACTTCTTCGCCTTCAGGTATCTTTTGTGTATATCGGGATCATTATCCCTGGGGGATTTGGTAACAGGATTGTAACGTTGATGGGATAGTAGATCTTGGCCACGTTGTCTATCTGGTAAATTACTTATATAGAAACGGTCTTTGCCGGAATGCGTCCCCATCAATGCTTGCGGAGATGTTAATGTAGATGATGTAGTGGATCTAGGCGATGTGCTTTATTTGATAAGCTATCTATACAAGGGTGGTCCTGCCCCTGATCCCTTAGAAGTTGGAGACTGTGATTGTGATGGCGTGGTTGACCTCGGCGATGTGCTCTTTCTGATTAACTATCTTTACAAGGGAGGACCAGCCCCAGACTGTTAGTTTTGGTTGGCAAACTGTTCGACCGCATTGCAAAAAGCCCCAGCTCTGCCAAAGTTGAAAATCCCGCCGAAGGCGGTGGTCGGAAATTGCTTGTTGGGGCGGGGGTTGAACCCCCGCCCACAGACTGGGCGTCTGGGCGGACAAGAGTGCAACCCTTGTCCGAACGTGTGAGAGGCGGGGCTGGGATTTTTCTCTTGTTCGTGGGAACAATAGAAAAATAACTATTTAGATATTGTCATAGACTTTTATGGAACCTCTCCCCCTTTCCCCCATCTCCACTCTGTGGAGAGGGGGCTAAGGGGTGAGGTGTAAACCAAAAATTCTCCCCACCAATGCAAAAAGAGGGGCTTAAAGAATTTTCTTGTTTTGCCAGCCTTTCCTTTTATCTTTATCAAAAAGAATTGCAAAGATTTTGACGAAGGATCAATCCGCATGACAAAAAAAGAAGCGCTTTTCTGGGAAAAAAGGGAAGATGGAAGAATACAATGTCTTCTCTGTCCGGTGGGATGCGTGATCGCTGATGGGAAAGTGGGAGTGTGTATGGGCAGAAAAAATGAGGGAGGAATCCTCTATGCTACAAACTACGGCAGATTAGTTTCTTTAGCCATAGATCCCATAGAGAAAAAGCCTTTGTATCATTTTCACCCCGGCACCCAAATCCTTTCCACCGGTCCTAATGGTTGCAACATGAGTTGTCAGTACTGTCAAAACTGGACCATCTCACAGGAGGAATCTCATACCGAGTTTGTCACACCTGAGGATCTGGTGAAGGTTGCTTTGAAAGAGAATTCGGTAGGCATTGCCTATACGTATACTGAACCTCTGATCTGGTATGAATATATTTTAGATACAGCGAAGATAGCAAAAGAAAAAAACTTAGCCAACGTGCTGGTAACCAATGGGTACATCCATGAAGAGCCTTTGAGAAAGTTGTTGCCCTACATTGATGCCATGAACATAGACTTAAAATCCATGGATGAAGACTTCTATAAGAGAGTTTGCAAAGCAAAACTTCCTCCTGTCTTAAGAACCATTGAATTGTCCTATCAGCATAAGGTGCATCTGGAGATCACCAATCTGCTCATTCCTACTTTAAATGATTCAGACGAACAGATCCAGAAGCTGGTGGATTTCGTGGCAAACTTGAGCGATCGAATACCCCTTCATTTTTCCCGGTATTTTCCTGCATATAAGATGGACATCCCTCCTACACCTTTGGAGACTCTGCAGAGGGCTTTTCTGCTGGGGAAAAGAAAACTCAAATACGTTTATGTTGACAATGCATATATTCCCAATACTTCGAATACACATTGTGCCGAATGCAATGAGCTTTTGATTAGAAGAGAAAGTTACCACACCTCTATAGTTGGCATCAGGGATAGAAAATGTAAAAAGTGTGGCGCAGTGGTGGATATACTGATGAAATGAGCTTCTTTATTTGGTTAAGGATGTCCTTAGAGACAAAGTCAGGATGAAGAGACTGTTGGAAAAATCTAACAGAGAGTGCGATCTGCTGGGTTTGATTAATGTAGGGACAGCCCTTGTGGCTGTCCGCTTTAAAGGCAGGACAGGGACAAGCCCTGTCCCTACGAACTACGTGGCGTTTGCTTGACCGAATGTTTTTGGGATCGGGGTAAGGGTACCCCGACCCAACAGGTCAGGCAATAGGGTGGGATGAATTCCCACCCCTATGAACAACAATGAAGTTGTCAGTCATAGGGCAGGGCATTTAGCCCTGCCAACAGGTTTTTTCAAACCCTCAAATCCTTGGCCGAATGTTTTTGGTGGGGTAGGATACCCGAACCAACAGGAATAATAAACTTAAGTGTTATGAGTTTTGAACCTACGATTTTGGGAAGGACCGGACTAAAGGTGGGGCGATTGGGGTTGGGTGCCGCCTATGGCGTCCCTGCCAAGGCAATCGAGGAAGCTTTCGAGTATGGAGTCAACTATTTTTACTGGGGAGCGCCCAGAAGAGGGATGATGGCAGAAGGCATCAGGCAGGTGGCTAAGAGGAATAGGGAAAGAATGGTTGTGGTGGTTCAAAACTATTGGCCCTGGGCGATGCTTATCCATAAAAGCCTCGAAAGGGCTCTCAAAGAACTCAAGCTGGATTACGCCGATGTTTTGCTGTTCAGCACATTCAGAAAAAGACCGAATCAAAGGGCAATCGACACCACATTGAAATTGAAAGAGAAAGGTTTGATTCATCATCTGGGGCTGGCTTGCCATAACCGCCCTCTGTTTGCTAAAGTGGAGAGGGAGAAGATATTCGACGTATTTCACGTTCGTTATAATGCCGTTCATCGAGGCGCAGAAAAGGATGTGTTTCCTCTCCTTCCTCAAAAAGATGGCCCAGGGATTGTTATCTTCACTGCTACTTGCCATACAAAGCTTTTAAGACGGGGTTACGTTCCCAGAAATGAAAAAACTCCGAAGGCAACCGATTGCTATCAGTTTGTCCTTTCTCACCCTTCAGTTCACGTCTGCATCTCCGGTCCCCAAAATCTGAAGCAGACCCGAGAAAACCTTAAAACTCTGGACATGGGACCCATGACCGAAAAAGAGCTTGCCTGGATGAGGAGGGTGGGAGATCACATATACAGGAAGTGATAAACCATTCTTCTCCAGAAGGGGACGTTGCATTCTCCTCGAGATAAAGCCACAAATGAAGCGAAGCAATCTATACAAATTTTTCATAAAATTTTACAGCTAAAAAATCATAGGAGAAGTCAAAGATTATAGTTTTCGCAGGAGGAAAAACATGAACAAAGAAATATCATCAGCTTGTGCATATTGCAAAATCGATAAAGGAGAAAAAATCTGTCTGGTGGAGGGGGGCAAAGGTCCCAAGTTTTGTCCCACATTAAACCGAATGGAAGTGGTCAAGGAGGCAATGAAGGAATATGAAAAGCAAGAAGTGAGGGAATTTGCCAGGCAAGCTTCCATCCAGGAGGGGGAATGTTATGCCAACAGAGATGTCAAGCCTTATGTGAAATTTCCAGTCAAGCCCAGAGTGCAGGAGATCTGCGAATTTGCCAAAAAGATGGGATTCAAAAAACTGGGGATCGCATTCTGTGTCGGATTTATGAATGAAGCCACCATATTAAACAAGATCTTGGTGAATCAAGGCTTTGAGGTGGTCTCGGTGATGTGTAAGGTGGGACGGGTGCCAAAAGAGACGATCGGGGTAAAAGATGAGGAGAAAATCAGTATTGGCGAATTTGAGCCCATGTGCAATTCCATTGCCCAAGCAAAAATATTGAATAAAGAAAAGACAGAATTAAATATTCTTCTGGGCGTATGTGTAGGTCACGATTCTTTATTCTTCAAATATGCTGATGCTTACACCACTGTTTTGGTGGCAAAAGATCGCGTTTTAGGACACAATCCTATAGCCGCCCTATACACCTCTGGAAGTTATTATAGCCGGATGATGAAACCGGGATTTTAAGGCGGGTTTTATAAAAAAGTCAAGGATAGTGGAAGGATGAACCTCTGGTTTGTAGAATGTTAGTCGCTTGGCGTAGCCCCGCCAAAGGCGGGGCTGGCAAGCTGTAAAGACGTGCTTACGTGTAATTTCTGGGGAAAAGCGAAATTTCTGTTTAGAAGAGAAAAAAGGAGCCAGAGGCAAACTCCGCCCGTTCCGCCAAAATCAGTATGAAACATCTTGACGGTTGACCTTATCTGCTTGAGCCCTTTTCCTCTTTGCATATTCCGGATAATGTTTTTCCAGACATTCCGGACAGATGCTGTGACTAAAATCTGCATCTGTATGCTCTGCAACGTATTCTTCAACCTGCTGCCAGTAGTTTTCGTCGTTTCTGATTTTTTTGCAGTGCATACAGATCGGCAGGATTCCTTTTAGTTGTTTAATATGTGCTAAGGCTTCCGAAAGCTCTTTGTTTTTTTGCCGAAGCGATTTCTCGAGCCGAATGATCCGTTCTCCCGCTCTCACCCGGGCTAAAAGCTCGGTTCTGTCGAAGGGCTTGGTGATGTAATCATCGGCTCCAGCATCCAGTCCCCGGATAATATTTTCTTTTTGAGTCAATGCTGTCAAAAGAATTATATAGACGTAGCTGGAAATATCCAGCGCCCTAACCCGACGACACAGTTCCAATCCATCCAGATCAGGCATCATCCAGTCGGTGATAAGCATATCAGGCGCTTCTTCCTGGATCGAAGCTAAAGCTTTTAGTCCGTCTTCAACTGCGATCACATCATGTCCGTCCTTAGTCAGGATTCTTTGGAGTATTTTCCTGGAGGTTTTTTCATCCTCAGCGATGAGCATTCTCATTTTTCATCTCCGCGAATTCAACTTCACAATATCAAGATTTTAGCGCAACCTTTTCCGGTAACGATTTGTTGATGTATTCCTCTAAATGTTTAAACTCAGTTCTCAGGTTACCGATTATCTCTTGGGCAACTGCTAAATCACCTGTTCGCCCCAAAAGCTCCAGCTTAAGAGCAAGGTTGGCAAGGCGTTTGGCACTCAGATTACCTGCGGCACCTTTGATGCTGTGAGCTTCCCTTTCTACTAGCTTGGCGTCGCTTTTCTTTACTGCTTCATCCAGTATTTTTAATTGTTTTGGTGCATAATCTAAAAACTCCTGAAGCACCTCACTGAAGAATTCTTTGTCCCCATCAAATCTTGGGAGAGCAGTTTCAAGATCAAGGGGGACATCTTTAACCAGATCATTTTTCTCAGACTTTTCTTGTTCGGTGATTGCCTTCTCGCCAACAGAAGATCTGGTCCACTTTTCTATGGCATCAAACAGCTCTTGCGGTTCTATTGGTTTGGAGACATAACCGTTCATGCCTGCTTGCAGGCATCGCTCCCGATCTCCCTTCATGGCGTGAGCGGTCATGGCAACAATAGGTGTATGTTTTCTGTCACCCTCGCTTTCACGAATAACCTTGGTGGCATCGAAGCCATTCATTTCCGGCATCTGAACGTCCATTAAGATGAGATCATAAGCTGTGCGTTTTAGAGCCTCTATTGCCATTTTGCCATCTTCCACCGCATCCACCAAAAAGCCGGCTCTCTTAAGCAGGGTGACCGCCAATTTTTGGTTCATAGGATTGTCCTCCGCCAAAAGTATGCGAATCCCCCGGCGTTTCTGCTCGGCTATGGTATGACGGGTAACTATTCTGCCCGACTTTCGTTCAACTGCTGTCTTTTGCCGGCTCAAGACAGTGATGATGGCATCAAATAATTGCGACTGCTTGACAGGCTTTAAAAGGTAACCAGCACAGCCCAGAGCTTGCAGTCGGGCGGCATCTCCGCGCTCTCCGATAGAGGTGAGGATAACCACCAGCACTTGTTTGATTTCAGGATCATCCTTGATGGTACGCAAAGTCTCCTCACCATTCATCTCCGGCATCTGCATATCCAGCAATACCAAATCGAAAAGCTTCTCTTTATGGGCTGCTTTCTTCAATGCCTGAAGTGCAGTAGAGCCGCTTTCCACAGCCTCAGCAGAGCAGCCGAAGGACTCCAACATTTTGACCAGAATGGTTCGATTGGTTGTGTTATCGTCTACCACCAGCATCCGCATGCCGCGTATATCAGGAGGAAACGATGGGGAGACATCTTTGAACTCTTTCTGTTTTTCGAAAGTAACGGTAAACCAGAAACGACTCCCCTTGCCCGGTTGACTCTCCACGCCGATTTTACCACCCATCAATTCCACCAAACGCCTGGAGATGGACAAACCCAAGCCGGTGCCGCCATGTTTTCTGGTGGTGGAGCCGTCTGCCTGGGTAAAACTTTCAAAGATTTTCTTTTGCTTATCTTCGGGGATACCGATTCCGGTATCTGTAACTGAAAAGAGAAGTGTTGCCCCATCATCGGTTTCCTCCTTAAGCTCTACTCCGATTACCACCTCTCCTTTTTCAGTAAACTTTATGGCATTTCCTCCCAGGTTTGTGAGAATTTGTCGCAACCTGCCAGGATCGCCCCGCAGAAACGTGGGGACCCCATGATGAATCAAACAAACCAGTTCCAGTCCCTTGACCGAAGCTCGAGGAGCTAAAGTATCAGCCACGCCCTCAACTGTGGCACGCAGATCAAAGTCGATGGTGTCAAGTTCAAATCTACCTGCCTCTATCTTTGAAAGATCCAGGATGTCGTCAATGAGTCCCAGAAGTGCATAGCTACTTTCTTTGACTATACTCAGGTATTCTCGTTGTTCGTCGTTTAAGTCAGTTTCTAAGGCTATGCCGGTCATGCCGATGATGGCGTTCATGGGGGTGCGGATCTCATGGCTCATGTTGGCCAGAAATTCGCTTTTCAGTCGATTGGCCTCCTCGGCCTCCTCCTTGGCTTTTCTAAGATCCTCCTCCGCTCGTTTACGCTCGGTGATGTCTTGATTCGCGCCATATGTCTTGACTGTACGACCCTGATCGTCTTTGACGATGAAAAAGTGGACGGAAATGTAGCCGATCTCGCCGTCGGCATAGATAATGCGGTGTTCCAATTGACGGCTGAAGTGGCGATCGGTGCTTTCGATGGCTTTCCGAGTCTCGACAGCGACCACCGGCGCATCGTCGGGATGCACGAACAATTGGGCGTAACGGGCAGACGACATCGTATAGCCGCCAACTTGTTCAGCCGACGTGCGGAAAATGGCGTAGAAGTGATCGTTGAAAGTAAATAGGTCATCAGCTACGTCATACTCCCAATATCCCAGTTTAGCGATCTTCATAGCGTTGGACAGTTGGGCTTCGCTGGTGCGCAGTAACTCCTCCGCCCGCTTGCGCTCGGTGATGTCCTGCAAAATGCCCACTAAGCGAACGGCCTTGCCATCCTGCTTCTCTGTAAGACTGATGGAAGAAAGTGTTACATAGCCTTTCTTGGTTCTGAAACGGTAGTCAGCCGTGGCTTTGTCCTTCCCCATAGCTTCCTGCAGAATCGAAAGAATCTCATCTCTATCATCGGGATGTATTCTATCTGCCCAGTCCTCAATATCTACTTTAGCGAATTCTCTTCTTGTATATCCAGTAATCTCTTCAATTGCGCCACCCCAGTCAATCTTACCGGTGGCGATGTCATAGCTAAACGTAAGAGCCCTTGCTGCCTCGATTGCAGCTGATGCTTGTCTTTCACTCTTTCGCAGTGCCTCCTCCGCCCGCTTGCGCTCGGTGATATCGCGAAACATCCCCTGCAGGAGTTTCCTGTTACCCACATGAAGAAGGTTGGCCTTAATGGCGACTTCCTTGATTTCGCCAGTGCGGGTGATGACCTGCTCTTCCAGAACCTGTCCCTCGCTCTCCTCGATGTGCTTTTTGAAGCTCACGGAGAATCCTTCTTTAATCTCACGTGGAGGATGGAGCATCTTCTGATGTTGCCCGATCAATTCCGATTTGTCCCTGCCGACCAGTTCGGCAGCCGCACGGTTACAGTCGACGATCACGCCCGCTTCCACGTCGGCGAGCACGATGCCATCTCGGGCTTCTTCGAACAGTTTCCTGTGCCTTTCTTCGCTCTCCCTCAGCGCCTCCTCCGCCCGCTTGCGCTCGGCAATCTCTTTATTGAGATAGTTTATCGAGGTGGTTGTTTTCCTTAAATCCTCGGTCATCTGGTTAAAAGAAACAGCCAGCATTCCAATTTCATCCTTGCTCTTTATGGGAACCTTATAATCAAGGTCTCCTCTGGCAATCTTTTCCGTGCCTTTAACCAACAAAGTAATTGGATCACTTAAGACAAGTTTGCCTAATAAAGAGATGACTAAGGATGCTAAAATGATGGTAACGATTACAAATGCTATTATAGTTTTTTGTATGCTTTTTACCTTCTGATTAAGCCCTGAAAGGGAGATGGCTAAATATACTTTTCCAATCTCTTCTTTTACTTCCATGGGGGCACCTAAGATCATCCCCTCACCGCCTTCTTCTGCAACTTTTTTCGTAACAACAACAGAAGTAAATTCCCTGAAATGTTTCTCTTTTTTTGAGCCTTCTTGGAAAAGAAGAATTCCATCTATATCCTCAATTCTACAAAAAGCAACATCTTTTTGAGTTAATATTCCTTTTGCTAATCTGGAAATTGCCTCCCGATCTCTGATTAGAATGGGATATTCACTGTTGGCACTTAAACTATTAAGAAGGACAAATGCTCGCTCATCCAATTCAGAATTCAAGGCACGAGTCTCATGCCGGATGAAATAATAACCGAGTAGTGAACCCAACAAAAGTACTATGCCAATGGAGAGGAGATTAACTTTTTTTGCAACGCCGAGCCTCATTCGCCAAACACCTCACTCGCCTCTTTTATTATTTGTGAAGGAATCTCTATTCCCATTCTTTCAGCAGCGATCAGATTCAAAGAAAGATTTGTCTTTCTTGGTATTGCGGGTTTTATGTTGCTTGGTTTTTCATTATTAAGTATCTTCAAAGTGATTTCTGCTGCCTGATGTCCCAAATCATTGTAATCGCAATCAAAAGAAAATAGCGCCCCAGCTTTAGTGTAAACTGAAGAAAGCCCAACCACCGGAAACTTCTCCCTTAAACTTTCAAGCAACAGATATTCCACTGACTTAGGGAAATATATTTTAGAATCGGGAATCATCAGGAAACAGTCTATCTTATGGGAAATATCTTTTAGTGCATCAGGAAATTCCTTTTCTGAATCGATCTTCCTTCTAACAAGTTCGAAACCTATTGAGTTACATAGTAGTGATATTTCCTCATATGCTGGTGTTGATCCAGGCGAATATATCAATCCGATTTTTTTTATATGAGGAAGTATCCTTTTAATTCCCTGTAATTTTATCTTTGCAGGAATTTCCATCGATACCCCGGTAATATTCAAATCAACAATTTTCTTGGGATTGAAAACCATACAAAATACCACCGGAATATCCTTAATCTTTTCTCTTGCCAATTTTGATGCCTTTGTGCCCAGAGTAAAAACTATATCCGGTTTTTCTTTGCTTACCTGTGAGTAAACTACCGCGGGCTCCTCATCCTTTAAGTTGAAATCGGAAACCCATAAAGATACTTTTCTCTCATCAAAGAATTCCTTGAATCCATTCCACGCTTGTTGGTAAGCTTCAATATCAGATGAGAAAACAACTGAAACTACTACTCGCCCGGCTGCATGACACCAGGCAGTAGGAAATATAAGGCAAAGAATAAAAAGTAAAAATTTTGTCCTTGGCATTCTTCCTTCGATACTTAGAACTTAATGTTGAGTTGAGCAGTTATCTTCCTACGAATTTCGTCACTGTGGTAATTCGGTAATTCCACATAAGAAGATGAATTTCCCCCATAAAGCGAATTGCCATTCCAAATTATAAAGACACCTCCATACCAAAGTATATGGTCCTACCTTGATTTACAGGAATCGAGTTGCCATCAAGTAAGCCCCAATCGGGGAGCCAGAACTCTTTATCAAAAAGATTATCAACCTGCAATAACAGAGATAAACTCCGGCCGATGTTCCAACCAGTAACTTTATTCATATCCAATCGGCAATGAAGGTTCATCAGATTATACGCCCCGGGAGACGGGTTTAGTTTTGTATCATATCGTTTATCCAGGTCCCCCTGGTATATGTTAAACAGACTTACTGTTACTCCCTTTTCTGATGATTGATAGCTTATGCCTGCTTTTGCTCCAAAATTGGCAATGGGAGACACGTTCTTGTTCCCCTCTTTATCTTTATTTGTCTGATAGAGCGCTGAACCTGTAAGGAATAGACTCCTGGTAGCATAATACTTTCCTTCCAACTCGACTCCCTGATGCTCGATTTCACCGATATTGTCATAGAAAACAGGTACAGCCGTCCGATTCTGAAAGATGATTCCGGTCTGTTTATTAAAGAAGTAATTCACGCCACCCTGAATCCTTTCTCCAACATAATTTACCCCAATATCAATGGTTCTTATCTTTTCAGACTTGATATCCGGATTTCCTGATATGGCCGGGTGGTGTATTCCAAATTCATTGATACTCGGAGCGCGAAATGCCTCGCTGTAGAGCGTCTTAATATTGACATTGGAGAGAGGATATAAGATAAGACCTGCCCTGGGAACGATATCCAGGTCAATATCCTTAACCTTGTTGGCCTGTAAACCACCGATTAACTTCATGTCCTGTCGCAACCAATAATCCGCCTGTGTATAAAAAGCAAAACCGGACCAACTGCCATCCGACACCCTTCCTAAACCCTTCATGTCCTCTGTACCGCTAATGTAGTTATACAATCCTCCGAAAACTATCCCAAGCTTTTCTATTGGATTGTAAAAGTTCGTCCATTCAGCAATAGCTTCGTAACAATTTCTTTCAATGAAGGGCCATGAAGATACTATAAAATTTGAGCGCGTATAGGTGGTATGGAAGTCCATATTCCATTTTTCATTGACTTTCAGACGATATCCCAAATCTCCAAATCCTTTTTTCCATCCAGCCTTACCATAAGAAATAGCATTACCATACAAAAGGGAAGTGGTGAGCATGTAATCGGGTAGGAGATAATAATTATCCCACTGGTTATAGGATCCCATAAATTTAAAATTCTTGTAGTTTACTTCAAGATAGGAACCCGGACCTTTGTTCGGCATAGTTACTTTTTGACTACCAGCACCAACAATTGCGCCTGTCTCAATATTAATTAGTTCATAATCCCAAGTGACCTTCCAGTCAGGTTTCTTGTGGTATCTTCCTGCAGCTACAATGCTCAAATCTCCATTTCGGTACTTTGCTTCTCCTGATGTCCCATAGGCACTGGGTACTCTTCCTAATCCGTTTATGGTGATGCCATTTTCTTCTGCTTTCTCCGTGATAACATTAATTACCCCTGAAAATGCTTCTGAGCCGTATAAGACAGAGCCTGGTCCCCTTATCACCTCTATCCTTTCTATGATGTTGACAGGGAAGGACTCTAACATTTCGCTTTTAATCCCGCCCTCCTGCAGTTCGCGAACCGGACGGCCGTTAATCAACAGTAATACATGACTCCCGGAATCTTTGAATAGGTCTCCGCGAGCAGCCATTACAGTGCGGTCAGTCATATAGATAGTGCTGCCGACTAAACCGGGTACACGCTCCAGAATGTCTTTTAATGTGGTGCCACCAAACCGTTCCAATTCATCCTTGGTGACCACCGATATAACTCCTGGGGCATCCGATAATTTTTCAACAAATTTTGAAGCAGTTATCACCTCTAAATTCATAAAAAGCAGCTCCTCTTCTGTTCTTTCTTCCTGAGCCAGAGCATAAACACCAATTTCTACAACCATCATTCCAAGAATGGCTAAGACTAACAAACTTTTCCTCATTTTTCACCTCCTGTTTACTTGTAAGTAAATCACTTCAGATTTCTGTTTCTTCAGGTTGTATTCAGAAACCCACAACGCCACATTTTTTTGGTCAAGGACGCTTTTAAATCCTTCCCAGGCCTGCCGATAACCTTCAACATCTGATGAGAAAATAACCGAGATTATTGCTCGTTCGGCAACAGAACCACAAAACGGTAAAAGATATCAAGCAAAAAATGACAGATAAAAATTTTTCTTCATTTCTTTTGTCTTTCTCCGTTCATTTTCTAAAACCTGCAGCTTGCGCTTGCGGTTACCCTGCGATCAATCAAATCTCCTGTATGCCATCCTGTCTCATTTGATTCACGGTGTTTATCTCTGAACAGGTTGTAGGCAGCTACCGCTAACTCAAGATTATCCGTAGGGCTATAGGCAATACGAGCATTAACAGTAGTGTAAGACTTTACCCTTGACGGGCCAGACTCCACACAGCCAAATACTGGATTGGATGTAAGATAAATCTCATAATACTCATCGACATAATGAAAAGTGGCATTTGCTGACCATTTAGCTAACTTAGCTCTTAAGCCAAGATTGAATTTATTCTCTGGGTCTACCGCCAAATCGCCATAATCGGTCCTGTGGATAGTTTGATAGGCGTAATTGACGAATCCAGTTAATTCATCGGTAAGAATAAAATCAAAATCCAACTCACCCCCTTTTTGATAGGCATCGGCTACATTTTGGGCAGGACCTGCTTGGGTATTATCAATCAAATCTCGGTAATCATTATAGAAAATGGCAGTTCTTAGTTTAACCCTGTCACTCAGCTGAGTGTAATAGCTCAATTCATAGGAGAAAATCTTCTCTTCCTTCAGAGAATAATTACCCTTGGCAAAAGGATATGCAGTGCCCTCATTAGTATTCTGGAAAAGAGAGGGAATGTAATACCCGCTGGCAACCGTGAAACGGAGACTTTGGTTCTCCACAGGCTTATAAATAATGCTACCCCGCCCAAGACCAATATAATCCAAATGCGTATAATACTCACCTCGAGCGCCCAGAGTAAGAATAAGTTGGTCATTGAGATGGTATTCATTTTCTATGTTTAGGGCACCGTCTTTTACGTCGTGTTTTTCGATGCTGCCGATTTCCGGTCCCGTCTCGAAAGTCTCCTCAAGCGTTTCTACTTCCCAAGCAGTATGTTTTACGAACCCACCGAAAGAGGTGACATTTCTCCCCCATCTCAAAGCACGAAAGAATTCAAATTCATAGTTAGCATCCTTTACCGAATATGTATGATCCCAAAAGTTTTTTTCGTGGTTATTAAAGAAAAAACGCACCCAGAAATCGGATTGGTCATAGCGTAGGGCAATAAAGGTGGTTTTTGGGTTGCATACAGTAGATATAACATTCTCAGCATCTGAATATCGAGCCATTAAGGATAATGAAGATTTTTCATCCAAGTTATAAATAGCCTTCCCCGCAAAATAACCGACTGAGAAATTTTCTCCTTCTATACCCTTCAGTTTCGGCTTTTCCCATTCTTCAGCCCGGCGATAACCACCTGAAATGCTGTAATCCAAATTCTTATGACTTCCAGCATAAACAATGTTACCGCGCAACGTACTCCAATTACCACCTACCATATTCACTTGGATTCCCTTCAGCTGCTGGGGACTCTTGGTTATAATATTGATAACACCACTGAAAGCATTACTACCATAGAATATTGCCCCGGGACCCTTAATAATCTCGATATGGTCAATTTCCTCCAAATCAACCGGCGCCCAATCAAGAAATATGTGGTTTGCATGATACATAAACACATTATTACCGTCCAGCGTAACAAGAAGATGGCCGGTATCACAGAAGCCCCGAACCCCGATGACATGTTGGGCTACATCTGACTCTCTGACATCTACTCCGGCAACCGACCTTAAAACATCTGCAATATTAGTGGCTCCTGACTGCTTGATATCCTCAGCAGTAATAATCTCTATGCTTGATGCTGCCTCAGTAATGGGTTGCAGCCTTTTGCTGGATGCAAACACCTCTGGGATTTCCATGAAAAGAAGTTCCTCTTCTGATCTTTCCTCCTGCGCTATTACCTCAAAACCAATTCCCAAAACCAAAACTACTGCAAATCCAAAAACCAACAAATTTTTCTTCATTTTCGGCCTCCTTTCTAAGGTAAGCATCCTCAACACCTTGCCCATCCTCTTGGATAATTCCGTTATGCGTGATAAAACAAACGCTGACGTAGAACAACAAAAAGACAAGTACATGCGTTTCATAACACACCTCCTTTGCACATGGATAGCAACATTTTCACTTTTGCATAGGTTCAGTTTGGCTGCTTGCGCCTCGGGTTCTGGTGCTTTCAACCCAGAAATCCGTGGGCGCATTTTCATCAATTATTTATGAGTATTCTTTTGTGTTACTTTGATCTTCAGACAAAAGATTCCTTTTTTTGAGAATGACTGCGGGAACGTTACGTTCTCTTTATGTATTATAAATCGGCTTTGGATTCTGGGACTTTAGATATAACTATCTCGTGCCTGCCAGGTCCCTGGCCTGGCGGAAAGCTTTTGGTTCCCGGTCGGGTTTGGGGACCCAACAGGCACGAAATTCTTTCATCTATTCTTGTTCTTTTTCACCATCTGTGCAGCCAAAAGAATGGCGTTTATCATCCCTTTGGGATCGGCTATGCCTTTCCCGGCAATGTCCAGCGCTGTCCCGAAATCGGGTGAGGTACGAATTATGGGCAAACCGATGGTGACGTTGACCGCCTCTCCCAATCCTCTCATCTTTAAAGGTATCAGCCCCTGATCATGATACATGGCAAGGATGCAATCAAACTCTTGTGAGATTTTGGGAGAAAAGATGGTATCTGATGAAAATGGTCCACGAGCTTTTATCCCTTTCTGTTGAGCGGTTTTGATTGCCGGAATGATAATTTTTTTCTCCTCTGATCCCAAAATTCCCTCCTCGCCACAATGGGGATTTAAAGCGCACACCCCGATCTTTGGCTTTTTGACACTAAAATATCCTTGTAAAGCTTTTTGAGTCACCATCAGTTTTTCTAAAATTTTCTTCTTGGAGAGAGTTTGGGGAACCGCAGAGAGAGGCAGATGAGTGGTGACCAGGGCTACCTTGTATTTTTTAGTCGACAGTCGAGAGTCGACAGTCAACAGCGGACTGCGGACAGCGACAAACATCATGGCGTAGTTGCGGGTGGAGGTAAGATAAGCCAGAAGTTCGGTATGTCCGGGAAAGTTATATCCAGCCAGATGTAGCCCCTTTTTGGACAAAGGTGCGGTCACCATGGCATCAATCTGATCGGAGAGAGCAAATTGGGTGGCACAAAAGACCGAATCCGCCGCCATTCTCCCGGATAATTTTGTAATCCTGCCGGTTTTTATTTTTGTATGATCCAACTTGGTGCAGGCAAGCACATTTATGCTATCTTTTGAATCTCTCACGTCTTCTGCCCACACGATTTTTCTTATCTTTGCTTTCTTCAAAAATTTCTTGGCGGCAGAAAAGATTATGTGGTAAGAGCCAAATACCAAGGGATGACAAACCTGTGTAACCCTTCTATCTCTCACCGCCTTGACCACCACCTCAGGACCGATGCCAGCCGGGTCCCCCATGGTGATTCCGATGATTGGCAGGTATAGGTACATGGTATCCACTTTTGTGTTTCTGTTTATAATCCGAATTTGGATCCTGTGGACATGAGTCGAGCAGTGTTTCCAGTGCGAAGCATTCATACGAATCTTATTAGGGGTAGATTGAGCACGCCTTCATCTACCTGGGGAAACCGTTCTCTTAATATCTCAACCGGTGATTCGTATGAATGCTTCGCATTTATTATCCCGGTATCTATTCCTCCGGATGTAATTGAAGTAAAGCTGGTAAACACAAGTCTTGCCTAAAAATTCTATCCGGTTATCATAAGATTCTATTTCATATCCCGCCGTTGGCGGGACAACTAACCTATGAAAAGTCTCTACATCACCCTGAAGATAAGAACATTCGTATGAATGCATACGCATATCTTCTCTCTTGGGTGTTGCCTAACTTTTTTCCCGCCTTTGGCGGGATGTATGATTTGTATTTGGTCTCTACAGTGTAATGACCGGATACATATCGGACACCCAAGAGGGACTCTTTTTAATATAGTTTATGGTGGATTGAGTTTCAAGTTTAATTTTTGTATAGGCGTCATTTTATTGATACCTCCCCGCCTTTGGCGGGGTGTATGATTTGTATTTGGTCTCTACAAGACCAGAGACTTTTTTACTTGACGGGAGTGAAGCTACCATTTATATTAAAGGTTTAAATGAAACGATCAAAAGAAAGAAGGAGAAAACATGAAAAGGACGTTTCAGCCATCAAATATAAAAAGATCCAGAGAACATGGTTTCCGGAAACGGATGTCCACCAAGACGGGGAGAAAGATTCTAAAAAGACGCAGAGCAAAAAAAAGAACTCGATTAACAGTTCAGGTTCATAAATAATCGCCCAATCGGCAGACGCCAGACACCAGTAGGCAGACTAATGACCTTGTCTGGATACTGAAGTCTGGAGTCTGTATGCTGGGTTGGAGACCAATCCAAAGTGAGAAAGGAAGAGTTCCCTAAGGGCATAAGGGTTAAAAAGGAGTCTGAGTTTAAGCGAATAATCGAAAACGGTGCCAAAAACAGAGGTGAGAATCTAATTGTCTTCCGCCTGCAGGTCGTAGATATTGAAGGGCAAAAGTTCGGAATAAAAATCGCCAGAGGGATGAAAAAAGCAGTTACCAGAAACAAGATCAAACGGGTGATAAGAGAGGTTTTGAGAAAGAGCAAAGATAAATTCTCCAAAAATGAGGGTGTGGTGGTAGTGTGTAAGTCTACGGCAGGAGAGGTAAACCCTGGCAAGTTAAAAGAAGAACTGGAGAGTCTAATCCGGTGAACAAAGATAGGCAGTTTATAGTTCCGGTTTCCTCGCGCAAGATATTTGATGAAAAAACCTTTCAGTCAGCTAAGAAGGAAGCCTTTAATGTTGAGTTGAAACCTGATTTGAAGAGGACATTTAAAGGGATGAGACGAACGGTAAATCACCTGGTCATTTTTGCTGTCAGGATATACCAGAATACATTGGGACTTGTGTTTCCTCCATCCTGTAGATTCTATCCCTCCTGTTCTGAGTATGCCATAGAGGCATTAAAGAAATTCGGGCTAATTAAAGGAGGATGGCTTTCGGTCAAAAGGCTTTCTAAGTGCCATCCTTTCAATCCGGGTGGATTTGATCCAATACCATAGGAGATCTTTGTGGACAAAAGGACCATCGTAGGCTTCATATTGATAGGGTTGGTTATAATTCTCTATCCGTTATACATGGAATGGGTAACCGGAGGGAAGAGAACTCAAGAAACTCCGGTTAAGCCGCAGACAGAAATTGATACCACCAGACAATTTCCTCCACCTGGTCAGGAAACAAAGGAGATTCCCCCACCAGAGGCAGAATCTAAGACCTTGAGTTTGACGCCTAAGGATACTCTCCTGGAGGAAAAGACAGTAAAAGTAGAGACGGAGCTTTATACGGCTGAGTTTTCTTCAAAGGGAGGGATTCTGAAGAGCTTCATTCTAAAAGAATATCAGGACCAAGATGGGAATAATATTCAGCTTCTCCCTTCTGTTCAAACGCACCCCCCGTTAAACTTGGTCTTTCCAGATAGTAATGTAAGTCTGGAGACATTCAACTTCCAGGTTGATCGGGATCAGGTTATTTTAGACGAGCGAAATACCACCGGAACAATCAATTTCACCCTCACCACTCAATCAGGGGTCCAGATCATAAAAAGATATGGCTTTTTCAATGGAAGATACGATTTTGAGTTGGAGTTTGAAATCAGGGGCTTGGGTCAACTGGACATGGGAAGAACGTATCTTCTGGGCTGGGCACCGGGTCTTAATTCCACCGAAAAGAACAGAAAAGAGGATATGGGCTACTTCTCGGCTTATTCCATGATGGGCACAGAGTTGTCCGAGATAAAGAAGTTTCATAAATCCGAAGGAGCGGACTTTGAAGTTTTGCAGGAGGCTGGTTCAGGGGAGACCAGATGGGTGGCTACCCGCACCAAATATTTTGTTGCCGCCATGATTCCCCTTTCCAGAAAGGGGATGGGATTTTCGGCTTCAGGCAGGAGGAGTTTCACCTTCACAGGCGAAGAGCAGATTGAGGACAAAAGGATAGGCGTGTTCCTGGAGATGCCCGTTGAAAGAACGGGCACTTTGAAGGATAAGTTCATGGTTTATGTGGGCCCCATCCACTATCACATCCTGAAGGGTTACGGGATGGGTTTAGATAGAATGGTCAATTTAGGCTGGAAAATCATCCGTCCCTTCTCCATTGCCATCTTGTGGATATTTGTGAACCTGCATAAGATCATACCAAACTATGGCTTGGTTATCATCCTTTTTACCATATTGATGAAAGGTGCATTTCATCCTTTGACCCGCAAGAGCACCAGAGCTACCCTGAAGATGCAGGAGCTTCAGCCAAAGCTCGCCCAATTGAAGGAAAAATTCAAAAAAGATCCCGCCCGCTTGAATAAGGAGACCATGAAGCTTTATAAACAGTCAGGGGTGAATCCGCTGGGCGGATGTCTTCCACTTCTTTTTCAGATGCCGGTTTTCTACGGGCTTTTTGTGGTCTTCCGCAGCACCATAGAACTGCGGGGGGCAAAGTTTATTCTGTGGCTTACAGATCTTTCGCAGATGGATCCGTATTACGTTCTTCCCATAATCATGGCAGGCACCATGTTCTGGCAGCAGAAAATCACCATAAAAGACCCTAAGCAGGCGGCTTTGGTCTATTTCATGCCCATTCTGTTCTTCTTCTTCTTCTTCAAATTTCCCGCCGGGCTGACCTTGTACTGGACCATGTTCAACATCCTATCTTTGATAGAGACCTACTATTTCAAACATAAAGGTTTGCATCCATCATCTCTTGCCCCGCAACCCGCATCCGTCAAAGGTTAGTTTCGTAGGGACAGGGCTTGCTTTGCACCGAGACGCTCAGCACGGGGTGTCCCTGTCCGAAACGAGGCACGGACAGCCATCCCGCCAAAGGCGGGATCCCTACGACCTGTCCGGAATGTAAGGCTTCAATATATTATCTTTGATAGAAACCTATTATTTCAAACGTAAAGGTTTGCATACGCCCACTCTGACTATGGAACCCGCTACAGAAAGATAGCTAAGAGCAGAGAGTATAGAGCAAAGAGCTACGGACTTGCTGGACTTGCTGGACATGCGGGACTTGCGGATGGCTGTTTTTCATTTTTTTCAGTTGTCCTGCGGTATGAGCTTTGCCGTTCATACCAAAGGACATAGCGGACCTGCGATACTGGTGTTTCTGACCTTTCTGGCCTTACTGGTGGTTGTTTTTTAATTTTTTTCATCGTTAGTGTTTTGAGAACTGTGTATGCAAAATATACCTTCTCCCATAAATAAGGGAGCTATCCTTTTCATCATTGAAGTTGTTGTGAATTTGCTTCTGGTGGTAAGAGAGACTACAAGTTAGGTACCAGAAAGGGGGTTAATATACCCCCGCCTCTGGCGGGATCCCTACGGCTTCCAAAACCACATCCGTCAAAGGAGGATGAGGTCAACGGATTACCTCACAGCTAATTAATAGGATTAAGCTGATATTAGTAGTTCTTATCTGCTTAATAGATTCGCTTCGCTCACTACAAGTCAGCTCCATCTGCTGTGAAGTATTTACCCCATTGGATGTTTTCCCAGACGGGACTCCGTCGTCCAGCGGGATGGGGAATGAGGTCAACGGATTGAGCGGATTAAACGGATTAAGTAAATTGAGGGGACAAGTTGCTTTTTTTGTTGCTGGAGAGAAGTGTCTTTGCGTATTCTAAATTGAAAGTAAGGAATTTGTGTCTTGCTCTCCGTGGGATGTTATCCCAGACGGGTCTCCGTCATCCTACGGCAGTCGGGTGGATGATAATCCGAAGGATCCGTAGGACAATCCACCTAGTAGCGAATAAAGCTCACATATGTGGATCTTCTCCAATTTAGTGGATAGAATTCTGGGTAACAAAAACAGGCGTAAGGAGTCAATGGAAGTGACGTTTTTTGAGACCTCACCCCCTATCCCCTTCTCCACAA
>CAZOJT010000003.1:0-127625 GCA_964580215.1 uncultured Ignavibacteria bacterium | reverse complement strand
TTTCTAAAGGGGGGATGTAAACAATTATATGCTCTCCTTAATAAGTTAGGTTCTGAAGCATAAGTTAGGTTCTGGTATTGGTCTGGAATCCAGTGTAAAATCTTCTGCTTTAAAAATGGGTTGTGGGCACAGGTTTTAGCGCTAACATAATGTCGATCGATCTTCCTTCAGGTTTAAAGTAAAGAAGTCTCAATGTGCCGGTGTTACCTCTCAGAGGCCCTTTAGCCGAGACCATCCCAGTGTAAACTAAAGCCGCACCAAAATTTTTGACTATACATCAACAGAAAGCATCAGCCATCCCCGCCAGAGGAGTCAAGACCACTTTTCCAGACAAAATCAAGTTTCCAATTTTCATGTCGACAATATAATAAAAGCAAGACCAAGACATAAATGACTTCGTACCGTCACACAAATTGTTGATGAAAAGCCCATTCCGCCAGAGGCGCCCGCCCCGCCTTTGGCGGGGGGATCTGCCTATGGCAGAAATTTAGGTTATGCTTAGATCGTTTAACGGTGTCGAAGCCCGTATCGGATGTCGAAGTTCGATGTTCGAGGCTCAAAAATACCTAATGAATTCGGGACTTTACGGGAGCTTCGCCGAGCCCCAGCCCAGATGGGTTGGCAGGCGGGCAAGGCGAAACCAAAGCTTAACTTTATTATAAAACTGCATCGGATTTCCCGAAAATTAAACATGCGTATGTACACATACAAGTTTGTGCACTACGGGTTTCAACCCTTATCTTGCCTGAGTTTCGGGCATTTAGTTGCGAAAATATCAACAATTCATGAGACAGCGTCAATAATTTTAATCACTTTCCATCATCAGGTTATTTGAAAAATGAGTAAACCTAATAAAACAGTTTGACAAAATCGCAAAAACAGATTATTCTTTTACTCCGAAAACGCAAAAAAGGGGGGAAGATGCCTGAGATCGTGGTTAAGTTTGAGGACAAGGTAATCGAAAGGGTGGTTACTCAAAAGAAAAGAATAAGCATTGGAAGGACTCAGGACAACGATATAGTTCTGGACAATAAAGGGGTCTCCAGAAAGCATGCTCTGATCGAATTTGACCAGGATGCCGCTTTGATCCTTGATAACGAAAGCCTGAATGGAACCTTTGTAAACAACCGAAAGATAACCGAGGAGGTATTGAAAGAAAACGATCAGGTCACCATCGGCAAGTTTGACTTGATTTATCATCGAGACGCTCCCAGAGAGACTCAGCTAGCTGAGTTAGACGGGACCATGGTCTTAAAAACCCGAAAACAGAGGGAACTTCTGGAAAAGGATAAAGAAGCCAGAGAGGTGGCCGAAATAGCTGGTGGATCAGTTCTTGTGGGTGAAGCGTTCACCACTCAGAAGCGGTTTTCCTTAAATAGACCGGTTATCACCTTTGGCAAGGCAAAATTTGTGAACATACCAGTTAAGGGCTTTCTGATATCCAGAATTCAAGCCAAAATCATCAAAGACAAAGACGATTTTGTGCTGGTGAATCTGGGACGCAAAGGCAAGACTAAGGTGAATGGAGAAGGTATCCAAAGATACCGCCTTAAAAATGATGACCTAATTGAAGTAGGCAGGTCAGTGTTTCGTTTTATTCAGGGAAGCAGCAAATGAGATATGGATTCTTCTCAGACGTCCATTCCAATCTGGAAGCTTTGAAGGTAGTGGTGGCAGACTTCCAAAAGGAAAAACTGGATAAGGTGTTCTTTTTGGGTGATGCGGTGGGATATGGACCTGATCCCAACGAATGCGCCTCCTTAATTGATCAGATGGCGGATGTGAAATTGATGGGAAACCATGATTATGCCGCATTGGGATTGATAGAGACTAATCTGTTCAATGAATATGCACAAAAATCCATGGAGTGGACCAAAAGCGTCCTAACCGAGAAAAGCTTAAAGATCCTATCCCGCTTCATCATGGACCACAGATTTGATCAGTCCTATTTAGTTCATTCTACCCCCAAGGAGCCGCAGGAATGGAATTATATCCTGGATTTAGATGACGCCGAGGAGAACTTTAACTTTTTTAATAAGCAGGTCTGCATCATAGGACATTCACATTTTCCGGTCATCATCAAAAAATATGATGGGAGGCATTGCTTTTTGCATGATGAGACCTGGGCCAAGATAGAAAAGGGATTCAAATATATCATAAATATCGGTTCGGTGGGACAGCCACGAGACGGGTCCAATCAGGCCTGTTATTTGATCTACAACACAGAAGAGAAGATAGCCACTTTGAAGAGGCTTCCTTACGATTTCAAAAAGACCCAAGCGAAGATGAAAAAGTGGGGGTTACCCCAATTTCTTATTGATCGGCTGGCTGTGGGAAGGTAGTTAGATCAAAACTGTTTTTCAAATTTGAAAGAGGTTTTATTTAGGGGGCATTACTGCCGGGCTTCAGCACGCATTCTTGTATCGATTACTAAAAGAAGGCCTTTTTCAGGTCCTCGGTTGGCTGGCTAACCAAGTCTTTTAATAGGATTCTGTTGACTTAAACTTGGCCGGACGGAAAACCTTAGGGAATCATCTTAGCTTACTCATGTTTCATTAAGAAAGGGAAAGCTTCGGTGGGAGAATCAAAAAAAGATACTCGGATTCACAACCTAAAATTTATTCCTACAAATGTGTTGAAAAAATTTTCGGGGCTAATCCTATATGTTTTGATAACCATTCTGGTCATCTCTTTGTATGGGGGAAAGTATGGCTTTCTGGAGAAACAAGCTACGCAGATGCAGGATGGAATGTTTAAGCTGAGAGGAAAGATTGATACACCTCCAAAAGACATCATCATCGTGGGGATTGACGACAGATCTGTAGATCATATAGGTCGGTGGCCCTGGCCCAGGGATGTGTTGGCTCAACTGATATTTGCCATTTCACAGGGTTCTCCCAAGGTAGTAGGGCTGGACATATTTCTTCCGGAGCAGATCGAGGAGGACACCTCCGGTCGGACAGACATTTTAGCCGAAGAGATTTATGCCGCCGGCAATGTGTTTCTTCCCATCTATTTCAGTCTTTCGGATGTGGGGATAACACCTGCACCAGCCCCGGACCCCATTAAGAAATCTGCCATCGGCGGCGCCGGAAATTTAAGCAAAGCCACGTCCTCTCTTGTGTGTGCCAGACAGATATATTATCCCAGCCACCTCCTGATTAAGTCATCCCACGGTTTTGGTCATATTAATATTGACTATGATGCAGATGGATTGATCAGAAAAGAGCCACTTTTGATCAATTATGACGGATATTTATATCCATCATTTGGTTTGCAATTAGCCAGCAGGTATCTGAAAATCAATCCAAGTCAAATCAAACCCAAACGGGAGGGGGGGCTGGTTGTAGGAGACATTACCATTCCCATGGATAAAAGCCATCGAATGCTTTTGAATTATCGGGGACCGAATTTGAGTTTCCAGCGGGTTTCGGCTATGGAAGTTCTAACCGGTGAAGTGGATCCCAAGATATTCACACAGAAGGTGGTATTGGTGGGTTTGACCTCAACCGAGTCCAGGACCTGGGTTAAGGTCCCCACGTTTAGGGAAATAAATGAGGTGGAAAGGATTGCCACTGTCACCGAGAACATCTTACACCACGATTTTCTAAGACATCTTTCTCCCTTTTGGAATGTTTTGATTTTGATCTTAATTGGAATCTTCTGTGCTCTGGTGCTTCCCAATGTATCTTTGACTTATCGAATAGTAATTCTTCTGGTGTTTTTGTTTGTGGTATTCAATCTCAATTACATTCTTTTCTCCTCATTTGGGATTCTGACCAAGCCTATCTATCCCATCCTGGAACTTTTGCTTTTCCTGATCGCCGCCCCCACCATCAAACCTAAAGCGATGAGAAGGAAGGAAGCTGAAGAAGAGAGATTGGAGATGGAAAGTGCAAAGGTGGAACTCCACACAGATCGAGATCAAAAGCAAACTGGAAAAGAACCATCAGAGAGAAAGGTGGACGTTTCCATCCAAAGGGTGAGTAAGGAATCAATCCGCGAAAAAACGGAGCAAATATATTCAGAGACAACTGAGCCAAGAGGAAGTGATGGAAGAGAGAAAGCAGAATCACCACCTTCATCCACCCCTACAACTGGCGTACCTGCAGATCAAACCGTTGCATCTCCTGAGACCCCGATCTCTCCGACTCCCTCAGATGAAAGCGTTACTCCTCCCCCTGCAGGAAAATCTCCTTCTCTTTCTCAGTTTGGTCGTTATAAGATCATCCAGCTTTTAGGAAAGGGTGGAATGGGGACGGTATATAAGGGATTGGATCCGGCGATAGACAGATCAGTTGCTCTTAAGACCATAAGATGGGATTTCGCCCTTTCTCCGGCTGAAATCTCTGAGCTTAAGGAGAGACTGATTCGGGAAGCCAAGGCGGCTGGCAAACTTTCTCATCCAAACATAGTGACCATCTATGATGTGGGAGAGGAAGGGGGTCTGCACTATATAGCCATGGAATATCTTTCAGGTTATACCCTGGAAGATTTCATCAAGAAAAAGGGAGAACTAAATTACAGGATCGTTGCCAAAATTATCATTCAGACATGCGAGGCGTTAAGCTACGCTCATCACCACGGTATCGTGCATAGGGATATCAAACCAGCCAACATCATGCTTTTAGAAGATTTTCATGTAAAGGTTATGGATTTTGGAATCGCCCGATTGGAGACGACTTCCTTGACCCAAAGTAACGTAACATTGGGCACCCCACGTTACATCTCCCCAGAGCAGTTAGAGGGGAGGCCGGCAGATAAAAGGTCCGATATCTTTTCTTTAGGAGTGGTGATCTACGAGCTTCTCACCAGGCAGAAGCCTTTTTACGGAGAAAACATCAGTTCGCTTATGTATCGTATTTTGAATCACCATCCTTCGGCCCCGTCCAGCATAAACGAAAAAACTCCTTTAGTATTCGATCGGGTTGTAGCCAAGGCTATGGCGAAAATACCAGAGGAGAGGTATCAGGATGCGGAGGAGATAAGCAAAATCTTAAAAGAGTTCATCGCCAGTTTCGTGGTTAGCCGTGCCATCCGGATATAACTTTGCATTGAGCGGGCTTCATTTTCCCAAAGACTGAGAGTTTCGGTCAGATCAAGAAAATTTAAGCAACGCACAACTTTGTGAACCCACATTCTCTGCGCAAATCTAATTCGTTTTCACAAAACAAACATAGGGGTAGAGCTTCAGGGACTGTTGAAAAACCCTATTGGCAGAGCTAAATGCCCTTCAGGGTGAATCCCTTTCCTTCGACCCTGAGGTCTCAGGACCGAAGGGCAGGATGAACCCTGACCTATCTCTGAAGGCTACCTTATCAAGACATTTTTTGTTTTTTTGTTATTAACTGATTTTAGGTTTTTTGGTTTTTCCCATCTATCTTTTCGTGCCGCTATAGGCGAAGTATTGTTTTTACTCGGTGCTGGGCTTCCCAATTATGTTTAACGGTGTGCCTTTCCGCCAGAGGCGGATCCGCCTGCGGTGGACAAGGGGGAGGGAATGTTATTAACCTCACCCCCTTGTTTCCCCCTCTCCACAAAGTGTCGGAGATCCCGCCAAAGGCGGGGAAGAGGGGGACTAAGGGGGAGAGGTTATTTAATAATATGCAAAAAATCACCCAACAAAAACTGCATTCTTCCGATCAGAAGGGATATTCGGGACATGACCGTATATCCGAAAGTGGCTCCAAAGAAGATCATCAAAAACCAGGTGCCCACTCTTGCAGTCGTCCCGAACCAGCCTTTATGCTCCCGAGAGAAAAAGAAATAAGCTAAAGTGGTGGCGATGCCAACAAAAACGATAATTCCATCTATGGAAGCCATACTGCTCATGGTTGCTTGCATCTGGGCGAAGATCTTCGCTTGAATAGTGGCAGGGATGGCAACGCCGGCACCCGCTCCGATGATCAAAGCGATGGAAATTCGGGATAACCAAACGTACTTAGGAAAAAATCTGAGCAACATAAAAAGACCCAAAATTCCAGGTATAATATAATCAAATTTCCCCTCTTTGAAAACAGGATTTATCAATTTCGGCATGAGAGTGGTGTTCAAAGCAATAACCAGGACATAGCCCACCGATATACCCACCAGCAGATGCTCGGCAAACTTGTAAAAGGGATTATCCTTGTACAAAAATGAAAAAATGCAGAGGGTTAAGAAGACGGCGATGACTGTTCCTAACTCCATAAGTTAACGCTCCTTCGATCCCCCCTCACCCTGCCCTCTCCCCTGAGGGGAGAGGGTATGATGTTTCTGTCCACGGTCCACAGCAAAAATGGTTTTTACGGTGGACTGTCGACCGTTGACTGTAGACGATTTTTCCTGAAATAGCTAATATTTCCCACGATCACCAACAAAATTATCACCAGATGACAAACGGATTGAGCGTCCATTCCTCTTTGCCCCATCCCCGGCTTTTCGATCAGCATCTCATATTCTGCCGCTCCTTTGAGGCCGCCTAAAAGTCCCTTCATCTGCCCAGAGGAGAGAAACGGATAAAACGAGGTTGCCATTACCGCGGTGGTGGCACAGGCGAGCTTTTTATGATAGCGGGAGACGGCATAATCCACCCACCAGACCGGCATATCACCATCCGTCACCGAAATTATCAGGGAAATATCTCCATAATTTTTGATCTTTTTCATCATCGGAATTTGCTCTAAAGGGAGATTTTTGTAATCCTGCGGGAATACTCTAACTATATCCTCTCCCATCCCCAGAATAGCCGCCTGATATTGTGGCCTGAATCCCAGAAACACATAGTCTTTCCCATATTTTGCGTGGTATTCATTCGCCGCCCGTCTTAGAATCTGATCTCCGATAACAGTTCCCTCAGCCAGAAGAGCCAATCCAACCACTTTAAGTTTCTTGGTAAAACAGTGATGTAGTATAGCCTGAGCCATAGGTTTGACTTCCGGCAGAGAGGAGGCTTCATGGTCAAATGAGATCAAAACCACCGAGCCGGAATCCAGTTGGTCTATCTCTTCATATACTTGCATGACCTCCGAGGTTACCTCATTGGGCAATCCGATTCTGATTACCAGAGGAATGGCAACAGAAAGAGCAATCAGAATAAATATCAATTGTCGAGACATTATGAAGAAATTAGAAATTCAAAATTAGAAATTCAAAATTAAAACCAAAAGCTAAAACCCCATGCAGGGACATGAAGATTTCGTCAATTTTGCATTTTGAGTTGGAATTTTGCATTTTGTTCTTTTAATTTTTAACTTTCTACACCGATATGTTCTCTTAATTCCCAAGATCATTCTTAGACCTATTTTCTCTTTAACAAAACCAAGGCTATATCATCCGTCTGTACTACTCCTTTTATGGATTCTTCTACCTGTTTAAGAATCAAGTCGGTGATGGAATCTGCGGATTTCTGATGAATCCTGACCAAAAAATCTGCCAGGTTATCTTCACCCCAGGGCTCGATTTCCGGAAGACCAGCCTCGGTTAACCCATCTGTATATAAAAGCAGAAGATCTTTGGAGTTAAGAATGATCGAACCGGTTTGAAATTTAGAATCAGGGATTATCCCCAAAACTATCCCTCCCTGGGTAAGTTTTTCGACGGCGCCATCCTGGCGCACAACCAGTGGTGGATTATGACCGGCATTTACATGTTTGAATTCGCCGGTCGAATTATCCAGGACGCCATAGAAGAAAGTGACAAATAAGTCAGGCGAGGTATCTTTGAAGATACTTTTGTTGATTCTGCTGACCAGTTCATCTGCAGGGCAATCCTGTGCCAAAACGTGGAGAGCAGCATGAAGGTTCGCCATAACCAGGGCGGCAGGTACACCTTTGCCCGAAACGTCCGCGATTACTATCCCCACCCCTTTTTTCAGCGGTATAACATCGAAATAATCTCCACCAACCTCTTTTGCTGATTTGAAAAAGGTGGAGACGTCAAAGCCCTCGATCTGAATATTACCGGAAGGCAAAAACCCAGCTTGCACCTGGCGAGCCACCTGCAATTCCTTCTCCAAAAGCACCTTCTCTTTGAGCTTCTCATAGCTTTTCTCCAGTTCCGCCTTGATATGCTCGTAAGCTCCGATCAAAAGGCTTAACCCCAAACCAATTCCACCTGCAATCAGCAAGATTATAAACAGCGCTTTGGTCGGCCCCCTAATCACGAGCCCGAGTTGCTTGATCAGTATAAAGAACAACATGGCGGCAAAAAGACTGGTCAGAAAATAGATTAAGACTTTGCCGATTGAGTCTAAAGGTCTTGGAAGCACCTCCACCCTGCGCATAATTAGCGCGGCTACAAGAGTATTGGAAAAACCGATCATGTTCCCGATAATGCTCCCAAAGATAGCTGACTTTAAAACCAGATTCCAGGAAAATGCTCTTGCAAAAAAATAGCTGATCAATAGGAAAGTGACGAAACCAGCGATAGTAGATATAATAAAAATATTAAGATAGATTGGAAGATTTGCTTTTTTTTGCATCTCAGAATTCTTTCTTTCGTCATTGACTTAGGTTACCAACCAGCAGGATCACTTTCCACCCAGATAGGTTCTCTCAATTCCCAAAATTATTCTTAATGAGGTTGAGATGGTTCCCAAGCCGATTCCGATATAGATTCCCCTTTTGGCTGCCATACTGGGAGTGCGTAAGATCCAATTGGCGGCATCCGGGATCCAGTGGGAGATAAGACTTCCCAGTGGAACCCGTCCCAGCATTACCACTATTGCGATCACAAGCAGCAAGCCCGCCTCCCAGCTTCGGGCACGGAATCCGCGGTATGCCGCCGATGCTACAAAGAAAGCTAAAAGCGAGAACATGGTGGATTGCATGGGAGCTTGCAGGTTATTGAACATCCACAAAAACGGCGTGTTTTCTCCTGTCCCCTTCCACAATCCCAGGATGACCATCACAGCCAGACCAATAAGGCCAACCAAATTGTATCCCCACGCAGTTTGAGTCCGGGCGATCTTTTTTGCATTTAGTTTGGCATAGCTTATCACTCCTACCAGCAGAGTGAAAACAAAAATTATCTGCATCCAGTCTAATACCGTTTGGTAAGCTGAAACAGATACCCCATGAGGAACAAAGAACTGAACCAGCATGAAAAGACCGAATACAAAACAGACGACTATAGGAATTGTTCTTTGCATATAAATAATGTAAAATTCAAAATGAAAAACTAAAAATTACAAATCAAAATTCAAACTTAAAAAGCCTTTTCTTTTGTGAACTCAGAAGCAACGGGATAATTATTCTTGAATGTGAAATTTTTAATTTTGAACCGCAATTTTGCATTTTGCTATTTGAATTTTGAATTTCCTACCCGATGTTGAAAAGCTCTATAAATTGCTTAAAACCCAAGACTCCAGCAATCCCCCCAATCAGTATCAGAAAAACGATGATCGCTTTCAGCCAGTCCTGCCCCTTTATGCTTCCCAATATCTGTGGGTCCTTGGTCAGGTATCCGCTGGCAACAAAAAGCTCCTCCCCTATCAGGGTGTAATCACATGCCACTATGAAAAAAGAGAGCTGGATGGTTGAATCCGTTCCGGCGATCTGGAGCGCTCCGATGGAATTTCCGGTCTCGGCAAGAAGTAAAGCCTCTGCCTCAAAAGTTCCGAAAAAGAGATTTGTGGCGGGAAGCTGACGGGTCATGATCCCATCCACTGCCGCGGCATAACCAAATTGACTCTGGGTAACAAAGAATATATTGTCAGGATTGTATGCCTCCGGATGTCCCGCTTTTGAATATGCCTCCCAGACCACCTCTTGAGCTGTGGTCATCACCACCGGATCATAGTTGGGGAATATCAGAGGGGTATTATATTCTGCTGTCTTCTCTGCCACGTTGGATAAGATGTTCATGGATGCCATGGTAGCCACTCGATCCATTTTGCCCAGACCGGAGGAATAAAGTATGGGTTTCCCCATCTCGGTGGCTCTTCCGATGGCGTTATCCATTGCCTGCAAGCCGGCAATCGGCCTGATGTAAAACTTCTTCCCCCTTTTTCCATACAGGATGAAGCCCAAGATGAACAGAAAACAGATAATCACGCCCAAAAGGACATTGATTCGTTGGGTATGAAACCATTGTCCCTTAGAGACCACCGGTCCGAAAACCGCAGAAAACAAAACATCATCCTCTTTGGTCACTTGCAAGAGATAGAAATATTTGACCCCATCTTTAACGTTGGTGTCGATTAATTTTGTATCTTTTGACGATACCATTCCTACCAACTGGAAACTGTTCTCTTCCTCGGCTGATCTTAATATCTCATATTCAACTTCTGTGGCATCTTGTGGTAAGCCTTCAAAGGTGAGGGTGATACTTCCGCCTTTATCATTGGGCGTGTCCTTTGCCTTTAATTTAACCGGAAGCCCGGCGGCAGAAACGGTTGAAGTGAGAAGAAGGAAGGTTAAGCAGAAAATGACAAGTTTAGGTTTCAGCATCTCTGTTCTGATAAAGGGTCGATAATTTTTTATAAGCTAAAGAATTCCCCTTACTTGTCAAGCTAAAACTGCTCTGCCTGAGATGTTATCTTCCCACGACACCAGAGCGGATGATAACATCCGCCCAGGAGCTTTAATCATTCACAGCAGATGGAACAGATTAAGTAGATAAAAATTATCAGTATCAGCTTAATCCCATTAATCAGCTGTGAGGTAATCTCCTGTTCCCTGTGGAGAAGTTATCACTTCACGGCATTAGGTTGGAGATCCCGCCAAAGGCGGGATCGCATGGCTCACACCAAAGGTGTGGTGAATGATAATGTCCGCCCAGAAGCGTTAATCACTCCCAGCAGATGAAGCAGATTTAGCGAACTTTTGCAGCAGATTGTTTGCTTCCAGGATCTTGAGAAAAGATGTTTGTATCTGCTTAATCCTAATAATCAGCTGTGAGGAAAAAAGGACAGCCAGTCCCTCGATTGCCAGCACCTAACTTATGGTAATCAACTAATTATTATGACGATCCCAGACGGGTCTCCGTTCAAGATAACGCCATAGCTTTTGTGAGAAAAGGGACTGTAGGGGCGATGCTCCGGGGATTGTTGAAAACCCTCTTTGGCAGTGCTAAATGCCCTGCCCTATAGATAGATGGTAAGTAACTGTTTCCCATAGGGGCGGGAATTTATCCCGCCCAAAACGTGACTTTTTCAACAAACCCTCCGCTATCGCCCAAAAGTTCGGGCGGACACAGAGGTCCGCCCCTACTAACCCCTTTCCGAGAACAGCAGACTATGGTCATATAATTTGTCAAATTAAAAAGTGGATGACCATAAGTCAGGTTCTGGTCTGGAGCACCAACGGGAAGCATGCAAGAAGTAATAGGTAGCCGCAGGCTTCCTTCGGACTGAGTCCTTCAGGACGAATGTCAGCCTGCGTGGCGGAATAAAAAAAATAAGAAACCTACTAAAGATTTTCTTGACCAGGCAAATCATATCTGTTATCTTAGGGAGAACTAAAACCTTCAAGGAGGTGTTAAATGAAGTTCAAAACTGTTTTACTGTTAGTTGCGTTTCTGGTGGGTGTATGGTTTTCTTGCTCCGACACCTCGGCTGAATCTAGGGTGGAGCAGATATTGAATGGAGCGGACACCTGGATTGTACAGGATACCTCTCGCATCCTAAGTTACATTGATAGCTGTAATCAGGTAACCGACAATGCCTTGAAAGGCTCCCAGCACTGGCAGTCCACCTATGACGACCTGAGTTTCCTTCTGGGCATAGACTTAGCCACCGATCCGAAGATAGATAATACTGGCAGAATCTATTTTCTTATGAGGATCACCGGCCAGGTTCAGGCACTCTTTTACACGGACCACCCCATGGAGTTCCCTCATCAACTTACCCCTAATAACTGGGCGGATCAGGGTATCTCCATCGGCTTTTTCGATGTCCATCCTTCGGGCAAGTATGTGCTGGTAGGAATCATGCAGTATGGGAATGAAAATTTCGATATTTACAAGTTTGATCGTGATGGGAAATTTCATCCCCTTCTGGTTGCCCCTAACCTTCAGTACCGCAGCATCGTCTTCAGAAACGAAGATGAGTTCTATCTCATTTCCAATGATCGAAAGACCCAAACCTTGATAAAGTACACCATCTCCACCGGCAAGATAGACACCGTTTATACCGAGCCAGGCTGGTATGGACCGGATGATTATCAAGACGGCAAGCTGATCCTTACCCGATGGATGAGCTTCTCTGAAAGCCAACTATTTGTCTTGGATGAAAAAACGAAGAAAGCTAAGGACATAACGAAAATAGGTTTGTACTATGGGGGTTTGTTCACCCCTGATGGAAAGGTTCTCACTTACACTGGGGCTTTGTCAACGGAGGAGGAGTTTACCAAGTTCGCCATAATTGACCTAAAAAAACCCAAAAAACTGAATCTGGTGTATGATCCCAAGACGGAGATTGACGCTTTCGCATGGATTCCGCAACTCCAGATCGCGGTGGGAGCAGTGAACAAGGATGGATACTCTGAACTAATGGCATTCGACCTGAAGGGGAAGCCGGTGGAGGTGCCTCAACCTGAGATAGGAGTGATTAGCAATGTCTCTTCCAATGATTATGGAGATATTGTGTTTGACTTCAGTTCCCCTCGGGTGCCTCCCACTTTTTTCCACTTCCGTTTGGGATGGGAGAATATTGAGAAGATGGTTCCTGTATCCACCTTTGGGTTCGATTTCTCAAACATAGACGTCAAGGTCATTCGTTATCCCTCTAAAGACGGAACCATGATTCCAGCACTTCTTTATGTTCCCAAAGATGCAAAAAAGGATGGAGGAAATCCGGCGGTGGTAAGTTATCATGGGGGTCCACCTGCTCAGAGCCGCCCCTACTTTCAACGCAACATCGCCTTTGCCTTAAGCCGGGGATTGGTCATGCTGTTCCCCAATGTTAGAGGATCTTCCGGATACGGACCCGCCTGGGAAAGGGCAGATAACCTTGATGGACGCTTCTCCGCATTAGAGGATGATATTGCCGCCATCGACTATCTGATCAATGAAAAGTGGTCCAATCCTAACAAAATCGCCATCTGGGGCGCTTCGTATGGAGGCTATACGGTAAACTATCTTGCCACCAATTATCCCAACAAATTTGCCTGTGTTGTCTCCGAGGTAGGCGTAGCAGACGTTGATTATTCAACCACCCATGGAGACGTCACCTTCAGTGCCGGATGGGAAAAGGAGATGGGACCTGTGGGCAGCGAGTTGACTCAAAAGCTCTCCCCTATCTTCTACGCGCAAAACGTCTCCAGACCGATTCTGGTCACCGCCGGATTTCACGATCCGCGTGTCTTCCCCGGCGATCCCCGCCGCTTCGGTTGGGTCTTGAAGGAACTGGGCAAGGACGTGTTCTACTTTGAACAGACCAAGTCCGGACACGGGGGAAGTCAGAAAAGCTTGTTGATCGAAGATTTAACCCGCTCTTATGTCTTTATGTTGGATCATCTGATAAAATAGTGAGAGCAAGAAAAACAAGTTATCCTCTTTAAAGTTATGGGAAAAATGCAGGACTGTGGCGCAGGTTCAAAAGAGCTTGCGCCACAATTCTTTTATCGTAGGGGTTCGATTCATCGAACCCGACGGCCTACAGCCCCGCCAAAGGCGGGGGTCGCATTCATGCGACCCCTACGGTAAAGCTGTGGGGTTCGATTCATCCAGCCCGATAAATCGGGCAACTACAGTTACGGTGAACAGCTCCAGAACCTAACTTAAGTTAGGTTCTGGTCTAGAAGACCTACTGCAAGCAGGTGTTCTTCATCCACCATCCTTTCCCCATTGGTGAAGCCTGCCAGCCATGCACGGATGTGCCCGTCTGGGGAACACCAACGGGAAGCAAGAATTTATCCCGCCTCCACAAAAGCAACAACCTATCTTTTCCTTGACACTCAAAAGACTCACTCTTATATTGCGTTTTGTTTAAAACCTCTCCCCCTTAGTCCCCCTCTCCACATTTGTAGAGAGGGGGAGACAGGGGGTGAGGTTTAAGAATGTTTTTTCAACAATCCCTTTAGATTGCGTCAACTCAAGATGGAGAATCGTATGGAAGAAACTAGTGAACTTCTTCAGCACAGGCAAGAAAAGCTAAAGAAACTGAAAGAGAAAAACATCAATCCGTATCCTTATAGCTTTAAGAGGACACATACATCGTCGGAGATAATTGGAAATTTTGAAAAGCTCGAAGGCGAAGGAACCGAAGTCAAGATCGCCGGAAGGATGATCTCTCTCCGGCTTCATGGCAAGAGTCTGTTTTCCCATCTTAAAGATGGTGCAGGCAAGATTCAGGTTTATGTCAAATCAGATGAGGTGGGAAAGGAGAGGTTCGAGCTTTTTGATCTGTTTGATATCGGAGATTTCTTAGGGGTAAGCGGGAAGGTGTTCAAGACCAAAACCGGTGAGGTCACCGTAAGGGCAAAAGATTTCTGCCTTCTTTCCAAATCGCTCAGGCCCCTTCCTGAGAAATGGCACGGGCTTCAGGACAAGGAGCTAAGATACAGACAGAGATATGTTGATCTGATTGTGAATGACGAGGTGAAAAAGATTTTCCTTTTCCGCACTGAGCTGATCAAAGCTATAAGAAAATTTTTAGACGATCAAGGATTTATGGAGGTGGAGACTCCCATCTTACAACCGCTTTACGGAGGCGCCTTTGCCCGACCATTCGTAACTCATCATAATGTGTTGAATATGGATCTATATCTGCGGATCGCAGATGAGCTATATTTGAAAAGACTTATCGTGGGAGGATTTGAAAAAGTTTACGAGATCTCCAAAAGCTTCCGCAATGAGGGGATGGACAGGAATCATAATCCTGAGTTCACCATGCTGGAGCTGTATCAAGCTTATGCGGATTACAACGACATCATGGAACTCTATGAGAACCTTTTGAATTATGTGGCAACCCAGGTTCTGGGTTCAAATAAGTTTGAATTCGAAGGCAACCAGATAGACTTGACTCCTCCCTGGAAAAGAATTCCACTGTTGGAAGCCATCAAAGAACACACTCCACAACATCTGAAGGAATATATTAGCCTATTTGATAACCTATTAGATAGAAGCGAGCAGGAGATAAGAGAATTTGCAGAGGAATTGAACGTAAAAGAAGACCTGAACCGACCTAAAGGCAAGCTGATTGAAGCCATATTTGAAACACAGGTTCAACCTCATCTGATTCAGCCCACGTTCATTACAGATTATCCGGTGGAGATGTCTCCCTTAGCCAAATACCATAGAGAAAAAGAAGGCTTGACCGAAAGATTCGAGCTTTTCATAGGGGGCTGTGAGATGGGGAATGCTTTCTCCGAGCTGAATGATCCTCAAGATCAAAGGAACAGATTCCTCCAGCAGGCGGAGCTGGCCAAGAGGGGTGATGAGGAGGCGCAAAAGCTGGATGAAGACTTCATTCGTGCCTTGGAATATGGCATGCCCCCCACCGGCGGACTCGGTTTTGGCGTAGATAGACTGGTGATGGTCTTTACCAACACACACTCTATCAGAGAGGTGATCTTCTTTCCCCAGATGAGACCTGTCGAAGATCCCGCCGGAGGCGGCGATTGAAGATCCCGCCAAAGGCGGGGAGGAATAAGATTCCCAACAGATTAAGCGGATTAAACGGAAAAAGTCTCCTCCGCTTAATCCGTTCAATCCGTTGACTGTCTTTTTAGATTTTTCATTTTACTCTTTTAATTTTCTATGTCTTACGAGTTCTTCATAGCCAAAAGGTATCTGAGATCCAAAAGGAAGACCAGGTTTGTCTCCGTCATCACCTTGATCTCGGTGGGGGGGGTTTTGATCGGGGTGACCGCTTTGGATTTTATTCTCTCCATGATGAACGGATTCGAAAAGGAGGTTCGCTCACGCATCATCGGCACCACCGCGCATGTTAGCGTGTTTTCCACTTACAACGAAGGTATCCAGAATTACCAAGAGCTTATTCCCGGAATTAAGGAAGTAAAACATGTGGAGAATGTGGCTCCATATATCTATTACAAAGCCGCCATCGCCTCCAAGACCGGAAGCGACGGGATCGTTGTCCGAGGGATCGATCCGGAAAAGGAGAGATTGGTAACCGATGTGGAAAGAAATCTAAAGATAGGAAGCTTATACTTGGATCAGGAGGGAGATGAGCTTCCGGGAATCCTATTAGGCGCCACGCTGGCAGATAGGCTGGGGGTGGAGTTGGGTGATAATGTAGTTCTATTCAGCTTGAAAGAAGGCTCTTTGACCACCGGCTGGAGCCAGCCCAAAGCCTCCAAGCTAAAACTGAGAGGGATATTCGAGACCGGAATGTATGAATATGATGCTTCTTTGGCTTATATCTCCCTTCCCACCGCCCAAAAGCTTTTCAATCTTGGCAGTAAGGTGACCGGACTTCAGGTCAAGTTAGACAACCTCTACCAGGCGGATAAGGTGGCAAAAGAGTTGGAAGAAAAACTGGGCTATCATTATTACGCCCTGGACTGGATGCACATGCACAAAAACCTTTTCTCCTGGATGGCGCTGGAGAAATATGCCATGTTCATCGTGTTAAGTCTGATCGTAGCAGTTGCCGCATTTAACATCATAAGCACCCTGATCATGGTGGTGATAGAAAAAAGAAAGGACATCGGCATTCTAAAATCCATGGGAAGCACCAATGCCAGCGTAATGAAGATCTTCATGTTTGAGGGATTGGTGGTGGGTGCGGTGGGAATCATCCTGGGAAGCATATTTGGTTATCTTCTGTGCTGGATTCAAAGAAGCTTTAACATAATTTCTCTTCCCCCGGAGATATACTTCATCAGTACTCTCCCCGTGGAAATGCGCCCGCTTGATTTCATCTTGGTGGCTTCTGCCGCCATGATTCTCACCTTTTTAGCTACTGTTTATCCTGCCCGCAGAGCCGCCCAGCTTTCGCCGGTAGAGGCAATACGATATGAATGACTTTGTCGTGGGGCTCCACCACTCTGCAACCCTTATGGTTCAGGGTAGGGTACCCGAACCAACGTTTAAAATTTGATATTGACAGAGACAAAATAAGGAGTAAATTGGGAATGATGAATCAGGGAGACTTAACCGGAGATAGAAAAGCACGTATGATAGAGACTGATGAATTATTCACTATAAAAGAAGCCAGTGCGTGGGCAACGGAGCATTTGGGTAAGACCGTGACGACTTCAAACATCTCTTATCTCATTCAATACGGACGAATAAGGAAAATCGGAAACGATGGAACGACTCAAGTTTCCAAGAAGGAATTAATCAGCTACTACAAATCTTACAACGGGTATAGAGAACTTTCATGGAAAGACCAACTTGGAGAGGATTTAAACTGGGCCTTATCTTTTGACCAATACAAAGAAGCCGAAACTACAAAACACGTTCATCGTCTTCATCCTTACAAAGGCAAATTTATTCCACAACTTGTAGAGTATTTTCTTGATAGCCACACAGACAATTTTAAAAAAGAAACTTACTTCAAAAGGGGTAACATCGTTCTTGACCCTTTTTCCGGTAGTGGAACTACAATGGTGCAATCTTGCGAACTTGGAATGCATGCCATTGGAATTGACGTTTCTGCTTTCAATGTACTAATCGGAAACTGCAAAGTAAAAAAATACAATTTGTTGAATGTTCAAACCGAGATTAAAAGAATAACAAATGCACTTAAAATATTCCTTTCCAACTCACACATACTTGAGTTTGAAGAAAAACTCTTGCAAGCACTCTATGAGTTTAACAACAAGCATTTTCCTGTCCCTGATTACAAATACCGCTTGAAACGAGGAGAAATCAACGAGGATAAATATGGGGTAGAAAAGGGAAAAGAGTTCCTCCCAATATACAACAAACTGGTAAAAGCTTACAAAATTAAGTTAAGGCAAGACAAAGCAGATACATTCCTCGACAAGTGGTATTCACAACATATAAGAGACGAAATTCAATTCGTATTTGATAAAATCAAAAAAATTAAGAATGCCGACACAAAGAAAATCATTAGCATCATTCTGAGCAGAACCATTCGCTCTTGTAGAGCAACCACTCACGCAGACCTTGCTACTTTAATTGAACCGATAACAGCAACATATTACTGCTCTAAACATGGTAAGATATGCAAACCTCTTTTCTCAATTCTTAAATGGTGGGAAACATACACCAGAGACACTGTGAAACGCCTCTTTCAGTTTGATAAATTGAGGACACAAACTTTTCAAGTTTGTTTAACAGGAGACAGTCGAACAATTGACATCTTCAAAGAACTCGAAAAGAAAAGTCCGAGATTCGCAAAATTGGCGAGAAAGCAAAAAATCAAAGGGATATTTTCAAGTCCACCATACGTTGGACTGATTGACTATCACGAACAACACGCTTATGCTTATGAACTCTTTGGCTTTAAACGCCAGGACGAACTTGAGATTGGTCCTCTTTGCAAAGGACAAAGCAGGGAATCGAAACAAAGCTACATTGAAGGAATAATCAGCGTCCTTAACAACTGCAAGAAGTTTCTAGTTGATGATTATGACATCTTCCTGGTAGCCAACGACAAATTCAAACTGTATCCGACAATTGCAGAGAATGCTGGAATGCAAATCGTCAATCAATACAAGCGCCCAGTATTAAATCGCACCGAAAAAGACAAAGGTGCATATTCAGAAACTATCTTTCATTTAAAACAGAAGTGAGATATGGAAACTTTTTATAATACAGAAGAGATAGAAATCAACCTTACCATTACTGAAGACAAAATATTTTGTGAATATGGAAAGATAGATTATTCTTTCTCAGAAGATTCGGTAATCATTAATTCAATAAGTGTTTATTTAAAAAGAAATCATGTCGGAACAAGGCTTGTTAACGAATTGGAAAATCTTTCTCGTCAACAAGGATTTAAAATTATTGAAGTCCCCGTTTCACCAACTAAAGAGGCAATCCAATTTTGGAAGAGTTTAGGTTACATGCCTGCTTCTGAAGAAGATCATTATTGGATGAAGAAAATAGTTCGTAGTCATCGTGAAAGTGCTTGGGATACCCCACAGGGTGTTGTAGTCATGGTCAAAGAAGGAACTAATTAATATGGCACTATCTCCACAGCAAATAACAAATACTGAGAATGTCTTACGCAACAGCTTAAGACATAAGTTCGAAAACTACAATCCAGAACCCGCCTCAATGCCATTTCATACAAGATTACTTGGCAAAGATCGAATGGCTTTGTTCTCCTTCATACATTCATTAAACACAAACTTCGGAACAAGTATTTTTGAACCTGTTGCGTTGGCATTAGCTTCTTCAAGTTTTGCAAATGCTGCATCACACCAGACAGCGGGAACACAAATTTCGTCAGAGGCTCACAGAGTTATTCAAAACATAATGGACGGATTAGCAACTACGAATTCATCTCCAAACAAAGAACAGGAAATCAATGCAATCAGAGCAGTTTGCGTTCAGGGAGAGATGAAAACTGTTAGACTAACTAAAGTTGATATAAAACTTGTTGCTCACAACGGGACGATTTACCTCTTTGACCTCAAAACTGCAAAACCGAATATTGGTGGTTTCAAAGAATTTAAGCGAACACTTTTGGAATGGATTTCTGCAACGCTTGCGGCTAACCCAACGGCAAATGTTCAATCGCTCATAGCAATTCCTTACAATCCTTATGAGCCAAAACCTTACAACCGCTGGACAATGCGAGGAATGTTAGACCTTGATAGCGAGTTGAAAGTTGCAAGTGAATTTTGGGATTTTCTTGGAGGTGAAGGAGCATATCAGGACTTACTGGATATTTTTGAAAGAATTGGAATTGAATTGCGACCAGAAATTGACAACTATTTTGCAAGATATAACCAACAGTAAAATCCCATCGCACAAAGGCACACACATTATAACAGAAAAAGCTAAAACCGCATCTGTCATCTATTGCGTCGGCGGCAAGAGGGAGCGCGCTACTTCGGATAACAGCGCATTCGGTCTTCGCCACATTTGCCTTCAATAAACGTCACTTATGCGCAAATCGTTAAGCGAAATCGCCTTTCGCCCGCAAAAGCTTTATCTCTCGTTTTTCCGAGTGCACGCATGTTTTGACAGGCTCACTGTCACGAGCGAAGTCGAAGCAAGTGGCTCTCTCTATATCACTTTTAGAGGAATAACTCACCTTTCTGGCTACTGTCTATCCCGCCCGAAGAGCCGCCCAGCTTTCGCCGGTAGAAGCAATCCGCTATGAATAAAGGAAGATGAATCCCTGCTACAGACGGGTATTCTTTCCACAGGATCCTGCAGAAAGGTTTCTATACCAGAAGGCAGAAGCTTTTTTGGCTCAACTAAGCTTCTGCGTTTGCGGATTGATCCCTAACCATCTTATGCACAGCCTTGCTGGGGAGGGGGACCGCTTTTATACAGGTAATTTATCAGGTAAAGCACATCAGCGATGTCAATTGTGCAGTCACCACTGGGATCTCCTGCCGCCATGGGATCAGGAGCAGGTCCGTTCTTGTAAAGGTAGTTAATCAGATAAAGTACATCTTCCAGATCTACTATCTCATCCCCGTTAGCATCACCTGGCACATAAGGGCCCTCCATTGCGACAACCACCGCCTCATAGGCATTAATTCGACCATGCCCCAACTGGGTGCTTTTTCCGGTTACGGGATCATAATAATAGCCACCCACCTGTTCGGCGGTCTCCTCAAGGATCTCCCTTATCTCTGAAGGGATCAGATTGGAGTCGACAGCCAGAATCAATGCCGCCGCTCCTGCCACCATGGGAGACGCCATGGAGGTGCCGGCGCAATAGCCATAATTCTGGGTGATACCATCATCATTAAGGGTGACATAGTAATCAGGCATAGTGGAGTAAATATCATCGGTATTGTAAGGATAACCATATCCACCCGGTGCCGCCACGGAAACCTGGCTTCCTATGCTGGAGAATTCAGAAACATGATCGGTGTGCTCGGTGGAGGAGACACAGACAACGTTTTGATATGTGGCCGCATAAGCCGCAGGATAAATAACCGATCCTCCCCAGTTATTTCCAGCGGCGGCAACCAGAAGAAGGTCATGCGAATCTGCATAAGCCACCCCATGTTCCTTGGTGGCGGAATGGGAGCCTCCACCGCTGTAATTCACCAGATCAGCTCCATTGTCTACTGAGTAGATCATGCCGTCCCGGAAAGCTTCATGCGATCCAGAGCCATATTGATCGAAAACCTGATTTACCATGATTTGACATTTCCAGCATACCCCTGCCACTCCTGTTCCGTTGTTGGTTTCGGCGGAGATTATGCCCGCCACATGGGTTCCGTGACCGTTTCTATCTCTCACCCCTTCCCCATCCCCCACCAGGTCCTGTCCCAGAATAAACTTAGATGGATCATCCAAGTCCGGATGGGAGAGAACTCCGGATTGCATGGGAATACCTGTATCCAGAACCGAAACAATTACGCTTGAATTACCGGTCGTGCTGTCCCAGGCTTCTGGAGCATCAATATCAGCATCAGGCGTGCCACCCGGAGGATTCTGACCCACGTTATTAAGACCCCATTGCTTTTGGGCTACATATTCAGGGTCATTGGGCTGAAGGCACATCCGGTCGATCATGTTCGGCTCCACATAAAGGAAAAGACCTGCTTTCTGCATCCTTTCTATTACCGGAAATATATTCTCTCCCTCAGCCAAACCCACTTTTCCAAACCCGAAACGATCCAGTTCCCGACTTAAGCTCAAATTGTTTTTCGCCAGATAACCTTTGACCTCGGTCTGGTCTTGTCCGTTTTTAATCATAAAAAGGATTTCCCCATTAACATATTCTACAATCTCATCCTGCCATGTTCCGGCAAGAATATCTTTGCCCATATATTGAGCACTCCAGACCGCTGTCGGAACCAAAAAAAGAATACCAAGTACCATAGTGAGAAGCATATATCGTTTGGAGACCATATCTCCTCCTCCACCAGATGGTTATTTGTGAAAGTTACCGCTCACTTGAAACCAATTTGCTTTCACTGTCCTTTTATTTAATATACCACTTTTCCCAGATTTGTCAATGAGCCAAATGAACTATTTTGTAGAGACCAAATACAAATTCGTATGAATGCTTCGCATCATACATCCCGCCAAAGGCGGGAAAAAGTTAGGCAACACCCAGAGAGAAGATATGCGAAGCATTCATACAAATAACTACAAAAGACCTCATGGCTGAAAGTCCCGCCAAAGGCGGGGAGGCATCAATAAAATGACGCCTATACAAAAATTAAACTTGAAACTCAATCCACCATTCCGCCAGAGGCGGATCTGCCTATGGCAGAAAACTATATTAAAAAAAGTCCCTCTTGGGTGTCCGGTATGTATCCGGTCATTACAAATCTGTGTAACTTTTTAATTGACAACATGTATCTTATATATTAGCTTTGGTGAAAACGAGACCCCTTAAGCAGGAGGAATTATGTGGATATTGAGAACTTTGGTGATTATCGTCCTTATCATCCTGATAGTTGGATTCGCCATCTATAATTCGGATGAAAGAAGCTCGGTCAATCTCTACGGCAAACAATATTTTGACGTCCCCATGATTTTTGTGGCTTTCTGGGCGTTGGTGGTGGGTATGATCATCTCTTTTGCCCTGGGGATTGGTTATTATTTTAAGATGTATTCTGAGTTGCGTAATCAGAGAAAGGAAAATCGGAAGCTTTTAGGGGAGATCACCGCCCTGCGCAATCTTCCTCTGGAAGAGGAAGAAGAAAAATAGACGGCGATTTAAAAGAAGGTGTGCATGGTTGTCAAATGGAGGTGAAAATTGAGCCCGGGTCATATTCTATCAATCATCTTTGCATTTATCATAGTCTTTAGCGTGATGGCGTTTTTATGGTCAAAGGCAAAAAGAGGAAAAAGGAAAATCTCCCCCCAGCTTTACATTGATGCTCTGAAGGCGCTTCTATCAGGAGAGGAAAAAGTTGCTTTCCGGAAGTTCAAGGAGGTGGTCAGAAGCGATCCGGAGAATGTGGATGCTTATCTGAAGTTAGGCGACCTGTTTAGAAAAAACAAAAGATACGGTAAAGCCTTGCAGATTCATAAAGAGCTTACCCTTCGACCATCCCTTTCCCCGGAAGAAAAAAAGGAGGTTTTAAAAAGTTTGGCTGAGGACTTTTCCGCTTCCGGAAATCATGACAAAGCCATCTCGGTTCTGGAGGAATTGTACAAAACTTCAGAAAAGGATGAACGGGTCGTCTCCAGACTGTTATTCGAATATGAGGAGATCGAAAGGTGGGAGGAGGCTTTTGAGCTGAGGAAGAAAACCTTTAGTCGAAAGGAAAACCAAACCAACAAGATTTTGGCGCTTTATAAGGTTCTCTGGGGCAAGGTCCGGGCAGAAAGAGGGGAACTTCACAAAGCCCGGGTAGCTTACAAGGAAGCACTCAACTATGACGAGGGCTGTGTCCCCGCCTATATCTATCTGGGTGAGGCTTACTATCAGGATGAAAGGCTGAAAGATGCGGTGGAGTACTGGAAGAAGCTTTTGGAGATGGTGCCGGATGCTGGGTATTTAGTTTTCGACAAACTGGAAAAGACTTTGTTTGAACTGGGAGAGTACGGCGATATCCCTGAGATTTACGAAAACATTTTAAGTCGAAATCCCAAGAACACCTTTGCCCTTTTTTCCTTAGCTCGAATTTATGAAAAAAAAGGGATGGTGGAATCTGCTATGGAGAGATATACAGAGATTCTCGGCACCGATCCCGCCTTCTTATCCGCAAGATTGAGTCTGGCAAAGCTTTACCAGCAAGAGGGTCGAAAGGAGGATTCGGTTGATCTTTTGGATAGTATAATCGAAAGCTTTCCACCAGCAGAAAAAGAATTTATTTGCCAGCGGTGTGGACATAAATCTTCTGAGCCTCTCTGGAGATGCCCCTCCTGCAAGATCTGGAATTCTTTTAACATACTAAAGCTATGAGAAGAGGAGTTGAGCTAAAGAAAACGTATCTGCCTTTTCTCCTTTTCATGCTGTTTGATTTCGCATCTCTCAATTCCATTTTCGCCCAAACTTTAGATGATGCCATAGACCATTATCAGACGGGTGAACTGGTTGAAGCAAAGCGTATCTTGCTGAACCAATTGGCAGAAGATAGAGAGAACCCGGAGATATTGTTCTATCTTGGAAAGGTGGAGGAAAAAGGGAATTTGTCCAGAAAGTATTTTGAAGACGTGACCTCTCACTCCCCAGACTGGATAAACTCAGATGAGGCAGAACTTTTAATCTGCAAGTATGAGTTTTCCAAAGGGATGTATGTTACCACAGTTGATCTGACAGAAAGATTTGAGCAAAGTTTTCCTCAAAGCCGGATGATCCCGGAAGTTTTGTGGATTTCGGGATGTTCTTTTTTAGCTATGGATCAACTAGACTCCGCTTTGCCTCAGTTCGATAAAATCATGAAATTATTTCCTGGATCAAATTGGGCTGGTTGGGCTCAGCTGGGCAGGGGTGACTGCTTTTTTGCCGGTGAGGATTATAATCAAGCTATGGCTGAGTATACTAAGGTCTTGGATGACTGCAAGGATTCCGAAACTTTTCCTTTCGCTCTTTCCGGGCTGGTTAGATGTTTCAGCCAGCTTGAAGACTGGGAGAAGGCACTTTTGTATCACAATCTGCTTAAGGAAAAATATCCCTACTCTACTGAGTCGATTGAAAATATTGTAGAGTGAATAAAGCCTCAAGGGAAAAGAAAAAACTAAACTGAACGTTTGGCAATGAAGCTATAAGATTGTAATTAAGTGAACTTCAAAATTTTGAGTTATGTAGGTCAACCCCGCCAAAGGCGGGGTTGACAGATAAGGATTTGTCAAGCAGGCTACGCCATGCTTGACCTACAAAACTAAGGTCAGCGGGTATCAACCATACGAGCCTGTCGAAAAATCACAAAAATGCCCTTTATGTCATTCTGTCCGAATTTGGATCCATAGGAGACGAAGTGAAGAATCTAATAAATTCAGCATGTTTCAAATTCGAGATTCTTCCCCCGCCAAAGGCGGGGTCAGAATGACATTTCTCGACACACTTATACGGCTTATACCGCTGGACACAGAGGATAGGTCAAGCTAAAGGGCTTGTTGAAAAAGCTACACTCCGGGACGGGATGAATTCCCGCCCCGATGGAAGACAATTACTTATCATCCATAGGTCCCGCCTTTGGCGGGCCAAAGGGGTTTTTCAACAACCCCCAAAGCTTGACACTCCCAAAAGTATAATCTTTTGAAAAAACTTTATCTTGACAATTGCCATGGCAGAAGATATCACCCCTTTGATGCGACAGTATTTTAAGATCAAAAATCAGTATCCGGAAGAGATCGTGTTCTTCCGTATGGGCGACTTCTATGAGATGTTCGGAGAGGATGCCAAAATTGCCTCCCAGATATTAGGCATCGCCTTGACCTCCAGGGGACAGATCAAGGGAGAGAAAATTCCCTTAGCCGGAATTCCTTATCATGCGGGGGACAAGTATCTGGCCAAGCTTTTAAAAGCCGGGAAGAAAGTGGTTGTCTGCGAACAGGTGGAGGATCCAAAGCTGGCTAAAGGAATTGTCAAAAGAGACGTGGTGGAGATAATCACACCCGGAACTGTCACCATTGAGGGGGTGATTGAAGGAACCGAGATCAACTACCTGGCAAGCCTTTCAGGCGATGAAGACAAGATAGGCTTGTCTGTCCTGGATTTGACTACCGGGGAGTTCAAGCTGGATCAAGGAGAAAAATCAAATGTTTTCGAAAAGCTGAGTGTGTTGGATCCTTCAGAGATTGTTATATCCGATGGCTGGTCAGATGAAAAGATGAAAGATTTGAAATTGTCCGTAGGGGAAGTAACTTTAACCACACTGGATGGCTGGAAGTTCGACTATGATTTCGCATACCAGTTGCTTATCGAACACTTCAAGATCAACTCTCTGGAAGGGTTTGGCTGTGAGGGGATGAAGCTGGGAATCTCAGCTGCAGGGGCTATCTTAGCCTATCTTAAACAAACCAAAAAGCCGCTTCTTTCCCACATCAATAAGATTTCTCCCTTCTTTGAAGATCAGGTGATGTTCTTGGATGCCAACACCATCCGAAACTTAGAGCTTTTGACCCCTTTAAGAAGCGGAGAAAAATGTCTGACTCTTTTTTCCTTGCTTAATAGAACCAAAACTGCCATGGGGTCGCGGCTTTTGAGAAGTTGGATCATCCGACCACTTTTGAATCTAAATAAGATCAAAGAAAGGCAGGAGGCAATTGAAGAGCTTCTCCTGAATAAAAACTTATCGGATGATTTAGTTGACAGGATTAAAAAGATCTCTGATTTAGAACGGCTTGCCGGAAAGATCGGATACGGAAAGGCAAGCCCCAAGGATTTGATCTGGCTTAAAGATTCTCTTGCTAAAATCCCAGAGATAAGGACCATTTTGAAAAAAGCTCAATCCAGCCTTTTGAGTTCCATAAAAGAAAATCTTCCTGATACCTCCCACCTAACTACGCTGATCCAAAACTCCATTTTGGACGATCCCCCTCTGATTCTAACCGAGGGAGGAATCATAAAATCCGGATTCTCCTCTGAGTTGGATGGTTTGAAAGAAGAGATAAAAGACAGCAAACAGTGGATAGCCAGCTTGCAGGAGGGGGAAAGAAAAAGAACCGGTATCCCTTCCTTAAAGGTGGGATTTAACGGGGTTTTCGGCTATTTCATCGAGGTAACCAAACCGCATCTCTCTAAGGTGCCAGAAGAGTATATTCGCAAACAGACCATGGTGAATGCGGAAAGATTCGTAACACCTCAGTTGAAAGAGAAAGAGGCTTATATTCTGGGAGCGGAGGAGAAGATCTTTAAACTGGAGTATGACCTGTTTTTAGAGATAAGATTAAAGGTGGCAGAACAGACCCAGAAAATTCAAAGGACTGCTGAGTTGGTGGCGATTCTGGATGTTTTGTTGAGTCTCAAGGAGGTGGCTGAAAGATTCAATTATGTGTGTCCGCAGGTCGACTTAAACGATCAGATCGTGATTGAGGATGGACGACATCCGGTTATTGAAAATGTCTTGGAACCAGGGAGCTTCGTTCCCAACCATACTAAAATTGATCTTAAGGATGAACAGATCCATATCATCACCGGTCCCAATATGGCTGGGAAATCGACCTATCTAAGGCAGGTGGGTCTGATTGTGCTTTTGGCTCAGATGGGATCATTTGTTCCGGCCAAATCCGCCCGAATCGGGGTGGTGGACAGAATCTTCACCCGGGTAGGCGCCACCGATTACCTGACCTTAGGACAAAGCACATTCCTGGTGGAGATGATAGAGACGGCAAATATTTTAAACAACGCCACCCCCAAGAGCCTGATCCTGTTGGATGAGGTGGGACGCGGAACCTCAACCTTTGATGGACTTTCTGTGGCCTGGGCGGTGACAGAATACATTCACGAAAATGCCAAGATTTCCGCAAAGACATTGTTCGCCACTCATTATCATGAGCTGACCGAGTTGGCAAAGTTTCTGCCCCGGGTTAAAAATTATCAGGTGGCGGTGAAGCAATGGGAGGACGAGATAATATTTTTGAGAAAGATCGTTCCGGGTGGATGTGACGATAGCTATGGAATCCATGTAGCCCGACTGGCGGGAATTCCCACCCAGGTTCTAAAAAGAGCTAAAAAGATTTTAGCAGAGCTGGAAACCGGCGAACTTTCTTCTTCCAAGCCAACTGAAATTGCTCCTGCACCAGTTAGTTATCAACTAAGCATATTTTCTCCCAAAGATAATTTGATTACAGAGGAATTAAAAAAACTTAATTTAGAGGAACTCACGCCAATAGAAGCTCTGAACAAGTTAAATGAGCTAAAAAGAAAAGCAGAAGGTTAGAAAGGCTGTAATTGCCTAATTTAACCACAGGTGTAAACCATACGGTTCATACCCCAAGAGTGTGTCGAAAAACCACAAAAATGCTCTTTATGTCATTCTGTCCGAATTTGGATCCATAGGAAACGAAGTGAAGAATCCAATAAACTCAACATGTTTCAAATGCGTATGCACTTATACGAGTTTGAGATTCTTCCTCCCGCCTTTGGCGGGGGTCAGAATGACATTTCTCGACAGGCTCCCAGGACAGTTGATTCAAATGAGATCTTAAGATTTGGCTCTTGCCGACTCGATGAATCGAGCAACTACAAAGAAACTTTAAGGTTCAAATGAACAGCAACATTCCCTGACGGTCTCTATCCGTTTCGGATCAGATAAAAAAGGAGCTTTTATGCCAAAAAATAATAAGCGATTGAAAATGTCAGATTTTCTAAGCAAGAAGATTAGACTTGGATTAATTATATTAGGTGGTGTGGTGGGGGTTTTCGTCATCTATCTGGTTTTAACTCACCTCTTCCCATCCCGTTCAGAACAGACGATCAAAATGATCAAAGAATCGGAAAGAGTCTCTGCGGGCGTGACAGATTATCTGAATGGGCTGACCCAAACCCAGAATGTTCAACTGAAAAAACTTTTTGAGAAGGCGTTTTCCTTGTATGAAATTGGTGACTACCCCGAGGCGATATATCCTTTCAATCTCGGACTACAGTTGAGAACTGAGGATGACGAAAGAGTGGCGGTTTTGATTTTAAGTGGTAACTGCTTTCTTTTGTTGGGCAATCTCAAAGAGGCGGAAGTTCAGTATCGGAGAGCATTGATATTTGCCGAAAGAGTAGAAGATGAGAATGCCAAAGCAGGGGCATGGGGCAATCTCGGTTTAACCTATCTGAGAGTGGGGAATTTGGATAGTGCCGAAAGTTTTCACCAAAAAGCTTTGAATGTTTACCGGAAGACAGAGAGCCCAAAAGAGGAGGCGATTCAATTAGGCAATTTAGGCCTGATTTCTCAAAACAGGGGAGATTTAGATGGGGCATTGCACTATCATGAACAGGCTCTAAAGATCTTCAAAGAGATTGACGATTCGCTGGGCCAGATAAACCAGCTGACCCATCTGGGCTGGGTTTTCCGGACTCTCCAGAATTTTGACACTTCATTGGTCTATTATCAGGGGGCTTTAGAGATTACCAGAAAGATAGACTTTGCTGAAGGTGAAGCTAGTCAGCTCAGTAACATTGGTCTGGTATACCATAATAAGGGTTATACCGATATGGCTTTAGACTATTACCAGCAGGCTTTGGATATCGACAAAAAAACAGGCATCAAAATGGGAGAGGCGCAGGATCTTTTGACTATGGGCTGGATTTACGAGCAGAAGGGAAACCTGGACGAAGCCTTAAAGAGGTATAAGCGTTCGGCTAAAATAAACCAGAAGATTGGTTTTAAAAGAGGTGAAGCCATGGCACTTTCCAGCATGGGCACCATTTATCAACAACAAGGGAATCTGGATGAAGCTTTAAACTCTTTTACCGAAGCCCTGGTACTTCATGGAGAGATGGCAAACAAACCGGCTGAGGCAAATTTATTGCATATGATCGGTCTAATATACAAAACCAAAGGGGAGCTGGATAGCGCGCTTTACACCCATCAGGAAGCGATGCGAATTTATCTGGAAATCGGCGATGTCGAGGGTGAGGCCAGAGAGCTCAACAATATCGGTCAAATTTATGGAGACCAGGGTAATCTGAAGGAAGCTTTAAAATATTATCAAAAGGTTTTGAAGATAGCCCGTGATCTCAAGGATCGATACGGAGAAGCTACCACACTAAGCAATATTGCCTTCGTTCACGTCAGCAAGGGAGATTCAAAGGAAGCTCTTAAGTTGACCAAACAGGCTTTAAAGATCTTTCAGGAGGTTGGAGCAGAAAAGGAGGCGGCAACCGTGGCGGAGAACATAAAAAAGGTGGAGGAGCTTCTCAAGAAGACTGAGACTGGGACTGAGACTGAGAAAAAGCAATGACGAATAACGAATGACGAATGAATAATGACGGATAAAAGAAATGACGGATGACGGAAAAGCAATGATGAATGATTAATGACGAATCACTGAGATCTGGCGACTGGCGATACTGACGATACTGGCGTTACTGACCTTTGTTTTCATAATTTTTTCATAGTTAAATGGTTCAAGAGTTCAAGGGTTCAATGGCTCGGTTTCGCTCACCATAAACAGAGGTCATATTTGGTCTCCCATATACATGTTGGGTATCGGCATCACCATCGAAGTTGTAGTGATTTTGGCAAAACAGATGACGGATAAAAACACACCTCACCCCCTTGATCCCCCTCTCCACAAGTGTGGAGAGGGGGAAATAGGGGGAGAGGTAAAGCAAAGTGGAGAAAAAGAAGTTAAGGCGTTAGCCTTTTATGATAAAATCAATGACGGATGAAGAATGACGAATAGGAAATGAATGATATGGCGGTTTATAGGAAGTTTGAGGATTTGCCTGTATGCCCAGACGGGCACCCGTATGGGTTGAAGTTGTAGCGTCGGGTCTTGTGCCCGACGAAAACCGAAAGCGTCGCACACAGAGTTGCAACGCTACATGAGATTGTAGGTCGGGCTGTCGCAAGATGCGTATGCGTTCATACGAACTGCCCGACACAAAAAGTTTAAGCAATATTAAATGATAGGAATACTTCGATATCTCATTGGCCCAGGTTTATTGTTCGCACTCCTCGGCCTTGTTATTACAGCAATTGGTGTGGTCGTAGCTGTCTTTGCCTGGGTTTTGCCGCGACGAGCCCGTTTAAGAAAGGAAGAGGAAGAGCGTCTCCAACGAACTGAAGAAAAGATCGATTTAGCCAACAAGAACATAGAAATTATACAAACACATTTCGGCATCCCGATTTACAAAGACGGCTTGCCTTCTGCACCACCACGAGTTTTTGACCCATTTTTTGAAGGCACTAAATTGATGGCTGAATATAAATGGGATGATGCCATTGCTGAATTCCAAAAGGCGATGAAAGAGGCAAAGGCAAGCCAATTGGTCGCTCTTTGTAATCTTATCGCCATTTGCTATTATACTTCTGGAAGGCTCTCTTTGGCTTTGGAAAATTATGAGGAATCCTTGCGTCTTGCCCGTCAATTCAAGGATAAGGAAGGGGAGGCAAGTGATTTGGGCAACATCGGTCTGATCTATTTTGACAAAGGTGATCTGGATCAGGCTTTGAAGTATCATCAGGAGGCTTTGAAGATTGATAAGGAGATAGGTTTCAGGCAGGGTGAGGCAACTGCTCTGGGCAACATCGGTCTGATCTATCAAGCTAAAGGTGATCTGGATCAGGCTTTGAAGTATCAAAAGGAGGCTTTGAAGATTAAAAGAGAGATAGGTTACAGGCAAGGTGAGGCAAATAGTTTGGGCAACATCGGTCTGATCTATAAAGCTAAAGGTGATCTGGATCAGGCTTTGAAGTATCATCAGGAATCTTTAGAGATTAGCAAGCAAATAGGTTATAGAGAAAATGAGGCAAATCAGTTGGGCAACATCGGTCTGATCTATAAAGCTAAAGGTGATCTGGATCAGGCTTTGAAGTATTTAGAGGAGGCTTTGAAGATTGACAGACAGATAGGTTCCAGACAGGGTGAGGCAAGTGCTTTGGGCAACATCGCTTTCATACATCAAGCTAAAAGTGATCTGGACCAGGCTTTGAAATATCTTCGGGATGGCTTAAAGATTTTTAGGGAGGTAGGTTACAAGCAGGGTGAGGCAAGTGCTTTGGGCAACATCGGTCTGATCTATAAAAATAAAGGTGATCTGGATCAGGCTTTGAAGTATCATCAGGAATCTTTAGAGATTAGCAAGCAAATAGGTTATAGAGAAAATGAGGCAAATCAGTTGGGCAACATCGGTTTGATCTATTCCCGCAAAGCGGGATCCGCCTCTGGCGGACAAGCTAAAGGTGATCGGGATCAGGCTTTGAAGTATCTTAATGAGGCTTTGAAGATATTTGAAGAGATAGGGATGCCGGAGCAGATTGGGATAGCGAAAAGGAACATTGAAGGAATTTCCCAACAGAAAAAGAAATGACGGATGACGGATGAAGAATGACGAATAACAGATAAGAAATGAAGAATGAAGGATGAAGGATGATTAATGACGAATGAGGGATGGCGGATATGGCAGTATATGAGAAGTTTGAGGATTTGCCTGTTTGGAAGTTGGCGAAAGATTTGGCAGTGAAAATATACAAGATCACCAAAGGTGAAAAATTTCGCAGAGATTATGGTTTAGTCGACCAAATTCGTAGAGCATCGATTTCCATATCGAGTAATATTGCGGAAGGGTTTGAAAGGGGATCAAAAAGGGAATTTATCCAGTTTCTGTATATTGCTAAGGGTTCTTTAGGCGAAGTGAGAAGTCAATTGCAAGTTTGTTTTGAGTTAGGTTACATAAATAAAGAAAACCTAAATATCCTTTTATTAGAAAGCTATGATCTCTCAAAACAGTTAGGTGCTTTTATCTCATCAATTAAAAAGAGAATTAGAAGTTAATTCGTCATTCGTCATTAATCATTCGTCATTAATCATTCGTCATATTCTTAGTATGGAAAACCAGATTATCATATTACCCGAAGACCTGGTGGACAAGATCGCCGTCTGTCTTGGAGTGTCAAGCTTTAGCTTGACCTAAGAAATGTCCGGGCGAGAGTTGGAGGCTTTTTGGTTCGCCTGAAGGCGAACACTCCAAGCTCTCGAGTCTGTATATGAATAACGAAATCAAAATACTAACCGAAGATTTGGTGGACAAGATTGCCGCCGGTGAGGTGGTAGAGCGTCCGGCTTCGGTGGTGAAGGAGTTGGTGGAGAATTCAATTGATGCCGGAGCCAAGAATATAGATGTTGAAATAAAAAAGGGGGGGGTAAAATTTATTCGGGTTACCGATGATGGGATGGGGATGGATGAGAAGAATTCGGCCCTGGCATTTCAAAGACACGCCACCAGCAAAATAAAGGCTGTGGATGATCTGTTCCAAATAGCCACATTGGGATTCAGGGGAGAAGCTTTGCCCTCCATTGCTTCGGTCTGTTTTCTGGATATGCTCACCCGAACCAGTGAAAGCTTGAGCGGAACCAGACTTAAAATCGAAGGCGGAACCATAAAAGAAAGAAAACAGATAGGTACGCCGGTAGGAACCTCGGTGGTGATTAGGGAGATATTTTACAATGTCCCGGCGCGCAGAAAATTCTTGAAGACGGTCTTGACTGAAACCAGACACATAATTGACCTGTTGACCAAATTCGCCGTAGCATATCCGGAGATTTCCTTTAAGTTGAAAAGCGACGAAAGAGAGCTTTTTAGCTTCACAAAAGCAAGCGATCTAAGCCAGCGGGTGGCAGATATTTTTGGAAAGAACCAAATGGAGAAGATAGTGAAGATAAAACCTGGAGACGAGAAGCCAACCCCACAGGATCCTGCGGACATTACCGGCTTTGTGGGAAAGCCAGAGATAGCCCGATCAAATCGAGCGGAGCTTTATCTTTTCGTAAATCGAAGACCAATCGTCTCCAGATCGCTTTATCATGCGGTGCAAGCAGGATACGGAGAGCTTCTCCCCAAGGGCAAATTTCCCTTTGCCATCGTCTTTATCCAGATTGATCCCAAACTAGTAGACGTGAACGTGCATCCCACCAAAAGCGAGGTCAGGTTTGCCGATGAAAGGGGAGTGCATGATTTAGTTTATGCCAGAATCAAAGAGTCTTTAGCCTCTCCCCAGATAATACCAGACTTGAAAGCGGCGGAACAAGAAGCTCAGCCTTCCCATCCTGACGTTTCCATAGAGACAACAACCACACAGCATAAACCTGACTGGACGCCAAAGGCATCTCAGCCCACCCGGCCTTCCTCTTTCAGCTCACCCTCCAAAAACAAGGAGGAGTTAGATCAGAAAAGCTTTTTTTCTGAAGCTGGCGAAAAACTGGCAAAGGGATTAACCGAAGATCGTGCCAGGATGGAAAAAGAGAAGGAAACTTTGGATGTGTCGAAGGTGGAGCCGGGGGCGACCAATTTATGGCAACTTGCTGATACCTATATTTTATCTCAGGTGAAGGGAAATTTAATGGTATTAGATCAGCATGCCGCACACGAAAGGATTTTATATGAGGAGGCTTTAAGAAATCTGACCCAAAGGCAAGCCTCCTCCCAGCAGGTTCTCTTTCCTACAGTTTCAGAGTTGAGTCCTCGGGAATTTCAGATTTTAGAAGAACACAAAGAGTTGATTCAGAAACTTGGATTTGAGATAAAACATTTTGGGGGACGAACAATTCTGGTGACTGCGGTTCCCACACTTATCAGAAACAAAAGTGGGGAAGTTTTTCTTAGAGAAATTTTGACTCAATTGGAGGAAGAGGGAAAGGTAGAAAAGGATAAGGTGAAGGCGGTGGCAAAATCCTTTGCCTGCCATGGAGCTATTAAAGCAGGGGATAGGCTTACCCGGGAAGAGATGCAAAACCTGTTGCGGCAACTCTTCTCCACTCACGAACCTTACTCCTGTCCTCATGGGCGCCCCACGGTGATCAAACTATCCTTAGAGGAGTTGAGCAAAAAATTTGGCAGAAGTTGAGTTCCAGAAAACATGTAGTGGCGAATCTTCAGATTCGCCCGAATACTTTTCAAATATGAAATGCGCAGGGCTGAATGCCCTGCTCTATCAGAATTGGAACCCTCTTCCAAATAGGGGCGGAAATTTATCCCGCCCAAAGTATATCTCTCATAGAACCCGAAAGTTTTCGAAATTTACATCTCTATTGTTATAAAAATGGTTTTAAAAACCGAGAATTCAAACAATCTCTGTTCAAATTTCGGACAGATTATTGCTTTCACAATTTTATTATCCTGAGAATGAGTAATCGTGTGCTGGTGATATTGGGACCTACCTGCGTGGGGAAAACTCAAGTCTCACTTAAACTTGCCGATATGCTCAAAGGTGAGATCGTCTCTTTCGACTCTAGGCAGGTCTATAAATTCATGGACGTCGGAACTGCCAAACCGACAAAGGAGCAAAGAGAGAGTATCCATCACCACCTGATTGATCTGGTATCTCCGGATGAAAAGTTCACTGCCGCCGATTACGGCAAAGAAGCCAGACAAATCATCCGGGAGATAATAAAAAGAAATAAACAGCCCATAGCCGTGGGAGGTTCAGGACTTTATCTCAAAGCGCTGATAAAAGGATTCTTTGTGGGTCCTAAGGCGGACGAAAATACAAGAAAAAGGTTAGAAAGGGAGGCTCAAGAATTCGGTGAGCCTCAGTTTTTTAATAGGCTAAAGGAGGTGGATCCCCAAGCGGCAGAAAGAATCCATCCGAATGATTTGGTCAGAATTATCCGGGCTCTGGAGGTGTATGAGCTTACCGGAAAGCCAATTAGCATCTGGCAACGAGAAGGAGATTATGAACCATTCCCTATGCAGTTTGTAAAAATTGGCTTGAATCTGGAAAGGAAGAAGCTTTACCGAAGAATAAACCTCAGGGTGGATGAGATGATCTCTAAAGGATTTCTAGATGAGGTGAAAAAACTCAAAGAGAAAGGATTAACTCCAAAACTTAAAGCTTTAAGGTCGGTCGGTTACCAGGAGTCGTTCGCCTATTTGGAAGGAAAACTCGATCTTCAGGCGGCAATAGAGAAGATCAAACTAAACACCAGACATTATGCCAAAAGGCAGTTGACCTGGTTCAGGCAGGATAAAGAAATCATCTGGTTGGATGCAGAGGATGATAATTTAATTCAGAAGATTTTAAAACATTTCAGTATAATTCAACGCAATCTATAGATGATTCAAAGGAAAGTCTGGAGTGTCTGCCTTTAGGCAGACCTTTGATCCCGCCAAAGGCGGGACACTCCAAAGTCTAATGGTCAAGCTGAAGTCGTAGATCCCGCCTCGGTGGGGCTTGACACTCCACTAAACCGTTTTCAGGTTTTACTTTTTCAGAGTTACATAAAAAAGGCTTGACATGATTTTGTAAATTTGTTATATAGCAACGATTTATAACTTTGCTCGCGGGTGTTAAAAGCCCGAATGCCCAATTAGGTCGATTCTTGGGCTTCTTTGTTGGTTCTGGAGGCAAAAATGAAAAAAAGAAAGCTTTTCCTTTTCTTTTTGATTTCTATCTTTTTTTTAACAGGTTGTTCCAGAAACTTGATTAAACCCCGTGTGGTAAATCAACCCCCTCCGGTGGAATCATCATCTACAGGACCTGGGATTGATTCCGGCTCCTCTGCGGAGATTGTCCCCAGAGATGAATTCGAAGAGGTGGAATTACATTATGCCCTGGGAGTGACTGCCAATCAGGATGGAAGGTGGCTTGAAGCTCAGGACCACTTTGAAGAGGCTTTAGAGCTTTTAGCAAATCTGGATTTTGAGGAAGGTGACTCTTTAAGAGAACGCAGATTCGAGAAGCTTCTGAATGAGATAGCTGAAGACTATAAGATTACACTGCTGGGGCTGGGCGTGCTCTCCGAAGAAAGCTCCATATCTGCATTCCGGCAGAGATTTCAGGATATAGAAAACTTCAAAGCCCTCCAAAAGGGAACAGTAGAAAAGATTGAACCTGCAAAACAGGAAGTCACCTATGACATACCCATTGAATGGAACCAGAGGGTGGAGAATTCCATCATTTATTTCCAGACCGTGGCAAGGGAAGCCTTCGAAACCTACATGAAAAGGTCGGGCAAATATAAAGATCTAATGCAGAGGATACTTCGTGAAAAGAGATTGCCTGAGGATCTGGTGTGGCTATGTCTGGTGGAGAGTGGATTCAATCCCAAAGCCTATTCCTGGGCGCGAGCGGTAGGACCCTGGCAGTTCATCGCCTCCACCGGCAGAAACTATGGTTTGAGACGAAACTGGTGGTATGATGAAAGGAGAGACTTCGTTAAATCCACCTATGCCGCCTGTGATTATCTTACCTTTCTTTACACCAAGTTCGAATCCTGGACCTTAGCTCTGGCGGCTTATAATGGTGGAGAGGGAAGGGTGGCGAGGGTAATGAAAAAACATAAGACTAACGACTTTTGGAAGCTGAAGTTGAATAAGCAAACTGCCAACTATGTCCCTCTGTATATGGCGGCTACCATTATTGCCAAGGAACCCACCAGATATGGATTTGATGTAGAATATGATGAACCAATTCAATTCGACGTGGTCGAAGTGAATCAACCAGTGGATTTGAAGAAAGTTGCCAAGAGCTTGGGGACTTCACTTGCTGTGCTCAAAGAGCTTAATCCTGAACTTCGTCGGGGGGTTACCCCACCCAATTACTCTGGGTATAAGCTCAGGATTCCTGCTGGCACCAAAAAACTGTTTGCCCAAAAGTTCAAAGGCTACGATGCAAAGAGCAGTGGACTGTTTGTAGAGCACAAAGTTAAGAAAGGGCAGACTCTTTCGCATCTTTCTCATAGATACGGAGTGCCGATCTCCGCCATAATGGAGTTGAATGGGTTAGCCAATAGGCATCGGTTAAGCATCGGGCAGCGCCTCATCATTCCTGCCAACAAAGGGATGACGGCAAAAAGCACCTCCTCTAAAGTTGGCTCCTCAAAAAATGCTAAGGAAAGGGGAATCGGGTCCTTTGTCTACACAGTGAAAAAAGGAGATAACCTCACCAACTTAGCCTTGAAATTCAATACCACCGCGGGTGAGATAAGACAATTGAATAAGTTAAAGAATGCCCATCGAATAAATATAGGTCAGAAGCTTAATATTCCTCAGACAAACTTGAGTTCAGGTGGGCTTTTTAAAGAGCATATTGTCAGAAGGGGAGAGAGTCTTTCGTATCTGGCAAAAAAGTATGGGGTATCTGTGTCTGCTATTATGTCGGCTAATAATCTAAGTAACAAGCATATCTTGAAAGTAGGACAGCGGCTTTTAATCCCTACTGCTTCAGACGTAACTTTGCAAACTTACGTTGTTAAAAAGGGCGACACCGTCTCTGATCTGGCTACCAGGTTCGGGAGCAGTACAGGCGAAATCAAGAAACTGAATGGGTTGACAAATCCGCATCGTATCAAAAAGGGGCAGAAGCTGAAAATCCCAGCAAGAGGCGGGAATGGCGGAAAAGAAAAAATAAAAGGAAAATGGGTCACCTATGTGGTTAAAAAGGGCGACTCCTTGTGGAATATAGCGAAAGCATTCGGAGTTTTGATGGAGAAGCTGATTCAATGGAATAATCTGGTCACACCCTCAAGGCTCCGGATAGGAGATAGGATCAGAATATTCCTCACAAATTAACACATTTTTTAACTCGTTGTTGCGTATGCCCTTATTGGTTTTCATTCAATAATGATTCCCTGGAGGAAACAAAAGGTGGCAAAGAAAAGTGATGTGGTGATTGCAGTTATAATTATTGTCAGCTTCTTGATTATTTCGGTTTTGACTTTGTTTGCCTTTATCGGGCTTTCTGGTAATGGATCAGCGCTCTGGACTGGTGCGGGGAAAAGGGTGGCGGTAGTGGAGGTTCATGGTGTAATCCAGAATTCGTCCGAGGTGGTACGACAGTTGAGAAAGTATGCCGAGGATGGCTCGGTTCCGGCGGTGGTGGTGCATATCGATAGCCCGGGAGGAGGAGCGGCTCCTTCCCAGGAAATCTATGAGGAGATCAACAAATTAAGGGAAAAAGGCAAAAAGGTGGTCGCCTCCATGGGGAGTGTGGGAGCCTCGGGCGGCTTTTACGTTGCCTGCGCCGCTGATACCATCGTGGCAAATCCTGCCACTTTAACCGGAAGTATCGGAGTCATCCTTCAGTTCCCGGTAGCTGAGGAATTATTCAAAAAGATAGGGGTGAAGCTCGAAGTAGTGAAAAGTGGAGAAATCAAGGATGTGGGCTCCATAGCCAGATCCATGACCAAAAAGGAGAGGGAATCCTTGCAATCGGTAGTTGACGACACCTATGAACAGTTTGTGGAGGTGGTAGTAGAAAGTCGGGGAATGGAAAAGGAGGAGGTTTTAAAAATCGCTGATGGAAGCATCTTCACCGGAAGACAGGCAAAAGAGTTGGGACTGGTGGATGTGCTGGGAAACTTGCAGGATGCCATAAAAATAGCCGGAGAGATGGTGGGAATCGAAGAATTTCCCAAAACCATCAAAGAAAGAAAGAAGAAGATCTCCTGGTTTGATCTTTTAACTCAAAAGGTGAATGATCTTCTTAAGTTGGACGAAAGTGAAAAATTGATGCCGAGGTTAGAGTACATCTTCAAATGAGTTTAACTAAAAGAAAGGATTCTGATTGATCTAAGGATTTAGGTCTCATTCATGAAGTCCTCTGATTTATCACCAAGGGTTTGGTATTTCTGGAGTTTTTTTTTATTGATTATTAAAGTATTACTTGACCCGCGTAGCCAAGCCTTAATGGCTTGGACGCAAGCCGTGAAGGCTTGCCTACGCGCAAGTTAGACCAAAACGGAAAGCTTTATTAATAATTTAACCAAGATGCCTATTTACGAATATACGTGTCAGCATTGCGGCGCTAAATTTGAGGTTCTTCAGAGAACCAATCAAGACAAAAAACCGGCTTGCCCGGAATGTGGAGCAGGGGAGGTTAAAAAAGTTTTCTCCGTCTTTGGCTTTTCATCTGGAGGAAAATTTGTCTCTTCTTCCTCCGAAGGGGCAAATTGTTCCACTTGCAGTGTGAGAAACTGTAGCAGTTGCAGATAAGAGACTGAGACTGAGATAGAGATTGAGTCTTTTGACCGGCGATTTTTGCCGATTATCAGGAACCTGAATTAGCGTATTCATACTAAAGAAAAACAAAAACTGATAGCTGTCGGCTGTCAGCTAACCAAGGAGGTGTTACATGACCAAAGCGGATTTGGTTGAGGCAGTGGTTGAAAAGACCGGTCTTACCCGAACCGATGTAGCTGTGGTGGTGGACAAGTTTTTGGAAGCGATAAAGCAAACCTTAGAGAGCGGTAACAATATCGAGATCAGAGGATTTGGGACTTTCAAGATCAAGCAGAGAAAAGCGCGAAAGGCACGCAACCCCAGAACCGGTGAGGAAGTGCCGGTTCCAGATCGAAAGGTGCCGGTGTTTAAGCCCTCCAACGAGTTTAAAACTTCAATCTCCAAGCTTCCCCTTGGATAAAATTGTTTGGTAGTTTCAACAAAACTAATTGATGGTGACAGTATGCCCAGTGGAAGGAAGCGAAAAAGAAGTAAGATAAAAACGCACAAGAGAAAAAAGAAGCTCAGAGCCAACCGACACAAAAAGAAACCGCGCTAAGATAGCAAGCCGCACCCGGATATATGATCTTTGTGCTTTCGGATACTCACATTCTCGAAAGGATGACAGAGCTTCCCCAGAAGTTTTTGGGTCAGATCGAATCAGGTGACATAATCTTTCATGCGGGTGACTTTGTCCGATGGGAAGTCTTCCAAAAACTCAAAAGCCTGGCAACCCTTCATGCGGTTTTTGGAAATATGGATGATGCAAAGATAGGAAGACTTCTGCCTGAAAAGAAAGTGGTGGAAGTGCAAGGCAAGAAAATCGGATTGTGTCATGGTTCTGGTTCTCCCTTCAAATTATGGGAAAGGGTTTATCAAGAGTTCGGGGAAAGGTGCGATGTGTTAATTTTCGGACATTCGCATGTTCCTTATAACAGAAAGATTAACCACACCCTATTTTTCAACCCAGGAAGCCTTTCCGGAAATATAACACCTCCTTTTGCCGCCACCTATGGGGTTCTCACCATTGAAGGCGACGATGTGTAAGCTGAGATCTTTGAGCTAAAGTAAGGCTCGGCAATATTTACATACATTTAACTCGAGACTGACAACTGCTAACTGACGACTGAAAACTGAACATTTCTGCCCCTGTAGCTCAGTTGGATAGAGCAGCGGCCTCCGGAGCCGCGTGCACCCGTTCGAGTCGGGTCAGGGGTATTTAAGGCGGTTCACGGTTCATAGTTCACAGTTCACAGAAAAACCAAAAAAATCGGTAGCCGCAGGCTTTAGTCTGCGAGGAAGGAAGCGAAAGAAACAAAACCTTCCACTTTTGATCTTCGTAAGAACACGTTGGCCAATTTAGGCGTATGAGCCAAGCAGCCATGTAGGTCAACCATGCCCAAAGGGCTGGTTGACAAATAATCTTTTAAGGATTTGTCAAGCAGGCTACGCCATGCTTGACCTACAAAACTTCAGTTGGTAGCCGCAGGCTTTAGCCTGCGAAATTGTTAGAAAACCACGCAACCTGAAGGTTGCGGCTACCACAAGATACCAATTGAGGTGAAAGTGGTAACTGTTGCTTTAATAGCAAGCATAGTTTCAATAATTTTGGCAGGGTTTGCCATTTGGCAAGCTAATCATCATAGAAATCAAAGCGACAAACTTAACCGAGACACAACTGAAAAATTAGCACGTATAGAAGCTTTTGCAACTTTCACAAAGGAGGATGCGTTTGCTGAGATAAAGAGATGGGGTGACTTTGCCAGAACTGGCGGAAAGGCATCGGAGGAAGCAGAGAAGGCAAAAGAAGAAGAAATGAGAAAGCTGAAAGAGGAAATCCAAGCCAGCACTTCAGTCCAGATTAACAAAGTCCTTCAAACAGTAGAAAGTAAACTGAGCTCCTCCACGCAGGCTTCTACTATCTCTGAAATTAGGAAAGAGTTTGAGGAGTTGAAAAGGGAAATCGGAAAAACTCAAGACAAAGCTCTTCTAGAATTCAAAAGACTCGGCTACGCGAAAAGATTCAATTCTTTGTGGCTTTCGTTATCAAAATCCCAACGAATCTTGCTCGCAAAAGTTGCTGACGAGCCAGAAATTTCTAAGACAGACGTAGAAAGAATCGGGATAACATCAAAAAACGAATTAATGAAATTGGTTCGTGCTGCAATGATCGATTCTGACGCCGTATCGTATTATAGGGGGTATAAAGAGGACGATTTCTACCGAATTGAGTTGAGTTCAGATTTTAAAGAATTTGTCAAGGACAAGGACATGAAAGGGAGATCGAAAAAGCATGAAATGGACTGAATCTTACATACCCACTTTAAGGGACGATCCGGCTGAAGCGGAGATAGTAAGCCATAAGCTTTTGGTGCGGGCAGGGTATATCAGAAAGTTAGCCGCCGGAGTATATAACTATCTCCCCTTGATGCAAAGGGTGCTGCTGAAGGTTACCGACATTGTTCGTGAGGAGATGAATGACGCCGGCGCCCAGGAGATATTAATGCCGGTGCTTCATCCGGCAGAGCTTTGGCAACAGAGCGGAAGATGGCAGACTATCGGCAAGGAGTTGATGAGAACCAAAGATCGACATGATCGGGATCTGGTTTTGGGCGGGACTCATGAAGAAGTGGTGACCTCCCTGATCAGAGGGGAGGTGAAGTCTTACCGGCAGCTGCCCCTGAACCTTTATCAAATTCAGAATAAATTCAGGGATGAGATCAGACCGCGGTTCGGATTGATGCGAGGGCGAGAATTTATAATGAAGGATGCCTACTCTTTTGATAAAGATGAGGAAAACTTCAAGATCAGCTATCAGAAGATGCTGGATGCATATTTTAAAACTTTCAATCGTTGCGGACTTGAAACCAAGATGGTGGAATCGGACACCGGGGCCATGGGTGGAAAGGCGGCGCATGAGTTCATGGTGATAGTTGACACGGAGGGTGGAGAAAACATAATCTTCTACTGCGATCAATGTGACTATGCGGCAAACATGGACAAAGCTAACTCGTTGGAGGTTAAACCATATGTGGAGGAAGATTCAGAAAAGCCGCTTGAAAAAGTTGCCACTCCGGGGGTTAAAACGGTGGAGGAGGTGACGGGATTTCTTAATGTCCCGGCAAGAAAGTTAGCCAAGACTTTGTTATATAAAGCGGATGAGAAAATCGTCGCGGTTATGATAAGGGGAGACAGACAGATCAATGAAGTTAAGTTAAAAAACTTTTTAGGTTGCATAAATCTGGAGATGGCAGATGCAGAAACAGTGGAAAAAATCACCGGTGCTCGGGTGGGCTTTGCCGGTCCTTTGAATTTGAGCAAAGTTACTATAATAGTAGATGAGGAAATCCCTCATTTGAAAAATTTTGTCACCGGTGCTAACCAGAACGATTTCCATTTCATAAACGTTAATATTGGTCGAGATTTTAAAATAGATCAGGTGGGACAGATCAGATGTGCTCAGGAAGGTGAGCTGTGCCCTCGATGTAAGAAGGGTAAGCTTCTTACCTCCCGGGGCATAGAGGTGGGAAACACTTTCATGCTGGGAACAAAGTATAGCCAGGCTTTAGGCGCCACCTTTCTGGATGTAGACGGAGAGGAAAAACTTTTCATCATGGGGTCATACGGAATAGGAATCACCCGAACTGCTCAGGCGGCGGTGGAAAAATTTCACGATGAGAAAGGTATAATCTGGCCCGCCTCCATCGCACCTTTCTCCGTGGATATTCTTCCTTTAAATGTAGCTGATGATAGACAGAAAAAAGTGGCTTTCGAAATATATCAAAAGATGAGAGAAGAAGAAATTGAGGTGTTGATCGATGATAGAGACGAAAGAGCTGGAGTGAAATTCAACGACGCTGATCTGATCGGACTGCCTTTGAGGGTAAACGTGGGAGCGAAAAGTTTGAAGGAGGATAAGGTGGAGATATGTGTGAGAAAGACAAGGGATGTGATCTTGGTACCCCAAAGTGAAGTGGTTGAAAAATGCAAAAACCTTCTTGGTGGCCTTTAGATAATTCAGACAGGAAAACGATGGGATTTCGATCTAAAATGAATGAAGCCGACCTGGGTTTTTTGAGGACGTAAATAAAAACCATTTTTTATATTGCTTTTTTGATAAGAGGTCTTATATTATAAAGTTAAGAGTGGGTATAGCCCACTCTTTTACATACTTATTAACGTATAATTAAATTATGGGTTCAAAAGCAGATATATTGAGAGAAAAGATTGTGCCCTTGGTCGAAGAAGATGGTCTGGAAATAGTGGATATTAAATTCCTCGAAGGAGGACCAGCGTCAGTGTTGAGAATATACGTAGATAAAGCTGGTGGAGTAACAGTTGACCAATGCGCAAATTTGAGCAGAAGGATCGGCGATTTTCTGGAGATCGAGGACTTGATTCCACGCAGGTACACGCTGGAGGTCTCTTCTCCAGGGCTGGACAGGCCTCTTTTTAGTGGTGCGGATTTTAAAAGAAAGATAGGGGAAAAGGTAAAAGTTTTCCTCAATGAAGAAGTGGGTGGGAAGATGGAGCTTTTGGGAAGGATCAAAAACTTTGAAGGGGAAAATCTCCTTCTTCTGGTCGAGTCTCCAGCATCCGGGGTGAATGAGGGAGCCGAAGAGATCATCCCTCTAAAAAAGGTGGCGAAAGCCAAAATCATGTTTTAGAGGAGGGCTTAATTGATGAACTACGAAATCTTAGAGGCATTGAGCCAGATCATCAAGAACAAAAACATAGACATGGATTTTGTAATTGAGACCTTGGAGGCAGGTTTGATGTTGGCGGCGAAGAGGAAGTTCGGCGACACCGACAACATAAAGATCCATGTGGATCCAAATTCTGGAGAGATCAAAATCATCGCCCTCAAAAAGGTAGTAAAAGAGGTGACCAATCCAAATACCGAGATCATCCCAAAGGAGGCTAAAGAAATAGAGCCGAAGGCGAAGCTGGGGGATGAAGTGGAGGTGGTGGTGGGGTTCGATGAATTTGGTAGAAATGCCATCAGCGCCGCCAAACAGATCCTGATCCAAAGGGTCAGAGAGGCAGAAAGAGAAAGAATCTTTGAGGAATATAAGAATAAGATCGAAACCGTGATTACCGGCGGAGTGCAACAGATTGAAAAAGGTCATATCATAGTAAATCTGGGACGAGGGGAAGGGGTTATTCCCCCCAGGGAACAGATCCCCAGGGAGAGATACCGTCAGGGAGACAGAATCCGGGCATTGATTCTGGATGTGCAAAAGACTGCCAAAGGGCCACAGATCATCCTTTCCCGGGCGCATCCCAATTTCTTAAAGAGGCTTTTTGAGTTGGAGGTCCCGGAGATTTATGAAAAGATAATTGAGATCAAGGTGGTGGCTCGACAACCCGGGGAAAGGACCAAAATAGCGGTGAGTTCTATCGATGATCGGGTAGATCCGGTGGGCGCTTGTGTGGGGGTAAAGGGAAGCCGGGTGCAAAGTATCGTCAGAGAGCTTTCCAGCGAGAGGATTGATATAGTGCCCTGGAGCCCCGACCCAGAAACCTTTGCCAGCAGAGCCTTGGCACCTGCCAAAGTGGTGCACATAGATACCTATCACGATGACAACAGCATGACCATCGTGGTGGAGGATGACAAACTCTCCCTGGCTATTGGCAAAGCCGGACAGAATGCCAGATTGGCGGCAAAACTCACCGGATGGAAAATCAACATCTTAAGCGAAACGGAATACAGAGAACAGAAGAAAGTGGAGGAGCAACTTAAAATCTACGTGACCGAATTGCCTGGAGTGGGTAAAAAGCTGAAAGAAAAACTGGCTGCACACGGAATTGAAACCATTCAGGATTTAGTTAAATGTGATGTGGAGGTTCTGGTAGAAATCGAAGGGGTGGGCAAAAAAAGGGCGGCTTCCTTAATCGAGAAGGCAAAAGACTATCTGACTCTTTCCAAAACTAGGGAGTAGTTCGTTTCTTGGGGAAATGAAAAATTAAGCTTAAATATTTTTCTCCGAACAAGAAAAGAAAATAAAGAAAATGTGATGAAAGGATCAAAGCCTGTGTGGATAACATGGTTTTCAACACATGAGATTACTCTAACGTAGAGGAATTTGTTTTGGCGAAGAAGAGAGCATATCAGTTAGCCCGAGATTACAAGATCTCTAGTGAGGCCATGCTTTCCATCATCAGAGAGCTTGGTTTTGAGATAAAAAGCCATATGAGCGTGGTGGATGAAAAGATGGCCGCCTCTATCGAAGAAAAATTCCAGAAGGAAAGGGAGGCGGTTAAAGAAGAGTACGCCCAGAAGAAAAAGAAGCTAAAGGAACGAAAGGAAAAAGAAGAGCTTGTCGTCTCTTTCGAGCCGACAAGCAAAACCCGGGAGATTCAACTTCGACGCAAAGAGCGTTTGAGAACGCTGGAGAAAAAAAGGATAGAAGTCAAAGGAAAAAAAGCTCCATTTCTAAAGGGAAAACCTGAAAGGAAGGTAGATAGGGTAGAGATTGAGCAAAGCATAAAGAAAACTTTGGCATCTGTAGATGCTATCCGGAAGGTAAGAAGATACAAAAGGAAACTGCATCCAGACCAGGCGAAAGAGGAAGTTGAGCCAACCAACGTGATCCGGGCTAGCGAATACATCTCAGTGGCAGAGCTGGCCAATCTGATGGAGGTGAAGCCGGCAGAGGTGATCTCCAAATGCTTAGAGTTAGGTTTTGTGGCCACCATCAATCAGAGATTGGATATGGATAGCATCGAGACTGTTGCGCTGGAATTCGGGTTCAACGTAGAGCCGGTTAAGGAGATCGGGTTGGAGGAGAAGGAGGAAGAGGAAGGGGAAAAGGAAAAGGAAGAGGATCTGGAGCCACGGTCCCCGGTAATCACCATCATGGGACATGTAGATCACGGAAAAACGTCACTTCTGGACTTCATACGAAAAAGCAATATCATAGCAGGGGAATCAGGAGGTATCACCCAGCACATAGGAGCGTATGAGGTGGAGGTGCCCGGTGGGAAAATAACCTTCCTGGACACCCCGGGACATGAAGCCTTCACCGCCATGAGGGCTCGAGGAGCGCAGGTGACCGATATCGTGGTGCTGGTGATAGCGGCAGATGACAGCGTGATGCCCCAGACCATCGAAGCCATGGATCACGCTCGGGCGGCAGGGGTTCCCATAATTGTGGCTATAAACAAAATGGATCTTCCCCAAGCCAAAAGCGAACCGATCAAACAGGAGTTGTCCAAGCTTAATTTAGTCCCGGAGGAATGGGGAGGTTCAACTATTATGTTGGAAATCTCCGCCAGAACCGGCATGGGGATAAATAAGCTTTTGGAGATGATTCTGCTTCAAGCGGAGATGATGGAGTTAAAAGCCAACCCCCATCGCCGGGCTTCCGGCGTGGTGATTGAATCCGAACTCAGCAAAGGAAGGGGTGCCATCGCCACCGTTTTAGTGCAAAAGGGGACGCTTAAAGTTGGAGATCCTTTCGTGACCGGACCCTATCATGGGAGAGTAAGAGCCATGTTCAATGAAAGAGGGAATCCGGTGAAGGAAGCAGGACCATCCACGCCAGTACAGGTTTTGGGTGCATCCGGGGTCCCTCAGGCTGGGGATACCTTCATTGTAGCTGAAAATGAGACGGAAGCCCGCCAGATCTCAGCTAAAAGGATGAGATTGAAAAGGGAGCAGGACCTAAGACAGATAAGAAGGGTGACTTTAGCTGAGGTGTATGAACAAATCGAGAAAGGCCAGATCAGGGAGCTGAACTTGATCCTTAAAGGAGATGTGGGAGGATCAGTGGAAGCATTATCTGACACCTTAGAGAAGATCTCAGCCAACGAAGTAAAAGTTAGAGTGATCCATCGAGGGGTGGGCGCCATCATTGAAAGCGACGTGCTTCTGGCCGCAGCCTCCGATGCGATCATCGTCGGATTTCACGTCCGCCCGGATCTAAGAGCAAGAGAACTTGCCTCAAAAGAAGATGTTGATGTAAGACTTTATCAGGTGATCTACGAGATCGAATCCGACATCAAGAAAGCTTTGGAGGGACTTTTGGAGCCGGAAGTCACCGAAACCATCTCCGGCACCGCTGAGGTTAAGAATGTCTTCAAAGTCTCCAACGTGGGACAGGTGGCAGGATGCTTCGTCCAGGAAGGATTCATGAAAAGAGGGGATAAGGTTCGAGTGCTCCGTGAAGGAGTGGTGATCTACCAGGGAATAATCTCATCCCTGAAAAGATTCAAGGATGACGTGAAAGAGGTCTCCATCGGAATGGAATGCGGGATAAAAATTGAAGACTATAACGACGTAAAGGTGGATGATCTTTTGGAAGCGTATCAGGTAAAGGAATTAGCCCGAAAACTAGAGTAACCCGCCTACAATTGAAGCTGAAACTAAGAAGGAAAATTTTCAACTTAAACTTTCTTTTTCTCTTTAAATGGTTGTCGGTGTGGCGAGCATAGACATTCACATTCCCGGAAGTGGATCTTTGAAGAGCAAGAGGCATGTCCTGAAAGGGATAAAGGATAGAGTAAAAAACAGATTCAATGTTTCCATCGCAGAGGTGGACCACAACGATCTGTGGCAGAGAACCACCCTGGGGGTCTCAGTGGTGGCTAATCAGAAGCAATTTGCCAACCAGGTCCTCTCTGGGGTGGTGGATTTTATAGGTAAGGAAAATGGGGTTCAGATACTGGATTATTCCATAGAGCTGTTTTAGGAGCAAAGTTTTGCTTGCTGTGATATGATTCGCTTTGATCCCGGTTGTGGCTATATGAACGTCAAAAGAGAAGAACAGATATGCAGTACCAGAGGAAAGATCGGGTGGGCGATTTAATAAAAAGAGAGATTGCTCATATAATTCAAAATGAGCTCAAGGATCCGGGAATTGGCTTTGTGACCATCACCGGAGTAGAAGTCTCAATCGATCTCAAACACGCCAGGATATTCTATAGCGTGCTGGGCGATGAAAATTCAAAAAAAGAAAGTGCATCCGCCTTAAAAAGAGCCTCCAGATTTATCCAGCATGAGATAGGAAGGAAGCTAAGACTTAAATACACCCCGGAGATTTTTTTTCAGTTTGATGGATCGGTGGAGTATGGCGCTCACATTGAGAAGTTGATCCAGAAGATTCACCGAGCGGAAAGACCAGAAGGTGGCGAAATCGATCAGGATGGATCTTTTGACGATGACTCTACCTTAAGTGAAGATGCAGAAGATGAATAATAGACTTGAAAAGATTTTAGATTTCATAAAAAGAAGCCGGACGATTCTGATCACCTCCCATCGCGATCCGGATGGGGATTCGGTCGGGTCCCAGTTGGCTTTACTTGAGCTTGTGGAAAGCCGGGGGAAGAGTTGTCGGATCATCAACCAGAGTGATTTGCCCTGCAAATACAAATTTTTGGACCCCCATGGAAAGGTTGAGAACTTGGAGACTGTAAAGGATCAAAAGGTTGTTGAGGCTGCCCCAGATCTGGTTTTCGTTCTGGACTCCACTTCTATTAGCCGGGTGGGCCAGGTGGAAAAATTGATCCCTCCTTCGGCTGTATTGATAAATATAGACCACCATCCAGATAATGAAAAGTTTGGCGCCTTCAACTACGTGGATGTGGATGCTTCAGCCGTAGGGGAGATAATCTTTTCCCTGCTTAAGGTATCTGGTTTTCCCATAACCCCCTCTGTAGCCAACCAGCTTTATGCCGCCATCCTTAGCGACACGGGTAGATTCAAATTCTCCAACACCTCATCCCGTTGTCTGAGGGTTTGTGCGGAGCTGATAGAATCAGGAGCCGATCCCAAGTATGTTGTCAATCAGATCTATTTTAACCATTCTCTCCCTTTTTTAAAACTTCTGGGATCAATTCTGAGCAATCCTGAGATCATGGCTGAAGGAAGGATTTGCGCCATGACCGTCAAGTGTGATCTTCTATCTGGTCTGGGGGTTGATCCAAAAGAGATGGAGGGAGTGGTGAACTATTCGCTCTTTTTGAAGGGGGTGGAGATAGGGCTTCTTTTCACCGAGAAGGAAAATGGAAAGACCAAAGTGAACTTAAGGTCACAAAATGAATTTGATGTGACAAAGGTGGCCAGAGCTTTCGGAGGGGGAGGACACAGAAATGCGGCTGGCTGTACTCTCAAGTGTAGCTTGAAGCAGGCTAAGAAGATTATCCTGGAACAAATTCAAAAAACCTTGAAGGATGAACCTGTCCGGAGTTTTACCAGTCAACAAACCATCCGGGGTGACCTCACATGATGTGATACAGAGACTGAGACAGATTTTACACATCAGAAGAATTGGACACACCGGAACCTTAGATCCCAGTGCCAGCGGGGTTCTTTTAGCCTGTGTGGGCAGAGCCACCAAGGTGGTGCAGTTTCTAACTGAATATGACAAGGAATATGAGGCGGTGATCAAGTTGGGGATCACCACCGAAACCTATGACGGCGAGGGAAAGGTCACAGAGATAAAAGAGAATTTTAAGATAAGTCCCGGCCAGATAAGGAAGGCAATTGATTCATTCAAAGGGAAGATATGGCAGGTTCCTCCTTTGCATTCTGCCATAAAATACAAGGGCAAAAAGCTTTATCAATACGCCAGGGCAAAAAAGAGGGTGGAGGTTAAAAAAAGAGAGGTGGAGATAAAGGATATTGATGTGATAGATATCAATATACCATATGTTAAGTTAAGGATCAGTTGTTCCAAGGGAACCTACATCAGAAGCTTAGCTTTCGATCTGGGGGAGAAGTTAGGATGCGGAGCATATCTTTTCTCTCTGCAACGGACCCGGGTTGGGCCATTCAAGCTCCAGGAGGCGTTGGGTCTTGAGAAAATCTCCGATGTTGAGGATGAGAATAAAATCTGTGATCTTCTGATCCCCATAGAGAAAGCTTTGGCTCATCTTCCTTCGGTGGTGGTGAAGGAAAGTTTTACTGAAAAAGTTCGGCATGGGGTTCCTCTTGCTCCTTCATCAGTATTATCGATAGAGACGGATTTTGATCAAAATCAAACCATTTCGATAAAAGATGGTCAAAAAAACATCATCGCCATTGGCAAAGCGTTAAGCTCGGCGAGGAATTTTCTGGATTTAGATTACAAAAATAAGCTATTTGAATACGTTCGGGTGGTATAGTTATGTAAAGTTCAAAGGTTCAAAAGTTCAAAGGTTTAAGAGTTCAAAAGTTCAATTAAACCAACGCCATGCACGTTTGTTTTGATATAATAAAGGTCGATTTTCAGGCATTTGAGAAGCCGGTGGCGACCCTGGGAAGCTTTGATGGAGTTCATCTGGGTCATCAGGCTATAATTAGAAGGTTGATTGAGAAATCTAAAGAAAAGAAAAGAGCGGGGGTGGTGGTCACCTACGAGCCCCACCCTCAGAGCGTGGTGGCACCTGATAATGCCCCAAATCTTTTGACCACGCTGGAGGAGAAACTTGCGCTTTTGGAAAAGTTAGGGGTAGAGGAGACGGTGGTGATGAATTTTGATGAACAACTTAGGGAATATTCAGCCGAGGAGTTCGTGGATAAAATTCTGGTGAGGAAACTCAATGTCGGGAATCTGGTGGTAGGATATGATCATGCCTTCGGAAAAAACAGAGCCGGTAAAATCGATCTTCTAAAAAAGGCGGCTTTAAAGTATAACTTCAATCTGGAGGTAGTTTCCCCCCTGCATGTTAATGGGATAAGGGTAAGCAGTAGCCGGATCAGAAAGGAGCTTGAAGCAGGAGAATTTGCTGAAGCTAAAAGCCTATTAGGCCACAGCTATCCGCTCTCTGGCACAGTAATCAGAGGGAAGGGGAGAGGAAAAAGCTTAGGCTATCCCACCCTGAATCTGGAAATTCCCTCAAGGAAACTTCTGCCCCCCGATGGGGTTTACAGCACCGGCGTGCAACTTGAAGGAAAAAGTTACGTAGGGATGATGTATATTGGATCCAAACCCACCTTCGGTGAGAACACCCGTTCGGTGGAGGTTCACGTGTTCGGGCTAGAAAGGAATATTGGCCACTTTAGAGTGGAGCTTCTGGTGGAAAATTGGGTTAGGGAACCTAAAAAGTTTGCTCATCCCGAGTATTTAAAGGATCAGTTGAAATCAGATGAAAAAAGAATCAAAGAGATGTTCCGAATAGATCGTTCAAACTGAATCGAAAAGATATACTAAGGAGGATATCTTGCCACTTACCCGGGACAAAAAGGAAAGGTTGATAAGGGAATATCGCATGCATGATGAGGATACCGGTTCGCCTGAGGTTCAGATCGCTCTACTTACTGAAAGGATCAGTCAGTTGACAGAGCATCTGAAAAAACATACCAAGGATTTCAGCACCAGAAGAGGTCTTATGAAATTGGTGGGGAAAAGAAGGAGGCTTTTAGACTATTTGAAGGATACGGATATGGATGATTATCGAAAGATAGTGAAAGAATTAGGCTTAAGGAAATAGTAAATTTGCTCGGCAAGCTGAAAGGTACCCTCATTTTTGGTTGCACTGGTTATAACTTTTAGCTGAGATGGGAGTTTTTAGGATGGAATCAAAATTAAAGATAGAGTTGGGCGGCAAAACCTTGGCGGTGGAAACGGGAAAGGTTGCCAAACAGGCTCATGGTGCCGCCATGGTGCGTTTAGGGGATACGGTGATTTTAGCCACCGCGGTGGAGGCAAAACAGGTTGATGAGGAGCAGGACTTTTTCCCTCTATTGGTGGACTATCGGGAGAAAGCTTATGCGGCAGGTAAAATCCCAGGAGGTTTTTTCAAAAGGGAAGGACGACCCAGCGAAAAGGAAACGGTAAGCGCTCGCCTGATTGATCGGACTTTGCGTCCTCTGTTTCCGGAAGGGTACTTTAAAGAGGTCCAGATCATGGTGACAGTCCTCTCCTCAGATCAGGAAAATGATGCAGATGTGCCGGGACTTATAGGTGCCTCCACCGCTTTAAGCATCTCGGAGATACCCTTCTATCAACCAGTCGGTGCGGTGCGGGTTGGAAGGTTGAACGGAGAGTTTGTCGTCAACCCTACTTTCTCAGAACTGGAAGAGAGTGATATAAATCTGGTGGTGGCAGGAACTAAGGATTTTGTTAATATGGTTGAAGGGGAATGTCGGGAGGTCTCCGAGCAAGACCTGCTTTCCGCTCTGGAGTTTGGACACGAGAAAATCAAGTTTATAGTCGGATTACAGGAGGAACTCCGCGCAAAAGTGGGCAAGCCCAAGCCCGAAGTGGAACCTCCTTCCAGAAATCCTGAACTGGTGGAGGCGATCTCCGCTCTGGGATTGGAGAAGATAAAGGAAGTTAACCGAGCCGCAGACAAGTTGGAAAGGAAAGAAAAGCTGGAAGACCTTCTGGATTCGGTTACTCTAAAGCTTCTGGAAAAATTCCCGGAAAGCGAAAGAGAGATCAAGTCCATCCTGCAGGAGTTGGAAAAGAAGGACATGCGCCAGATGATCCTAAATGAGGGGAGAAGAACGGATGGGAGGGACATATATCAGATCCGGCCCATCACCTGCGAGGTGGGCATTCTGCCTCGCACTCATGGATCTGCTCTCTTCACCCGGGGACAAACCCAAAGTTTAGCAGTTACCACTCTGGGGACAAAGATAGATGAACAGAGAGTGGACGATCTGGAGGGGGAATCCACCAAAAGTTACATGCTTCATTATAATTTCCCTCCCTTTAGCGTGGGGGAGATAAAATTTATCAGGGGACCGGGAAGAAGGGAGATTGGGCATGGAGCGCTGGCAGAAAGAGCCATCCAGCCGGTGATCCCCGGCGAGGAGCTCTTCCCTTATACCGTCCGGATAGTCTCCGACATTTTAGAATCAAATGGCTCATCCTCAATGGCAACCGTCTGTGCAGGAACCCTTTGTCTGATGGATGCAGGAGTGCCCATAAAGGCTCCGGTGGCGGGGATTGCTATGGGGTTGGTTAAAGAAGAGAATAAACAGGCCATCCTGACCGACATCCTGGGGTTGGAGGATCATCTGGGAGACATGGACTTCAAGGTGACCGGAACCCGCCTGGGCATCACCGCCTTTCAGATGGACGTCAAGATATCAGGAGTCGACTTAACGCTTTTGGAAGAAGCTTTAACAAGAGCCAGGGAAGCCAGGCTGCAAATCCTGGAAAAAATGGAGCAAACCATTGCCCAACCCAGACCTGAACTCTCTGCATATGCTCCCCGCATTATCATCCTCAAGGTAAAACCGGAAAAAATTGGTGAAATCATTGGTCCGGGCGGGAAGATGATCAGAAGCATAATTGAGAAGACCGGAGCCAAAATCGATATCGAGGATGATGGTTCCGTCTTCATCGCCTCCGTAGACCAGAAAGCGGGGGAGGCAGCACATGAGATGATTTTGCGGTTAATCGAGGAACCGGAGATAGGGAAAGAATACTCAGGCACGGTGAAAAGAATTACCACATTCGGAGCCTTCGTGGAGATACTTCCCGGACAGGATGGGCTTGTCCATATCTCGGAGTTAGATACCCACAGGATCGACAAGGTGGAAGACGTCCTGAGCGTGGGAGATGAGACAAAAGTCAAGATAATAGGGATAGATGCAGAAGGGAAAATCAGACTTTCCAGAAAAGCCTGTTTCTCCTCAAAAACTGCAAGAAAGTAGATTCCACTTTTTCGACTCTTCAGTTTCCGATAACTGACTAATGAGGACAAAGGTTTCCTTCAAGACATTTTTGATCATCTCTGTTAGAAAGGAAAATTAACTTGAAAGAGCAATACAAAAAGACGGTTTTAGAAAACGGCATACGGGTGGTTACAGAAAGAATCGATTATGTTCGCTCCATAAGCATTGGAGTATGGATAGATGTGGGCTCGCGGGACGAGAAAAGCGACGAGGCGGGCACTTCCCACTTCATTGAACATATGTTGTTTAAAGGGACCAAGAAACGAACAGCCAAAGAGATTGCCTCCTCTTTGGAATCTGTGGGAGGCTCATTGAACGCATTTACCGGTCGGGAGCATACCTGTTATTTTGCCCGGGTGCTGGACGAACATACAAACGTTGCCTTGGACGTTCTTTCCGACATTCTCAAAAACCCTCTTTTCAACCCCTCTCATCTGGAGAAGGAAAGGAAGGTAATACTCTCTGAGATAAAGGAGCTGGAGGATTCACCGGCGGATCTGGTGCATGACTTTTTGATGAGGGCCATGTGGAGAGAAAACCCTCTGGGAAGGCCGATCATAGGAAGTGCTGAAAGCGTACTAAAGTTGACCAGAAGTAGACTGGTCGATTTCATGAATAGAAACTATACCTCTCCCCGGGTAGTTATTGCCGCCTCTGGTAACTTCAAACATGAGGAGTTGGTAAATAAAATTAAAAGGAAATTCAGGTTTAGCTCAGACCCCCATCCTGCCTCGGAAAACCAAATGCCTCCCCAAGTAGAGCCTGATCGGATGGTAGCAAAGAAAAAAACCGCTCAGACCCATATCAACCTGGGAGTTTCCACTTTCCCTTACCGGGACAAAAGGAGGTATGCGACACTGGTATTAAGTAATATCCTGGGTGGGGGGATGAGCTCCCGCCTTTTTCAGAGTATAAGGGAGAAGCTGGGGTTGGTATATAGTGTATACACGTTCGTTGATTTCTTTGAGGACACGGGGATTTTCGGAATCTCTATGGGGACTCATAAAAAGAATACGGTTCGGGTAATAGAGTTGGTTTTAAAGGAGATTCGAAAGTTAAAGAAGGATAGTCTCACCTCCAAAGAGCTTTCCCACGCAAAATACCAGTTGAAGGGAAACCTTTTGCTGGCTCTGGAAAGCACCTCCAACCGGATGAACCGATTGGCTCGATATGAACTGCTTCTGCATGATTATGTGGATCTGGATCAGACCATAAATTCTATTAATAGAATAAAAGCTAAGGATGTAATCGAGGTGGCCGAGGATTTTTTTAGCTCGGATAAGTTGTCAGCGGCGGTGCTTGGTCCGGTGGGAAAAGGTATGCTGAATCAAGTAGATTGGGGGGAATTTTAAAAAAGAGCCAATCATTTTTTTATAACCATGTCCTGGCTAATATGGGTGGTAATCCTGACAATAACACCATGGTTATTCTTTTATATTCTATGGAGAATAAAATTTAAAAAGCCACCCAAAGCAACAGCTCCCATTCTGGCTTACCATCAGGTGAGTGATAGATTCGACTTAAGCATTACCCGACAGAAGGTCAGCCAGTTCGAAAGAGGAATAAGGTTTCTTTATGAGCAGGGGTATAAAGCGATTGGGCTGGAGGAGGTATTCAATTCTGATGAGGAATACAATGGAAGGAAGATGGCTATCACATTCGATGATGGTTATGAGGACGTATACCTGAATGCATTTCCTCTCTTGCAAAAGTTCGGCTTTACCGCCTGCATATTTGTCATCACCGGATATGTAGGAAAATACAATGAGTGGGACTATAATTGGGGAAGAAATAAAAAAAAGCATTTAAGCTGGGAACAGATACAGAAGATGGCTGATGCCGGATTTGGCTTCGGCTCACATACGGTCAATCATCCTGATCTTACCAAAATCCCACAGCAATTCGTGGAGTATGAACTGAAAAGATCAAAGGAGGTCCTGGAAGACAGGTTAGGTCAGAGCGTGAACTTTTTGTCTTATCCTTTCGGCAGATTTAACCGATACGTTCAGAAAGAAATAGAAAGATTGGGTTATAGAGGAGCTTATACATTATGTTCAAACCCAAAAGAGAATGGACTGCTTCCATTTGCCCGAAAGAGGTGGGGAGTTTATCTTTTGGATTCGCCGTTGACCTTGAAGATAAAATTAAACCAGGGTAAGCTGTTCTGGATCGAAGATATGAAAGGAAGGATCATCAATAAATTTCCAAGTTGGACTGTAATTTTGAAGGGATTGCCCAATTATGATAAGCTGAACACCACATCTTGAGTTGCATAGATAATTGCTAAGGTTATCTTAGATACGTATGAGGAAATTCGAAGCTGGTCTGACGGTGGCGATGCCCAGACGGGCACGTCCGTGCTGGTATCGATGCTGGAAACACGAAATTCGAAGTCCGAGCTTCCCTCGGGCCGAGTCCCTCAGGACGAGGTCGAGTATCGAGCCGTCGATACGAGTTTCACCAACGATGCGAAGCTCGTATGAGTGCATACGCACATTCATACGAATAGCCGAGCCTCAAGTTTTTAGAAAATGAGGTGATATTGATTATGAGGATTCATCCCGAAGGAGTAAAATGAGAGTTTTTCTGTTAAAATGGTTTGTCACTGCCATCTCAATCTTCATAGTGGCTAGCATTTTCAATTTGATCTATATCGAAAACTTGCGAGTTCTAATCTTAGCCGCACTGGTTTTAGGTATTTTAAACGTTTTTTTAAGACCCTTTCTTTTACTTTTGACTCTGCCTATAAACATATTCAGCCTGGGTCTTTTCACCCTGGTCATCAATGCTTTTCTTCTATATGCGGTCTCGGGATTGGTGTCAGGTTTTGAGATCACCAGTTTCTGGAAGGCGTTCTGGGCGGCTCTTCTGATTAGCATAGTGAGCGCTTTGATAAATTTTCTAATTCACAAAGAGCCGAAAGTAACTATACATACAATAGGCAGTAGACAGTAGGCAGTAGGCTGAAGACTGGAAACTGAATATGAACTTTCATTACATTGGGGACATAGCAAAGCTGGAAGGTGAAAAGGTAACCGTCAAGGGCTGGCTTCACAACAAAAGCTCCAAGGGGAAGATTCACTTTCTCTGGATACGGGATGGAACCGGCATAATCCAGGGGGTGATGGTCAGGGGGGAGGTGGAAGATGGGGTATTCGATCTATATGATCAACTCACCCAGGAATCCTCGCTGGAGGTGATCGGAACTGTGAGAAAAGACCAAAGAGCTCCGGGCGGGTATGAGTTGAATCTTTCGGATGTCAAGATCGTTCAGATTGCTCAAAATTATCCCATAACGCCTAAGCCTCACGGATCCACATTCCTTTTTGATAATCGTCATCTCTATTTGAGATCGAAGCGACCACATGCAATTTTAAAGGTGAGAGACGAGTTGATCTGGGCGATAAGAAAATACTTTTACGAGAACAACTTCGTTTTAATCGACACTCCCCTCTTGACCGGTGCGGTAGGCGAGACCACCACCACCCTGTTCGAAACCGAGTATTTAAATGAGGGAAAGGCTTACTTAGCTCAGACCGGACAGTTATATCTGGAAGCCGCTATTGCGGCATTCGGGAAAGTTTTCTGTTTTGGACCCAGCTTCAGAGCGGAAAAATCCAAAACCAGAAGACACTTAACTGAATTCTGGCAGGTGGAGGCGGAGGAGGCTTTCTATGATAACGAGGATAATATGGATCTGCAGGAGAATTTCCTGGTATACATCGTAAACTGGGTTTTGGAAAAATGCCAAAAAGAGCTTAAGGAGTTAGAAAGGAACATCTCCGCCTTGGAAAAAGTTCAAAAACCTTTTCATCGGATCTCTTACGATGAGGCAGTGGAGAGGCTGCAAAAAGCGGGAAGTGATATCCAGTGGGGTTCAGATCTGGGAGGAACGGACGAAACCATACTGACCAAGATGTTTGACCGTCCCGTGTTTGTTTATAACTATCCAAAAGTATGCAGAGCATTTTATATGAAACCTCATCCTCAAAGAAAGGATGTGGTCTTATGCTCAGATCTTCTGGCTCCTGAGGGGTATGGGGAAATCATCGGGGGATCGCAGAGAAATGATGATTACGAGAGCTTAAAAAAAAGAATTGAAGAAGAGAAGCTGCCTCGGGATGCTTACCGGTGGTATTTGGACATCAGAAAATATGGCTCGGTACCTCATTCCGGCTTCGGTCTGGGAGTGGAGAGGACAGTAACCTGGATCTGTGGCTTATCTCACATAAGGGAATCCATCCCATTCCCCAGAACCATATACAGGCTTTATCCATAAAAAGATCCTCGTTCGAGCGGGGTGCCCACACCCCGCTCTACCAAATGGTCAAGGGTGAGGGCACCCTTGACCAACAAATTAAGACCTCACCCCCAAGACCCCCTCTCCATGAAATGGAGAGGGGGACACGGAGACCCGTCAGGGAAAGGGGGAGAGTTAAAGTTGAGAAAACACTGGTATATGGAGAAGAAGATTTCGATAACTTATGATCAAGAAGCAGATGTAGTCTACTTAAGTTTCGGCAAACTGGTGTCGGCTTTTGGTGAGAAAATCCCAAAGGGGTATTCGCCAGATATGATCCACAGACGGAGGAGCTGGTAGGGCTCACGGTGACTAATTTTTCGAAGAAATTTGGGATTGAGCCAAAGGAATTGTCTATTCCTACTCATAGGTTAAAAAGTCGAAGCGTAACGTAGCGCTTTGAACAACCTTAAGTTATCGTCAACCATCACAATTTTCTGTATTTTAAAAGTGGTGATAAGGGAGAACAAAAATGCAAAATAAATTCCTTGTATGGATTCTATTTGTAGGGTTTGTCGGAATCCTGATTCATTCTGGATGTGAGAAGAAAATTATCAAACCACAAGGAACAGTACATGGTCACTATATAAATAGAGATGAAACCTGGCGGGCAGAGGGCAACCCCCATATCATTGATGGCGTTCTTTTCGTAGGAGTCGACAGCGCCGCCATTTTAACGATTGAACCCGGGGTGATCGTCAAAATCAAACGCCTGAATTCAGTAGAAAACGGCAGTTTATTTATAGGCTCACACGGTTCGCTTATTGCAAATGGAACTAACGAACAACCAATATCGTTTACTTCAAATGAGACTTCTCCTAGAGCTGGAGACTGGGGGTATGTTTATCTTTACACCGATGAGCCGCGACACTCTATACTGAACAACTGTATTATCGAGTATGGCGGAGAGAAAGGATTACTAAGCATAGCAAGCCTTTACGTTCACTGCCGACTCGCTACGATAACAAACTGCACAATCCGAAATAGCAAAACATCAGGTATCGATATTGCTGGGGTTGATGATTCCCTCACTTTTGCCGGGAATGTCATAACCCAAAACGGTGAAGCAGGTATCGCGATTTCGGGCAGAGTTAATACCGTCACCGTTGTGGAGAATACTATAAGCGAAAACGCAGGATCCGGCGTCGATTTTGGCATAACAGCACGCTGTGATTCTCTTAGTTTTCTAAATAATGCTATAATGCAAAACGGAGGATCAGGTGTCAATTTCAGTGGAGAGGCTAATTTCTTTACATTTGAGGAGAATACCATAAGCGAAAACGGAGGCTCTGGTATCGATTTCAACGGAGAGGTTAATTCCCTCACTTTTGAGGAGAATACCATAGGCAAAAATGGGGGATCAGGCGTCAATTTTGGCTTGGGCGCAGAAGTGAATTCCCTTATATTTGCCGGTAACGTGGTCACGCAAAACGGTTCCTATCCTATTCAGATATATTCTCTTGAGCATATCTTTGGGTTTTCTAAAGACAATGATTTACTTGGTAATGTCGTAGATGAAATTAATGTTGTCGGGGCCGGATTGTTAAGCCGTGGAGGGGTTCTCCCTAACTTAGGCTTGCCCTATATAATGAGTGATTTATATGTTGATTCCGACACAGGCGCGTTTCTTACTATTGAGCCAGGTTGTTTACTAAAATTCGATCGACGAATTGGGGATGGGCGTTTGAGTGTGAGTCTTTTGGGCCACGGCACACTCGTTGCCAATGGGACCTTCGATAAACCTATAATCTTCACTTCAGCTGATTTAACCCCTGAACCTGGCGATTGGCGCGGCATACAATTGTATAGCTCTACCCAGAACTCGATCCTCAATTATTGTGTGATTGAATATGGGGGATTTCCTGTGTATCCACCTCCTTGGTATCCGTTTCCTCAGGCAGGCAATATTTACATCGATGCAACATCTCCAACTATTTCTAATTGCATTATTCGAAATAGCGCCTACTGGGGCATTTATGTTGGCTCAGGTTCTCCGATTATTCAAAACAACACATTCTCCGATAATTATTCGGGTGATATTGGACCATAAAAAGACGATGCCGTAGGAGTATAACCAACTTCGTTTCTGCATGTAACGACGAAGTGGTTCCACTCCACTCTCGCGTGAGGTGCGAAGGTGAAATCTTATCCATTTAAACAAATCGAATCCAAATGGCAAAAAAAGTGGGAAGAGAGTAAGATATACCGTGCTCCGGATCATCCACAGAAGAAATACTATTTGCTGGTGATGTACGCCTATCCATCCGGTGACATTCACATTGGTCACTTCCGCAACTTCATCATTGGAGACACGGTGGCAAGATACAAGATGATGCATGGATATCAGGTCCTCCACCCATTCGGCTGGGATGCCTTTGGCTTGCCCGCAGAGTTAGCGGCGATAGAGAGAAAGATCCATCCCAGAAAGTGGACCATGGAGAACATAAAAGTCTCCGATGCAACTTTAAAAAGATGTGGGATAAGCTTTGATTGGAGTCGGGAGGTCATCACCTGTGAGCCTGAGTATTATAAATGGACTCAGTGGATGTTTTTGAAGCTCTTTGAGCACAATTTAGCCTATCAGGATACTGCCTTCGTGAACTGGTGTCCGGACTGCAAGACCGTGTTAGCCAATGAGCAGGTGATACAGGGAAAATGCTGGAGATGCGATTCTGTAGTTGAAGAAAAAGAGTTAAAGCAGTGGTTCTTCCGAATCACCGCCTATGCTGAGAGACTTTTGAAAGATTTAGATAAGCTTGAAGGGTGGCCAGAAAACACAAAAACCTTACAGAGAAACTGGATCGGAAAAAGCGAAGGGGTGGAGATAGATTTTGCCATTGAGGGGACCGATCAAAAAATCTCCGTCTTCACCACCAGACCGGATACCATTTATGGAGTCACATTCATGGCAATTGCTCCGGAAAACAAGCTGATCAAGACTTTGAAAATGGACCAAGAGCACAAAAATGCGGTGGAGGATTACATAAAGAAAGCGAGCAAAAAGTCAGAGATAGATCGAACAGCAGTAGGGGAGAAGGATGGTGTTTTCACCGGAGTGTATGCTGTAAATCCCCTTTCTGGAGAGAAGGTCCAGCTATGGGTGGCAGACTATGTGCTGGCTACTTATGGCACCGGAATAGTCATGGGAGTGCCTGCTCACGATCAGAGAGATTTTGAATTCTGCCGAAAATATGGTATCCCCATTAAAGTAGTAATTCAACCTCCTGCCCGTAAGTTGTTGGCAGAAAACATAGAAGAAGCTTACACCGAGCCGGGGACAATGGTCAATTCCGACATTTTTGATGGTCTTTTCTCCACTGACGGAATAGACAAAATAAACCAATATGTCGTGGAAAAGGGGTTGGGTAGGCTGAAAACCAATTACAAGCTCAGAGATTGGAATATCTCTCGTCAGAGATACTGGGGTGCGCCTATTCCCATGATTCACTGCGAAAACTGCGGCGTGGTGCCGGTTAATGAATCCGACCTGCCAGTGCTATTGCCTGAGAGGGATATTGATTTTCGACCGAAAGGGCGTTCTCCTCTGGCTGATTCAGAGGAGTTCATGGATGTAAATTGTCCTAAATGCGGAAAGAAGGCAAAAAGAGACCCGGATACCATGGACACTTTTGTCTGCTCATCCTGGTATTTTCTCAGATACACCGATGCACATAACCCAGAGGAGCCATTCTCAAAAGAAAAAGCTAAAGAGTGGCTGCCCGTGGATAAATACATTGGCGGGATAGAACACGCTTGCGGACATCTGATATATTTCAGATTCTTTACCAAGTTTCTATACGATATCGGGTGGCTGGAGAAGGACGAGCCAGCAACAGAGCTTTTCAATCATGGGATGGTGCTGGATAAAGAAGGACAGGTTATGTCCAAATCTTTAGGAAACATTGTCTCACCTGCGGATATTATAAATAAGCATGGTGCGGATACCGCCAGAATAGCCATGTATTTTGCCGCTCCTTCGGAAAGGGAGATATTATGGAGTGAAGAGGGAATAGTAGGAGCGAGCAGGTTTCTAAACAGGATATATAAATTTGCTCAATTAAGTGGGAGGGGGTCTCTGAAGGAGCGGATCAAGCAAGAGGACATAAGCCCTTCTGATTTAAAGGCTTACAAGAAGCTAAACCAGACAATAAAGAAAGTTGAAGAGGATATTGGCACCTTACAATTCAACACAGCCATTGCTTCGATGATGGAGCTTCTGAACGTGATGGACGATATAGACAAGGAAAAGTCGAAAGTTTTCAGGTTTTGTGTGGAGAGATTAGCACAGATTCTGGCGCCATTTGCGCCTCATCTCTCTGAGGAGATCTGGGCAATGTTGGGAAATAGAGAAAGTATATTTAAGTCTCAATGGCCCAGGTATGACCAAGAGGCGATTAAAGAGGAAGAAATCACGTTTGTAGTCCAGGTGAATGGAAAGCTAAGAGCCACAATGAGTCTGCCGGTGAATACGCCTGAAACAGAAGCAAAGAAGCTGGCTTTAAGGAACGAAAAAGTAAAAAAGTTCATTGAGGGTAAGAAAATAATCAAAAGCATATTTGTGCCGAATAAATTGATTAACCTCGTGGTGAAGTAAGGGGGAGATGAGGTTAAAGAAATACTTTAATAAATATGAGTTGGTTTACATAATATATGTTATAGGACATTTACATTCTTGACTTACTCAAGGAATTTAATTTTTTCTTTGACTTACACAGATTAAGCTACTATACTAACTCTTGAATATTCGAAATGCTCACACAAAGGAGACAATATGTCGGACGCAGAACTAAAGAGCTCCACTGATTCAAGTTTTACTGATGTCCCAAAATCTCGATTATATGCATCGTTCTCACTCCGATTTGGCATACTATTTCTTGATTCGTATGGTTTACTTTTTGTTACGGGAGGCATTGCCTATTTAGTTTCTCTTCTAAATGGGATCCTTGATGGCGTAATAATACTTCTGGGTCTGGGATTCTTTGTCTTCAATCGTGTCTATCTGCTTGGTGCTCGGGGTTATACAGTTGCGAGCAAACTGAACGGGGTTCTATTTTTGAACAAGAATCTGCAACCAATTGGCGTGGGGCTTGCCTTAGCAAGAGAATTGCTTAAATGGATCTCTACAATCCCGCTGTATTTTGGTTTTTTCTGGATGCTTTGGGATAAAGAGAGACAGACATGGCATGATAAAATTGTCGGCTCAAGAGTATATTATGAAGAAGCGGTTCAGCACCTTCTGAAGGCTAGGGGTGAGGTTATAAGGATCAAGCATGATCGAATCTGGAGTTTCTTCGCTAAGGTTCAGCACCTTCTGAAGCGACTACGCTCATTACCTTGAAACAGCTACAAGATTGTGGTCGGATCCGGAGTTTCTTCGCTAAGGTTCAGCACCTTCTCAAGGCTAAGGGTAACGTTATAAGGTAGGCGGGGCGTCTCGCCCCGCATTAAAAATAATCTATCTGTTTCGTTCGCTGGGCAGGATGCCCAGCCTACCTGGAGGCTAGGTCTTTATGTCAATAGTTAAAGAAGAATCTTTTAACCGGTTTTCAAAATTCCCTGGATGAACGGACGCTTTTCTTTCTTCATTCTGGTAGACTCTTCCTCGGTATAGACCAGTGGCTCTAAGCTCGGTAGGCGGGGCGTCTCGCCCCGCATTAAAAATAATCCATTCTCTCTCTGTTATGAGCAGAGCTGTAAAAATATTTCTCAGGTTCCTCTGCCAATTTTTTGCGAACGGGATTATTCTCTATGTAGATTGCCTTTTCTCTTAAATCATCTTGGTTTCTTATTATCCTTTCATAAAATCCAGCCTGCCATATTTTTTCACTCCGTCCCAAAAGATTGTTGATCTTTTTCGCGGTATAGCTTTTTAGGCTATGCATAATTTGTGAGACAGTCTTTTTGTTTTGCGGAAGAATAATAAGGTGCAAATGTTCAGGCATAATCACAAAGCTATAAAGACGATAGTAACCTTTATCCCTTAGAAAAAACAAAGCGGATAAAACTATATCCGCAATTGGGGAATTTGAAAATATTTTCTGCCTGTGGTAGATGTTTGTGGTTACAAAGTATGCATAGCCTTCTAAGTTTATGTGCTTTAGCTTCTTCACTATTTTATTCGCTGGGCAAGATGCCCAGCTTACCATTAGTAAGATTGTCCAGCCTACTCAAATAATTAAATAATGTCTGGGTAGGCGGGGCGTCTCGCCCCGCATCAAGAATAATCCATCTTTATTCGCTGGGCAAGATGCCCAGCTTACCCGGAAACTGGGGTCTTTATATCAATAGTTAAGAAAGAATCTCCCGACCTTGTTATTGTGCATCGGGACTATCTCAAGATCCTGAAGGACAAAGTCCCGATGAAACAAAACTCTCCAGCCTCAAATCTCAAGTCTCAAATCTTAATCTTATCCGCCAAATCTCCGATGAAGGGAATCTTCCAGTTCTGTCCTTGAAGTACAAAGATTATCCCGGCCACGGCTGAGGCCAAGCAAAGCACTAGCACCATGCCCCAGACCAGATCACTTATCTTGGGAAGAAGAAAGATCACCGCTATGATCTCGATTATAAACAGGACCAATCCCTGTTTACCGTGCCTGAGGGCAAAGGGATTGTCCTTCATCTTGACCAAGGGGACAAAACACATAAACGGAATATAGCCTAAGATAGCCGCGGCTTTCCCCTCCTCTATCATCTTCTTTTTTGCCTCCTCATCTGTCTCTGGTTGTGCGGTCTCTTTAGCTTTTTCTTCACCTTCATCTGTGCCAAAAATTTGCTCAGACATTATTCCTCCTGATAATATTTTTTTCTTTATGAGCTTTACACTTCCCAGAATATTGGTGTTCCCTTTTGACTGGGCAGATCGAATTTGATCACATCCATAGCTGGCCATCTCTCTATTTCTTTTTTCTGCCTCTCCCCTATCAGTCGAAACCATATCTCCTTCTTTTCTTTAAACTGCAGAAGACTCATTGGCACTGCCACCTCCATTATCTTTAAAAAGGAAAACTCTAACTCAGAGGAAATCAATCTCCATTCGTTTTCATTTATTCGTTGAAAAAGGATCGCTTTTCCATCTTTCAGAGAGATCTTATATCTGGAAGGTTCCAAAAGTTCGAAGGTAAACTCATATCCTTCTTGGTCAAACTTTTCTCTAAATATTGTGGTATCCACTCTAAAATAAATTTTACTTTCATCCGAACCAAAGTAAATACCTGTAACCAACGAGGAGACCTGGTGCATTGTCCCTCCCGCCTTGCGAGGGTCAAAAAATCCTGCCTGTTGCCATTCATAATAATGGGTCCTCTTCCCATCAATTGTCGGCTTTAGGTAGCCGGTGGGTGGGAGAAAATAAGTAGAAACAAACTTAGACTTGATGGGTTGATAAAGCTCCTCCGGGGGCTCTTGATTGATCAACTCATAAACGTAAAGCAGATGTGACCTGAAGATTCTGTCAAACTCCTCTGTGCCCGAACTCTGATGTTCATCCCCATACCACCAATTCCAATCACTTCCTTCAGCAATGTAAATTTCTTTCCATGCCTTTTTTAGAATTTCTTCTGTCTCAGAGTTTTTTTCTCTCATCTTTTCAAATTCAACTAAAGCATCCCGGGTCTTTTTCAGCAAATCCCAGGCTAAGTTATCCTCCGGATGCCCGATCCATATTCTGAAATTATGGTTTATCCATGAACCGGCAAACAGATGAGAAAGCCTTTGGGGTTGGCTCGATTTTTGCAGAAAGTCATTTATGGTGGTAGTGCGAAGTAGTCTGTCCTCAGAAAGCCTGGTGTAAAGTGTGGACAAAAAATCGTGCCCATCGTTTTTGTAGTATTCCCAACAATTCTCCCCATCCAGGATGATGGGGACAACAGAGTTGGGCAGATTGTCTTCAGGGATCATGTCCCTTATTTTGTGTAATCGTTTGACAAAATCATCGACGGCTTCTTCTGCATCCCAACTGGAGTAAACAAATCCTATGAGATCGGAAAGCGTATGGTCTCGAAATAGTATGAAAAGTTCTTTGTTTTCCACAGCTATCTTATAAGGATTGTAAAGGAGATTAGGATCTTTTGGATAAGCCCTGATCTCTCCTCTCTTCTTCATCCTAAGACTATGAAATAAAATCTCCTCATCGGTGGCTATCCATTTCACCCCGAACTTTGTTACCAAAGGAAGGATTTGCTCGCTTACGCTTCCTTCTGAGGGCCACATTCCCTTAGGTTTTCTGCCAAAGGTTTTCTCATACAATTTGATACCTCGATCGATCTGAGCTTCCACGTCTTCCGGATGAGAAAATCTCTCTTGAGGCAACTGAATATGGGGAAGGGCAAATTGGGCTATGGTGGTGTCACAGATCAAGGGTGCAATGGGATGAAAATAGGGAGAAAAGGTTATCTCAATCTGTCCCTTATCTTGCAATTCCTTATATTTAGGAAGGGTCTTTCCCAGAATCTTCCTTTGCTTGAGGATCAGCTTCCTCTTCTCTTCTTCAGTAAAACCTCTCCCCTTTTTGAGCAAGGAAGAGATGAGAGGATCTGTTTTAAAAATTGGATCTATCCACACCAGATTGGACCAGACTTGCAAGTCCAGAAAATCCTGCACGTCAAAATTACGGACTTTTGATTTCACCTTTTGCGGATCCTCTCCCCTTTTCTCGAAGAGTTGATAGAAGCGGGGATAAGGATAGATCATGGTTTGGAAATTACAGTTAAAGAAGCCGGAAAGTATCTTCTCCTTCTCCGCATCGGTTAGATCTTTGGCGGGTCTTTCAGTCAGAAGCAGATGCTCATCGTAGACTTCGTTTTGCGCATAATCCTGAATCTGTTCGATTAAAGAGGGAACCAGATTGAAGGTTGAGCGAATTTGCGGGAACTGATCTAACACCGCCACCATGTCATAGTAATCCTTAATACCATGCAGGCGCACCCAGGGCATTTGATACTGGCCGGTCTTCGCATCCTTGTAATATGGCTGGTGCATGTGCCACAGGAAAGCTATCGACAGTGGAGAGGAATTTCTACCCCCTTGGTTCTCAGATGTTTTAGAAGAAACTTCCTTTCTTGCGGTCATGCGAATTTCTATCAAAGGTTTTCCGCCAGTTGTATCTTTGCTCTCTGGACCTCCGGTGAATCAGGATGCTCTTCTATCAATCTGTTCAACATCTCCTTGGCTTTGTCCTTTTGATTGGCTTTGAGATAAGCAGAAGCCGCCTGGAGAAGATATTGAGGTGCCAGAAAACTTTGGGAACTTAAAGAAGCCGCTTTTGCAAAGTTCTCTCCCGCCTGGATAAAGTTACCCCTCTGCATGTGGCAATCTGCGATCCCCGCCTGAGCTGATGCGGCAAGCAAATGATCCTTTTTATATTTCTTCAGGTATTTCTCAAACGTGGACTGCGCCTGAACATAATCCTTAGCATAGAAATATGCGGAGGCCAAAAGGAACGATGCTTGTCCCGCTCTTTTCGTACTACCATACTTGTTCACCACCATTTGAAGATCAGTCACCGCTTGTCCAATGTTCCCGGCCTGAAGCTCCAGATTTGCCCTTCCCAGAAGCTCAGATGCCTTTCGTTCCCTTTTAGCTTGAGAGGAGAGGATAAAGAACAATATCACCGCAACTAAAATTACACCTCCTGCCCCCACAAGCACCTCATTTAAGTGTTTCTGTATCCATTCACTTATCTTCAGAGAGGAGGTGACAAATTTGTCCTGCTTCATCTCCTTTTTGGTAATCCTATGAGGACTCATACATATCTCCTTATTTTAAGTCGACAAACTCAGGTTTAAAAAGGTGCACAAAAAAATTTTACTTCTTACGCTATCTTTTTTGAACTCCTTAACTCTAAGTTTTAAAATTTAAGAGAAAATCTCATCAAAGCAAGCATTTTTTTATGTTCGGGGGTTATTGTCATGAGCCACCACCTTGCCTACTGTCCCCTCTCCCCCACCTCTGGCGGGATTTTCAACATGAAACGGATTCATCCCTCTGAGGGAGAAGAGAACAAAGGGGTAAGGTAGAAAACACCCATGGTTTTGCTTTTTGGTTCAAATCCTTTGGATTCTGGTCTATTGATCTTGGGAGTGATTTAGGCTGAAGAGCAGTTCCTGTTGTAACTGTCGTTTCATATAAAAAAAGCGAAGCCTCCTCCTTCTTTTCAGGGGAAGACTTCGCTTTTTGTTTTCTTCCACTTTTTTAGAAAAATCCGGTAAAGCTTATCATTATGCGGCTGTATTTGTTATTTTCCACATTGGAAAACTTGTTTGTTTCCAACGGCTCCAAAAGCACCTTGTCCTCCCGGTCAAAAGGTATTAGCCCAGTGCTGATATCTTTATTAACATCGTCATAGCTAGCATATTCATAAGTGATATCAAACTTTATCTGGCTCCAAGCTATCCCGGTTCCGAAGGTGAAAACATTGCCATTTACCCAAGAACCATTCTCAACGCCGTAGTTGGATTGCACAAACATAGGTACATAGACCGTATCGGGAATGGAGGGATACATGTCCATTCGAAGATACACCTGGCTGGAGTCGAGCCGAGTTTTGAAAAGTTTGGGATCGTTTCTGAAACCAACTCTTATGGGAATGCTTCCAAATTGGGTGTTGATCATATATTCAGCCCCAATGCGAAACTGGGTCAGGTCTCTCCACTCCAAACTGGGCACAAAAGGTGGCTCGTTCTCCTCGCTTCCCCACCATTTATCTGTCAAATAATCGCCGGTGGTTACCTCCTCGTCTTCAGGATTGGCAATGTTCCTCCGATAAGTAACCTCAGTCTTGGAGTAATTCCTGAATTCCACATCCGCGGCAAGTGTCAGTGCATTTATTTGATAGGACGTACCAAAACCTATCATGGTGGGCATATCCCACTTTCTGTCGGTTTTGGGGAGGGGTGATCTTTCGTATTGGGGTAAACTGGACTCCTCAACTTTTACACCCAACTGAATGAAATCTTTGTAAAGCTTTACGTCGTTTTCCTCTTTCAGGGTGAAAGGGGTCTTTACAACTCCGGCCAAGCGCAACTTATCCCACATATACATAAGTCCTAAGGTAAAATTGAATCCGGAATAGTCGCTGACGACGTGGGGATGAAACCTTCTTCCATTATTCCCAGTAATATCAACTAAAGGCGCATCGACTATGTACAAAAGCGGAGAAAAGAAACTCAAATCACTGGTAAAATTTCCGGCATAGATGTTAACACCAACTCCCAGAGAAAGAGACTCAAAAAGCTTTCCCCCTAAGGAGATGTTAACTACATCTAATTTACCCGTCACCTTCTCATCTATCGGAGGAAGCACAAAATTTTTAATAGTGGTATCAACATAGACCACGCTATCCATTATCAGAGCATGCCTGTTCTCCTGACTAATGTCTGCCAATCTCTGGTAAAATACGCCTCCTACTAGTTCTTTGTCCCTGATCTTAAATGGAATGGCAACACTGGCAAATGAAATGGCATTTTCATCATACTTCAGTTCGTCACCAAAGCTGTAATCAAAATCAGGCGAATCAAGGGTGGAGGTATACTCTGTTCGGCCCATATAAGAACTGAAGCTTAAGTTCATCTGAGCCTTGTCTAACTGGGTAAGCCCGGCGGGATTCCACGAGGTGGCGGTGGGGTCATCCGAGACGGCAAAAAATGCACCCCCCATCCCTCTGGCTTTAGCTCCGCCCCCCAGAAAATTGCAATCGGTCAATGGAAACGGAGAAAGAAGATAATTCTGTATGGTGAAATATTCGGTGGTATCCACCTCTACTCCTTTAAACTTCTGCTCGCCTGAGGCTGATACGGAGACGAACAGAAAAACCAGTATGATTAAACCTGAAAGCTTTGACCTCATTTTATCTTACTCCCTGGTTAAAGTTAATTTTTCAACTCTTTCTGCTCCACCTCATCCAAGGGTGAAGCCACCCAAATCGAGTATAAATTATATTGGTTTTCAAAGTGATTGTCAAGCAGATTTTGCAAGAATATTTTTATTTTTTTCAAATCGGGCATGAGACAAGCTTTAGTCGTCATTTTTTGCGAAACCGAATTTGGAGAGCATTCGTTGAGTAGCCATAGCCCGCAGGTGAGGTGGCGACCAGCAACTAACTTATTACTGAGAGCATAAAATAGTTCGCTTTTGGGACAGAGTTACTAAGGGGAGCATATAATTGTTTACATCCCCCTTAAAGAAATGGGGGGGATGTGGGATTTGAAACTTGAAAAATTCCCCTAAATCCCCCTTTGCTAAAGGGGGATGCGTATGCATTCATACGAATTTCAAGTCAAGCCCAAAACAGGTGGGAGAGAAAAAATCAATGCGAAGCTCGTATGAGTGCATACGCACATTCATACGAATAATAAGATATAAACTGTTTACTGCTCCTCTTAGTAAGTAACGAAAACTAAAAGGGTTTATCCCATCCGGTACGTAAACAACTTAATGCTCTCCTTAATAAGTTAGGTGCTGGTCTGCCTTGACAGCATTTCCACCTTCCTGGTCGGCCAAGCTTTGACTGGGGAAATAATTCTTGCCTAATTCCAGATTCTAATTTACATTCCTTAAAGGAATTTAAAGGGAGCTTGGGAAAATGAGAATCCTTCTGGTGGTAGGGAGAAAAAAAAGAGGGAAAACCAGACTGGTGGAGAAACTAATCCCTGAATTCAAAAGCAGAGGATATAAAGTGGGGAGCATTAAATATACCACCGGTGATCATGTGTTTGACACTCCAGGAAAGGACTCATTCAGACATGCTCAGGCCGGGGCAGAAAGCACCTTGATTTTATCACCTAATAAAATCGCCTTTTTTTCTGATCACTTGCCCACGAAAAATACAGAAAAGCTTTTCAGATTTCTTTTTGAAGGTTATGATCTAATCATAGGAGAAGGATTCAAAGACTCCTCTTATCCCAAAATCGAGGTGATGGATTACTCCCGTGATCAAGCCACTCTCTGCACGCCCCAGGATAACCTGAAAGCCATTGTTTGCGATGGAAGAATTGATGTTTCGGTTCCGGTTTTTTCCACGCATCAGATCACCGAGCTGGCAGACCATATTGAAAAAAATATTCCAGAAGGATTGGGGAAAATCGGCGAGAATGATTAAAAACTAACAGTATGAAAACCTCACCCCCTATCCCCCTCTCCATTTCATGTCGAAGATCCCGCCAACGGCGGTGATTGAAAATCCCGCCAGAGACGAGGGAGAGAGGGAATAAAAGGGGGAGAGGTAAAAAGCCACGGTTTTAGCTTTTGTTGTAAATCTGAACTTATACAAGAAATCCTTTGGGGAACATCTGAATTTCTAATTGGGATTTGAGGTTACGCTTTGATTTGAACGCTCATGCAAAGCCTTAGGTCATCTCGTCACTTAATTCTCACCGGAAAACTATACACATTCATCCTCTTGCCCCGCGCAAATCCGACCAGAGTTATCCCCAATTTTTGAGCCATATTCACTGCCAGGCTGGTAGGTGCGGTTCGGGAAACTACCATACTTAATCCACAGTTCCAGAGCTTGGATACTATATCCGAGGATACCCTTCCGCTTATCACCAGAAACTTATCTTCCAGTTCAATCTCTTTCAGGAAGCTCTCACCCATCACCTTGTCCACAGCATTATGCCTGCTGATGTCCTCATTAAACAGAATAATGCCACCTCTTTGTGCCAGCGCGGCACTGTGAACGCCTGCAGTTTGCCTGAAAAGCTCGGATCTTTTTTCAAACTGTGACATGACCTTAAATACCTCATCCGATCTTAAGGTGAAATTCAGATCAACGAGAATATCTTCAAGCGGATTTATCTCCTCCCAGTTAGCAAAATTTTTTCCTTTCCCACATTCCGAAGTGAGGACACCTCTCAGTGGGGAACCTTCTGGAATCTTATAGGAGGAGTCAGTATAAACGGTTACTCTCTCTTCTGAGGAATCTATGCTTTTGATTTCCTTACTTTTCAAAAATCCCTCGGAAATCAAAAAGCCTACGGCAAGATAGACTTGATCGTATGGAGTACAGAAAAGAGCCACTACTTCCTGCTGGTTTAAGAAGATGCGCAAAACAGCCTCTTCTACAACCCTTTCGCTTATTTGCTGACGCTTACCTTTTTCGATTTTGGTAGCGGTATAGATTTTAACTTTGTCTTTCATGCTTCTTTCTTTGTATCAAAAAACTCTATTTTTCGGTTCTTTTCCACTTTAGTAGCTGAGATTCCTAATAAGTCCACAGCTCAGTTGTCAGTTGACTCAAACGAGATTCATAGAAAAAAGATTCTTAAGGACTTAACGAAGTTAACATGTTGAAAACCTCACCCCCTTTGTTCCCCCTCTCCATTTCCAGACTGTGTCACAATTCTCAAAAACCTGCTTCTGTCATTCTGAGCGAAGCGAAGAATCTCGTAGTTACAATAAGTTGCAAAATAGAGATTCTTCGGCTAACGCCTCAGAATGACATTATGACACACTCTCTTCATGGAGAGGGGGATAGGGGGTGAGGTAGAAGAAGACTCTGTTTTTTTAATAACCCATTCCCTCGTGTCCAAAAGAAAATAGAAAGGCAGGAGAAAAAGAGATTTCACAACTCGGTTTCTTCTCCTCCTGCCACAAGTCTACTGAGCCTAAAGCAGGAAATTATCTATAAAGAAAAATTCCCAGAAGCCAAAAGCCCAGGGAGGCCAGGATAATTCCGCCACTGAAAGCTTTCGCCTCGATCTGCTCCATTCGGCTAAATAAAGGTTCTGTCCGCTTGCCTAATTCTCTTCCCAGAAGTATTCCCAGAAAGCTCAAAAGGGCGGCATAGGTTCCACTTATCAGCACATAATCTGCTATCCTGTGGACACCCTCCACCCAGTAGATATTTTTGAGCAGGTAGGTATTGACCAAGCCAAATACTATATAATTCAAATAAGAGGCTCCCAGGCCAACAAACCCCCAGGATAACCAACTGGACAGTTTTCTGCTCTCAGCCCAGGTGAACGCTAAGTCTATAATGGCAGCAGTGAGAAGGACTGCAGTAACCTGACAGAAAAATATGGTAGGTAGACATAGGACCTTAAAGCCCGCTGCCACCACACCACAGGCTAAGGTGGTTCCCGGACGCTTCAAGATCAAACGGGAGGCGGATAGGATTATAATAGCGCCCAAAGCCAGGACCGGCGAGGTGGGGAAGAACTCCACCCCTCTCATCGCCCTGATTCCCAAAGCCTCCAGGCCTCCCCAGATCGATCCGAAAAGGATTATGCCTAAAATCAGCTTCTTTTTGTCCATCATAACATCTCCTTTTTATCCATAAGGATTAATCTGTGAATGTCAAGAAGGCTTGACCTTGTCTTTCTCTTTTGCCTCCTTCATCTTGGCCAGTACCATTCCCACCAAGGAAGCGGTTAAGGTCAGAGTGCCGAAGGGTTTCAGCATCTGGTGGAAGAAGCCCAGATCTTCTGAAACCTTCGGGTTCTTGATAACATCCGGATAGTAATCCAGAGGTTCGGGAAGCACGTAGATCTTTTTGGTCCCCGTGCCAAGTTCCTTCTCTCCGTAGATTACAGGATGTCTTCCTTTTTTCTCCAACCTTGCTTTTGCCTTGTGAGCCATCTCGAGTATCTGATCTCTTTCACCGAAAACCAGACAGTCGGTGGGACAGGCCTTGGCACAGGCCGGTTCAATTCCATCGGCCAGGCGGTCAAAGCAAAAAGTGCATTTGGTTGATTTGCCGGCTTCAGTGTCAATCACCGGGACGGTGAAAGGACAATATTCCCGACAGGCGCCACAGCCTATGCAGAGTTCCCGATTCACATATATTGCTCCGGTCTTCTCATCCCGAGTCATGGCTTTGGGGCTTACTGGACAGGCTTTTACGCATGCCGGATCAACGCACTGCATACACCGGTGCACCCGGAAAAGCCATTTTAATTTGTTCTGCTCTTCTACCTCGTAAAACTTCACCAGGGTGTAAGTCTTGGGAGAAAGTCCAATTGGATTCTGGTAGCCGCCTGCTGCCGCAAAGAAGGTGGTCTTCTCGCCCGGAAGCTCATTCCATTGTTTGCAAGCCACCTGACATGCGCGGCAGGCTATGCATTTCTCCATATCCAGAAGCATCGCTTTTTCTGCCATATTATCCCACCTCCTTTTCGATGTCGCAGAGGAACGCTTTGTATTCAGGAATGTTAGTGTTGGCATCCCCCACATGGGGAGTCAAGCTGTTGGCACTATCTCCCTTTGCCAATCCCTTGAAACCGAAATGCCAGGGAAGACCGATCTGTTCATACGCCTTTCCATTCAGCCTGAATGGCTTGAACCGGCTGGTCACCACCGCATAAGCAACTATATGTCCCCGCGCAGTGGATACCCGCACCCTATCTCCATTCTTAACTCCCTTGGCTTGAGCCAAAGATTTGCTCATCTCCACGAACATGTCGGGCATAAGCTCTACCAACCAAGGATTGTTTCTGGTCATCTGACCTGCCTGCCAGTGTTCGGTGACCCGATAAGTGGTAGCGATAATCGGGAACTTTTCGACTGTGCCTATATCGTCCATCTCACCAGTCCATATCTTGATAACAGGGTTGGTCTGCTGAGAGGTCATGGCATTCTTGACCGGTGCCTCAAGAGGCTCGTAGTGCTCAGGGAAGGGACCATCAGCAAGGCCAAAGCCAAACAGTCGAGCATAACCCTCAGGTTTCATGATGAATGAGTATTTCTCTCCTGGAGGCCAACCACCGTCAGGCACATCGCCTATCCATTTTTTCTCCTCTGGGTTCCATTTGACCACCCACTTATGAGGAGCATACGGGTTTCCTTGAAGGTCACATGAGGCCCGGTTGTAGATGATCCTTCTGTTTACCGGCCAGCACCAGGACCACTTGGGATACAGTCCGATCTTGTTGGGTGCATCTGTGGGATCCCTGCGAGCCGCCATATTCCCATCTTCTGTGTAACTGGCGCAATACAACCAGTTGCCTGAAGAGGTAGTACCATCGTCGTTGAGTTTGGCAAAGGATGGAAGCAATTTGCCAGTCGTGAGATCATAGCCATTGATGTCTTTAGCTACTAAATGCACGTCTGGCTCTTCTCCTGCACCATAATTCCAATTCAGGTTTACTATGGGATCAGGGAACGCACCACCTTCGCTGGCATAGAGTTTCTTCAACTCTTTATAGAGTCGGTCAAGTATCCACAGGTCGGATTTGGCATTTCCCGGAGGATGAACCGCCTGATATCTCCACTGCATCCAGCGACCGCTGTTGGTGATGCTCCCCTCCTTCTCCATGGAGGCGGCAGCGGGCAACATGAATACTTCTGTTTTTATCTTCTTGGCATCCACTCCCGGCTCAGCCCAGAAACCCGCGGTTTCGGTCTCCCAGAGGTCTACTGCGACCAGCCAATCCAACCTTTCCAGCGCCTTTCTCTCCTTCAAGACATTGGGTCCAGCCACGGCTGGATTCTGTCCCATGCAGATCAGTCCCTTAATCACCCCATCATACATGGCTTCGAACATGGCTATGTGGTCGCAATTAGCACTCAATTTTGGAAGATATTGATAACAGAATTCATTGTCCTTTTGCGCCTTATCTCCCCAGAAGGCCTTAAGAAGGCTGACCACGTACTTGGGTGTGTGCTGCCACCAATTAGCACTCTTGGGATCATTCGACTTGGGCGTCCACTTTTCCAAGTATTCGGCCAAGGTCTGGTTCTCCACTCTCGGAGTCTTAAGATAACCGGGAATAATATGGAACAGAAGAGCCATATCAGTGGAGCCCTGAACATTAGACTCCCCTCTCAGCGCATTGATTCCTCCGCCAGCAACTCCCACGTTTCCCAGAAGAAGCTGAAGCATGGCATAGGTGCGCACGTTCTGCGTCCCCACGGTATGCTGAGTAGTCCCCATTGCATACATGATGGTTGCGGATTTGTCCTTGGCTCCGGTTGCTCCGTAAGTTTTTGCCACCTCCACAATCAACTCTGTGGGGCATCCGGTGATGCTGGAGACCTTCTCCAGAGTGTATCGGGAAAGGTGCTTCTTTAGAAGCTGGAACACACAATTGGGGTCTTGCAGGGTAGGATCCTTTTGGGGATTTCCATTCTCGTCAAGCTGATACTGCCAGGTGTCTTTGGCATACATCCTCTTGGCTGTATCGTAACCGGTGAAAAGGCCATTGGAGAATCCGAATTTCGGGTTAACCAGGAAGCTGGCGTTGGTGTGATCTACCAGATAATCCTTGTTGTAAAGATTGTTATGTATGATGTAGTTCATCAACCCGTTGACGAAAGCGATATCGCTTCCCGATCTTATAGGTGCATAGATATCTGCTCTGGATGAAGTGCGGGTGAAGCGTGGATCAACGCTGATGAGCTTGGCGCCGTTCTCCATCGCCTTGGTAACCCATCTGAAGGAGATGGGATGATTTTCTGCTGCGTTGGAACCGATGATCATGATGCAATCCGCATTTTTGATATCGATCCAGTGGTTGGTCATTGCCCCTCTGCCGTAAGTTTCCGCCAAACTGGCGACTGTGGCAGAGTGTCATATACGCGCCTGATGTTCTAAATAGACTATGCCCAAAGCACGGGCTAACTTGGACCAGAGATAGCACTCTTCATTATCTAAAGAGGCACCACCTAATCCGGCCAGGGTTTCGGTGCGATTGACCACCCGTCCCTTTGTATCCTTTGCCATCCAGTTCTCGTCTCTGGTCTTCTTTATCCTTTTGGCGATCTCTGGCAGAGCCCAATCCCAACTCTTCTCCTCCCACTTGTCGCTGAAAGGAGCTCTATACAAAACTTTGGTCATCCTTCTTTCGTTGTTAGCCACCTGAATTAGAGCCTCTCCCTTACTGCAAAGTGAGCCTTGGTTGATGGGATGGTCTGGATCGCCCTCGATGTTGATCACCTTGCCTTGGCTCACCGACACGATCTCACTGCATCCCACACCACAATATGGACAAATGGTGGTGGTTTCCTTAGCATACTTGGTCTTTAGCGTTTGGGCGTGTGCCTGTGAGCTTTTAAGATGAACTCCGAAGGTGCCCAAAACCGCCCCGGTTGTCACTCCCCCGGAGATTTTTAGAAAACCCCTTCTTGAGATTTTCATATGTTTTCTTCACCTCCTTAAGAGTTTTTCCTTTTATTTTTTCTCTTCTTTTTTCAATTCTACATCCGGTTCGTAAATCTCGTTTAGTATCATCATAGACTCATGAATTTTTTCAATTTCCTCCTTTGAGATTCCAGACTTCTCCTTCTTTGCCATCTTTTCGATGACCTCTTTCATCCCTGCTTCATCTGTGGTCTGATGAGCCATGACCACCTTATCCACGGAATGGCATTTGCCGCACTTCTCCTGAAAGAGTCCTTTATGTGGATCTTCCATGGGAAGCAGAGTGAAAGTGGCTTCAATTTCCTTCAAAGACTTCTTGCTGATTTCTACACCTGCTTTCTTGTGCATGTCCGTGATGATTTTCTCCATCCCCGTTCTAACTTCACTCAAGGAATGGCAAATCGAGCATCTGGTCTGAAAAGCTGTCGGTTCCACCTTCTTTGGAGCTGGTTTCTTCGAGGTCTGCGCGAAAGCCCAGACGAATATCAACAACAGGATCACCAAAAAGACGACGGCCAGCCTTGATTTTTTCATAAACTGTCACCTCCCTCCAAGACTTTGTTTAAAAAGTTCACATCTTGTGATTTTTTTCACATGGACTCTCAGACAAATAAATCCTCAGAGGGTGCCACCATCCAGTAAGTGGGGCTTTTGTAACCATCCTTTTGAGCCAAAACATCCAGGTATATGGTATTGAGATTCTCCAGGTATAAATCAGGCTTTTCAGATTGGGGAAGCTTTCTTTCATCTATCGTCTTGATATATCTTTTGCATTTGTCACATACATCCACCCGGAAAGCAGATTTTTCCGTAGATGAACCTTCATCTATAAAGAAATATCTCAAGCTATTGTGATCTTCGTTGCCACAGAAGGGACACATAATCCTTTTGTGATGCCACTCGGTTGCGCAGAAACCACACCGCAGTATTCTTTTACCATCATCTTTTCTCAGTTTTTCAATGGCGGGGTAACTTCCACAAACCGGACAATTACCCTTGAGCCAATTTTCTTGATCCACCTTCTGTTTGAGTTCGCTTGCACAAAGTTCAAGCACAGCCTGGCTCAGGTTCAGACCAACGAATATGAAAAAATCTGTCCCGACCTGATATTGGGTGGACAGAGATCTTAGGTTGTGTAAATCTTTAGAGAGGATTGAACGCACAAGTTTGCTCAAATTAATTTTTTCTTTATTGGCAAGAAAAATTCGGATTTCCTCCTGGCTAAAAACATCGTGTTTTTCCAGAAGAGGAAGGAAATCTCGCGAAAACTCATCCAGAAGCTTTTTTTCTATCTTTAAATCTTGGATGTCTAAAAGGGGCTTGTTTTCCTCTACCCGTTTTTGAATCTCCTCATCCAGGATTTCTATACCCTTTTGGTACCTGGTTTTGAAAGCGGACCTAAGTTCAGCTATCTTTTGGCAAAGGTCAAGATATGTTTTGCTCTCTGCTGGAACGGTCATTAATTAAAATCCCTTTTGTGCCTCTTGTTTTTCAACGCTAAAATTTAAACCATACATAACTTGTCTTAATTTATGTTGCTCTTTAAGGTTTGTCAAGAAAAAAGTTCTGTGTCTTATGCCGTGTGCCAAAAGGATGACTGAGAATTGTCATTCTGACCCATATGGGGAAGAATCTCGCTTCCCAACCCGCATAAAACCAAGATTCTTCACTCCGCGGAGTTTACCCTGAGGCACTCCAGACCCTTCGCTTCGCCCGCCTTAGGCAAGGCTTCGCTCAGGGTGACAAGTGCCAAAGGGCTCCGTTCAGAATGACACAATTGGAGTTCTCGGTCACCCTGCCAACTACCGAACCGCAATCTTTTTTCTTCCGATCTGTTGGTCGAGGTTACTCTTACCCTCGACCTTTTATGGTCTTACCTTAAATGTGGCATTTAAGACTTGTCCTAAGGGGTTCATCAGATGTGCACTTCGCCACAAATCATGAGATATAGAAGAAAAAGGTAACGCACAAAGTGTTCGTTGCCAAAAGCAGAAGCTCCCACATCTTTTGCCTGTAATCGCAATTTTCAACGAATTTGTGTAACCTAATTAAGTTTTGATACTTAGCACAAATTGCGAATCGCATCAGATTTTAACTTCGCCAAAATTGGCGATTTGAAACTCAGATTACCTAAATGATACAATAGATCCCCCGCCATATCCCTTTGTTTCATAACCACTTGCTAAATGAATTATGCAAGAATAAAACTTGGCACAATGTTTGTTTAGTAAAAGTAAGGGCAGGTGTTTGAAGAGTTCTTGGCAACAATTATCAAACTCGCTGTAAGAATTCGTGCTCTGATCAAATGATCTATTTGGAAAACGAAAACAACGATCATCAAATTCAAGGAGGTTACTAAGAGGAGCAGGAAACAGTTTACATCTTATTATTCGTATGAATGCTTCGCATTGATTTTTTCTCCCACACCTGTTTTTGGCTTGACTTGAAATGCGTATGCATTCATACGAATCCCCCTTTAGTAAAGGGGGATTTAGGGGGATTTTCCAAGTTTCAAATCCCCCCTTTCCCCCCTTTTTCTAAAGGGGGGATGTAAACAATTATATGCTCCCCTTAGTAAAATACCAAGAGAGATCCCAAATTCAAATCCAGGATTGAGCGTAGCCTATACAAGAGTGATGGGAATTGAAATTCCGCCCCGTATGAATTATAATTTCAAAAAGAAAGGAGTATATCATGTTTAAAAGACTAAATCTTTTTCTCGTGCTCTTAATCGGCATTTGTCTCTTGCAATGTTCAAAGAATCCGGTTTCAACTCCTGATACAGCGAAGGATGATCCTACGCCGGGATCGACCTGGTTCGCACCGGGTTTGGTCGAATCAGACAACAAATTCGGGCTCAAACTTTTCAAGGAAATTATTAAAGAGGAAAAGGATAAAAACGTTTTTATCTCTCCGTTGAGCGTTTCCATGGCATTGGGAATGACTTACAACGGCGCCAATGGAAGCACCCAAGAGGCGATGCAAAAGACTTTGGAACTTTCTGGTTTGACGATTCAAGAGGTAAATGTATCCTACAAGAATTTGATCAAGTTGTTGACTGGACTCGATCCCAAAGTGCAGTTCCAGATTGCGAATTCGATTTGGTACCGTCAGAGCCTAACCCCGGAAGAGGAGTTCCTCAATCTATGTAAGGAATACTTTAATGCCTTAGTAAGCGGACTGGACTTTAGCGACCCAAATGCCGCAAAAATAATCAATGCATGGGTTGATGAGAATACCAACGGGAAGATCAAAGAAATTGTGGATGCCCCAATTCATCCTTTGACGGTGATGTTTCTGATTAACGCCATCTATTTCAAAGGCACCTGGACTTACCAGTTTGATGAAAACTTGACCACAGATGACTGGTTTACGTTGCCTGATGGTTCAAGAAAGCTTTGCCAGGTGATGTCGCAGAGAAGCCTATACAAATATTTCTCGAATGATGATTTCAAAGCCGTTGATTTACCTTATGGTGAGAGGCGCTTTAGCATGACCATTTTTCTTCCAACCTATGGAGCTTGTGTCGATTCTCTGATTATGAAATTTGATCATGAGAACTTCAATTATTGGTTGAGTTGTTTTTCAAGTGATTCTGGGGATATCCACATTCCAAAGTTCAAACTCGAATATGAACGGGGATTGAATGATATACTGAAGGTAATGGGAATGGAAATCGCTTTCAATCCTTACCAAGCTGACTTTACCAAAATGTATAGAGAGGGTGGAGTGTGGATTGATACTGTGAAACATAAAACATTTGTGGAGGTGAACGAAGAAGGCACTGAAGCGGCAGCCGTTACTTCCGTTGAGGGGACATTGGGGCCGGGCCCCTCTGGTTTTCGGATGCGAGTGAATCGACCATTTGTGTTTGTGATTCGAGAAAATCAATCTCAAACCATACTTTTTATAGGAAAGATCGTGGAGCCTGTTTTTGAATAGGTTAAAACTTTGATAGTATCCCAAATTCAAATCCAGGGTTGGGCGTAGCTTATACAAAAGTAATGGGGATTGAAATTCCGCCCGTATGAATTATAATTTCAAAAAGAAAGGAGTATATCATGTTTAAAAAACTGAATGTCTTGCTCGTGTTCCTAATCGGCGTTGCATTATTACAATGCACCAAGAATCCCGTCTCAACTGAGGATGAAATTCCTTCCGGATCGACTTGGTACGCAAAAAGTTTGATCGAATCAGACAACAAATTCGGACTCAAGCTTTTCAAGGAAATCATCAAAGAGGAAAAGGATTCAAATGTTTTCATCTCTCCGTTAAGTGTTTCCATGGCATTGGGAATGACTAACAACGGCGCTAATGGAAGCACCCGCGATGCCATGCAAAGGACTCTAAAACTTTCTGGTTTGACAATTGAGGAGGTGAATGAATCTTACAAAAGCTTGATAGAATTGTTAACCGGGCTCGATCCGAAGGTGCAGTTCAAGATTGCCAATTCCATCTGGTACCACCAGAATTGGAATTTTGAAGAGGAATTCATCAATCTATGCAAGGGATACTTCGACGCCTTGGTGAGCGGACTGGATTTTGGCGATCCCCAGGCTACAAAAACAATCAATGCGTGGGTTGATGAGAACACCAATGGAAAAATAAAGGAAATTGTGGATGACCCCATAAACCCCTTTATGGTCATGTTTCTGATCAACGCCATCTATTTCAAAGGCATCTGGACTTACCAGTTCGACAAAGACCTAACAAAGAACGACGAGTTCAAATTGCCTGGTGGAACTAAGAAACCGTGCAAAATGATGACCCAGGAAGGCAATTTCCAGTATTACGCCAACTCGGCCTTTCAAGCGATTGATTTGCCCTACGGCGATGGTGATTTCAGCATGACTGTTTTCCTTCCAAAGCCTCAAACCGATATCGATTCTCTGGTAGGGGAATTCAGCCAAGAAAACTGGGACAAGTGGATGAACAGTTTCTCCAAGCAATCGCTTGAGTTGTTCCTTCCAAGGTTCAAGCTGGAGTGTGAATTCGGGTTAAACAGCGTGTTGAGAACTATGGGAATGGAAATCGCTTTCGATCCTTACCGGGCGGACTTTACCAAAATGTACAAGCCAGGTGGCATCTGGATTGATACTGTGAAACATAAAACATTTGTGGAGGTGAACGAAGAAGGCACTGAAGCGGCAGCCGTTACTTCCGTTGAGGGGACATTGGGGCCGGGCCCCTCTGGTTTTCGGATGCGAGTGAATCGACCATTTGTGTTTATGATTCGAGAAAATCAATCTCAAACCATACTTTTTATAGGAAAGATCGTGGAACCAAGTTTTGAGTAGAATTAAAGGCTGTCTGATGTAAACAGATACATGGCATACCTCTCTCTTAGAATAGGAGGGAGAAAAAAGTGAAAAAGAGCTTTTATTTAGCACTATTCTTAGGAATATTCCTAACCTTACTGGTTATAAGTTGTGCCGCCACAGGCCCTCTCTCACCTAAGAATCTCAATCCAAAAGAACAAGAGGAATACAAGCTTTTAAAAAAGGCTAAAGCTACCCCCGAGGAGTTAAAGACATATCTCCTATATCATCTGACCCCAGTTTTAGAATCTGAAAGAGATTTTATTTGGAAAGAATTCTGGGGCAGAAGGTATCAAGCCCTAAACGCCGAAGAAAAAGCAATCTATCATACTTTTTTAAGTGATCCTCTGTCTCAAACAAAATATTTGTCTCTCAAAGACGAAAAAGATAGAAGAGGTTTTATTAAAAAACTCCAGAACAAAAAAAGAGATGAGTTACTAAAAACAGAGGAAGGAAAAATTTTCTATCACTCATTTAAGGTCGTGGCGTCTAAAGCGGAAATAACCACATTTCTTTTGCTTCCGGATTCGCTTAGAGAAGAATGGCTAAGAATATGGCGGAAGAGACAAGACCCGGATCTCACTACCGAGGTGAATGAATTCAAAGAAGAGTTTAACCAGAGAGTTCAACATGTCCTTACCTTTTATCATACCATTTTTGGGCAAAAACCCTGGGACGATCGCGGTGATGTATATATTTTATACGGAGAACCTGATGGTATAGAACCGGCTGATTATTACTCTGATCGCCATGGTGATTTTGAGCAAATATCCTCATTTGGCAAAAAAGCATTTACGCTGATGGATCAAAAAGTAGAAGATATGAGAAGCAGATCTCAAGTTTGGATCTATAATAAACACGGGAAATTCCAGTTTCAGGATTATAAAGCAACGGGTTTTTGGGAACTGGCACCTTGCAAGCTGTATGCCGACGGCAGAGATAATAGTTTTTCATTAATAGATTATTTATCAACCAGAACAGAAAAGATTGATATGGCTAAAGCGGAGGTTGAAATTGATTTTGGTAAACCTTTGAATTTTGCCTGGGACTGGTGGAAATTCTGGAATGAAGGGGATACTTATGAGTTAAAAGTTAATTTAGGCATCCCTCTTGAAAAATTAGGATCAGTCTCCGATTCTCTCAATCCTGAAGTGGCTTGGTCTGCTTTTGAAGAAAGAGTGACAATACTTGATGCAAAATCTATGAAGACTGTTGCTCAAGATAATGCGACCATCATAAACAAACAGCCAATGAATTTGAAGGTGGAGGGTTTACTTTGGGTAGATCAGTTTAGTTGGGAATCTCTTCCGCCGGGGGATTACATCGTTTCTGTAAGAGTGAGGGACAGTGTTTCTCAAAAAATTGGGATTGATAGAACCACTCTTATTTTGGTACCTCATGCTATTAAAACTAATCAGGAAAAAATCAGTCGATCGATAATGGCTGATTCTATTTGGGTGGCTGATTCACTCTATGTGGCAAAAAACGGAGGCAAATTTATTAGAAATTCCTTAGTGATTATGCCCCATCCACAGAATGTTTATCTGGAAGGACAATCGTCGCCTGCTTACTATTGTGAAGTATATGAGCTTAAAAGTAAAAATGATAGCATTAGTGCTAAAATTATTTATAGAATTCTTTCTCGGACAGAGAATGATGAATTTGCCCTCTATGCGAAACCTGACACGGGATATGCCAATTGGCCAGTTGACAGTCAGCCTTTCTTAAAAGGAACGTTAGATCTTCCAAAAGGAGAATACATTCTCCACATAATAGTTTATGACCTTAATGACCCGTAAGAAGTAAAAAGAGAAGATGTAAGAGAAACAGCGGTAAGATTCAAGGTCTCCTGATTAACTTTTTGGTCGAGGGTATCCTTCAGTCCCGCCGAAGGCGGGCTTCAGGACAAGCCTTTATCCTGGACTTTTTTGGTTCGACATACTCACCATGAAAAAAAATAAAAAAAAACCGAACGGCTTTTGTAAACCGTTCGGTTCAAATCAGAAATTAGTTTGGACTTTACTTTAGAAACCTATTTTCACCCCGGTTCGTACCACATATATTGAGCCTGACTCAATACCGTAAACATACCCTTTATCATCGGTTAAATCGGAATAAGTTGCATCTGCAGTGAGAGATACACGTGAAGAAAGCATATATTCTGCTCCCATCGAGACATTGAACTGGGTATAGGCTAAATCAGAGTATTCGTTAATTGAGCTAAAATCATAATCCGCGGCGGCAATATTGTCCGTGACCTCCTGTGGAACTTCAGGCATTTCACCCATCTTTAGATTGCCTTTACTGTCGATGTAGTTGCCGTCCAAGGTTAGGTTGACCTTCTCGCTGGCTAAGAACAGAATGCCGGCAGAGAATGAGACTGTTTCGCTTTTGTATTCGGTTTCAGAGAAAAATGAGCCGTAGTGCATGGAACCAACGCCACCACCTGTGGCGGAGACAAGACCCCCTCACCCATCCATCATTGCCACAGATGCCAAGCCATTTGACTTATCATAGGCGTAGCTGATGCTACCGAAGAGATTCCATTCCGGCGTAGGAGCCAGAGTTGCAGAAACTTGGGGCTGTAATTTAGTTCGCTCAAAATCAAGGCTGTCGGTGTCGCCGTTGGTCTCCAGGCTTGCTCTCAAACCTGCCGATAGGCTGGTTCTTCGGTCGGGACGGAAGTTGAGTGTGAGATCGATCCCGTGTTGGTTAGTAGGCTGGTTGGTTACGTCCCCATAACGCAGTTTCTCACGCTCGAAGTACCAGAGTTTAGCTAATGTGTCGCCTGAAGCTTCGAAAAGTTGGTTGTAGGGAGCAGGATCTTTGATGTTCTCAAACGAGTATTTGATTCGTCCCCAGAATTTCGAATTCGGACGGTATTTACCACCTACTGATGCTTTAAGCTTGGTGGTCTTTCCCTTGGCCTCAATGTCGGGATAGTCATCCCTCTCCGTACCCTCGTATCCGGTGGAAAGAAAGACCCGGTATTTCCGGTTGGGCTGATAGATGAACTCCGCAGAGCCTTTAGCTACAGTGCGTGTCAGGTTGGAATAACGGATCCAGTCAAAATCCTGGCCCCCACCGGTCAATCCATCACGCCACAAGGGCAAGTCTATTTGTGCCTCATCACTCTCTATCCGGGAAAGCGAAGCTAACGCGACGATTTTGGTTTTCTGGCTGGGACTGACCACGTATTTCAAGCCGCCGCTATTGCTTTGGACTTTCAGCCCCGCAGATTTGTTTTTAGCCTGCGAGTTAGTAAAGCTTCCTAAGATATCGCCTTTCTTCCCCATGTCGGTTTTGACCTTCAGCGTATGCGCCATCTTCTCGGTCTCTGGTATTTGCCCAAACGGCACCTTCTCATCGTTGAAGACCATCCGGGCATCAAACTCCTTAATATATCCCTCCTGTTTAGCCGAATCCTTCTCTGTCGGGTGTTCTGCCTTGTCGTAAAATGCCACCGGGGTGGATGCTTCCGACTTGAAGGTGCGGTAACTCCCCAAATAGGAGAAAAGTACTGGACCAGTGGTAGCCTCTGCGCCAGCAGATACAGTGTGAGTCCGGCGGTCCACCTTTGCAGATTTGGAAACCATATGGCAGGAGGAGCAGTGCATAGATACCACTTTCTGATCGTCCCCTTTCTCCAGAATCGAACGGTGAAATGCTTTGATCTTCAATTTGGCAGAGCCGGGAACTTTCACCTGGAAATCGGATTTTACCTCATGCCTTGTATAGCCGAAATCGGCATCTGGATTCTCATGTTCGTAAGTAAACATTTTCCCGCCGGGCTTGTTCTCCTGGTTTACCGCCTCACGAGCCATCAGGTTCTCAAGAAGGTCTGTTGCCCGTTGACGGTAAGAGGAGAGGTAGGAGACCTTCCCGGAAAAGACGTCCTTTGATTTTCCGCTCAGATCAAAGGATATTCTTTTGGGATCATAATAATGCCCGAAGAAATCCCAACTTTGATCTTCTTTATACCCGGAATAGCTTAATGATACTTCGGGCATCGCTTCCTTTTCGCCGCGATCAAACTCCCCTACCTTTTTATAGAAGTCTTCATAGCCAGTGTAATGTCCTCCCAACCAAAGACTCCAGATAGAGGAAGTTGGTTCTTCCTGTGAAATAGCAGATGATGAAAAAAACGGCAAGACCAAAACTGCTATAGCTACGATAAGAAATTTTAGAAATGGCCTTTTCATATTTTTCTCCTTGTCCTATCTGGTTAATGCTCTTCCGGCACCTGAAATCGACTGGGAGGGAAGATCACTTCCGTGAACCTCCGAATGACATTGAGTGCATTTGGTCAACATCGCTTGTTTCATACCATCGCGGGTAGAGACGCCCGTTCGCTCTGGATGCATGGGAGCAGAAAATTCTCCCTCATATCCAACCAAGGTGACGTGAAAGTGCATCGGATGGCAGGATAAGCATAGGAACGGCTCATTCTGTATAAGCAATTTGTCAGCAATGGTTCCATGCGGATCATGACAGATGCCGCAGTCCTCGTTGACCGGCTCATGCTCGAAGATAAACGGGCCCGAAAGAGAACTATGGCAGGACAGGCATAGCTCGCGGCTCTCGTCTCCAACCGTATACTTAACCTCTCCCGAATGAACCGAGTGGCAGTCCGAACAGCTGACCAACCCTTCCATAACCGGATGATGGGATGGCATACGAGCCTGGGATTTTTTTAGGGTATGACAGTCAAAACAGAGTTGGGGCTCCTGCTTTGCCAGAAGATGTTTTTCTTCTGAGTGAATCTTGTGACAGTCACTGCATCCTTCTACTGCCTCAAAGTGAGTCAACCCATGCCAGGAGTTGAAAGCCCTTCCCTGGTGGCAAGTGATGCACATATTTTTTCCGGTGGCAGAGTAATCTTTGGGAGCATTATAAATCAATGCCGGATCCCCTTCCTCTGCATGTTTCGAACCAGGACCATGACATGCTTCACAGGTATTTTCATCTCCTACAGCCAGTCTGGCATGGATATTTTTCTGAAACTGCTGATTGATCTGGTCATGGCATGCAGAACAAAGTTCATCACCAACCTGTACTGCATCAAGTGGGAACTCCCCAGACACATATGCTGATAAAAAGAAGAAGAGGCCTAAAATGCAAGCTAAGGTAGCACCAACTGGGCTTTTTAAGGTAAAATGTTTAGGAAATTTAAGCATATACCTCCTTTATTAACATTGAATGATTGCCAGATACCTGCATCTTGTCTTTTAATCATTGTTTAGCCGATCACCACACTTTGTTGCTAATATGCTATCGCATCCTTCCTTGACTAAAAAAACTTGCTGGAAGTTAAAAGACCATGATGCTTTTGTCAAGAGAAAACTCAACTACATCTTAGAAAAATGCTGAGAAATCGAAAACACAGGACATATGTGATCTCTTAAATCAAGGACGTCATTTGAAAGACGATCTGTAGTGCGACGAAAAAATCTAAAGATTGTAAAGCAGAAGGTTTCTTATGAGGTGAAACTCACCTCGTTTATCTACTTCAAGAGGAAGTTTTGCAGGTTTTGGCAACCATACTGGAGAAGTATTTCTGATCCGATTCGTAATGACACTTCTTGTATTTCTTGCCACTGCCGCACCAGCAAGGGTTGTTACGCCCAAGATGCATGGCGGATTTCGGTGGATGATGATGAAGTAACTTACTCAACAAACCCATCTGTTTTTCTTCCTCATCTTTCTTCTAACTTGAAACTGATACAACACCAACCATATTTCCAATCTTACCTCTAAATAATTTCTACGATATCATTTGACAAAAGTCAAGGTTTTTCTCAGAATTTTTTTGGGGTTCTCGCCTTGTGGCATAGTTCTTCACCTTGGTGTCTAATGTTTCGCAGACCTCTCCCCTGTTCGTCACGGAAGGATCATGTCCTCATGTGTCTGTAAAGCTCATTAAGATAGTGAAAAGCACCAGAATCTAACTTAAGTTAGGTTCTGGTGTTCAGGTCTTAACCCTTGTCCTGACTTCAGTCAGAGAGAATGATTTGTCGGCTACGGACGTCCTTTGCTCTACATTGAGAAAGATAGCAACATACAAAGTGTCCGTTACCACTAAGCCATGTAAAAATTTTGCTTACAAGAAATGGGGATTTGAAAGAATCCCCATTCTTTGGCTCTTCTTTTTCCAGCTAAACTTAGCTGGATGCGTCATCGGAGCTGCAGACCAAGTTGCCATCTTGATCTATCTGCCAGATGTCCTTGGTATCGTCATCATCCAGATCAGAGGTGGTAGCCGTAGCAGTAAACGTGGTGGCATTGGCAGTTATGCTATAAGTATATCTGGCACTCGGCATGTATTCTATCCCGAGGACGTGAAAGCTGTTCGGTCAAGCCGAACACATAGTCTTACCGTTGCAGGCATAGGTCTCATACTGTTGTCGGTAAGCCCTCTGCATCACATAGATCTGCTTCAGAATTTGTTTAGCCTCAGACTGTTTGGCTCTGGTGGTGGCTCTCATAAAACGAGGGATCGCCAGTGCGGCTAAGATCCCAATGATGACCACCACGATCATCAACTCGATCAGGGTGAAACCTTTTGAATCTCTATGAAAAGTACTCAACATATACTATCACCCCTTTCCTTTATTTATACATTATCCTCAAATACTTTTATCCACTCTGTCTAATGCAAAAGGCATACCGAATGTTTTATTATACTTTAGCTCTTTTTCAACACCACGCCCTTTATAGCTTTAGATTGTAACAATTTCTCTCTGCCTCATTTTTGAACATCTGTTTTCAAAGCAGATTGCCCGTTTTTTTGCAAAACACATTATGAGGGACTCAAAAAAGCATTGATTCTGTCCCTTGTTCTTACAGATTCATCCTGTAAGAATTCACCGTTGTGATGTTTCGGGAATAGTCTCAAGATCCCCCGCAAAATGCGGGGTCGAAGATCCCGCCAAAGGCGGGGGAGAATTCCCGAAGCTGGCAAAGAAAAGCATCGGCATTTCCTAACGCTAATGCATCAAGAGAGATGCCCTTCGTTTTAAATGATTAGGAATATTCCAGTTATCACAAGAATCAAAGCAATGATCTTCTTAAAGGTATTCTCTTTGATCTTGGCGTGCATTTTCGATCCCAGAAGAAGCCCGACCAACAAAAATGGTGTGAGGCACAAAGCAAATTTGATTGTCTCTATAGTGATCAGTTTATTGAACGAATATAGAATCAGTCTGTAGCAAGCATCCACAAAGAACAAGCCATAAAGCGTAGCTCTAAAGACTTGTTTGTCCCGTAGTTGATGGGTAAGATAGAGCACCAGAGGTGGACCATTCAAACCGAACATTGCGCCTGTGCAACCGCCAACAACCCCGGAGACAGGCGCCCAAATTTTGCTGATTTGTTTTTTTGCCCCCTCGTTGTCTGAAATCAATATTTTCAGCGCAAACAAAATTACCACCACACCAAAAACCCTTTTCAACGCTTCATTTCCAAAAGAGACCAGAAGGTACGTCCCAACTGCCGTCCCGATTATAAGACCTGAGAGAATCAAAAGACCAGATCTCTTGTCAATGAATCTCCTGGTCTGTATGGTCAGAATTATTCCGGAAATGAAATCAAACAACAAGAATACGGGGACAACAAACTTGATATCCAGGAATAATGCTAAGAGAGGAATTGCAAACAGGGCACTGGCAAAACCGGATAGTCCTTTGATGAAATGCCCAATCAAAACAATAAAACCGGCAAGCAAAACTATTTCTACTGTTGTCATAACCAATTAAGATATTGATTTTAGCGGTAGGTCGGGCTGTCCATTTGGACTGCCCGACAAGAGAATTTACCATAGGTGTCGGGTAGCTCTCCCCCGCCGACGGCGGGGGGATCGCAACCTGACCTACCAAGCCTCATTCTTAGCTTCATCTAATTGTTAGATCAAACCACAATTTCTCGCCATCAGTTTTGCAAATTATCGCCCCATTTTCTAAGGTGCGATGATATTCAGTTTGAGGGAAATTTGCCTGCATTAGAGTCGGAATTCTGTCTTTCTGGTAACGAAAATAGTGACGGGTGAAGATGATCTTCTGTGGTCTGATGGTGGAGATGACCTGGATAATTTCATTTGTATTTCCCAGTTCAGGCAAGACCAGAACCGAACAATTTTTCAACTTATCCCAATCAAATTCTGGGTCAAAATGAACCCTCTTCATTCCATCAAAAAGGCAAAAAGAGATTTGCTTATACAAAATCTTTATCAGCGCTTTCTTGGAAATCGATCCTGATTTATCTGTTTTTGGATAATCAAAAAACCGAATCAAAAGCTTTTCTTTCTTATCGGTTATGGCGTCAATAGAATCCAAAAAGATGAATCTATCCGGCATTTTCTTAATTAGATTTTCATAGATTTCGTCCGTGAGAAATGAAGGATCTGGCAATAAGATTTGTTCTACCTGTCTATTCTCTAAGATCGATCGGGCTGAATTCAGATTCAAAGAGTCAGAATCCGTAAGGATAAACTTATCAATTTCAGTAATCCCTTTATGGTTTAGAAATGGAACAACAATATACTCGCCAGCATCGAAAGTTTCCCCTTTTTCTCCTGCGTTTATCAAAAAGGTCTTCTTATTTGGAAGATCGATGATGGCAGAACTTCCCTGGCTAACATCCAGAAAGGTTACCCTGAGAGGTCTATCGCTGTGTGAAAGTCCCTCCCTCCAGATGAGCACATTGGCAATTATCAGAACTGAAAAAAGAAGAATTTTTTTCTTTGAAGCAATGGAGCTAACCAAAATCCAGAGAAAAAAGTAGTAGAGTATGAAGCTGGAAATTGAGGGAGCCGGAATGGAAAGTTTTGCTATGGGCAGAGTGGCAAAGAACTCAGTCGACCTTAAAGTCAAATCCAGACATAGCCAGTTGCAAGCGGAAAAGATGCCTGTCAGAAAATTGCTGAAGATAGCTGAGAACAGGGTGAAACAAGCTAGCACCACGGACAATCCAGCCAGAGGAACTATGAATATATTAGCCACCACTATTATAAGAGGAATCATGTTGAAATAATAGGCTAAAATGGGAAAAAGAACCAGCTCTACAGATACAGAGATCAGAGCAGGCATGATTATCCATTTCCATAAATTCTTGTGAGATCTGCTTACATATTTCGACACCAGCTTGCTCAGTTGTGGATATAAAAGAAGAATTCCAAAAACCGAGGCAAAGGAAAGCTGAAAACCCACATCAAAAAGAAAGAGAGGCGAAAAAAACAGAATGACCAAACCGGCAAATGAGACCACGTTTATCAGATCTACGTCTTTATATAAAAGAACGCCCAATAGCATCACCCCTGCCATAATGCCCGCTCTCACCACCGGAGGATCATTATGCACCAGATTGGCGAAAATGAGGATGCAAACCAGAGTCAATAAGGTGGCAAAAATCTTGGGCACTCGAAGCAAACTTAAAGCTCCCAAGATCACCCCGATAACCAACCATACATTGGAGCCAGAGACTGCCAGAAGATGAACTGTGCCGGTATCTCTGAACATGGTATAAACCTGTTTGGGAATCTCTCTGGTTTCCCCTAACAGAAACCCGGCAAGCAGGGCTTTATGATTACCCGATAGTGTTCTGTTGAAGACCACTAAAATCCACCTTCTCAAGGGAATCACTATCTTGGAAAAGAAGATATTTCCTTTACTTTGCTTTGGGATTTCAACCTGATCGGCATGAGATAGACTAACAATCCCGTAGATTTTTTTCCGGTTAAGGTATTTTTTGTAATCAAATGCTCCCGGGTTTCTTTTGGATGTGGGCTCGTTCAAATATCCTTCGAATCTGATGTTATCAGCGTAGTCAAACCTAAAAGTGGGCTCTTTTATTTTCAGAATTATCTGACCGGTGGTGGAGTATGTTCTTTCACCAACTGATATTTTCTCTGTGTCAAGAGTTATGAAAGTTTTGGTTTCTCTGACATCAGGCTCCTCAACTATCTTTCCGGTAAGGACCAGCTTGGAGTCCACATTCAAGAAATTGCTCACGTGATTGGGGGGAAAATCACGGGTTAGAAGCTCATATCTGAAAAATCCTGCCAGTATGATTAACAGGATTAGAAAGAATTTGGCGCTTTGCCTCTCTTTCCGCAGGAGGAAAATGACGCAGAAGAGAAGTGTGAGGGCAAAAGTTGAAAAGAGTAAAACAACGGGAAGATCAAAAAGATTGCCTAAAAGAATACCTGCGACAAAAAGAAGTAAAGCATAAAAGGCGGGACGTCTCATCCATGAATAAAAAATAAGAAACTATAAATAAAATAGAGCCAAAATACTCTACCTTTGGAAAATGGCGTTCAGATCAACACATAATACCACACACGGTCTCACTTTATTTCCATCTTCCGTAAAATTTCTTTAAGCTCTCTTATGCCCTTGCTGTTAGTGTAAGGACCCGCAGAATAAGCCGGGTAACCATGAAAAATGACGGCCGGACTATTTTTGTTTTCTCCGACAAACTCACCTGATAAGGCAATCAGAATACGATCAGGATAAATGGTCTGTTTGTCGTAGTCACTGGTAAGCTCGATCGATTTCGGATATATGATCTCGATTGCACTATCTTTCTTTTTAATCTCTTTGATTAATTCAGGATCGACCATCAGTTTCAGCATATCATCAGCAGTAACCAGAAGATCTTTTGCTGTTTCTATCAAATCCAAAAATCCCGACAATTCCGGGTTGAGAATAGTCTTCTGCCCTTGGCTGAAGAAAATGATTTTGACGTCTTGGCCCTTTTCCTTACAAGAGAATCCGGACATAACCACCCATAATATGAGTAAAGCAAAAACGACAAAAAGCTTTGAACTTGCTTTCACTTGGTACAATTTAAGCTTTGAGGGGAGCTGAAAGGTTGACGTTTCAGCTCCCCTCTGTTTTTCAGCTACTCGAATTTTATGTCATCTAACAAGATCGCGGTATCGTAAATGCTGTCGCCCACATCCCCACACTTGAAGATAAGGGTGACTGCTTTGCCCGCGTACGCAGAGATGTTTAATGATGCTATGCGCCACCCGGTCATCCAGACGTCTCCTACATCAAAGTTAATGGTGGGAACTGAGTCAACTTGCCCGGCAAGACCATCAATATAGTCATGCAATAAGGTGGTGGAATCTGTCTTTGTTTTGAGCATCACCTTGAAATAGTCTTGGTATTGCGACCCCACATACTCCATGAATTCCTCTGACAAGAAGTTGTATTTGAATGAAAGAGTGGTTTTACCTGCTGGAATACAGAAAGACTGGGAGATGGACCCTGACTGGGTGGTATAGCCCAGTCCAGTGGAAATGATGCCCATAAAGCTTCCTTCCTGCGGGGTGAGGAAAACCAGCTTGGTTATCACTCGCCCATCACCATCTTTGGTCCATCCTTGCAGGTTTCCCGTCTCAAATCCTCCATTGAAGAAGTCAGACTGATAAATCGCCTTATTGCTTCCGAACATCATAAATTCCGCATGTTTGTGACCAGGGTCTTTTTGACCAGGAGTAAAAGCCTCCCCACTCTTCTTCTTATCATTGACCATCTTCTTGAAAAATCCGGTGCCAGAGGTTCTAGCGAAGGTCCCGCCTACCGAGTTGTCGAAGCCCAGATAGGTCAAGACTCCTTTGTTTCTGAAAGCGTTGGACATGGTCTGGTTGGCGCTACTGTAGCAAGAGGAGTTAAACACGATGCTTTTGGGATATTTTCCTGTATAACTGGTGATAAAGGAGGGGTAGATGGTGTAGTAAGTCTTTCCTTTTACCGTTCCCAAGCCTAGCCTCTTCAGACTGAGGTCTATGAAACGCAGGAGGTCAAATCCAGCAGCCAGGTCTCCGGTCAGGAATCTGACCTGTCCATTTCTAACGCTACCATGGGTGCTGATATAGATGGTCCCATACTGGCTGAAGTTCTTAGCCATATCCACCGTGCACTGAGTGTTCTTTACATGCGTCACGGTGAACTGAGGACATTCTGATTTCACAAATATGCTGCAGATCTCATTTCCTTCTGTTGGAAACTGGGTATGGAATGCATCATAGATCAACACCTTGGTGCTTCCCACCGTATCCTCGTCAGCCACAGCATAAACCAGACGACCAACCTTGGTTGCATCAAGAACTCCTCTGGTCTGCAAAGATGGGGGAATCTTCTGTTGTCTCTCTCGATTGCGCTTTGAAGATCCGCCTTTAACGTCGTCTTCGTAAAGCAGGATCATTCCGCTGATTCCGGAGTGATATTCCACCCAGATGGCATCCCCTTCCTCAGTTATTCCTGCAGAATCCACCCCGCTTTGCGCTTTTATCGAGTCAAGAACCTGCTGTTTGGCGGCATCCTCACCCACCAGAGCTACCAAGCTATCGTATTTGTCCGAATTCGAATTTTGAAGGTTCAAAGCGGTCTCAAATTCCTGGGTGGTGATAGCTGCGACCACAGGGATGGTGAAAATGGAGGTATAAGCCACCACGTCTCCTCCACTCTCCTGTGTGAACACCCTTATTCGCAAGCGAATGGTTCCCTCAAACGACTCGATGAAGTTTTGTTTGGTGCTGAAGATACCGTCTCCTGCGATGTCATCACCGTGGGTGAACCACTCTCCATCGTCATAAAGAAAATTCAAGGAATCGGTTACGTTACCCTGACTATCTACTCTTAGAAGCCTTACAGAGGAATCCATAAGATTTGGGTTGGGAGCAATTCCGATGCGGATGGTCACATCCGTGGATTGGGCCATAATTACTCCTGAAGGATCTGTGGTGGGATCGGTGGTAAAACTTACATATTGGTTGTAGGTGACCGTTAGGCTGTCTGATCCGGTGTTGCCTGCGGCATCGCTGGCGGTCACCACAATCAAATTATCCTCTTCTTGCAGGGTAATTCCGGTGGCAGACCAACTGGTGGTTCCGGTGCAATTTCCACCTGTCCCTGTGCTCACATTTGCCCAGGTTACGCTTGCCACTCCCTGATCGTCAGATGCGCTTCCGCTCAAATCCACAGTTTCTTGGTCGGTAACATAAACCGCCTCACTGGTCGGGATTGTGATGGTGACAGAGGGCGATTGTGTGTCAGTTGGCGTGCCGTCACCAGGTTCGGTTGATTTTTTCTTGGTGCAGCTTCCCAAAATTATGGCTATCGCGACCAGTGACAAACATAAAATTCTTAGATAGGTTTTCATCTTCCATTCCTCCTGTTTTGTATCTTTAGCCAAGTTTCTCGAAACCAGAGCCTTTTCTCTCCTTCTCTCACTTAAAGCTCAAAGCAAAACATCTTTGGTTCAAAATAACTTACTTCATCCTTTGATAAAATTTTACCATGCTCCTCCTTTCTTCTATTTGGTTTATACCAGAAAGTCCCCATCTCTCTCAGCGTGAAAATGGGATTTATTTATTCATTCACAATATTCCATCGATATGAGATTTCAGCCTTAACTTCTAACATAACTGAAACCGAACAGTATTTATCCTTGGAAAGCTCTATGGCTCGTTTGACATCTTCTTCCTTGATGTCTTTCCCCTCAAAATTGAACTCCACGTCTATTCTGGTAAAATATTTTGGATGCTGGGGAGCTTGTTCTGCATTAACCTTGACGGTCATGTCTTGCAGATTCACTCTTTTCTTTTTCAAAATGGAGGCAACGTCCATCGCGGTGCATCCAGCCAGGGAGACCAGCAAAACCTCCATGGGTCGGGGACCTTTATCCTCCCCACCCACCTCTTGCTTGGCATCAAGCAAAATTCGATGCCAGGACTCGGTTTCCGCTTCAAAAGCCAAATTTCCCTTCCATGACATATTGATAAACATTGTCTCTCCTTCACAAATTGCGAATCAAACCTTTGCTGGCTGTTGGTCTTCTCCTGTCTCTTGCGGGATCCTGGTGATTGACCAACAGCACAGTTATCCTGTTAGTGTTCTTCACCAACAGGGAACGCAGGAAATCAGAAGGAAACTCCTCCCTCATAAATTTCTATCAAGTGACGGGTTTGTGTCCGTATCCACAGATGGGGCAGACTAACTCGTCAGCTTCTCTTTTTAGCTTAGCAAAATGACAAAAGGGACACTCCTGTCCTTCCCTCAGAATCTCAATGGTCCCTTCAGATTTATTTGAAGAATTGTTTAGGGAACAAACATGCTTGGTTTTATCTGAAACTTTATCCATTACAGAATGCTTTGGAAATCTTTCAGAACAAATCTATCCGCTGACCATAGAAGGCGGTTTGAGAAAGCTCTGAGAGCCACTGGATGACCTATCATCTTTCTTGCATCCAATTTTAGGTAAATGATAAAAAATCCTTTTGAAAGCAAGGTATGAACCGTATGGTTCATACCAAGCATAAAAAGGCTTACTCGAGTATTTTATCAATTCTTTCCACAAAATGCTTTTTGGGAACCGCTCCGATGACCTGATCCACCACCTTTCCATCATTAAAGAAAAGAAGGCAGGGGATGCTCATGATTCCATATTTGGCGGCGGTCTGACTGTTTTGATCCACGTTCAGCTTTCGCACCTTCAGCTTTTCCGCATACTCGTTGGCGATCTCCTCCAGGATGGGATGCACCATTAGGCAGGGTCCACACCACTCTGCCCAGAAATCAACCAGGCAGAGCTTATCAGACTTTAAAACCTCATTTTCAAAATTGCTATCGCTAACCTCAACCAGCTCACTCATCTTTACCTCCAAAAGTTTACAAATCAATGTAAAGTCTGCTTCATTTCTGTTAACATCCTTTCCAGTTCTTTCAATCGTTGAACATAAAGATCCATACGGGAAAGATGGGCCTCGATTCTTTTGGTCTTATGAATCTCACGTGCTGGATAGCCTAACATGGTTGCATCATCGGGAACATCTTTGGTGACGCCCGACTGACCACCGATCACCACCCGATTGCCGATCCTGATATGTCCCCCCAATCCCACCTGCCCAGCCAGAATCGAATCATTTCCCACTTTCGTGCTTCCTCCTATTCCCACCTGCGCCACGATGATACAGTTTTCTCCTATATCTACGTTATGTCCGATCTGAACCAGATTATCTATTTTGGTTCCCCTTCCTATTCGAGTGACACCTAAGGTGGCGCGATCTATGGTCACGTTCGCCCCAATTTCCACATCCCCCTCTATCCTCACCCCTCCGATCTGGGGAATCTTATGGTGGGCTCCCTTCTCTTTTGCGTAACCAAACCCATCCGATCCTATCACCGTGCCGGAGTGAATGATCACACCATTCCCTATCTTTACGTTTTCCCTTATAGTGACGTTAGGATAGAGAAGCGAGTTTTCTCCCACAGTTGAATTGGCTCCGATAAAACTGCCTGCCAGAATGGTTGAGTTGCGCCTCAACCACGCTCCCCTTTCCAGGACCACCTGAGGACCTATGTGCACTCCCGTCTCCAGTTCCACCTCTTCTGCTAAAACCGCGGTAGGATGCACAGCTTCAGGATAAGTCTTTTTGGTGTCAACAAAAAGCTCCACCACTCGGGCAAAGGCAAAATAGGGACTGGGATGTTTGATCAAAGGTACCTTGACCCCCTCTGTTTTCGTTTCTTTCCCTACAATCACCGCTGAGGCAGAGGTGGTTTCCAGAAAATCTGCATATCTGGGATTAGCCAGAAAGGTGAGATCACCTGTTTGGGCATCCTCGATTCCAGCCACTCCCCTTATTTTGATGGAAGGATCCCCCACCAACTCTCCGGTTATGTATTCGGAAATTTCGCTTAAGTTTCTTTCCACTTTTTGAGGTATCCTCGCTCTGGGCGACCTGGAATCTTTAAAATTCAAAATCTTACTCCAGTTTGTTAAGCTCTTCTAAAACCAGGTCAGTTAAATCCAGGTCCTTTTTGGCATAGGCGATGTTGGCATTCACCGAATCGAAGATCATTACGAAATTTTCCTCGGTGGCGATTTTTTCCAAAACCTGGTTGATCTTATCCAGAATCGGCTTGGTCAACTCGGCATTCCTTTTTTCCGCCTTTCCACCGGGACCAAAGATGTCATTGACGAGCTTTTGATGTTCCAGTCTTTTGGATTTCAGATACTCATTTTTCTCTTTTCTTTTAGCTTCGCTTAAAACCAAACTGTATCTGACTGAATCAGTTACCAGGCTATCTATAACGTTTTTCTGCATTTGATCTATCTCCTCCTGCCATGCTTTTACATCCTTATCGAACTCGGCCTGAGCATCAGCAAATTCACCAAACTCGGTTCGGAGCTTCATCGAGTCCACGTAACCGATTTTCCCCTCTTGAGAGGAGGTCTCGCTTGTCCAGAACAGAAGAAACATCCCGGTCAGAAAAAACAGGATGGTTGAAAACACAATGACTTTCCTTTTCACTTTTTTCCTCCTGAGAAATTGAGTATCACTGATATGTTTTTTCCATTCAGTTATTTTTGCTCAACTTTAGCAGTATTTAGAATGTGGTTCCAAATTGAAAATGAGGTCTCCATTCTCCTTTTTCCGGATGATCGAATCCATAGGCAAAATCGAACCCAATCACTCCCATTCCGGGAATTACCAATCTCACCCCCAAACCCAGCGCCCGGAAAAGGTCGCGATCGGCTTTATGTCTGAAGGCGAAGGGTCTTATACTTCTGCCACTCAGCCAGGCATTCCCCGCATCACCAAAAAGGAGGAAATACATCTGTTGTTCCACCAGAGGGTATTGAAGTTCCGCATTGTAAATCAACACGCTTCTTCCCCTCTGTTCTCTTCCCTGCTCGTCGACTGGTCCAATAGAACCATCAGAGTACCCCCGGATCATCCCATCCGGATCCGTGCCCCCCGGTGAGAAGCGCTCGCCGTAAACTTCCGGCAAATCTTTGTCCCTTCCATCCAGAACGCCCACCTTGAGGTGAGTCGCCAGGACAAATTTCCAGAAGGTGGTCAAATAGTAGCTGGCTTGAAATATGTGTTTATGATAGGAAAAATCCCCCCCAAAAAACTCCGCCGCCAATTCTGTATTCCATGAAAGGATAGAACCTTTAGTGGCGAACTGAGGAAGATCTCTGGAGTCCCGAACTATGGTAAAAGAGGTGGTGGCACTATTTCGGGGCCAGTTCACCTCTGACAGATAATGCGGAATATAAGTGGTATCCGTGCCTGTAGAGTCCATTACCATCAGAGGGGGGGCAAAATCATAATACCTTATCTGCTCCCAGCGATAACGCCAGTATACTCTGAAATAATTATCCGGCCAAGAGAGTCTTCTGCCCAATCTTAACCCAAATCCCTTGTTCTCTTCAGTAAAATCGTCATACCATTTCCGGTTAGTCTTATAGATATCAAAACCGACCGAGGTGGGAGTGTCCCTGAACCAGGGCTCGGTGAAGGAAAGCTCAATGGTTTGTGTTGTTTTGCCAAAGTCCCAGTTAAGTTTGAGACTCTGACCATTGCCACGAAAATTGGGAATACCCAGGCTTATATTGCCCACCCACTTATCTCTGGCACCGTATCCTGCTCCAAACATGATCTGTGCGGTGGGCTTCTCCTCCACCTCAATGATCAGATCAATGTCCCCATTTTCTAAAACCTCGTAATCCGGCTCAACCTTTGAAAAGTAATTCAGATAGGTGACATCGCGCAGACTGCGCATCAAAAGAGAGCGCCGGAATCTCTGTCCGGGCAGGATGGAAAGCTCTCTTCTGATCACTTTTCCCTTGGTCCTGGTGTTGCCCTGAATGTTTATGTAATGGACGTTCGCCGCCACCCCTTCGGTTATGTGATAGGTGATGTTTACCACATTGCCCCGGGTGGTGGTCTTATCCTCCACCTGGGCGTAAAGATACCCTTCCTCCTGATAAAGGAAATAAATATTGCCCAGGGTTTCCTCATATTTTTTTTGAGAATAGATCTCCCCTTCTTTGAATTTCACCAGTCCTTTTAACTTCTCCGAGGAAAAAAGTTTGTTCCCTTCCCAGTTTACTTCACCGAATTTGTATTTTTCCCCTTCGCTTAACACGATCTGGATGAAAAGATTCTTTTTGTCAGTGCCATACCAGATAGAATCAGAGACTATCTGTGCATCCAGATACCCTTTCTTCTTGCAGAATTCTATAATATTTTCTTTATCCTCCTCATACTGGTCCGGGTTGAACTCACCACCTCGCCAAAAGCGTTTCTCTTTGTTTTTCATCTGTTTTCTTATCTTGGATGCCTTGAAGGCTTTGTTCCCTTCCACATAGATCTTTTTGATCCTTACCTTCTTGCCTTCGTCAACTTTAAGCTTTAAGATCACCTCACCCGGAGCCGCCGTTCCGATCAGCTCAGATTGAATCTGGGCGGAAAGGTATCCCTTCTCATTATAAAGTGATTTAATCTCATCCACCGCCGTCTTCACATCTACCGGAGTCATCACTCTGCCTGGGATGAGGTTTATCTTCTCCTCTATATCCTCCTTCTTTATCTTTTTGTTTCCTGAGATTTCAATCTCCACAACCCGGGGATACTCCTTGACCACTATGGTGAGCTTTATCCCCTCCTCTGACTCTGCCCCCTCAATCTGAATATCCGAGAACAGATTCATGGCATAGATTCTCTTAACGGTCTCCTGGATGGTGGCAGATTTTAGCTCAGATCCTACCACCAGACCAGACATGTTAATTATCAGGGACTGGTCCACGCTTCGATTACCCCTCACCTCAAGCTGGGTGATAACCGCGGCAGAGGATATCTGACAAAAAATCAAACTTACCAGGATGAAGATTATGGCAATTATTCTGATCATTTTTTAAGGAGGCTTTTATGTTATGGTTAACTTTCCTTTTTTATAGCAAACGAATTAAATTAAATAAATTTACCTAATCACCCTCCCCCTTACTCCCTCCCATCAAGGGAAGGGAAAATTTATGAAGTCCCCCGCCTTTGGCGGGGTTAGGATGAGGGGTAGGTAAATTTATTTCTTGCTTTTGCATTAGTCAACTTTTACCGTCTCCCTTCACCTGCCCTCATTCAGGAGAAAGAATTTTTTCGATCTTTACCTCAGTATATTCCTGACGGTGTCCTTTCTTTCTTCTATATTTCACCCTCCTTTTGAACTTAAATACTATGACCTTCTCCCCTTTCCCTGAACCAAGAACCTCTGCTTCCACTTTAGCATTTTCTACATAAGGCGTTCCGATTATGGGGTTTTCGCCGCCAATAAAAAGAATTTTATCCAGGGTTACTTTTTCCTTCGGTTGAACCTGGAGTTTGGGTATTCTTATCTTCTCTCCTTCTTTGACGCTGAATTGAAATCCCCCGGTTTCTAAGATGGCATACATAAAACTCCTCCTCGGGTCTTTCTTAATTAGGTTAAGATCATTATCGAAAGTTTTATGATCCGTTGTGTCTTCTTTTCAGAAAGCATACTAATATTTTCATTATAGCAAGTCAAGACAAAACTATCTTTTGGACTTGAACATATCCGTGACCTCCAACTCTTGATTCAAATCAAATATCTTAAACTCTTTAGAGGAGAGGTCATCATTTTTCACCAGTTCTATATCCAGCTTAAGTTCTTTGCTTAATTTGCGTATACGGTCGGCTTTTCCGTCTCCAAGAATCTCAGCCACCTGTGGATGAACCATCAGTCGATAATTTCTACATCCGGCACCTACTTTGGCTCTCTTGAACCATCTTTCAATTTTCATAGCAGTAGTCTCTTTGGAAATTACCCTTCCGATCCCTCCACAGCATGAACATATCTCGCTTAAGGTGTGAAGTATAGAGGGCCTGATCCTTTCTCGGGTCATCTCGATCAAGCCAAATTCAGAGATGGGTAGAATGCTGTTTTTTGAGCGGTCGTGTCTGAAGGCGGCTTTGAATTCTTCAAATACCTTTTTTCTATTCTCCGCCAATTCCATATCGATGAAATCCACAATGATCAAACCTCCGATGTCTCGCAGTCTGATCTGGCGGGCAATCTCTTTGGCGGATTGCAGATTGGTTTTGAGCACGGTGGACTCCTGTGTGGTTTTCCCCACGAATCTGCCGGTGTTGACGTCGATGGTGACCATGGCTTCGGTCTGATCGATTACAAAATAAGCCCCCTTTTTCACCCACACCTTCCGATCCAGCATCTTCTCAATTTCCGGCTCGATGTTGTAGGCATCAAAGATAGGAACCTTTCCCTGGTAAAGTTTCACTTTGGAACGCAGAGTCTTGGCCACACTTTTTAGATAGGAGAGGATTTTCTTATACTCCCCTTTAGAATCAACCACCACACTTTCAACCTCACCAGTTAAAATATCCCGCATAATGCTGTAGATTAAGCCTATATCCTTATGTAACAGAACCGGAGGGTCCTTTTTCTCCGCCTGCTTTATTATCCCTTTCCAGAGCCTGGAAAGATTTTTTATATCCGACTTAAGCTCCCTTCTTTGCTTTCCCTCCGCCACGGTTCGGATGATGCATCCGAATCCATCCGGCTTTATCTCGTAAGCTAACCTTTTCAGCCTTTTTTTCTCCGCCCAATCGGAGATCTTACGTGATACCCCTACGTGATCTTCCCCTGGGACTAAAACCACGTATCGTCCGGCTAAAGAAAGCTGGGTGGTGACCCGGGATCCTTTGGTGCCTATGGGTTCCTTGGTCACCTGAACCAAAATCTCCTGTCCTTCCTTTAGAACCTCCTGAATGCTTTCGGGTAGCTTCTTGGTCTTTTTTTTCTTTTTCTCCTCTTCCTCCTCCTCCAAAAATTCAGCTTCATACAAAAGGTCAAGCTTAGCTTTAGAATCTCCTATATCTGAGAAATGAAGAAAGGCACCCTTCTCCAGTCCCAGGTCAAGGAAAGCCGCCTGCATTCCGGGCAGGACGGTCTTGACCACACCTTTGTAGATATCCCCCACCATCCTCTCTTTCTCTGGACGCTCCACCAAAAGCTCCACCAGCTTCAAATCTTCTAAGATGGCTAAACGGGTTTCATATTCAGAGACGTTGATGATTATGTCTTTTTGCATCTTTGGCTCCATCTAATATATATTGCAAAGACTGCTCCAGCCTCTCCAGATCCACCCGGGTATTCATACAGGGACCATACGGTCTTTCATTCAGTATACCATACACCGGAATGGGATAGACGTCCTGAATGCCAGAACAGAGATCTCGATCGCAGGCAATTGCCAATATGACAGTTGGCTTTTTCTCCACCACCACCTTCCGGGCTATAGTTCCACCCGTAGCAATGGCAATATCGACATTGTATTTCTCCTTCAGTTTTAGAATATCGCCGATTTGGCATCTCCCGCATCGTCGACAATTATTGCAATCCGCGATAATTTTATAGGGACAATCGAAATTTTGCAAACAGTGAGGCAAAAGAATCAAGAGTCGATCGTTTTTTACCCTTTTTCGAGTGGCTTTAAAAATAGAATCGTTAACCTGAATAAATGATTCCCGAACCTGAGTTTTAGAAAGCCCAAATAGTTTTCCCAAAAGAAGATTGATGGGAAACAAAACTTTTAAGGTTATCTGCTTCTCCCCATGCGGAAACAAAAAATCTTTTTCCAGAGCCGAGGATAGCACGATCAAAAACAATCCTCCCGAGACAGTAACCAGAAAGACAAACCCAAGAATTTTCACCGCCAGGCTTAGAAGAGGGCTCATGGCGTTAACCCGGGGAGAGATCAGATACCAAAAGAATGAGGCCAGGATGACAAGCGCCACCAGGCTCAGAATGGACAGAGCTAAAAAAGTCCATTTCCCCTCTGGCTTTGATCCGTTTTCCAAATTAGCCATGTTTTATTCTATCCAAAAATGGTAGCCGTCCCGCCACAGGCGGGACGAAAATCCAAAGTCAATTTTCAACCACCCACGTCCAAAATAGACGCTTACTTTTTTATGCCAACTTCAAAGAATCTTGTTCTAATAAAAGCACATTTATTTCTGATACAAAGCTACCCCCCCCTCTCCATATTTCTCTCCTCTGTGGGGAGAGGGGAAGGGTGAAAGGCAATTAAATATAATCTAACAAATGCAAAGCATTCATACGAATTTTCGTGCCTATTGTCTCAATTTAATTGCAAAAAGGTCATCCTATTTTCTCTTCAGGCTTAACCCGATACCCTCGGACGAATTCCTCAACCCTCATTTTTCTTTTGCCCTCTGGCTGAACTTCAAGCAGGCTCAAAATTCCCTCTCCTGTCCTCACCCACAGACTCTCCTTTTTATCTGATTCCATCACCTCTCCGTAATTGCCTGTAAATGGAGTATCGCTGATCACCTGCACCTTGAAGATTTTTAAAATCTTCCCCCGGTAAGAAGTAAATGCACCCGGAGAAGGTGCCAGTCCCCGAATCTGATTTTTGATGCGAATCGCTTCGCGGGACCAATCTATTCGGCAGTGCTCTGGTGTGATCTTAGGTGCCGGTGTAGCTTGGGCATCATCCTGTTTTAAAGCTTTTACCTCTCCCTTTTCGATCAGACCCACAGTCTCAAGCAAGACATCAGCACCCAGTTGCGCCATCCGATCATACAGTTCTCCAAAGTTCTCCTCCGGATAAATCTCGATTCCCCTTTGCAGGATTAAATCACCGGTGTCCACCTTTTTTCTAATGAAGAATGTGGTGAGACCAGTCTTGCTTTCACCATTCATTATAGCCCAGTTGATGGGCGCCGCTCCACGATATTTGGGCAAAAGAGAAGCGTGAAGATTTATGGTCCCCAAAGGAGGCAAAGAGAAAACCACTTCCGGAAGGATGCGAAAAGCCACCACCACAATCAAATCAGGGTTTAATTCTTTTAGAGTCTGGACAAAATCCTCATCCTTTAGATTCTCTGGAGTTAAAACCTTCAAATCACGTTCTAAGGCAAATCTCTTTACCGGGGACTCGGACAGTTTCCGTCCTCTTCCTTTAGGTTTATCCGGAACGGTCACCACCCCAGCTATTTCGTGCCTGCTTTGAATCAATTTTTTCAGGCTGGGGATGGCAAAATCGGGGGTGCCCATGAAGATGAGTCGCATAGGTTTTTTTGACTCTGTTTTAAACGAAGGTTATCTGGAAGAAAGTTTTTTTAATTTTTTGGACAAAAGCTTTCTTTTTATGGAGCTGAGATGGTCGATGAAAAGAATTCCATTTAGGTGATCGATCTCATGTGCCAGCACCCGGCTCAAAAGACCTTTAGCTTCGACAATTATTTCCTTCTCATTCAGATCTATTCCTTTAACAGTCAACTCCAGCGGACGCTTTACATCTGCATAAGTCCCCGGAACTGAAAGACACCCTTCTTCCTCCGTTTGTTCACTCCGGGAATCCACTATAGTTGGATTGATAACGATCAAGGGGGAATCGTCTACTTGAAAAAGAGAACGGTCCACCACAAATAGTCTTAGTTCTTCTCCCACCTGATTGCCAGCCAATCCGATCCCCCCGGCTTCCTTCAGGGTCTTTAGCATTCCGAAGGTTAACTTTCTTATCCTGTCATCCACCTTGGTGATTTCCTTCGCCCGCCTCCGAAGGACAGAGTCACCATATATTCTTATAGGTAAAACCGCCATCTTCACCCTTTCTTATAGTCCTGTATCGAAATAATGTCATTCTGAGTCTCGCCGCAGGCGGGGTGAAGAATCTTGAATTTGAAATATATTGAATCCTTTGGATTCCTCCCCCGTCAAAGGCGGGGTCAGAATGACAAAAAAAACATCTTTATTGAAATTCACTCCTCGCCCCCCACCCTTCCAGCTATAGAGCTTTTCAAAAATTCAATCTTCACATTTTCAGCCACCTTCAAGACCACCTTATTTTCCTTCTCATCCATGCCCACGATGGTTCCGAACATGCCGCTGTTGGTGACCACCTTATCCCCTTTACGCAAGGTGGAAAGCAGCATCTTGTGCTCTCTCGATCTTTTTTGCTGAGGTCTGATCAAAAGGAAATAAAATATCACTACTATGGCGATTAAAGGCAGAAAGGCGGCAATCCCTCCACCCTCCCCACCCCCACTGGTTCCCATGCCATAGGCTGTTTCGATCATGAGACCTCCAAAAATTAAAAGTGTGGCAAAAAAGAAAATCCATTTAGACCAACCTCTTTTCTCAGACAATTCCAACCTCCTAGTTTTGCTTTTGAACTTTGTCATTTCGATCTCCGGTTTAATTGTTTCCGACATTATTCCTCTCCTCTTTTTGGTTGGACTGATACTTTTTCAAAAAATCGTTTTTCCATTCTAAAAAGTTACCTGATAATATAGCCTCTTTTGCCATCCTCATCAAGTCCATATAAAAATAAAGACTATGGATGGTGGCAAGCCTGAGTGCGCTGATCTCTCCGGTATTGAAAAGATGTCTCAGATACGCCCGGCTGTAATTTCTGCAGACAGAACAACCACACTCTGGATCTATGGGTGAAAAATCGTCCGCATACTCTGAATTCTTTATAATCAACTTGCCGAATCTGGTGAACAGGCTTGCGTTTCTCGCATTCCTGGTGGGAAGCACGCAATCAAACATATCGATTCCCAGACAGATCGCCTCCACCATATCTTTCGGAGTTCCCACACCCATCAGATATCTGGGTTTTTCTTCCGGGATGTATGAAACACATAAGTCCACCATCTCAAAGGTGGTGCTTTTGGGTTCTCCCAAAGAGAGTCCGCCTATGGCATATCCGGGAAAATCGAGCTTCACCAAAGCCTCAGCCGAGTTTTTTCTCAACTCCGGATAGGTGCTACCTTGAATTATACCAAACAAAGCCTGTGTGTGTTTGAAGTCTTTATCTTCCAATTCCTTATGCGCCTGTCTGCATCTTTCTGCCCAATTTAAAGTTAACTTATTTGCTCTCTCCGCCTGTTCCAAGGAACAGGGATATAAAACAGGCTCATCCAACACCATTATTATATCGGCACCTAAGGCATGCTGGACTTCAATAACTTTTTCCGGAGTGAATAGATGGTAGGAGCCATCCAGATGCGATTGAAATCTCACTCCTTCTTCAGAGGTTTTGGTGAGCGAATTCAGGCTGAATACCTGAAATCCTCCGCTGTCAGTAAGGATTGGTCTGTCCCAACTCATGAACTTATGTAATCCCCCCGCCTTTTCAACTAATTGATGACCCGGCCTTAGGTAGAGATGATAGGTGTTGCCCAGTATCATCTCCGCTCTGATCTCCTTTAGATCCTCAGAGGAAAGAGTCTTGACTGAAGCCTGAGTCCCAACTGGCATGAAGATTGGGGTGCTCACCTCTCCGTGCGGAGTCTTTATCACCCCCACTCTGGCGTTAGAATTTTTATCCTTCTTTATTATGCGAAATTCGAAATTGTCCAATGGAAATGCTCCTAAGGATTAACTTTAAGCCATGCGAATAATTGCCTATGCCATAACGGATTACAAATCCGTAGTTGCCCCATTTATGGGGCGGTTTTAGCTCGATAAATCGAGCAACTACGGGGCGGGATTCGTATGAATGCTTCGCATAAATTCCCGCCCCTATGGGGAACAATGCTTTTTTACTCATAGGGCAGGGTTCATCCTGAAGGGATTCACCCTGAAGGGCATTTAACCCTGCCAATTCGGTTCTCCCATAGTCTCTGTAGTTGCCCCATTTATGGGGCGGTTTTAGCTCGACAAATCGAGCAACTACGGGGCGGGATTCGTATGAATGCTTCGCATAAATTCCCGCCCCTATGGGAACAATGATTTTTGACACATAGGGCGGGGCATTCAGCCCCGCCAATTCTTTCCTGTAGTTGCCCCATTCATGGGGCGGATTTAGCTCGATAAATCGAGCAACTACATTCCGCTCAACTCACTTGCTCTCAGGCAGATCCATACTCAGCTAAAACTTCAGACACAGCTCGATATTCATGGGCTTTGGGGCAATAACAGAAAAGATTCATCTTTCCCACATCCGGCTCACCATTTTCATTCAAGTATTCTGAGTCTATATGAGTTGCCACGATCTCGCCGATGAAAAGATTATGAGAACCCAGGTCAAGTATGTTCCTGACCATGCATTCCAAATTCACCGGACATTCCTCAATCAAAGGAGCATTTACCTTTGAGCTTTTTACCGGAGTAAGCCCACAATCGGCAAATTTGTCCACGTTTTTTCCTGAGTGTGTTCCACAGAAATCGGTTGCCTTGAGTAATCCTCCTCTGGGAACATTAACCACAAATTCTTTTGACTCTTTTATGATGTCAAAAGAAAACCGATTTTTCCTTACGGCGATGCCCACCATAGGCGGCTCAGAACAAACCACCCCCACCCAGGCAAGGGTAATAATGTTTGGCCTCTCTCCTTTCTTCTGACAGCTCACCATTACAGCCGGAAGCGGAAACAACATGGTCTGTGGTTCTAATGATTTCTTTGGCATATTTTCTTTCTCCGAAAGATAAGTTCCAAGAATAAAGACGACTCAGCATGAAAACATCCTTATCTGTAATGAGAATCATAACTTAATATTTGCTTTTGACGCTTTTGTTATGAGATAGTTGATGAAAGCCGAACACGACACTAACATGAACTTGGCATCTTCAAAATCCAAATTAGGCTCATCCATCAAAGCATGACGTATTCCTTGTGTATCACTCGTGTATCCATATAGATTACTAAACGCCTTTTTCAAAGCAGGATGCAATCCCGTTTTCTTTTCTATTTCTTTTAGGGCTTGCTCTAGTGTAGCTTTGGTGTCGTTCGTGATTTGCTTGCAAATTGCTTCTACAGCGCTTATGGATTCTTTAATCGAATTTCTGTAATCAGGTGACTTTCTGTCTGACAGCATATCCAGCGCCCGTTTGAGATGCGTTTTGGTGGTCGTTGGGGCACGTTTCAATGCAGTCTCGATTTCATCGATTTCTTCCTCTGATGTTATCTGGGAGATCTTTCCCCCAACAAACCGATATGCGGATACCTCCCCTTCCAGCAAGAAATTACAGGAATCCATGAACTTGGAGTTGGTCGATTCCACCGGATATTGATTGGCTACGAATTCTATGAAATCGTAAACTTCATGCCACTGGCAGTCAAAGAAATATCTTCTTATATGGTTTCTGGCGTCTGGCCACTGTCTCGGTAGGGTGTCGAGTGGTTTCTTGAAATACGAATGCCATAATCGCCCAAAGAGAATCTCGACATCTCTGTTGTTGGCAAGATAGTAATCGCCAAGGTCGTTACGTTCCACTTTCCTCCAGTAGAAAAGTGTCAGAGCATTCCACAGGCGATTTCTCAGATCATCGTCCATAGAATCAATCTGTACGGCGCCCTTGGTCGGTTTAAGTCCCTTTCTCTGCGAGAACAATTCCATACTAGTCCCGTCTGTTTGAATATCTGCTTAACACCCAAGAACACACAGACTACTAATACCAAATATTCTCTGAAAAATCAAGTCCGAAATCCTTGAAACTTAAAAATTTGTTGCTCGTTGCCTTCTTCATTCCAAGTAAAAAAGAAGCGGCCCTTCAACAAGGAAGAGCCGCAATTCTTTTCTTATTCTCGGCAAATCTGACAAACCGAATCTTATTCAGTTTCCCCTTTAGCCTCTTCATACCGTCCGCCCAGATGCTTAGCTAAAAATTTTTCTGCGGCGGCGTAAAATTTGATCCGGTTCTCCGGCTTGGCAAATCCGTGCCCCTCATCTGGGAAGAGCATATATTCGTAATCGATTCCTTTCTCTTTTAGCGCCTCCACGATCTGTTCGGATTCTGCTTGTGGCACGCGCGGATCATTGGCACCCTGCGCAATCAGCATGGGGATCTTTATCTGGTCGGCCTTGAAGAAGGGGGAGCAGGACTTGAGGAATTCCTGCTCGGTTTCCGGGTTGCCGATTCGCTTATATAAAAGCGCTTTCATGGTGGACCAATAAGGAGGAATAGACGTAATCCAGGTGGTAAGGTTGCTGGGACCGACGATATCAACCGCACAGCAGAAAAGATCAGGCGTAAAGGTAGCTCCAACTAAAGCGGCAAACCCACCATAAGAACCACCATATATGGCAACTTTTTTGGGATCGGCGATGCCTTTTTCAATAGCCCATTTAACGCCATCTACCAGATCATCATGCATTTTGCCGCCCCACTCTTTGTCGGCGGCGTTTACGAAATCTTTGCCATATCCGGTCGAACCGCGGAAATTCACCTGCAAACAAGCATAGCCGCGGTTGGCGAACCACTGAGCTTCAGGATTATAGCCCCAGGAATCACGATACCAGGGTCCTCCATGCACGTTCAATACCATGGGCAGATTGGTTTTACCCTTTCCGGATGGATAAGTGATGTATCCATGAATGGTCATTCCATCCCGGGAGGTGAAAGATATAGGTTCCATGGGGGCTAATTTATAGTTATTCAAAACCGGTCGGTGGTGAAAAAGAAATGTTCCTTTCTTAGTCTCTCGATCATAAGCATAATATGACACCGGACCGTTATCCTTGTCGAATTTTACCAACCAGGTATCATCTGCATCGTCTCGGTTGGAGACATAATAATCTCCATGATCCAGCTTTGTTATTGCCTCGATATCGCCTTTTATGGATTCATCTAACACCTGCCATTCTGTGCGAGCTTTGGTAAAACTGACCGCCTGGACTTCGTATGTATCCGGATGGATCATCAAACCACTGACATCATATTGTGGGTCTTCAGCGATCACTTCGAAATCCTTGGTGGCGATCTCCATCTTAACTAAGCGTCCTGTATTGGCGTCACGGGAATCAAGCAGAACCAGATATTTACCATCTTTGGAAAAGCAAACCGGTCCACTGGTTAAAGTATTTTCCGAATCCCAGGTGATGAACTTATCCCAGCTTGCCTCCTCATTTTCCCGGAGCATCAGGTCAAACCCGCCGTCAGGTGTGGCCGCCAGAGCACCACGCACTTTGAAATCCGCATCAGTTACCCAGCCTATGATATTGCCCGGGTTCCTGGCAACAAGCTCCAGTTCACCGGATGTTAAGTCAAGGTGATAAACATCGAAAACCTGCGGGTTTTCTTTGTTCATGGCAATAAGCAGTTCATTCGGAAAATGCTTGTTTCGATCAACAATCTGAACTCGCACATCCTCAAACGGTGTCAAATCCCTGATCTTGTCCGTCTCCAGATTTACTCCATACAGACGGAAGTTCTCATTTCCACCAACGTCCTGAAGATACATGATGTGTTTGGAGTCCGCTGCCCAGAAATAGATGCGTATTCCGCGGTTGTCATCTTTGGTCACCGCTTTGTCATCCTCAGCACCTACAGTTCTCACCCAGACGTTTAACACGTTGTTTACCGGAGCGAGGTAAGCCAGCATAGTGCCGTCCGGTGAAATCTGGGGGCTGGCTTTTTCTGGATTCCCAAAAATCACCTCTCTGGGGATGAGTTTAACCTCAGAAGTCCCACAGGAAGAGATGAAGAGTGCCACTATGGCACAAAGTAAAAGCGCACCCACCACCCACATTAACCTAGAGCGTCTCACGGTTTTACCTCCTTTTTGTTTTAAGTGAACGCTTTCTTATATCTGTTAGTAAAATCCTTAATTACTCTATTTCTCGTTTGAATGAAACAATTTTATGGCACTCCATGCGAACCATGAATTTTCTGTTGGCTCTTTTATAGCGAATATTATCCGGAAAGTCAAGCCTGAAATTCTTTGATCTTGAAATTTTTTTCAAAGAGGAGAACGAGAGATAATTCTATTTTGAGGAAATGCCGGTAGACTTTATCGCCATGTGAGGCTCATTTTGTCACATCATTTTACAAGTCCAGATGACCAGAGAGAAGTCTGGTTATTAGGAAATAATATTTATTTTTTGCTCCATTCAGATAACTCTCAGAGACTTACTCCTTCTTGTTACTATTTTATTTCTTCGTTTTCCATATCCTTGAAGACTTTCTCCATCCAGGGTTTGATTTCTGGAAGGTAATGAGTTGCCGTCTTCCATACGACTTTTAAGTCAATTCCAAAATACTCATGAATAACTTTATCTCTCATTCCAGCCATGTCCCTCCACGGAACCTCTGGATATTTATTTCTGATTGATTTAGGAATTTGCTTTGTAGCCTCACCGATAATCTCAACCCCTCTTATTACAGCAAAAATCGTTTTCTTATCTTTTGAAAAATCCTCAAACTTTATCTCCTTTACAAACTCCTCGATAGCATTGATGGACTCGATGATGTCTTCAATATAATCTCCATATTCCCGCTTTTTCATATATAAATAACCTCCTCTAAGATGTGTTTACCGATTCTTGGTTTTAACGCACTTTTCATAACAAGGTCCACATTCTCTCCTACAATTTCGCTCAAATGTCTTTCCAAAGCCACAAATTCGAGAAGACTTATCGGCTCTTCGAACTCCACCAGAATATCCACATCACTCCTTTTCTTCTGCTCGTCTCTTACAAAAGAGCCAAAAATGCCCATCTCTTTAACCTTGAACCTCTCTCTTAAAACAGTCTGGTTTTCTTTCAGTATTTTCTTTATCTCTTCAAGCGTTTTCCTTCTCATTTGCTTCATTATGCTCCCTCGTTCAGACCCAAACAGAGCTTATTTAAAACCTCGCTGATTATGTTTTTCTTTTATGTCTATATCGAGTTCCTGTGGACAATATATGATTTCTACTGGAACAAACGCAAGCTAAATCTATTGGAGGGAATGTTGATGCAGTTCATTTTACGATGTCATTCAATAAATCCAAATAATCAGTGAGGAGTCTGGTTATAAGGAAATTTTTCCTGACGATTTCCTTGCCTTTTTTGCCCATCTCTTCGGCCAGCTCAGGATTTTTGAGTAGCTGTATGATCCTTTCTGCAAAACCCTTTTTGTCTCCAACTTCGACCAAAAAACCATTTTCACCATCTTTTACTTGAAGAGGAATTCCTCCTATGTTCGAACTCACCACCGGAGTTCCCTTCCACAAAGCCTCAGTCACGGTAAGCCCAAAGCCTTCCCTGGTCGACTTCTGTATTATGACTGCGGAGATTCTTTGCAGGGCATTTACCAAGATGCTGTTTTCGCTGGTTATAAGTATGATCTCTTTATTCTCGATCAAATTTTTCGCCTTTTGCTCCACTTTCTCATAGATCATCCATCCCTCCGGGTCGTCTGCCGCCATACTTCCGCATAACACCAATCTGCAATCTATCTTTTTCTTGACAAGTTTAAATACCTGAATGACTCCTTCCGGATCTTTCCACTTGTCAAATCTTGATATCTGAGTGATCAGGGGCTTGTCCCTGGGTATACCAAACTTTTTCAGATACTTTGAAATGTCCCCCTGTGAAATTTCCATATTTTTTGGAGAAAGAGGGTCGATGGCAGGCTGAATTACCTTTTGCTCCACCGGGAGGTCCTCCCTTCTATATTTTTCACTTGAGATGATCACCATATCATATCTCAGGACGAATTTCTTGAGAAAATCCCAGATCGCATTATTGGAAGTTGACAAATCCACATGACATCTCCAGATCCAGGGCTGCTTTTTAGTATGGTATTTTATCAGAGGGAGGGGCTGTGGATCGTGAACAATCACAAAATCATGATCTATATGGGTGAAAACAGAGAAATCCTCATTGGCCCGGATATACAAACGTTTCTTTATTTCAGTAAGATTTATGGGAGCCCCCTGAAGCGCATTGTGGAATTTCTTGGTTATGGCAAAGAAGTCGGGGGTTCCGTGCAGAATCCTCCAGCCGGTGTCAATTCCTATGTCATTCATCAGCACCACCACGGACCCTAAGATTTCCGCGACACCGCCGCCCTGATAGGTGGCATTTATGTGCAATACATGCTTTCCGGTGAGCCTTCTTGCCTTCCGGTAAATGGAAGAGAGAACTTGATCTCCCACGATTTCACTGTAATCATCTAAGCTGCGCACATTATCTCCCAACCAGCTCTTTTATTAATGATCTTACCTCCCATACCGAATCTAAATTGAACTTAGCTTTCGAAGGGCTCAACCCCACTTTGATGGAGTATGCTGAGTCGGGAAGAACGGCAAACAAATCTTCGTCAGTCCAATCATCCCCTATTGCCAGGATAAAATCCCACCCGCCTTTTGATATCCAGTGTAGTGCCGCCCGTCCCTTGTTTATCCCAACGTTTTTTACTTCAATAATCTTACTACCTTCTATAACTCCAAGGTTAAGGTTGGCAGTGAGCTGGAGGAGTGCATCCTTCAGTTCCCTCGCCCTTATGGAAGCCAGTTGAGGGTCTGCCTTTCTGTAATGCCAGACTAAGGAAAAATCTTTCTCTTCAATGAAAGAACCAGGGGTTCTGTCCTCATACCATTCAAGGAAAGGACGCAACTGTTCTTTCCAATCATCTCTCAGAGGCTCTATGGTTTCCCACGACTTACCCCGATCTTTGATCCACACACCGTGTTCGGCAACCAAACCCACAGTCCGGTTACCGAACCACCTGTCCAGGGTGTCTCTGTCTCGCCCACTTACAATTACCACTTCATTCTTGGGGTTTTTGCCCAGCTCATCCAACATACTAAGAAGCTCCTCATCCGGCTTTGCCTTTTGGGGTTTTTCGGCAAAGGGGACTAAGGTCCCATCATAGTCCAGTAGTATAATACTATTATCGCTCTCAGAATAACTTCCTATTAGTTTTTTTTGCGTCTCCAAGGTTAGTCTTCTGACGGACAATTCCACTTGGATCTTCTTGATGCTGGACAATGCATCCATAAAATCAGTTCCCCAACGCACCACGTTATAACGCTGAAGCCTTTTTTGCATTATCCTGTTACGCTCTATCTGTTCTTCCTCAGGCATGGTCAAGGCTTCTTTTAAAGCCTGTGCCACCTCTTCCTGGTTATTTGGATTTACTATAATCGCTTCGCCCAATTCCTTTGAAGCCCCCGCCATCTCACTGAGAATCAAAACCCCCTTCCCATCCGCCTTGGTTGCCACGAACTCCTTGGCAATGAGATTCATTCCATCCCTCATGGGAGTCACCAGGGCGGCATCTGCCACATTATACAGAGCAACCAGGCTATGAAACGGCTGAAAGCGATACAGATACCAGATAGGCACCCAGCCGATGGTTCCATGTTTTCCATTAATTCTGCCTACCAGTTCATCCACCCTGTTTTTCAACTGAGTATAACGCTCCACCCCAGTGCGCGAGGGAACTGCCACCAGAATAAGAGTTACGTTTTCTTTGTATTGTGGGTTTTTCTCCAAAAAGAGATCAAATACTTCCAATCGTTGGGCAATGCCTTTTGTGTAATCCAGACGATCAATGGATAGTATTATTTTGCGATCTCCAATCTTCTTACGAATCCTTTCTATCCCCTTTTGCACATCAGGATCCTTCACAGCAGTGGCAAATCGCTTGTAATCTATCCCCATGGGAAATACATCAACCTTTATTACCCGGTTACCTGCGGTAATCTGACCAAAGGCATGTTCGTAACCTAACAGGCGATGAACACTGTCAAGAAAATGGAGAACATAATCGTAGGTGTGAAATCCGATCAGATCCGCTCCTGAAAATCCTTCAATAATTTCTCTGCGCCAGGGAAGCAGACGAAAAACTTCAAAAGATGGGAAAGGTATGTGAAGGAAGAACCCTATCTGGGCATGGGGCAGCCTCTCTCTTATAAGTCCTGGAAGCAGCATCAGTTGATAATCGTGAACCCAGATTACGTCTTCAGGTTCAGCAATTTTAACCACCGCATCACAAAAGGTTCGGTTCACCCGTTTGTAGGCTTCCCAGAAGCTTTTGCTATATGATGTGTATAAGGGGAAGTGGTGAAAGAGCGGCCAGATGGTTTTGTTGCAAAAGCCGTAATAGTAATTTTCAGCATCATGCTGGGAGAGAAACACAGGATAACAGTCCTCGTCAATCAACTTTTCGCCAATTTCCTCTATTTCATCCATTTTTAGCTTCTCCAGAGTGATTCCCGGCCATCCTATCCATAGGCTCTGGCATGATTTATAGAATGCACTCAATCCGGTAGCCACACCACCTACGCTGGGTTGAAAGCGGAGGACACCCTCCCTTTTTGTCACATTAATTGGCATTCTGTTTGAGACAATCAATAACCTACTCATGCTACATCATTCCAATTATATTTTAGTATCCCATCCTGTGCATGATCATTTTGGCGAACCAAGCGAACCACAAACATGCTAGGCGAAATTGGGGTCTTTAATTTCAATGAATTGCACCCATATGGGCGGCTACCACCCACCTGTCGCTACGGTGTGGGGACGTCTGCAAACTTTTAAGACTTCCAATGTTCGCCGTAAATGAATCGGTTAATACTAAATAACAAATATTTTCTCAAAAATCAAGTCCGAAATTCAAAAGTCTCAAAAATTCTTGCTCGGCGGTTAGCAAAAGGAGAAAAAACGACGCTTATCTGATCTCAGTTAGCAATCATACCTTAGGTGAAACATTAAGAGATATCTGAATTTTTCTTTGAGGAGCAAGGAAGGAAACTGTGAAAGGCTTTAAAAATAGATTTTAATCTGGCTCCCGCGGTCAGACTCGAATCCCGCCAAAGGCGGGAGTGGAGGGGTTTCATCTTCCGTCAGGCCCTGTCCGCCTCAAGCGGCCCTGCCCGCCTCCGGCGGACTTGCCACACCAGGTCTATTATCCCTCATAAGGGGGCGTGTTTTGTGTCCCCCTGATAAGGGGGCGTGTTTTGTGTCCCCCTTGACAAGGGGGACTACAGGGGGTTGTATGTTCCGTCAGGCCTTGCCCGCCTCCGGAGGGCCTGCTTGCCAGACCGGGTCTATCATCCCTCACAAGGGGGCGTTTTTACGTCCCCCTGATATCGAATATCCGTAGGAAGGGGGTTATTGTATTTGTCCCCCTGAAAAGGGGGAGACAGGGGGTTCTATGTTAATTTCGTACGATTTTCCTTGACTTCTACAGGTCTGCTCGCTATAATATTCGTTGTTACGAGAAGCTACATTCGCGCGACAGCTTGAACTTTCATTGGTTATGCCTAAAGAGATACCTTTTTCGCAGGCGTGTTATACGGCGCTCAAAACCATGTTTGGAGTGTTATACGGATCAATATAAACATAGTTCGGCATACATAGGAGCAGGCTACGTGAAAGGAATATTCATAGGAATCAAGCACCACCCTTGGCGGGCCTTTATTTACTTATTTGCCTCGTTTAGCGTACTTTGGACATTAGTCGAGGGATTAACCTACTTCATACCCTCCCTCGATCTCCCGGGCACAGCATCACTCATCGCGGTGGCAGTAACTGGCATTATCTATACAGTTGCAATGATTCGGCAACCATCCAACATTGAAATCCCCATCCGCCACACCAACACACGAATTGAAATGAAGTTCGGGGATCTCTTCGAGGAAGACGGATTCCGTGTCATCTCAGTCAACGAATTTTTCGACAGCGAGATCGGCCTCCCGGTTTCAGCCAGGAGCCTTCAGGGTATTTTCCTCTCAAAATGCTTTGGTGGGCACAGCCAAGCATTTGACCAGATGATTGAGGAAGAACTCAAGGACTCTCCTGGAGAAAACGTTACAAGGCCACAAGGCAAGACACGAAAGTACCCTATTGGCACCACAGCAACAATACTGGTAAACAACGACCATTATCTTTGTTTCGCTCTCACCAAAACCGAAATAGATACATGCAAAGCAAATGCAGACGTGCCGACCTTGTGGCACGCTTTGGGTGGGTTGTGGCAGAAAGCGCGGATCTCCCTAGGTGGCTCCGCATTAGTGCTGCCACTAATCGGAAGTGGGCTATCCGGTATCGGTCTGCCGACGAGAGAGTTGCTCGACCTCATCATTCTTTCGGTCATAACAGAATCGAAGCGCAGGCAAATAACAACTTGCGTGCGAATCATTTTGACGCCTGAACGATATGACGAAGTTGATCTGAGGGAACTGAAACGACACTGGAGGTGAAATTATGGCTTACAGAAATGGAACATACGTGGCTTTTCATGCCGAGGGCACTAATGTGCCAACGGACTCAGACATAAAGTATTATAACCTCCTTAAAGCGTGGACAGCAAAAAAGGATGACGATTTCTCAATGATTAACAGTCATGAGAAAACGTCTGCCGTTCGTGATTCAAGCGAACGAGAAACTCTCCGAACACGATTAAAAACAAGGTTGCAGAACTCAAAACATTTGCTGCTTATTATCGGAGACACCACTAAGAATGACACAGACTGGGTGCCATTCGAAATACGCTATGCTATTGATGATTGTGACCTGCCTGTAATCGCGGTATATACTGATTCTGAATATGTTTTATCTCCCCAAGACTTATCAGATTTGTGGCCAGAAGCTCTAAAAACACGAATAAATAATGAAACAGCACGAGTCATTCATATTCCCTTTAAGAAAGAACCCATTAAGGCCGCAATAAACCAGTTTGGCAAAAACAGTCTACCCAAGGGCGCGCTTACATATTATACAAGAGAGACATACGAAAAATGGGGATTAATTAAATAATGCCGAACAAGGCACTGCACCTGGCCGCAATTCCGCTGGCGCTCCATAGCAGCAGGTGGGTTTTATCGTTGGCTGGTTTCTTTTTAAAATAACTATAAAACCAAGGAGGTTGAAATGAAATTCAAATTCATGATCTTATTGTTTGTGTTTTCAGCATTCATACAATTGACTTATGCTCAAAGAGTGGGTGATGGAACAGCCGGTCAATTAAAACACAGCAAAGGTGATGTCACTATAGAAATGACTGGCCTTCATATGAGGGGGTATCTAAGATATATAAATCATATCAATATTAATTATGATGGAAATATAGCCGACATTGATGCACATATCAATTATAATATAAATACTATAATCCATTCTGAGAAAACAAAAAAAGGTATGTCACACTGGGGTTATCTTAGACGTCAGGTAAATGATAGTAGTCTAAGCACTACTCCCGACTATGAAAAAACAACTGGAAAATATATACATATTAAAGTAAACGGTACTATTGATCATAAAAATATTGAAAATCAAAATGATACAACTGTTGTTTCTGACATTCTTTTGTCTGATGATCGTGATATTATTGGCAGCTGGCTTGTTAGCTTTGATTCACCCTTACCACCATCAAATGTAAAAAATGTAGTAGCATCTCTAACAAAACCTCTACGTTTTGGAGATCCCAAAAAAACTAAAAAACATCTTAAGGACGCAAGACTCTTTCTCCTTAAATTCGGATATAGACTTGTTTACGTCAAATGATGTTTCTGAATATTATTCAATATATTTAGAATCCATCCCAGCTAACACTCCATACCCCTGACGCCTTGAGCGCGGGTGATGTTGGATGTTAGCTTGTAGGTCGGGCTGTCGTCAGACTGCCCGACAATCAGCTGATACCTAGCCCGCAGTCTCTCTTTCCGCAAACAGCAAATATACCCTCACTTCTGTGGCGAAAGAGATAGCTCCAGTGTTTATAGAGAGCATATCTTGTTTCGTGCTCGCCTTGAAATCCCCTTTTCCTGGCGAGCTATGCAGCCAATTGAGTGCTCTCCCAAATATGCGGAAAAGAGATTACATATGAACCATCCAATTGATCTAGACCCTGACTCTAATCGAAGGCCTGACTCTGAGCAGACCTTGTAGGTCGGGCTGCGATCCCGCCCTGAGCTTGTCGAAGGGCCGTCAGACTGCCCGACAATCAACTATACTATCCCCCTCGCCGTTTGACGGAGAGGGGGACTAAGGGGGTGAGGTTTAACCTACATTTCGTCTTACCACCAGCAACAAATTCACACCTACTTCAATGGTGAAAAGGATAGCTCCACCCTTTATTGGGGAGACGATTATCTTTTGCATGCACACAACCCCGCCTTAAGGGAGAAGAAGAATCATATGAACCATATATTTGATACCGAGGATGAAGGACAGGACTCCACGCAGTTGAAGTTCCTGGAAACCTTGATCGACAAGCTCATTAAAAGATTGGAAGAAGACTCTTATAAGCCTAAAGTCCAGGATGCTTTAAAAGCTATCCAGCTTAAACATAAAGTGGCTAAGACCTCGGAAGTTGAACGGAGTGAAACCCATAGGGCCGAAAAGTTCTTCTGGCAGGAAATAGAAGCAATAAGAAATGAGGAATTGCCAAAACTTTATCCCCAACCCAACAACCTCCAATCTCAAATCATGGAGATTATTATAGGGCTAAAACCTCAGACAAAAAATGGCATTCTTCCGGTCAAAATCATTACCGACACTTTCAATCAGGGCAGATCAAAAGAAATCCGGCTCACTTATCCCCGGATTGGCAGGCTCCTTTCCACTATGGGCTTTAGCAAGGCGAGGACACCCAACGGCTCCTCCGCCATCATCTGGGACGACCAACAACTTGCTCAGAATACAGATTCGAACGTACATAATTCTTTGCCTGAGAACTGTTTGGAGGCAAAGTGAGAAAAAAATAAAAATAACCACCAGAAGCACCAGATGCACCAGAAGCACCAGAACCACCGGTATCGCGAGTTCGCTATGTCCTTAGGTATGAACGGTATAGCTCATATCGAAGGACGACTGGAAAAAATTAAAAACAGCCAACAATAACGTCAGTAAGGTCAGTAACACCAGTATCGCAGGTCAGACGTCTTCGTTTATTTTGGGGATCTATTCAGATACACATAAAAAGCTCCCGCGGACAGACTCGAATCTCCCGCAAAATGCGGGACGGGATTAACAGACACCCACATAAATTATGACCTGCTAAATAAAAAAGCTCCCGCGGCTGGACTCGAACCAGCGACAAGGTGGTTAACAGCCACCCACTCTACCAACTGAGTTACGCGGGAATGTTTCTACATTCTTATCGGATTGACAATATATAAGTCTACAGGTATTTGTCAAGAAAATACAACAGGCAGGACTCAAAAAAAATCCAAAGCCGGAATTCTATATTTCTGTGTTCCGGCTGGACTCGAATCCCGCCAACGGCGGGATTAACAGCCACCCACTCTACCAACTGAGTTACGCGGGAACGTTTTTATATTCTTATCGGAGGGAAAATATATAAGTTTGTAGGTATTTGTCAAGAAAATATTGAAAGATGAATAAAGGCTTAAAAGTTGTGCAAAAAGGTGGCAATCAATTCTATTCTTTTGATTTCTCCCGTTTGAGTCTTTCCAATTCTTCGCTCATTTCCTTCATTTCTTCCGCAAGTTTGTTTAGCTCTTCTCTCAATTCATCCAGCAACTTCTTGTCCCGGTCCTTCCAATCTTGAACTTGTTGCATATATTCGTACGATGTTTCATAATAAAACTCCGGCGTTTCCGGGGGCTTAGGAGTTTCCGGAACCTCCCAGTCCGTCATCCAAGAATAACCGTAAGCAGGTTTTGCTGCTCCTAAGACAACACCCAGTTTTTTTACCTCCCCATCTCTTATGATGGAAAATTCGACGTGTTCACCAGCTCCCTTATCCTTAATAAGCTGACGAATATGAGAAACGTCTTCCACCTCTGTTCCTCCAAACTCGATGATCACATCGCCATGGGAAAGACCCGCCTCTTCTGCAGGACTTCCCTCCACCACCTCATCTACCAGCACGCCTGCACGAATATTATACCTTTCGGATAATCTTCGATCTATACCATCAGGATATATTCCCAGATAACCCCGCTTGACACTTCCATATTTTATGATCTGATCCGCTATTGCCTTGACCTTATTTATGGGCAGAGCCAGACTAACTCCCGAGGAGGGCAGTTCGATCTCCCGCGGTGGGATGGTGAATGCTTTCTTCATGTTTTTGTCATTATAGATTTGTATAGCCCCGATGTAAGAGGGTTCGGACAACTTGGCAGAGACCAGACCGATCACCTTCCCGTAGGTATCCAGCACCGGTCCACCGCTGCTTCCCGGGCTGACATTGGCGCTCATCTGAATAAAACCATCCTCTCTCACTCCGTTAACCAATCCCAAGGCTACGGCGTTGGGAAGCCCGTATGAATTTCCCACCACGGTAAGCCATGACCCAACTCTGATTCCATCTGAATTTCCCAATTTTGCTGGAATCAGATCAGTTGTCTTCACCTTCAGAACGGCTAAATTTAACTCATCGTCTGTTCCCACCAACTTGCCTTCAAGCGAGTTCTGATCGGGTAAAGTTACTTTGAAACTTTTCATTCCACCCACCACGCTGGCTGAAGTAAGGATATATCCGTTGGAAGTATAGATGATCCCTGATCCCACAAAAGTGGAAGGCATGTTTTTCCTTCTTCCACCCTTGACAGCCTGGCTTTCCGTCTCTATGGTCACCAGAGAGGGCTTGATCGACTCCACCAAACTGGTAATGTCCTCCTCCAGAGAGGATAACACCTTACGCTGGGCATAACCTGGTTTTATCCAACTGAAAAGAAAAAAGCAAGACATCAACCATAACAGCAAAACTGAATATCTAAATTTCATTTTCCACTCCTTTTAACCCGGTTTATCAGGCTCCATTATGAAGCTTTTGAATACACTCAAACCCAAAGGCAAGCGCCCATCAGTAGTCTGTCTTTTGAGATGCTGGCTGAGTCGATACCACTGGAAGCACATAGTGACTTCCCCTTCCCCTTTGCGTGGCAAAAGGTGTCCTCCTTTCGATGACAAATCTTTTATACAAATCCTCTGGTTGAATCCTCCCATCCTCTCCCCCACTTGCCGTAAAACTGAAATTGTCGATGACGAAAACTCTTCTATCTTTCAGGGTTGGGGTTTTTACCAACCGCTTTAAGAAATCTTGATATGCTGAATCCGTTATATCTTCAGAACCAAGCGGGATCTGGCTCTCTACCTCACTGTCGTTCTGGGAGAGAAATTCTGGTTGAATGTGAGCCGGTTTCTGAATAGAAATAACCACCCAGGCCAGAATTATGGTCGAAGCGGCACCAACCAGTGCCCATCTCAATCTCACCGAAGGAAACACCTCCTGCAGTAGCCGAGCCCACCACTTTCTGGTATCGCTTGCCTTTTCCTCAGGGGAGAGGGTCTGGATTTTTGCCAAAAGCTTTTCATTGAAATCAGCCGAGGGAACGAAAGTTTCCAGATCGTCCTTCAGCGAAAAGTTTATCCGAGAAATCTCCTCCGCCTCTCTGGCACACTCAGGACAGCTATCCAGGTGAGCTTTGATCCGTTCTCTCTCCTCTGGGGAGAGCTCCTGTCTAAAATAGCCGAATAGGTATTGGCGAACTTTTCGACAATTCATATTGCTCCTTTATTTTTGGTTTCAGTTTCTCCCGGAGCATTAGCCGTGCCCGGTTAACCCGGGATTTCACTGTGCCCAAAGGCACCTCCATACATTGAGACATCTCCTCGTAGGAAAACTGATTGACCTCCCTTAACAAAAATGCGGTGCGATATTTGTCCGGTAGAGAGGCAATGGCTTTCTCTAAGGTGGAGCTCAAACAATTTTTGTTTCCCCTACCTTCAACTGCATACCTGCGATCATCTTTGATCAAATCTATTCCAAAAAACTTAAATCTTTTCTTCCGTTTTAGCTCATTCCGGCAAAGGTTTAAAGCTATGGTATAAATCCAGGTGGAGAAAGCGTAAGTTGGATCATAACTTTCTTTTTCCTTGAAGACTCTCAAAAAGGTCTCCTGTAGGATATCTTCAGCCTCCTCCCTGTTTTGCAACATTCGACAGATGAGATTAAACAACCTTACCTTGTACCGATCCACCAGAACAGAGAAGGCACTCTTATCATTTGCCTTCACCCCTGTCAATAGCTCCTTATCCGTAGCATCCATAGGATCGGAGACCGGCCACTTTCGGTTTGGCTCATGCTCTGGAGTGGGCACTCTCTTTCTCCTCTTCCTGAAAGGTATACAATCTAAGCTAAAAAAAGTTCCCTGGTTTTGTCCATCCCGAATAAGTCCTGATGGGGTTCTCTTTCCAAGCTTGGAAAAACCAGGATTTTGTTTGTGCCTTATTTTTACTACGGTATCACAAAAAGAAAGTTTTGAGGCGAAAGGATAGGATTCATCCTTAAGGAAAAGGGCTTCCCTTATGATGATTTCGACAATTGAAGAGATTGATTATCAGTCATTTTTTATGCCCAATAAATTGGGCAACTACAATTGTAGTCGCTCGATTCATCGAGCACAATAGATTAGGCCTCAAGATTCATGCGAAGAACAACAACTTGGACTTTATATAGAAGACGTCTGTTCAGAATTTGAACATTTTAGAGAAGATGGAGATAATCACAGAACAAACGCAGGCTCACAGATGCCTAAAGCCGATATGCCACGGAGAGAAAGATTCGATCGGTGGTGTATTTCTCTTTCAGACCAAGATCCGAATCCCATAGTTCCCATGATCCATGTGCCCAGGCAATGTCTAAAGTCATCACCTGGTCGATCAAAAATCCAATCCCGGCGGTGAAAAAATTGCGGTCTTTTTCTACCCATTGAGATTTGTAAGGCAGGGGATTCTGATAAAAACCAACTCTCAGGCTGGTTCCAATTTTCGGAATAAGGTATTCTGCCCCCAGGTGGAATCTGAGAGCATCGGTGTAGGTGTCCTTAATCTGTCGATTAGCCTCGGCGATATCCTCCAATCTCTTATATTCCATCTGAGTCCAGTCCGTGTAGTTTATGTCTCCGGCTAAGATGAGGTTGTTTATGTACAAAGCTATCCCTGCCCCCAAACTAAAAGGCATAGAAATCTTATATTCAGAACTTCCGTAGTTGTAGTAACTTTCCTCATCCGTCTCGGTGATCTCGGTCCAATCCTCCTCAATTTTATAGGTGACAGGCGAATCAATTGTTCCGCCAATGACTAAGTATTTATTAGGTTGAATTCTCACCCCTAACTTTGCATTGAATCCAGAATAGCGATCCTTTATGGCGTCATCGTATTTGACCGACCGTTGTTGGGGGTTCATAGCGACTCGCTCATATAGCCAAGTATAATTATTCTTTCCACTCCACAAGTTTAGTGCACCACCAACAGAAACATTAGGTGAGACGTCGATGGCGGCGCCAAGGGACCACAAATAAAGTCCGCCTGATTGAGATTCGATTCCCGTCTCCTCAGTGCCATCGTATAAACCGTTATCGCCGAACTCCATGATTTTGTCAAAGCTTTGCACTCGATTCACTCCAAGCGCCAAGACCAAGCTTCCTCGATAAGTCGGTACAGGCAAAACCACGTTGGCCGAACTGAACCGAGTATTGTTCTGGAAGGTTCCGTCGTGCTGAGAGGAGAAGACCCATCTTGTTTCGTTGTCCATCCTCTGGTGAGTAAGACCACCGGAAAACTCAATTCTGGTAACCCGAGCCAGTCCCGCCGGATTGTAAACCAGAGCACTGGCATCGGCAGCCACCGCTATATGAGCACCTCCCATGCCCAGTGCTCTCGCTCCCACCACAAAGAAATTTCCGGCAGTGGCCTCATCCACCACGACATAACCCTGCGGGAAAACGCTTGAGATGAATAGAAACATAAAGCACAAAATAAAGAACAATGAAAAAAGAACTTTTCTTCTCATAAGATTTACCTCGATCTTATAACCGACTTTATTTTCCTTTTATACCTCTTTGTCCACAAATTTAAGTGAGTCTGCTCAAATTTTTGGTTCTTCTCCAAATTAGTGGATGAAAATGTGACCTAAGTAAAAATGTAGACATCCTTTACCTTTTCTGGTATGATATTATCAAGATGAACCAAACCAGGGAGGGTCAGGATGTCTAAGACAAGTATAACACAGTATTTCTTTCCCGGTCAAGTAAAAATTATGGGACAATCGTTCTCTCCAGATTACTGTGAGGTAGTTATCTCGATGAGACCCAATCTTCGCTTCACTCCACGCTGTAGTGAATGTGGAGGCAAAACGCTTGCTTCTCATGATACGACCAAACGGTTGGTCAGAGATTTGAATTTGGCTGCGACTGTGGTTTGGCTTAATTTGTTTTATCGGAAACTCTATTGTCCCCTCTGTAAGAAGGTGCGGGTAGAAAGGCAAGAGTTTGTGGAACCTTACGTCCGTGTAACTAAACGACTCGCCCGCTATATTCACGAGTTGTGTAAGACCATGACGGTTAAAGAGGTGGCAGAGCATGTGGGTCTTGATTGGAAAACGGTCAAAAACATTGATAAAGCATTTTTGGAGGAAGAATTCGGTCAGACCGATTACACGGGTCTTCGGATTCTTGCGTTGGATGAGATAGCTATCCACAAAGGACATCGGTATATGACGGTGGCTTTGGATCATGATAGCGGACGGATTATCTGGATGGGTGAGGGTCGGAGTGAGGAGACCCTGGATAGTTTCTTTACTGCCATGCCTGAAGAGGTAAGGAAGGGTATTGTAGCGGTAGCCAGTGATATGTGGAAGCCTTACCTTAAAGCTATTAAGAAGTGGTGTCCTGGGGTCAAGGTAGTTTTTGATCTTTTCCATCTGGTGAAGGATTTTAACCAAGTAATTGACAAGATTCGTAATGAAGAATACCGTAAGGCGGATGAGGAGGGCAAAGCAATTCTTAAGGGGACCAAATATCTTCTGCTTAAGAACAGGGAACATCTCCAAGAAAGAGAGGCAGTGCATCTGAAAAAGGTGTTGGAACTCAATAAGACTCTTTCTACAGTTTACATTCTCAAAGACTACCTTAAAGAGATTTATCGGCATCGAGATAAAAAGCAAGCGAAAACAATTCTGGAGGAGTGGTGTAATCTTGCTGGGGAGAGTAAGAATCCTGAGCTGATCCGGTTTGCCCGAAAACTCAAACGACATAGACAAGGAATTCTTAATCATTGTATTTATCCTATTCATACAGGCAAACTCGAGGGAGTCAATAATACCCTCAAAGTCATCAAGCGTAAAGCCTATGGTTATTTAGATACAAGATACTTCATCCTTAAGTCTAAACAAGCTTTCCCTGGTACTTGACTCCACTAAATTGGAGATGAACCAAAT
>CAZOJT010000002.1:0-128619 GCA_964580215.1 uncultured Ignavibacteria bacterium | reverse complement strand
CCGAAGAAACGTGATTCTTTGAATATGAGCTTTCATTCCTCGCATACAACTCTCCTTAACAACACGTGGGCTATCTCGATCACCATAAAAATCGTAGTGAAATTGCCGTCGAACTTGCGGGATATGCGGGACATGCGGGATTTGCGGATAGCTGTTTTTCACTTTTTCAGATCTCTTGCGATATGAACTATACGGTTCATACCACCGGATATAGCAGACTGGTGGTTCTGGTGGTTCTGGTGCATCTGGTGGTTCTGGTGGTTGTTTTTATTTTTTTCACTTTTTCCTCCAAGTGATTCAAGTTTAGCGCCTTAGATATTAATTTTGATTGATTTTGATGAATTCAAGGTTCAAAAGTTCAAAGTTCAAAGTTTAAAATGCAAAATTTCAATTCAAAATTCAAAGTTACGCATTCCTTAAAAGCGATAAGGGTGCATGTATAATACACTGCCTCTCATAAATACCGGCGCTATCCTTTTCACCACAAAAGTTGTAGAGAATTTGTAGAGGAGGGAAAGAGTGAATGCAGGTTAGATCTTCGGTTTAGAACCCCCTGAATCCCCCTTCCTATGGATCTTCGATCCTATGGATCTTCGATCCTATGGATCTTCGACCCTATGGATCTTCGATCCTATGGATCTTCGATCCTATGGATCTTCGATCCTATGGATCTTCGATCCTATGGATCTTCGATATCAGGGGGACAACCCCCTGTATCCCCCTTATCAGGGGGACTTTAATTTTTGTTTTTGCTTCCTTGAAAAGAGAAGTAGGAGGGTTATTCAGCAAGTTTTTCTATTTGATTTCTATTATCTTCATAAATTATCTTGGTGTCAGGTGCGCAGGGCACCTGACCCACCAACTAGGCCAACGGCCAGTGAGGGATACATTCATCTATCTCCGTCATAAGACGTAAAGTCTCTTTCAATGCAACAATGATTTTTTGATAATGCATGACGTCGTCGTAGCTGAGGGCTCGCCTCTTTCGGTCTTTAAGCCATTTGTCGCAGACCTGGTAACCACCGATGTGGAATTCCCAAACCGCCTTCGGCACGCCTCCGAAGTATTGAGTCTCGTTGATCCAAACGCGCTTGTTTTTCTCCGTGTATCGCACTTTCTCCACTATGTTATCGCCTTTAACCGGGCAATCGGTGATAAATCCTTCGAGCTTGGGCGACTCCATCAGGTGGAGCGCGACCAACTCAGCGCCTTTGGAGGCAAGAGCGCGAAACAGTTTCACGTCGCTGGTCAGCGGCAGGCGGGGGAAATCGATCTTGAGGAACTCGGCGTAACGGGTCCGATATGTCGGCGAGTGGAACACCGCATAGAGGTAGTGGAAGATGTCCTCAGGGCCAACGGTCTTGCGCAGGTTGCCGCGCCCATCGGCAATGAACTCCAGACCGAGTTTTGCCAAGACGACCTCGACAAATCGGGTGGAGAAGTTAGGAACCCGACCGTTGTCGTGGGCGAAAAGGCTTTCGGGAAGCCCGCCGTTCGAGTAAAGGTACAGAGGAAAGTTCAGGCTACCGCCACGATAGAACAGATTGTGATCGCAGATGTGTTGCGTGCAAAAGATCAGATCCCACAGCCCACTTGTTACGAGTCCCGCACGCCCGACACAGAGCACACGGTTCGGCTGATGGAGGTGTTGCATCACGTTTGACCTCGGCCAGTCCACCATAGAATCGTGATAGAGTAACAAACGCACGTCGCATGGACGGTACAGGTACCGCGTGACCGCCTGCCGCCATTGACGAACTTTTCGCAATGCCGCTCGCGCTTCGCCCACCTTCCAGCCGCGCGTATCTCCGGGTGCATAGTTTCCGACGGACCTCGCGCCGAAGAACCTGGCGCGGACCTCGGCATCTGAAAGGGCGGGATCGAGAAAATGCTCGATGCGCTTGACGAGCGCATCCCCATCGAAATCCACCACCAAATCGTCGCGTGAGGTCTGCACCCCGTTGGAGCCGACGGGGAACATGTCAGTGACGCGCCAGCCTTCTTGGTACTCATTTTGAGCCCGACGATTCACGGGCACGAGTTCGTAGAAGGGGGCTGCCGGTGAGAGTTTCTTCCACTTGGTAGTACTAACGTTGTCCTCACTCAGTACTTCGTATTTGGCGGGCCGGTCACCCCAGATGTCGGCGTAGTGGACGCCGTTGCCCCCTTTCTCGCGGTGTTTGACGAATAGCGCGATGGCCACGCCCTGTGTGATGTCAAAGACGTTCTGATCGACGCCTCCATCGGGCGTGGTCTCGCGGCGCTTGGCGTTGCCGTGGAGGTTGATAATAAATACCTCATCGAAAGTCTTCAGGAGGTTGGCGCGCATTCCGCGAAACGTCGGGCTGTCGAGGTAGCTGTGATCGGTGATAAACGCGAGGATGCCATGCCCGGTCTTTTCGATTCGCCACTGTCCAAACCGCAGGAACTTGATGTAATCGTTCTTCAACCACACTTTCTTCTCGCCGAGAGGTTGCCTGTCCACCTGCCGGTAGTCGGCCAGCAGACCGGAGATCCACTCTCCGCGATTCGCCGAGACACCGGAATACGGCGGATTGCCGAGCACTACCATGATAGGCAGGTCTCGCTTGATCTTGGCAGCGGCGTTGGCTTCCTCGGCGACCCAACTTGCGAAAAGTTGTTCGCTCTTCTTGGCGGCTTCTTCGAGCGTGTTGGTGAGGTAGATGCCGAGGCGTTGGCCGGATTCGAATTTGTAGCCGGTTTCCTGCAATTGCATACCGATTTTGAGATGGGCAACGGCATACGGAGCCATGAGCAGTTCGAAGCCGAAGATGCGGTTAAGAAGGTGCTTGGCAACATAGTCGTCCCACGCGCCAGCTTGCTTGGCGAACTTCTGGTGAATCAGATCAATGACGAAGTAAAGGAACGTGGCGGTGCCGGTGGCGGGGTCGAGGATTAGCGTATTCTCGTCTGCCAGACCTTTCGGGCGGTTAAAGCGGGTCTTAAGCAGGTGGTCAATGGAGCGGACGATGTAGCTTACTACGGGTTCGGGCGTGTAATAGACACCGCGGACTTCACGCATCTTTGGGTCGTAGGCGGCGAGGAAGGTTTCATAGAAGTGGACAACCGGGTCTTCCTTGCCCTGGCCTTTGCCGAAGTCCTTGAGGATTCCAGACATGTCGGCGTGCTTGAGAAGTTGGACGATGTCGTCAACGGCCCAAGCGATAGAGTCCGGCATGTCCACACCAGCAATCTCGGCAAAGAGCTTGCGCAGGAACGGATTAGTCTTAGGAAGGTTGTACGCGGCCATCTCGCGGGAGAAGACCTTGTTGAGCGGGGTGTGGATCCAGGCGGCGAACAGGCCATAGGCGAGCGTCTGGGCAAACGTATCGGCGAACTGCTTCTCGTTGAGGTCTGGGATAAGCGTTTCGCGGAAGGCGGCGAGCCAGTTGTGTAGCAAACCTTGTTCCTTCTCGTGGTCGAATGTATTGATGATCAAATCGCGAATGATGCGAGTCATGCCCGCCATGCGCCGGGCGAGGTCTTTAGCGGTGCCGATGGTCAGGGCTTCTTGCTTGAGAAAGGCAGTGAGTAACTGCCCAAGCTTTTCTTCGCCATCGGGCAACAGCTTGAGTTTGCCTTTGGCATCCAGTTCGGCAACGCAGACCGTGAGACGCTTTTCGCCGTTGACAAACCAACGGAACTGCAAGTAGTCGGTGAGAATCCAGTTAGGCAAGCCGTCGCGGTACCGAGTGAACTGCTCACCATGCGGCCCTTTGCCTCGCTGCATCTCGTCTAGATTCGTGCCTATGTCTTTGGTCTCGACATGACCGAGGGGAACACCCTTGCGTGTGATTTGAAAGTCGGGACTACCACAAAGGATGCGCCTGGGTTCGTTGGTGGCCGTTATGCCTTTATCAACCATTTCCAGCAGGGCTTTCAGGGCGGGGCGATGGGTGTGTTCGGTTGCATTGCCATCGGCAACGTTCTTTTTAATCTCGGAGAGATAAATGGAAATGGCGGATATTCTTTCAGACATGGGGCATCTTCTGGTTTATCTTTTTTCTTATATGCTCAGCGAACATTGTTTATCTCTATCCTTATAACACCCCGATTTGTAGATAAACCATCCCGAAAGGTGGTTATCTGTCTTCTCTGTTTGCATTATTCATTATAGACATTTATGAAACTTTGTCAACTTTAAATTTGAATTATTTATTCGATTATACTGCATTGTGGAGAATCTTGATTTATCTTGGAGGTCCCCTCACCCTTTATCCCTCCTATGGATTTCGCTTCGCTCAGCCCTATGGGTTTTGCTTCGCTCAATCTCCCACAAGGGGAGAGGGAAGAGAAGAAACAGAACTTTTTTGTCAAGCAGTCCTGCGGATTCATCCTGATCCCGCCTTTGGTCTTCGACCCTGAGGGCTCAGACCCGAAGGGCGGGAGATCCGTATGGATGCTTCGCAACGGACGAGGGCGTCCGTTATCAACGAGAGGTCCAAAAAACAGGCTGGAAATCACCAAACTCATGCGCTGAACCTACCTTGCTTTGAGGATCTATCAGATTGAGTTTTGTACCTCTTTCTCTCCCTAAATTGTCTTGCTATTTCGATTGACTTTTTTCGTTCTTTGTATTAATTTTGAATTTCAAAATTGACCAGTCCGCTGAATTTTTGAAATGGAGGAGAGAGTTGTTCAGAAATCCAAAGGAAGTAATTAAGTTTGCCAAAGAGAAAAATATTGAGATGATCGATCTGAAGTTCATCGATCTTTTTGGAAGGTGGCATCATCTTTCCCTGCCCAAAAGCCAATTGAATATGGATATGTTCGAAAGGGGCGTTCCCTACGACGGATCCGCTACTCCCGGGTTCAAATCGGTGGAATCAGGTGACATGGTTTTGCTTCCAGACGTCAAGACTGCCAAGCTGGACCCGTTCTGGGATATGCCTACGTTAAGTTTCATATGCAGTTCGGGGGAGGCGGATACCCTCAAACTTTACATGCGAGAGCCCAGAGTTATCGCCCGGAAAGCCGAACAGTATCTGACTAAAACCGGCATCGCCGACCAAAGCCTGTGGTCGACTGAATTTGAGTTTTACATATTCGACAGCATAAGCTATAAAAATGACATCAACATGGCTACCTACATCATAGATTCCAACGAGGCAGACTGGAATTCCGGAACGAGGGAGGGAAAGAATTTGGGTAACAAGATACCCACCCATGGCGGGTATCATGCTATCCCTCCTTTGGATGATCTTTTTGACGTGCGGGCGGAGATGGTCAAAACGGTTGAGGAGGGGGGAATACCGGTGAGATATCATCACCATGAGGTAGGGGGTCCGGGGCAATCCGAGATAGAGATTTTGGATGATACCCTGACTAATATGGGAGATATAACCATGTGGGTCAAGTATGTGATCAAGATGGTGGCAAGAAAACATGATCATACGGTCACCTTCATGCCCAAGCCCCTGTATAATGAGGCGGGAAATGGCATGCATTTTCATCAGCATCTTTTCAAAAAGGGCAAGCCCATCTTTTATGATAGAAAAGGCTATGCGGGTTTGAGCAAGCTGGCTTTATATTACATCGGAGGGCTTTTGGCTCATGGTGGTGCTCTCCTGGGATTAACCAATCCCAGCACTAATTCCTTCAAGAGGCTGATCCCTGGATTTGAGGCTCCGGTTAAGCTGTTTTTCTCTTTAGCCAATCGGAGCGCCGCTATTCGCATTCCTAAGTATGCCCAGAAGCCAGTGGAGAAAAGAATGGAGTTCCGACCTCCGGACAACACCTGCAATGTCTATTTAGCTTTAGCCGCCCAACTTCTGGCAGGAATCGACGGGATCAAAAAGAAAATCGATCCCACCAAAGCAGGATTTGGTCCCATAGATAAAAACGTCTTTGCCTTACCTCAGAAGGAAAAAGATAAAATTAAATCTGTTCCCACCACCTTGAAGGAAGCTCTGGATGCTTTAAAGGAAGACCATCAGTTTCTGCTGGAGGGTGGGGTATTCACCCAGGATATTCTTGATGTCTGGATGGATTACAAGCTTGAAAGAGAATACAATGAGGTGAGAAACAGACCTCACCCTTATGAGATGTCTCTTTATTATGATGTGTGATTTCTAAAACAGGCAGAAGGGGATTCAAATTCTCCAGATAAAAAAGTTTAACCATCTACAATTTTTCCCAGTCGAGGTAAAACATTATGCCCAAAACCAAAGAAGAGGTTTTAGCTTTAATTGATGAGAACAAGGTGAAATATATTCGCCTATGGTTTACCGATATTTTAGGACAGTTGAAGGGAATGTCCATCACCCGCGGCGAGATAGAACACGTGTTAGACGAGGGGCAGGGATTTGACGGATCTTCCATAGAGGGGTTTGTGCGCATTCAGGAGAGCGATCTTGTGGCCATGCCCGATCTGAAGACCTTTCGCATCCTACCCTGGTCGGTGAATGATGAGAAGGTGGCACTTTTCATCTGTGACGTCCTAAAGCCGGACAGAACTCCCTTTGTCGGTGACCCCCGTTATGTGTTGCGTCGAGTTCTGGCCAAGGCGGCGGAGAAAGGATGGAGTCTCTTTTGCGGACCGGAGCTCGAATACTTCTATTTTCCCCGAAAGGATGACGTCACTCCTTTAGATGAGGGAGGTTATTTCGATTATAGCACGGTAAGCGCAGGAACCAGAATGCGGAAGGCGGCTGCCTCTGCTTTAGAAACTATGGGCATTCCGGTGGAGTGCACTCATCATGAGGTGGCACCATCTCAACACGAGATCGATCTTCGATACCAGGAGGCTTTAGTTATGGCGGATTTCGTCATGTTCTATCGCCTAACAATAAAGGAGTTGGCTTTGCGGGAAGGATACTATGCCACCTTCATGCCCAAGCCGCTTTTTGGCCAAAATGGCTCCGGCATGCACGTCCATCAATCTCTGTTTGAAAATGAAAGAAATATCCTTTTCGACCCTACAGAGAAGAAATATCACTTATCCCGAGAGGCGAGGTATTATATCGGTGGGATCTTTCGTTATATCAAAGAGATGTGTCTGGTTTTAAGCCAGTGGGTCAACTCATATAAGCGCCTTGTTTCCGGCTATGAAGCGCCGGTTTACATCTGCTGGGGAACCCGAAACCGCTCCGCCTTAGTTCGCATCCCGGAATATAAGCCTGGGAAGGAGAAAGCCACTCGAATTGAACTGCGGTCTGCTGATCCAGCCTGCAACCCCTATCTGGCTTTTGCCATGATGCTGGCGGCCGGTCTAAAGGGAATTGAGGAGAAAATAGAACCTCCTCCTCCAGTAGAGATGGATGTCTTCAGACTATCTGAGAAGGAAAGAAAAGAGCTGAACATCGATTGTCTGCCTGGCTCACTGGAGGAGGCTATCAGAGAGTTTGAAAAAAGCCAGTTGGCAAAAGAAACTTTGGGTGACCATATCTTCCACTCCCTTATTGCCAATAAAAAGGTGGAATGGGATCAGTACCGTATTCATGTAGGCGATTACGAGTTAAATAAATATTTACCCTGGTTATAGTCGTTTTTACCTCACCCCCTATTTTCCCCCTCTCCATGAAATGGAGAGGGGGAATACAAGGGGGAGAGGTCTTTTTGCTATTAAGTTATTAAGGAGAGCATATAATTGTTTACATCCCCCCTTTAGAAAAAGGGGGGATGTGGGATTTGAAACTTGAAAAATCCCCCTAAATCCCCCTTTGCTAAAGGGGGATGCGTATGCATTCATACGAATTTCAAGTCAAGCCCAAAACAGGTGGGGGAGAAAAAATCAATGCGAAGCTCGTATGAGTGCATACGCACATTCATACGAATAATAAGATGTAAACTGTTTCCTGCTCCTCTTAGTAACTGTGTCTTTCAGGTTTTCATGAGTAGCACAAAACTGAATGAACTGGCAGGTTGGCAACTCAAGGAGATGATGGAGAAAGGGGAGGTCTCCTCAGAAGAGATCATATCTTCGGTATTCGATCAGATCCATAAGGCTAATTCAAATATAAATGCATATGTAACCTTGCTGGAAGAGCAAGCCAGAGTTATCGCCAAAAGGATAGATGATCTCCGAAGCAAAGGCGAAAATCTGGGGGCTTTAGCCGGTCTACCTGTTGCCATCAAGGATAACATCTGCACCCAGGGGGTTCGCACCACCTGCGGTTCAAAGATATTGTCCAATTTCATTCCACCTTATGATGCCACAGTAGTCGAAAGGTTGAAAAAAGCGGATGCAGTGATAATAGGCAAAACCAATATGGATGAGTTTGCCATGGGATCATCCAATGAGACTTCATTTTTTGGGCTGGTGAAAAATCCTTTTGACTTGAAAAGGATACCCGGCGGCTCAAGCGGCGGCTCGGCTGCGGCCGTGGCTTCTGACATGGCCATACTGGCTTTGGGATCGGACACCGGAGGATCCATCAGACAACCGGCCAGCCTTTGCGGGGTGGTAGGAATGAAGCCCACCTATGGGCGGATCTCCCGCTATGGTCTGGTCGCCTTCGCCTCCTCGCTGGATCAGATTGGACCAATAACCAAAGACGTCAAAGATTGTGCTCTGCTTTCAAATGTGATTTGCGGTCACGATCCGAAAGATTCCACCTCTCTGCAGGACGGGGAATTAGACTACACTAAGTTTCTTGATGATGACATTAAGAATATAAAGATTGGAATTGCTCAGGAGTACTTTGGAGAAGGCTTGGATGGGGAAGTCAAGGAAACCGTGATGAAGAGGGTAAAACTTTTAGAAAAGTTGGGAATGGTGGTAGAAGAGGTCTCGTTGCCCCATACAGATAAAGCTATTGCTACTTACTATGTTCTGGCAACCGCCGAGGCGTCTTCCAATCTGGCTCGATATGATGGAGTTAAGTATGGTTTTCGACCCGAAGGAGAGCTGGAATTATCGCAGATGTACAAGAGAACCAGAAGCGAAGGATTTGGAGCGGAGGTGAAAAGAAGAATTATTTTAGGCACGTATGTTCTGTCTGCCGGGTATTACGAAGCATATTACGCCAAAGCTCAGAAAGTCAGAACCATAATCACGGAGGATTTCAACAGAGCTTTTGAGAAAGTGGATGTGATAATTACCCCCACATCACCCACCACCGCTTTTAGGATCGGCGAAAAGATAGATGATCCGTTGACCATGTATCTTTCGGATATATACACCACCTCGGCTAATTTAGCCGGCATACCAGCCATCTCCGTTCCTTGCGGCAGAGACTCAAAAGGTTTGCCCATCGGACTTCAGATCATGGGAAAGCCGTTATCCGAAGGTTTGATCTTGAAGGTGGCTTATGCCTTAGAACAGAGTTTATGATTTCTCTGTGCTCGTCGGGTCCCCTGACCCGACTGATTAAATCTGCCACGTCGGAGGGACATGGTACGCACTGAATAGTAGTTACTCAAAGGAGAAGAGAGGCTATGTCAACTTGGCAAGTGGAAGCTTTAAAGAGCTATTTAGAACAAATACATATAATATTTAAACGATATAGCTTAATCAATGTGATCGAAGAAGGCCACTATATAAAAAAGTTTGCTGATCAGGTGGGGCATTTGCGTCCTCAGTATAACAAGAATGGACAGATGGATTTTCAGGAAGAGGATCTCTTATTGCTGGTGCATGAAACACGATTTGCCATTGCAAATACTATTCTCTTATGGGAAGCAGGTTTGACACCTTTTATTTTAGGTCGCACAGACTATGGACCATTTGGTCAATACTTCCCAAAAGAAGTGGACACTCGCTTTTTCTTCTTTGTCGATGATGTTTTCATGCGTTTATACAATTTCTGGAACAGAATTGCAAATTTTTTGAATATCTTTTTTCAGATTGAGAAGAATCCGAAGAATGTTTACTTTGCGTCATTGATGGATAAGCTCGTTTCCCGATTACAACACGATCAAAACTTCTGTAGTCTGCTGAAGTTCAAGGAAGTGGAGTATCGAGACATAATCAATAAGAAACGACGAGTAGTAGTTCATCGCGAATCCTCTTCAGCTACTTATTTTATCTCCTTTAGCGAGAAATTCCATAATCATGACGAGCTGTTAAACCTCCAACAAGAAAGGGATGAGTTACCACAGTTCTTTGTGGCACAATACCAACGAATGATCCAGGGACTTGATGAAATGCTGGCATTGATAAAAGGATACGTCAAATGAATTTCACATCTGCTAGGCTTTAAAGCTGGGTTCTCTGACGTGGGAGGATTAGAATTTAGCATCCTCACTTAATCCTTTCCATTCCGCCATAGGCGGATTCCTGCCCGTCCGGCAGGCGGGCGCCTCCGGCGGACAAGGGAGGGAGAATTCCCTCTCCCATTGGGGGAGATTCGTATGAATGTGCGTATGCACTCATACGAGCTTCGCAGGGTTAGGTTGAAAATCCCGCCAGAGGCGGGGGTGAGGGGGATAGAAAGAATGTCGAGCAGGCTTCGCCATGCACGACCTACAGATAATAAAAAAAAACGCGTAGCAGAGGCTTTACGCCTCTGGGCGGTCAGATGACCGCTACGCGAGCAAGGAGGTTTCTATGGATTACGGTGGATTGGTAAAGAGAGCATTAGACATAATGTGGAAATTCAAATACCTCTGGATCTTCGGATTCTTTATGGAGTTCGGGACGGGCACAGGCGGTTGGTTCGGAAATCTGCCGGAGAAGGTCAAGCTACCGGTAGGTGATTTCTTAAGCGGAGCACTTGTTGGAGCAATTATATTTCTAGTGCTGGTGGGGCTTTTTATCTTCTTGGTTTTTCTGATCATGTATCTGATCTCACAGAGCGGTCTCATTCATTGTGTGTCAAGAATTGAGCACGGAGAGAACCCCACCTTGCGGGATGGATGGAACGCAGGCGTGAAGAATTTCTGGAGAATTTTGGGAATTAGCATCATGATATTGATTTTCATCCTCGCATCAGGCCTAGTAACCATAGTGCCCTTTATACTGTTACTGCTCGCTTTTAAGGCTCTGGGTATCGTTTCCGGAGTTATTCTGTTTCCGATATTCTTGGCTCTGCTCATCACGCTAATTCTGATTGATCTCTATGCTACCAGAACCTGCATAATTGAAGGTAAAGGAGTCTTTGATTCGCTAGCCGGTGGATGGGAGATGTTGAAAACCAATCTGGTTCAATCTTTGATTGTAGGATTAATTGGCATCGGCAGCACCATGGTTTATGTATTTGGTTTCGTAGCTGTGGGACTGCTTTTAGCATTACCTTTCATAGCTTTGGGTTTCCTTAATCTATTCTTAGGAATTTTCCTGGGTGTGGTGGTCGGATTGATTTACATTGGCGTGCTCTCCGCCCTGTGGGGAACCTATATTGATTCTTTATGGACATTGGCATATCTGGAGATGAAGAAGTTACAGTTAGAGAAAGCCAATGCGTGATGAAGCGTAGCAGAGGCTTCATGCCTCTGCCCGGAGCCGTGAAGGCTCCGCTACGCGAGAACAGACGTAGGTCCGAAATGTCCCGCCTCTGGCGGGACTTTCGGACAATACCAGACATGTCGAACAGGTCTTCGACCATATTCGTGCCAGAAAGATTGTCGAGCAGGCTTCGCCATGCTCGACCTACAAGAAACAGACGATAAACCAAAAATCGAAATCTTCGATGGAGGTATTTAAGCCAAGATTTTCAATTGCCGGTTGGGTAACCAGTTTGGGTCTGATAATTCTCTTCCTTTTGTTAGCTTGGATAATTTGGTTCGGCGAAAAAAATCTGTATTTTCTTTTTGTTTTTGCCATGATTCTGGTTTTTGGGTTTTTACTTGTCGCTTTGTTTTTCTTGGCGATCTATCCGACTATGCGGTATGAGATTAGATCAGACGCACTCCGCCTGGTTTGTGGACCGTTTGACTGGAGGATTTCCTATTCCGAAATCAAGGGAATTACAAAAACGAATCTCAAATACCATCCCACATCCACCGGCTGGAAATTGCCCGGATACACAATTGGCAAGGTATACTACGCAGATCGCGGTGATGTGAGGATGTGCGTAACCAGCATGTGCAAGAACATAACTTTGATCAAAACCGATAAGTCGCTTTACGGCGTTACGCCCAGGGATGAAAAGGCGTTTGTTGATTCATTGAAAGGGAGGATGAAATAACCTGTAGGTCAAGCATCCTGAAGGGCTTGTCCTGAAGCCTTGCGCTGAAGGGTGCTTGACAAAAGGATGTCGAGCAGGCTTCGCCATGCTCGACCTACAACTAAGTTGGTTAGAATTCATCACCCTCCCTTAATCCCTCCCGTCAAGGGAGGGAAAGTTCCCTCTCCCCTTGTGGGAGATTCGTATGAATGTGCGTATGCACTCATACGAGCTTCGCAGGGTTAGGGTGAGGGGGATAGAGGCAAAATGGAATACGAAAGCGTAATAGGTTTAGAGGTTCATGCTCAGCTTTTGACTGAATCCAAGATATTCTGTGGCTGTTCTACCAAATACGGAAGCCCACCCAACACCCAGACCTGCCCGGTTTGTCTGGGCATGCCGGGGGTTTTGCCGGTTCTTAACAAAAAAGCGGTGGAGTACGCTATCAAGATGATTCTGGCTGTGGGTGGAACGGTGCATCATAAAAGCATCTTCGCCCGAAAGAACTATTTCTATCCCGATTTGCCCAAGGGCTATCAGATTTCACAATATGAGAAACCTCTGTCAACTGGAGGGTTCATTGAGATTGAGACTGACTCGGTAAGGAAAAAAATCGGAATAACCCGTATTCACTTGGAGGAAGATGCCGGAAAATCTTTGCATCCGGAAGGTGAATCAGAGGAAGAGACATCTGTAGATATGAATAGATGTGGGGTTCCTTTGATTGAGATAGTGAGCGAGCCAGATATTTCGTCACCGCTGGAAGCGTATCTTTATCTTGTCAAGCTTAAACAGATCGTAGAATATCTGGGCATCTGCAGTGGTAACATGGAGGAGGGTGCGCTAAGGTGTGATGCTAATGTGTCGGTTCGACCGAAGGGGGCAGAGAAGTTTGGGGTCAACACTGAAGTCAAAAACATGAATTCCTTCCGGGGGGTGGAGAAAGCCCTAACCTATGAGATAATAAGACAGATTGAAATTTTAGATGCGGGCGGGACAGTGGAAAAACAGACGCTTTTGTGGGATGAAAAAAAGCAGATGTCGTTCGCCATGAGGACAAAGGAAGAGTCTCACGATTACAGATATTTCCCTGAGCCGGACCTGATAACTCTGGCAATATCTGAAGAATGGATAGATGAAATCAAAAAGTGCCTGCCGGAGCTGCCAGACCAAAGAAAACAAAGATTTGTCACCGAATTCAAGATTCCAGAATATGATGCCGGAGTCTTGACATCTTCTAAAGAATTAGCAGATTATTATGAGGAATGCATGAAGAACCATCCTGATCCCAAGACGGTTAGCAACTGGGTGATGGGCGAGGTCTTGCGGGAGTTAAATGAGGGGAAGATTGAGATAAAGAATTTTAAAATCGCCCCAACAGATTTAACAGATTTATTAAAACAGATAGATGAAGGAACCATAAGCGGCAAGATGGCAAAAGAAATTTTTCACCAGATAGCCCAAACCGGAAAATCAGCATCACAGATCATCAGTGAGAAAGGACTGACTCAGATTTCTGACGAAAAGGAATTGAGCCGAATCGTGGATGAAGTATTGACAGAGAACCCTAAGAACGTTAAAATGTACTATGCGGGAAAAGACAAACTCTATGGCTTCTTTGTGGGACAGGTGATGAAAAAGACACAAGGTAAAGCTAATCCCCAATTGGTCAATGAAATCTTGAAAGTGAAGCTTTCAGAGGCGAAAGACAAGAAGTAATTGGTTGTGCTATATTCAATATGTTACGAATATAATGCAACTTTGTATGCCCGTCGGTCCCCCGACCCAACGGTTCAAAACCGATTACTTGAAAGTATTGGAAGCTGTAAAATTAGGTAATAAAATAAGGGAGAGAAAATGAGCAATAAAATTAAAGAAAGACATCATAACTCGAATTTTGCTTTCTGGATAATAACTTTAATGCACGACAATCCTCTTCTTCCCATTTTTAGAAATCCTTATAAGCTTTTAAAAACGGCCGGACTAAAGCCGGGTCAAAAAGTGCTGGAGGTTGGATGTGGTCCGGGATTCTTTACCATTCCTGTTGCAAAAATAGTGGGAAAAGAAGGCATAATTTACGCTGTGGACGTGCATCCACTCGCAATAAAAAGAGTCCAAAAAAAGATTGAGAAAGAAGGAATAGAAAATGTGACTCCTGTTCTTGCAAATGCTTCTGATACTGGGCTACCGGATGCAAGTATTGATCTTGCCTTCCTTTTTGGTCTTCGTTATATTGCCGGTGGGTTGGAGAATCTAATTTTGGAGTTACATCGTATCTTAAAACCCGAGGCTATACTTTCCTTTGAAAAAACCAGGGGCTCAAAGGAAAAAATGATTGAGGAGGTGGAAAGAGGAGGGTTTGTTTACTCGGGAAATCAGAGAAGGATTTTCTTATTTAGAAAAAGACAGGGAAAGTAGTTAAACTGAAAAGTATCTCCTTTGATACATGAGCATTAGGAAATGCCGATGCTGCTTAGTTTCGGGAATTCCCCCGCCTTTGGCGGGGTCTTGAGACTATTCCCAAAGCATCAGAACACCTGATCGTTTGTCAATGGGAGATGGATCAAAGATGAAAAAATTGAATCTGGTGGTTTTGGCTTCCGGTGGGGGCACTAATCTGCAAGCCATAATTGACAGCATCGAGGCGGGAAAAGTGGATGCTCAGATCAGGGCGGTGATAAGTAATAACAGCAAATCGGGTGCGCTGGAACGTGCTCGAAACTATAATATTCCCGACATTCACTTAAGCCATAAGCAATTTGCCACCCCGGAGGAGTTTGATCAGAAATTTCTTTCTATTTTGAAAGATAAAGAAACTGATCTGGTGGTTCTGGCAGGCTACATGAAGATGCTTTCTCCCACGGTGATACGAACGTATAAGAATAGGATAATAAACATTCATCCTGCGCTTCTGCCCTCTTTCGGAGGGGAAGGGATGTATGGCATTCACGTACACGAAGCGGTGATAAAAGCGGGCGTGAAGATAACCGGCGTGACCGTGCATCTGGTGGACGAAATATACGATCACGGCGCCATCGTGATGCAAAAAACCGTTCCGGTTTTAGACGACGACACGCCGGAGAGCCTGGCCGAACGCGTTCTCAAAGCCGAGCACCAAACCTATGCAGAGGCTATCCAGTTATTCGCCGAGGATAGAATCGAGATCAGAGGAAACCGGTCCTACCTTAAGAAATGATCCACGAATCCCACGGAACAGAAGATTCCAAATACACCAAATACTTAGCCTACCTCATTCTGGGGACGGCCCTTTTCCGTTTGATCTACATCAACGCCCTCAATCTGGCTCCCCAGGAAGCCTATTACTGGAATTACTCCCGGCATTTGGCCTTAAGCTATTTAGATCACCCCCCCATGCTGGCTTACCTGATTTTCATCTTCACCCATCTGGGTGGACACAGCGAGTTTTTCGTACGGATAGGCTGCATATTGATCGCCACCGGATTGACCTACCTTACCTACCTTACTGCCAGAACGCTTTTTGACGCCAAGGTCGGTTTTTACTCCGCCCTGATTTTAAACAGCATCTTGGTTTTCTTCGTCGGTTCGATGATTGCCACTCCGGATACCCCCATGATTTTCTTTTGGGGACTGGCGTTTTTCTTCTTTGCAAAACTTGTCCTAACCCAAAAAAGTAAATGGTGGTATCTCTGGGGGATCAGCACCGGCTTAGCCTTGCTCTCCAAGTATACCGCCATTTTTATTTTCCTTTCGGTTTTCCTATTTTTGGTCTTTTCTAAGGAAAATCGAAGATGGCTTGTCTCAAAAGAGCCTTACCTGGCTTCGATTCTGGCAATGATGGTTTTTTCTCCGGTGATCATCTGGAACGCCCAAAACCACTGGGCTTCGTTTCTCTTTCAATCCTCCCGCCGGGCCGGGGAGTTGGGCTCTCTTTCGGCAGCGAATTTCTTCGGCTATTTGGGTGCGCAGATCGGTGTGGTCTCGCCTTTACTTTACGCGGGTCTGATTTATGCCATCGTCAAAAGCGGAATAATAGGTTTAAGGCAGAAAAACCAAAAGTTTCTGCTCTGCTTTTTTTGGTCCTTTCCCATAATCGGATTTTTCACCCTGGTTGCCACCCACTACTGGGTGAAGATAAACTGGGTCACAGCCGGATATTTCTCCGCCTCCATTACCGCGGTGGCTCTGTATTTCGCATTCCCGGCAGAAAGTCGAAAAAGGATAAAAATCTTTGGCCCATCCGCCTTGATTGTTAGCTTGATTTTTGTCTTGATTGCGCTTATCTTGCCGGTTGCGAAATCCATCCCGGTGTCGTCGTCGCTCGACACGGTGAGCGGGTGGAAAGAGTTGGCAAGAAGGGTGGAATCGGAGAAAGCGGCGATGCCGGAAGGGACCGTCGTAATCGGTTATCAATACAAAGTGCCGAGTGAAATTGCATTCTATGCCTCGACGGAGACTTATTCCAACAATTTCGTAGGCGAAAACGGATTACAGTTTGACTTCTGGTCGGATCCGGATGATTTTTTGGGCAGGGATGCGATTTTCGTTTACGATCAAAGGAACAGGTATAAAGAGCCGCAAAGACTAAAAGAATTCTTTGATTCGGTGAAAGAATCAGAACCGCTGAAGATATATCGAGGCGGCAGGGTTTTGACCACTTTTCATCTTTTTAAGTGTTACGGTTACAAAGGTCATCTAACCCCTTCGCCATCTCGCGATTGATCACTGAGGGAATTGCCTTCACGACAAAAAACGAATTGAGGTAGAAATGGAAGAGCCCCTTTTGGAAACCAACATTGCCGAATTCCCCTTATTCTCAAAAGGAAAGGTGAGGGACGTTTACGATCTGGGGGACAGGCTTCTGATCGTCGCCACCGACAGAATCTCAGCTTTCGATGTGGTGCTTCCCACAGGAATTCCCGGCAAGGGAAAGGTATTAACCCAGATGTCTCTTTTCTGGTTTGATCTGGTGAAAAATGTGGCGGAGAATCATTTGATCACCGCAAACGTGGATGAATACCCTGATGAATTGAAAAAATATCGGGACGTTCTCGAGGGGCGATCGATGCTGGTCAAGAAAGCCAAGCGAATTGACATCGAATGTGTGGTAAGGGGATACATAGCCGGCTCTTTGTGGAAGGAATATAAAAACAAGGCGCTCTCCCAAGGAAAGTCTGATACCATAGAACTCTTTGGCGTCCAGCTTCCCTCTAATCTCACCGAATCGCAGAGACTGCCCTATCCTGTCTTTACTCCCACCACCAAGGCGGAGGAGGGACATGATGAGAGCCTGACTTTTGAAGAGGTGAAAAAGATGGTTGGCGAGAAACAGGCTTTGGACTTAAGAAGTAAAAGCATGCAGGTATACAAAAAAGCTGTAGACTATGCGGAAAGAAGGGGAATGATCATCGCAGATACCAAATTTGAGTTTGGGACATTGAGTGGTGAGATGATTTTGATCGATGAGATATTCTCCTCTGACTCATCCAGGTTCTGGGATAAGAGGATTTACCAGAGGGGGCGACCTCAGGAGGCTTTTGACAAACAAATTGTGCGGGATTATCTGGAATCCATACGCTGGGATAAGAAACCTCCAGCACCCCCACTTCCTGAAAAGATAGTGGCAAAAACGCTGGAAAAATATCAGGAAGCTTATCAGAGATTGGCTAAATAGCAACCCCATCCCTTGCTTCCGCTACATTAAATGGAGAGGGTGAATAGGAAGGCAAGATAGTCTAAAGATATACTATGAAGTGTCAAGAGGGTTTCATAAAATGAGTTATCGAAACTCGATTAACGTTGACGAAGTCCGAATTTGGATCTCATTTGAGTCAACTGACCATAGGACTGGTATCGATGCTGGAGTTTCGAAGGGCGAAGCTGGGGACTTAGATGGATAAAGGAATCTTCGAGCGTCGAGCTTCGAAATGACGAGCTTCCCTTCGAGTCCCTCAGGACAAGCGTTACGAGCCTCGACAACAGTGCGAAGCATTCATACGAATATCCGAGCATCGAGCCTTATCAAAGGAGATTGATCATGACAGAAAAAAAATCTGGGCCGATAAAGATCCGCCGGGCGCTTTTAAGCGTTTCCGACAAAACGAATCTGATAGAGCTGGCTAAAGTTTTATCCAGTCTGGGAGTGGAGATCATCTCCACCGGTGGCACCCGGGCGGAGCTTAAGAAAGCAGGGATAAAGTCGATATCCATCTCCTCCTTCACCGGTTTTCCAGAGATTTTAGGAGGAAGAGTCAAGACCCTTCATCCCAAGGTTTTTGGAGGCATCCTGGCTAAAAGGGGAGACGAGGAGCAGAAAATGGAGTTGACCGAACAGGATATCAAATACATCGATCTGGTGGTGGTGAACCTTTATCCCTTCGGTTGGGTGATAAGCCAGAAGGAAGTTAAGCAAGAAGAAGCTATTGAGAATATCGACATCGGTGGTCCCAGTATGTTAAGAGCGGCGGCAAAAAACCACCATTCTGTGGCAGTGGTGGTAAATCCACAAAGGTATGGTCAGATTATCCAAGAGCTTGAAGCAAATGATGGCTCACTTTCTTTGGATACCCGTTTGAGCTTAGCCCAAGAGGTTTTTCAACACACCGCTTACTATGATAGCCTGATAGCAAATTATTTCAAAGGACTCTCCCCGGCAGAAGAGGATGAGTATCCAGAATATCTAACCCTGGGTTGGGAGAAGGCGCAGAGCTTAAGATATGGGGAGAACCCCCATCAGAAGGCGGCATTTTATAAAGATTCTGCCTTTAAGGGCGCCAGCATCGCACGGTGTGAGATACTCTCTGGAAAGGAGCTTTCCTATAACAACATCAACGATCTGGATGCCGCCTTAGCCATGCTGGAGGATTTTGCCAAAAAACCATTTGCGGTGGTACTTAAACATACCAATCCGTGTGGAGCCGCCTGTGCAGATACGCTGGATAAAGCATATGAGGAAGCGCTGGCTTGTGACCCTGTCTCTGCCTTTGGATGTATAATCGGACTTAACCGGCTGGTGGATATGGCCACGGCAGAAAAGATTCATAATACATTTTTTGTGGAATGCGTGCTTGCTCCCGGATATGAACCGGAGGCGTTCGAGCTTTTGAAAAAAAAGAAAAATCGAAGATTTTTGGCTTGTCCGGATCTGTTGAACTTCCAGAAAGACAAAGAGATTGTGGTCAAGGTGATAAAAGGGGGCGCTCTGGTGCAAACACCGGATGACTATCAGATAAAAGAAGAAGAGTTGAAGGTGGTGACAGAGGTCGCTCCTACGCCTGAGCAGATAAAATCGCTTCTTTTCGCCTGGAGGATGGTGAAGCATGTCAAGTCCAACGCCATACTTCTGGCACAGGGTGAGAAGACCGTGGGGATTGGAGCGGGACAGATGAGCCGGGTGGATTCTTCCATAATCGCTGCCAGAAAAGCGGGCGATCGAGCCAGGGGTTCGGTTTTGGCTTCGGATGCCTTCTTCCCCATGCGGGACGGGGTGGATGCTGCTGCCCAGGCGGGGGTTGTGGCGATCATCCAGCCCGGTGGGTCAAAAGGTGATCCGGACGTGATAAAGGCGGCCAATGAGCACAAGATTGCTATGGTCTTTACGGGAATAAGACATTTCAGGCACGGATAAATCTCTCTGAAAAACTGCTTGGAAAGGAGAATTTGGAGTGTTCACCTTCCTTCGACAAGCTCAGGACGGTGAGCAAAGTCGAACCGTTAGGTGAACCAAATTAAACTTTTCGTCTTTTCCCCCGCCTTTGGCGGGGGTCCTGAGGACAAGAAGTTTTCCGCAGGATCCATAGGACAGGTCAAGCTGAAGCTTGACACTCCAGAAAGACCTTTCCCCTTCAGGGTAAACCCAATTTGACTTTTAAGGACGCTCAATGAAAAATCTTGATTTTTCAAGAGAAATTTGTTATATAATTTTAGACAGAATAAACGTGCTCACCAAAATCTAAAAAGGAGGTAGTCGTGTTGCGTAAGCTCTTTATCATTTTAGGATTAATGCTTGTGGCAGCCACAGGCTACGCCCAGCAAGGCTGGTTCTGGCAGAATCCTCTGCCGCAGGGTAATCACCTTGAAAGCGTCTGTGTTACGGATGCTAATACAAGCTGGGCAGTAGGATATGCTGGTACGATTTTGCACACTACCGATGGGGGAAGCACCTGGGATTTTCAAACTTCCGGAACTTCCGAACACCTTTACGATGCCTGTTTCACAGATGCCAACAATGGCTGGGCAGTGGGGGAGGAAGGCGTAATCATACATACCACCGATGGAGGAGACAACTGGAATGTCCAGAGTATTGGAACCTGCCAACGGCTTTGGGGGGTCTATTTCACAGATGCCGATACTGGCTGGGCGGTAGGAATCAGTGGCACAATCTTACACACCACCGATGGTGGAAGCAACTGGAATCCTCAAACTTCTCCAACTGCAAATCACCTTCTTGGGGTTCAATTTATAGATCCCAATACTGGCTGGGCAGTAGGATATTATGGGAAAGTCATACACACCACCGATGGCGGAGTCGACTGGGATTCTTTAACTTCTGTAACTTCAAATGATCTTTATAGTGTCTATTTTACAGATGCCGATACTGGCTGGGCAGTAGGACAGGATACCACAATCTTACACACCACCGATGGAGGAAACTCCTGGAATCGTCAGAGTCCTGGGACGCTTCCCTATGCTTCCCTTACTTCCCTTTTGGATGTTTACTTCACAGATACGGATACCGGCTGGATAGCAGGGGAAAATGGTACGATCTTACACACCACCGATGGTGGCAACGACTGGAATGCTCAAACGCCCTGGACTTCAACTTGGATTAGTAGCGTCCATTTTATCAATGCCAGGATTGGCTGGGCAGTGGGAGGTGCGGGCTCAATCTTTTATACCACCGATGGCGGAAGCTACTGGAACCATCAGGCTTTCGGAAATATAGAAAAGCTTTATGGACTCCATTTTATAGATGTCAATACTGGCTGGGCAGCAGGAGATGATGGCACCATCTTACACACCAGTGATGGCGGAGACACCTGGGCTGATCAGACATCTCACACCCCAAAGAACCTTTTAGGCATCTATTTTACAGATGAGAATATGGGCTGGGCAGTAGGACGGGATAGCACAATCTTACACACCACCGATGGAGGCGAAAACTGGAATCCTCAAACTCCTGGAACCTCAAATCATCTTGCCAGTGTCTATTTTGCAAATGACAGCACTGGTTGGGCAGTGGGAACCAAGGGAACGATCTTACACACCACCAATGGTGGAAGCAACTGGATTGCTCAAGCTTCTGGAACTTCGAATTACCTTCCGAGTGTCTATTTCACAGATGCCGATACAGGTTGGGTGGCAGGATGTGATAGCACAATCTTACACACCACCGATGGCGGAGACCACTGGAATGCTCAAGCTCCCCCAACTCCGAGGGACCTTTACGCTGTCTGTTTTATGGATGCGAACACTGGCTGGGCAGTGGGGAATACTGGCACAATCTTACACACCACCAATGGTGGAAGCAACTGGACTCCTCAAACTTCTGGAACTTTCATTCACCTTTATGGCGTCTATTTCGCGGGGGCCGATACTGGATGGGCAGTAGGGTATGACGGCACGATCCTCCACACCACCGATGGGGGAAGCAGTTGGAGCGAACAGAATTCCGGCATTTCAATTGCGCTTAACAGTATCTTTTTTGCCAATACTAACACGGGTTGGGCGGTCGGTGAATTTGGTGCCATTTTACACACCACAACCGGCGGTTGCAGCGCAGTGGGAGATGAAGACGGCGAATCGGCCAGCCTGCCGAAGGATTTTCGTCTGGCGCAAAACTACCCCAATCCCTTCAACCCGCAGACTAGTATCCGGTACCACTTGAAGAGGCCAAGCCAAGTCACCCTTAAGATCTACAACCTGCTGGGGCAAAGGGTGGCTACAGTCGTCGACGATTACCAGCGTTCAGGCGATCACCAAGTAGTCTGGGACGGAAAAGGGAAGAAGGATGAATCCCTTGCCAGCGGCATCTACTTCTATAGGCTAACTGTTGAGAAAAACGACATTCAGACTTCCGAGACCAGGAAGATGCTGTTGTTGAAATAGCCGAAAGGCAGGGATTAGGCGCGCAAAGGGAGAAGGGTTAAGAGAAGACCGCGTAGCCGAGCCTTTATGGCTCGGGGAATCCTGTCTCCGTCACGGACGCCTTGTCCTTAACGAATAAAGGGCATTTCTAAAAGTCTTGATTTTCCGATAACAATTTATTATATACCAAGAGTAACAAACCCCTTTTTCGGGTTTGAAGATAAATACACCTAAAGAAACATTGAGTCAGATATCTCTGGCTTGAACTCTTCTTTCAAAAAGATCATGTTAGACAAAAAAAGGATAATTGTGGGAATAAGCGGGGGGATTGCCGCATACAAAGCCTGCGAGATAGTCCGCAGGTTGAAAAAACTGGGTGCACAGGTTATCGTGATAATGACCAAAAATGCCCAGAAGTTTATTACTCCTTTGACCCTGGAGACCCTCTCGGAAAACGAGGTGGTCACAGAGACGTTTCCGGAAAAGAGAATGGTGGGGATCAGGCACGTCAATCTGGCTCAGTGGGCGGATTTGATTTTAATAGCCCCAGCCACTGCTAACATAGTCGGCAAAATAAGAGGGGGGATTGCAGACGACATCCTCACCACCGTGATTATCTCCACTAAGTCTACGGTTATGATTGCACCCGCTATGAATGTCAACATGTTCGAAAATCCCATCTTCGGTGAAAACATGGAATATTTGAAAAAGCTGGGTTATAAATTTATTGAGCCTGAGACAGGGGACTTAGTCCGCGGGGTGGGTAAGGGAAGACTGCCCGAGCCGGAAACTATTGTGGGCGAGGTGGTTAAGTTCTTGACCGGCAAAAAGGATTTAGAGGGAAGGTCTATCCTGGTAACTGCTGGCAGAACCCGGGAACCTTTGGATCCGATAAGATACCTCTCCAACCGCTCAAGCGGAAAGATGGGATATGCCATAGCGGAGGCGGCGCAAAAAAGGGGAGCAAAAGTATCTCTAATAAGCGGTCCGACTAATCTGCCCGTGCCTGCTGAAGTAAGCTTTATCCAGGTAGAGAAAGCTAAAGAGATGTATTCTGCTGTAAGATCTCGTTTCGGCAAAGCAGACGTGTTGATAATGGCGGCGGCAGTTTCCGATTTTGTTCCCAGCATAGTTTCTCCGGATAAAATCAAAAACAAAGATGAGGAGATTTTGCTAAAGCTAAAACCCAGCGTGGACATCCTAAAGGAGATGGGTAAGCGAAAAAGGAAAAAAATACTGGTGGGCTTTTCTTTAGAGACAGAAGACGAGATAGGAAATTCAAAGAGAAAATTGGTGGAGAAGAACTTGGATTTGATCGTGGTCAACAACCCCAACGTTCCGGGCGCTGGCTTTGAAGTTGATACAAACCAGGTTATTCTGATTGACAAAAGGGGAAAGACGGAAAAGCTTCCCCTGCTTTCCAAAAAGGAGGTGGCAGAAAAGGTATTGGATAAAGTAAGCGTTTTGCTCAAGAGGATCAAAGGAAAATAAAACATGAGTTTGCGGGGTTGGAAGTCCCGCCTACGTGAGATAATAGGTTTATTTTCAGTAGGTCGGGCATTCTTGCCTGACCTTGCCTGACCATCCACTCATTTTTAAAAAGACCTATCGCCATGGCAAATGATGAATATGAAAAAATGCTTGAAGCTTTTGCACTGGCAAAAAACTTTCTCCGACAGCAAGTAGAATTAGGCTTTGACGAGGTTTACGCTCAAGTGAAAACAAAAAAATCAACTGCAAAAAAGGAAGATCGCCCTGCCGTGACAAACTTAAGCGATTTCTATCACCAGATAAAGAACTGTAAAAAGTGCCATCTTTATCGCACCCGCACCAACTTCGTGTTTGGAGCGGGAAATCCTGAAGCCAATCTTATGCTTATCGGAGAGGCGCCGGGAAGAGAAGAGGATCTGCAGGGGGAGCCGTTTGTGGGAGCGGCAGGTAAGCTTTTAGACAAAATGCTTGCCGCCATCAAATTCAGTCGAGAGGAAGTTTTTATCGCCAATATTTTGAAATGCCGTCCTCCGGAGAATCGTGATCCCCAGATAGATGAAATCGAAGCCTGCAAACCATATCTTCTTCAGCAGATTAAGATAATTCAGCCTAAGATCATCTGTGCTTTAGGCAGAATCTCCGCCCAGGTGCTTTTACAAACCAAAAGTGCTTTGGGTCAGCTAAGAGGGAAAATTCACGATTTTAACGGGATCGAATTCTTGGTCACCTATCACCCGGCCGCGCTTCTAAGATACCAGCAGTATAAAAGACCAGCTTGGGAGGATTTGAAGCTTTTGAGAAAGGAGTTTGATAAATTAAGATAAACCCACTAAGGTATGTTACATTCTATTTGATTCCCCCTTACCCTTACCCTCTCCCTCTGGGGGAGAGGGATAATGAGAGGGGAAGCTCCGTATCAGAAATAGATGCGTTTGGATTAGTTTAATAAAATGGTAGCCGCCCATTTGGGCGCAGAAAAACATTAATGAGATTAAATAGTGACTTCAATTAAATAATGACACCAAAGGAGCAAAAAACATCCGTTTAATCCGTTGATCAAATCCGTTTCATCCGTTGACCAGACCGGAGAACCAACCATGGCAGATCGTAAAAATTCATCACAATCGGCAAGGATTCCGCCGCAGGCGATAGAAGTGGAGCAGGCGGTTTTAGGTTCCATGCTTCTACAAAAGGAAGCCATAGGAAAGGCGATCGAGATAATAGATAAAGACTGCTTTTATCGGGATGACCATCAGAAGATCTTTGAGGTGCTGGTGGATTTGTATGATAAGAATCAGCCTGTGGATATCATAACCGTTTCCGAGGAACTGACCAGTCGCAAGCAGTTGGATGAGGTGGGTGGAAGGATGTATCTTTTGGAGTTGACCGAGAAGATCGCCACCACTGCCAACGTCGAATACCACTGTAATATCGTCTTAGAAAAATCCACCTTAAGGAAATTGATCAACACCAGCACCCAGATAGTTTCCCAGTGTTACGATGTTAGCGAGGAAGTGGATGATCTTCTGGATCAGGCAGAGCAGGAAATTTTCAGCATCTCAGAGAAGAGGATAAAGGAGGGATTTATTCCCTTGGGAGAGCTTCTCCCTCACACCTTCGAGTCGATAGAGGAATATCAGAAAAAGGGTGGGATGATTACCGGCATACCCACCGGCTTTTTTGAACTGGATTACTTGACCGGTGGACTTCAGAAATCTGATTTAATTGTGGTGGCTTCCCGTCCCTCCATGGGCAAGACCTCCCTTTGTCTCACCATGGCCGAGCACGTAGCCATCGAGGCGAAAGTGCCGGTGGGTATCTTCAGCCTGGAGATGGCAAAAAGCCAATTAGCTCAAAGAATGCTCTGTAGTCGAGCCCGGTTTTCCACTCATAAGATGCGAACCGGAAAGTTAGGCGATCATGAATACAGCAATTTAGCCATGGCAGTCGGTCCTCTTTCTGAAGCTAAGATATTTATCGATGATACCCCCAGTATCGGGATTCTTCAGTTGCGTGCCAAATCCCGCAGACTCAAAGCTCAGCATGATGTGGGCTTGATCATAGTAGACTACCTTCAGTTGATGCAGGGACCCCGAAGCGCAGAATCCAGACAACAGGAGATTTCCATGATATCCCGCTCTCTGAAAGGATTAGCCAAGGAGCTGGACGTTCCGGTGATCGCCGTATCCCAGCTTTCCCGAAAGGTGGAGGACCGGGGTGGAGAGAAAAGACCTCTGCTGGCGGATCTTAGGGAGTCCGGAGCAATCGAACAGGATGCAGACGTGGTGATGTTCATTTATCGTCCGGAACTTTACAAGATAGAGAAATTCAGAGACGGAGAGCCCACCCAGGGGCTGGCGGAGATAATCATAAGCAAACATCGCAACGGACCGACAGGGGAGCTACGTCTAATCTTCTTGAAGAACTCCGCCAGATTCGAGAATCCAGAAATCATCCGCCGGGAGGTGCCATTCTAAATTGGGAAAGGAGTGAGAAAAACGCCGTTTTCTCAAACTGAAAATATTTTCACCTTCGTGGGCAGGAAAACTCTCATCTTTTTTGAAGATGTGGGAGGTCTGGTTCTACTGGTAAAGGATATTTTCCTGGGTTTGCCCAAAGCCCTGACCAGACTTCATCTCATCTTCGAACAGATGCTGGTGATGGGGGTAAATTCGCTTCCCCTGGTGGCTTTAGTCTCTATCTTCACCGGAGCGGTCACCGCAGTTCAGGCAGTATATCAGGTCTCTGATTACGTTCCCATGAGGTATCTGGGCACGGCTGTGGGCAAGTCGGTGATGATAGAGCTGGCTCCGGTTCTTACCGCGCTGGTGGTGGCAGGAAGGGTAGGAGCAGGAATCGCCGCAGAACTGGGAACCATGAAGGTCACCGAACAGATCGATGCACTCAAAACCTTAGCCATAGATCCGGTGAAATATCTGGTGGTGCCCAGATTCGTAGCCGGACTGATTATGCTTCCGGTTCTGACCATCTTTGCTGACGCTATCGCTTTAGCCGGAGGGCTGGGAATTTCCGCCACCACTCTGAACGTTCCTCCTCACGTGTTCTTAAATAGTCTGAAATCATTTTTCAATACGATGGATCTGATGTCTGGACTTTTCAAGGCTTTCGTCTTCGGGAGCATTATCTCTATCATCGGATGTTATCAGGGATTTAAAACTAAAGGCGGAGCAGAAGGAGTGGGCAGATCGGCAACCAAGGCGGTGGTGGTGTCGTCGGTGTTGATATTGATAGCTGATTATGTGGTGGCGACGATATTGTTTGGATAGTAAAATTGAAGGTGCTTTAAGAATAAAATCCGATAAAATTCTTTTTGAGAAAGTTCTTATATCTCACTAAGTGTTCGGCTATTACGCTGTGATCAATTTTTTGTTAAACGGAGACGTAATGTTTCATTTTATCTAAGACTATTCATTGTGGGGTAGATTATGAAGAGTAGAGCGAATACTTTAAACCTGTTTACAGAAAAACTACAGATAGAGAAAGAAACAGAGAAACCAGGTAAGACTTCCGAGCAACTTAAACGAATGGATCTTCATGGCGAGTTGAGGGAAAAGATATTACCACTCTGTAGGTTGAAGTATGGGGAAATATGGAAAGACCCAATAAAAGGACACAAAGTCGGAATGCTAGATGCAACAAAACTTGAAGATGTGAATAAAGTAATTGATGATGAAAAAGCTAGACTAATCGTCAACGACCCACCTTATAATGTGATAGTGGGAAACGCTAAAAGTAATAGTTTATTTAAAATAAGAGTAGAAGAATATCTGGAATTTTCAAAAAGATGGATACAGAATGCCATTACAATATTGGATAATGACGCGCACCTTTATATATGGATCGGAGCAGATTATAAAGATAATTTTCAACCCCTTCCAGATATTATTATTTTAATGAGACAATTCAAGGAACTGACCCCCAAGAATTTTATTACTATGAGAAACCAAAGAGGTTATGGAACTCAAAAAAACTGGATGTGGGTGAGACAAGAGCTTCTTTATTATGCTAAGGGAAATCCTAAGTTCAACGTTGAAGCAGAGTACACAGACATACCCAAAATATTGCGAGGTTATTATAAAGAAGTAAACGGGAAAATCACTGAAAATCTGGAACGTAGCAAATCACAGTATATCAGAGCGGGTAATGTATGGGTTGATATTCAACAAGTGTTCTACCGGATGCAAGAAAATGTGCCTGGATGTTATGCACAAAAACCGCTGAAAGCATTAGAGAGGATAATTTTATCTGCAACAACTGAGAAAGATTTGGTCGTGGACTTCTTCGCACATTCTGGAACAACGTTGGTTGCAGGAGAAAAAACAAGAAGAAAAGTGTATACCTTTGATATTGACCCGGTGTTTGCAGAAATTACAATAAGGAGACTAGAGCATTTTAGAAAGACGGGCAAAACCGGATGGCAATGGAAGAATCCGTTTCCCGAAATAGAAAAATCGCCTGGAGGAAATAGATGGATATAAAAATGCTTAAGAGTCGTTTAGAGGTATTCATCGAATCCTTGAAAAACAAGGAAAAGGAATTATTGACAGCTCGTTTGAAAAGCCTAATATCTACTTTCCCTTTCAATGAGTATGAATACTGTTTGATGTTTCTGCTCGATAAAAAAGTCATAAGTTTTAAAGAATATGAGAAACTTAGGAAAGAATACGTTTCTTCAAACAGATATCTTGATCTCTATGGACTTGCCCCACGAATATTTGGGGAGATTTGGGATCATGAACATATCAGGGATTTAAAACCAAAGGCGGAGCAGAAGGAGTTGGCAGATCCGCCACAAAAGCGGTGGTCCTGTCGTCGGTGTTGATATTGATAGCTGATTATATAGTGGCAAGCATACTTTTCGGATAATAATTGTACTTTATATGGCATGAATGAATTTAAGCAAAGTCTATACCGTTAGAGGAAAAATGTCAAATACAAAAATCCAAGCTGTTTTTTCCACACCCGACGTTAAACACGGGCTATCCCTCTTCAATTCTCGAGAGATAGAGGAAATAGAAAAATTGATAGAAGAGCGAGATGGACGACTCGCTATCAGTTGTCAGGTAAAAAGCAGATACAAGCCTGCAAAACCAGAAGAGATTGTTAGACAACTTTGGATTCAAAGACTTCTCCATGAATACCATTACCCACTGAATCGAATTGACATTGAAAGAGTGATCTATTTTGGTTCTCGTGATTCCGGCTTAGCTGATATACTCGTTTTGCATGAGGATTTGACACATCCTTATATCATATTCGAAGTAAAAAGGCCAAAAAGAACAGACGGCTTAGAACAACTTAAGAGTTATTGTAACGCAGAGGGAGCCCCTATAGGTGTTTGGTCTAATGGGAATGAACTTATACGGTTACATCGGGAAGAACCAAACATCTTTGTAGAAATCCCAAGGATTCCAAGAGTCACAGAAACACTTAGAGATATTCTAACAGAAAGATGGACAATAGGTTGGTTAGAGGAATATGACGAGTTGCGGCAAGGTAAAACAACACTTAAGAAAATACTTCTGGATCTTGAGGAACTTGTTTTAGGCAATGCTGGAGTGGATCCATTTGAAGAAATCTTTAAGTTAATATATGCAAAACTATACGATGAAACAAAAGGAATAAACGACAGCAAATACCAGTTAGGATTTTTTGTTGGTGACAGAAACGCAGACAAGATAAAAAGAGAGATAACCAATCTATTTGAAGGAGCAAAAAGACAATGGAGCGGAGTATTTGAACCAACCGACAAAATAGAACTCAGAGATGAGCACTTAAAGGTTTGCGTCTCCTTTCTCGAAAAGATAAAACTATTCAATTCAAATCTTCGGATAATTGATGAAGCGTTTGAATATCTGATTCCGCAAGTATCTAAGAAAAAAGAGGGACAATTTTTTACACCAAGACCAGTTGAAGATATGATTGTGCAGATGTTAAATCCTAAGGCGGATGAATTTGTTATAGACCCTGCTTGTGGTTCAGGTGGATTCCTTTTGCATTCTGTAATGTGGGTAGCTGGTGGTGCTATTACCGGTAAAGAACTCCCTCCTGCGGCTAAAAACTTTGCGCAGAATAATATCGTAGGAATAGATTTTGCCAAGAAAGCAGTAAAGATAGCAAAAGCTATTAATCTGATAGTGGGTGATGGAAAATCACATGTGTATAAGGACAATTCGTTAGCACCACAAACATGGAGTGATGAAACGAAGTCAGGTCTGAGGTCGAGGCTTTTGAGATTTACAGACGACTCAAAAAAAGACAGAGAAAATCAAAATAAATTCTTGTTTTTTGATTTTGATGTTCTACTCACAAATCCACCTTTTGCAGGAACTGTGAAGGAAAGAGATATTCTAAGGTTGTATAAATTAGCTGACAAGAATGGAAAACTTGTAAAGAAAATAGGAAGGCATATACTTTTCTTAGAATGTTCTCTTCAGATTATAAGACCAGGTGGCAGAATGGCTATAGTTTTGCCACAGGGTTTGTTAAATAATACAAATGCAGAATATATTCGCAGGTACATTATTGACGAAGCAAGAATTCTGGCAGTAGTGGGTTTGCATGGGAATACATTTAAGCCCCATACCGGAACTAAAACAAGCGTTTTATTATTACAAAAATATACAGACGAAGAAAAACAAAAAATTCAGCAAACTAAATCAAAGTATGGGGGAGAATGGGAAGGTTTTATTGCAGAGTTAAAAGAGAAATATAAGGGGGTAAACTGGGCTAAGCCGGCAGATGAAGAGGACCTCCATGAGGAATTGAAATCGTTCATCGAAACTTACTTTGGCGTTATCGAGGAATTAGAAGAAGAGCAAACAGAAGAAACTGAACAGCCTGAAGAAACAGAACCAGAAGGGACAAAACCACTCAAGACCATCACTAACGAGATTCAAAAACTGCAAGATGTTTTGGAAGAAAAACAGACAGAGTTAAGTAACATCGCAGAAAATGATACAAAAAGAGAGTTGAAGAAAGAAGTCAAAACCTTAAACACTAAACTAAAAAAACTTAACCGAGAAGTTTCAGAGAGAACATTAGGTGGGCAAATTTATTTAGTTTTGAATGAAGAAAAAACAAGCGAGCAGTTTAAAAACTTCTGGCTTGATGGCAAAGTAATAGAAGAAATGGATTATCCTATATTCTTTGCTGTAAACGAGAAGCCAGTTAAAGACAATAGCGGAGAATATAGGTATAAAAGAGGTCCAAATGGAGAGCCTTTAGTCGGTAAAGATGAACACCCAGAAATAGATCATGATTTGGATGAGATAGCAGAAGCATTTGTTAAATTTGCCAAAGAGCAAGGTTTCAATTTTTGGCGGGGTTAAGATATGGCTGTGGTAAGTGTAACTAATATATCTGATCTTAAAGGAACCAAAAGGTTGGATGCTGAATATTATCAGCCATTATATCTAAAATTAGAAAAGAAACTTCTCAAAATCAGTAGTAAACCATTAAAGAGCTTTGCCTTAATAACGGATGGAATTCATTCATCAATTGATTATGATCCTAATAACATAATAAGAATAATCTCTGCTCAATCAGTTCAAGATAATGATTTTGACTTATCTGCAAATACTCGCATCTCTTCTCAGCAACACCAAAGAAATCTTAGAACTTCATTAAGAGCCGGAGACATAATTATTTCATCTGTAGGTACTATTGGCAACACTGCTGTTGTTTCAGCGTGCATGTTACCAACTAATGCAGATAGGCATGTTGGAATTGTGCGGTTAAAGAATAAGAAGTTTAATCCATTTTATGTATCGACTTTTCTCAATTCAAAATACGGAAGGTTCCAGACAATCAGAGAGTCAACAGGTAATGTTCAATTGAATCTGTTTATCGAAAAAATCGAAGAATTATTAATCCCCGAAATAAAGAATGCTGACCAAATAGGTAAAACAACTAAACAGGCCACTATATTGTTTGAAGATTCGCGTGATTTATTTTCCCAAGCCGAAAACCTACTTTTAGAAGAATTAGGATTACAAAACTTCAAGCCAAAAGGCAAACTTTCTTATACCGCTAATCTTTCTAAAGCATTTGGAGTTCATCGTGTAGATGCTGAGTATTTCCAACCTGCTTATGTAGAAGTGGTTAAATGTATATTGAATTATCAAAATGGTCATTCGCGGTTGTCAAATTATGCTGAGAGTATAAAACATGATTTTGATCCCATAAGACACCCCGATAAAACCTTTTCTTATGTCGAATTGGCTGATATTGACGTCTCTATCGGAGTTATAAATAGTGCAAGTGAGATAAAGGGTGAAGGGGCCCCAAGCAGAGCAAGAAGGATTTTAAGAAAAAACGATGTAATACTTTCAAGTGTTGAAGGTTCTTTAGAGAAAGTCGCCTTGGTTGGTCAAGCATATGAAGGAGCCTTAGCCTCTACTGGTTTTTTCCAATTCAGGTCTACAAAAATTCTTCCCGAGGTATTATTGGTTTTATCAAAAAGTATAGTTCTCCAAGCACAATTCAAAAAAGAATGTGCAGGCACGATTTTGACTACCGTTCCCAATAAGTCTCTCAAGAGAATTGTAATTCCCATAATACCTGATAAAATCCAGAAAGAAATCGCCTTACTTGTCCAACGATCACATGAAGCGAGAAAGAAAGCAAAAGAACTATTGGAAAAGGCAAAAAGAAAAGTTGAAGAGGCGATAGAAAGTGAAATAGTTTAGAAATTGAAGAAGATAGTATGATTGAGATAAAAGACGTTTTCAAAAGCTTTGGGGATAATCAGGTGCTCAGGGGGGTTGATCTGACCATAAATAAGGGTGAGACTGCGGTCATCATCGGGAGGAGCGGATGTGGCAAAAGCGTGCTTTTGAAGTTAATCATAGGGCTTTTGAAGCCGGATCAGGGGAAAATACTTGTCAATGGAGATGATGTTACTTCATTAAATGATAGCCAGCTAAACAAAGTCAGGCAGAAGTTTGGCATGCTCTTTCAGGCATCGGCGTTGTTTGACTCTATGACCGTGGACGAGAACGTGGGTTTGGGTTTGAGAGAGCATACCAAGTTATCAGAGGAGGAAATAACAGGTAAAGTGAAGGAAAAGTTGAAGATGGTGGGGCTTTCCGGGGTGGAAGAAAAAAAGCCTGCCCAGCTTTCCGGAGGAATGAAAAAAAGAGTGGGATTGGCAAGAGCCATTGCCATGGATCCAGAGTATGTCTTATACGATGAACCCACCACCGGTCTGGATCCGATTATGGCAGACGTGATAAATGAACTCATCATAAATTTGAGAAATACCATCTCCATAACCTCCATAGCTGTCACTCACGACATCGTCTCCGCCTACAAGATTGCCGACAGAATCGCCATGCTGTATGAAGGAAAGATAGTCTTTGTGGGAACACCGGAGGAGGTCAAAAATACGGACAATCCGGTGGTGAGACAGTTTACTGAAGGGAGTTCGCAGGGACCAATTCCCGCCTTGTGAAGATGTCCACAGTCCACCGAAAGACGTCCGCTGTCCACGGTCCGCAGTCCGCCGCAAAACCCAAAGGAAAAACCAAATGGGTTTTAAGTTTGAAAATTTGGAAGTGTGGAAGTTGTCTTTAGAATACGTAGACAAAATTTATGAAATATCCAATCTCCTGCCTGATAAAGAAAAACACAATCTGCGAACGCAAATGATAAGATCCGCGACCTCAGTCTCTCTGAATATTGCAGAGGGGTCCACCAGCCAAAGCGATCCGGAATTTGGGCGTTTTGTAGGTATGGCAATAAGATCGTGTATTGAAGTCACTGCTTGTTTGCATTTGGCAAAAAGAAGAGGATATGTTGGCCAAGAGGCCTTCGACCAAGTTTATCAAAGTAGCGAAAAGCTGTTTGCAAAACTTCAGGCCTTACGGAAGAAGTTGAGGTAAACCGCGGACCGCCGACAGCGGACGGCGGACGGAAGAAATAGAAGTAAGCGGCAGTCGGCGGACGGCCGACGGCGGACAGGAAATAACTATGCTAAACCAGGGCAAGATCAAAACAGTCTATATCTGCCAATCCTGTGGTCACAAGTCCTTAAGATGGATAGGGAAATGCCCGGACTGCGGGGCATGGAACAGCATGGTGGAAGAGAGGGTTACAAAACGCAGGGGCACACATTCAACACAGAAAGCTACCTCTACCCCTTTGAGAGAAGTAGATGTGGCAGATGAGGATAGGATCACCACCGGTATAAAGGAGTTTGATCGGGTGGTGGGAGGAGGAATCGTCAAAGGATCGGTGATTCTGGTAGGCGGCGATCCGGGCATAGGTAAATCCACCCTGCTTCTGCAAATTTCTGAAAAAATTGCTTCGCAATATGACAAAGTTTTATATATTACAGGGGAGGAGTCTTTAAAGCAGATCAAGCTTCGGGCTGAAAGGTTGAAGATAAATCCGAATAGAATCGAGATACTCACAGAGACGAACCTTGATCTCATTTTAGATGTCTTGAGACAGGATATACCTTACATGACAGTGATCGACTCCATTCAAACCACATATACGCAGAACATGGAAAGCACTCCGGGAAGCATCAGCCAGATAAGGGAGTGCGCTGGTGCATTGATCGGCTTTGCCAAACAGAGCGGGAGTCCGGTCTTTTTGGTGGGGCACGTAACCAAGGATGGTTCCATTGCCGGACCCAAAGTGCTGGAGCATATGGTGGACACGGTTCTCTATTTTGAAGGAGAGAAAAGTTGTCTTTTCCGAATCTTAAGAGCGGTGAAGAATCGCTTCGGGTCTGCCAATGAGATCGGTGTATTTCAGATGAACCAGAGGGGTCTTTTGGAGGTGGAAAATCCCTCCGTGCTATTCTTACCAGAAAGAGCTGGGGACGTTTCCGGCTCGGTGGTGGTGTGCTGTATGGAAGGGACCAGACCACTTCTGCTTGAGCTTCAGGGTTTAGTTTCGCCCTCCAGTTACGGTACCCCCCAGAGGGTTTCGTCCGGCGTGGATTACAAAAGGCTGGCTCTGCTTTTAGCTATTTTGGAAAAAAGGGAGGGGCTTTCGGTGGCCGCTTTTGACGTGTTTGTCAACGTAGCTGGAGGGGTAAGAATTGATGAGCCAGCATTGGATCTGGGAGTGGTTGTAGCATTAGCTTCCAGCTTGAAAGAGATCCCTGCAAACAAAGAGTCAGTGATAATTGGTGAAGTGGGATTGGGGGGCGAGGTTCGGGCGGTAGGTCAGATAGAAAGGAGGATCAAAGAGGCGGAAAAACTTGGCTTCAAAAGATGTGTTATTCCGCATGGCAATCTGAAAGGTCTAAATCAAAAGTTTGACATTGAGATAATTGGAGTAAAAAGTATTCAGGAAACCCTTAACCTGGTGTTAAGCTAAATGGAGGTTAGCGATGCGGTTAAAAGTAAAAAAACTGTTAAAGGGTGGCGAGTATTTTGTCTCTTTTGAGAACCAGGACTTCAACCCCGAGGAGACAGAAAAGATAGAAAAGTTCGGCATGCCCACCGTCGATTTCAGCTCAGATGGCTTGGGGACCCACAAGCTGAATGAGATAGACGTTTCCATAAAGTGCCAGAGCGCAGAAGAGGCAGAGCAGTTGACTAACAACATCAAGCAGAACATCAAAGATAAGCTAACCGAGCTTTTGGCTCAGGTGGACAACTTCACCGGTGAAGAGGTGGTGGAGATGTAACTGTGCTCCTTCACGTGTGAAGGATTCGAGCTCGCCTGATTTGCTGAACTCTTTAAATGTCGGATATGTTTCCCATCCGGGTGTATCCGACATTTTTATCTAATGCAAAAGCAGGAAATGCGTATGCATCTTCGATAAGTTTACATACCCCTCACCCCCGCCTCTGGCGGGATTTTCAACCTAACCCCGCCAAAGGCGGGGGACTTCATAAATTTTTCCCCTCTTGATGGAGTGACAGTTAAGGTGGAGGATTCGTATGAATGTGCGTATGCACTCATACGAGCTTCACATAAGAAATAGCCGGGTTTATTACATATATATCAAAGATTAAAGGGTCACCACCCAAAAATGGGCTAAAGAAAAATTCAGGTGAGGAGAGTATTTGAAAACTCTTCGCCTATTTTCTCTTGATGCATCGGCATTAGGATTCATCCTGAAGGAAATGCCGATACCAGTCAGCCTCGGGAATTCCCTCGCCTTTGGCGGGATATTGAGACTATTCCCGAAGCATCATAACGATGCAAACATAAGGGTGGAGCTAAAGCTCCACCCTTACATATCTGTGTGGGAGCTCTGAAAAACTCCTTTTGCAGGGCTGGGAGCTCTGCCTACGCGGGAGTAAGTTATTGTTGTTTAACACTCAACCGCGTAGGGCGGGCTCTTAGCCCGCCGTCTTCTGGTACTTTTTCAGAGATCTCTGTGTCAAAAATAGCTGGAGAGTATCTATAACCGGATGGTCTGATCTCTTTTATTGCCGGTGGAGATCATAAAAATCGGGGTGTGAAGTTTTGTGGTAATGAAATCCAGGTAACGTTTTACCTTATCCGGCAAATTCTTAAAGTTAGTTATACCTCTGGTGTTTTTCAGCCAACCAGGAAACTCTTTATAGACCGGCCGACAATTCTCTAAAATACGCAAATCCGGGACAAATTCGGTCAAAGTTTTGCCTCTGTATCTATATCCCACACAAACTCTGATCTTATCGAAAGCATCTAATACATCCAGCTTGGTTAAAGCGATCTTGGAAACCCCGTTGATCCTCAATGAATATTTGAGCAGAACCAGATCCAGCCATCCACATCTTCGGGGTCTGCCGGTGGTAGCGCCAAACTCGTTGCCGCTTTCTTTTAGAATTTCTCCCAGCTTGGTTTTCTCCTCGGTGGGAAAAGGACCGTTGCCCACCCGGGTGGTGTATGCCTTAACAACCCCTATCACCTCATGGATTAAGGCAGGACTTATTCCCAAACCGGCGCAGGCTCCGCCCACCGTGGTATTACAGGAGGTGCAATAGGGATAAGTTCCAAAATCGATATCCAGCAGAGTCCCTTGCGCTCCTTCAAAAAGAGCACTTTTCCCCTTTTTTATGGACTGATTCAAAAACAGGCTCACGTCGGTCAAAAGGGGTTTTACTTTTCTTTTCAGTTTTAAAATATTCAGACTCTTATTCCTCAAAGAAATCAACTCATGTTCTGGCAAAAGGGAAAGAAGCCCTTGTTTGTTTTTCAGATTCCATTCCACCCTTTGCCTAAACAACTTGGAGTCGAGTAGATCTATGGTTCTGATCCCCTGACGGGCCATTTTGTCTCTGTAAGCAGGACCGATTCCCTTTCCTGTGGTACCGATCTTGTGTTTTCCTCTTGCCTCCTCCTCCAGTCTTTCTATCACCTTGTGATATGGCATGACCAGATGGGCATTCTGGCTTATTAGAAGTCGTTTTTGAAACTTCATTTTTCTTTTCTTTAATTCTTCCAGCTCAGAGAAAAGATGCTCTAAGTCGATCACCACTCCGTTTCCGATCACACAGGTTTTGTTTTTATGCAAAATACCAGTGGGGACCAGATGTAATATGAATTTCTCATCATCTATGACCACGGTGTGACCGGCATTTGCTCCCCCGGAATATCGAGCCACGATGTCTGCCTCTTGAGTCAAGATGTCGACGATTTTTCCTTTTCCCTCATCCCCCCACTGCATTCCCACAACCACTCGATTAGGCATGTCCCCTCCATTTTGCTATTTACTGTACATTGTCTACTGTTTTGCTGTGCCTGCCCGATCCCTTCAGGATGACTGAGAATTGTCATTCTGACCCATATGGGGAAAAATCTCGCTTCCCAACCCGCATAAAACCAAGATTCTTCACTCCGCGGAGTTTACCCTGAGGCAATCCAGACCCTTCGCTTCGCCCGCCTTAGGCAAGGCTTCGCTCAGGGTGACAAGTGCCGAAGGGCTCCGTTCAGAATGACACAATTGGAGTTCTCGGTCACCCTGCCTTGATTTGGCAGGGGGTAGCCCGTCGGGTCAGGGGACCCGACGGGCACAGGAAATTTACCATTCATTTGTGTCCACCTTTTCACACCCTTCTTCGATAGCCTGGCTCATTGCCTGTATATCATCGTGTCCTATGATGCCAGCGAAACGAAGCAGTTGTTTGCCAGGAACGCCTTTGGGTAACGAAAGGAGCAATGCTTGTGTGAATTCGAGCACCTTTCGCTGAAGTTCCAATGGCAGCTGATCAAGCTGTTTGATAATTTGTTGGGCAATTTCTAAGGTCATTGTCTTTCACCTCCGTCATTTTTCAACAATAAAAAGTACACAAATGCTCGGGTCGCTCACCATTCTCTCAATTAATTTATTCATGACACCTCCTATCTATTTCCTTCCCCGCTCCCGCTGGATGTTATCATCCAGCGGTCTAATGGGCGGATGATAACATCCGCCCGGGAGCAGCGAGAATCCTGACACATGACCCTTCCTTCTTTCAAAATAATCCCTTGATAAAGCCTGATATAATTGAAAAAACAAGCGAGGTAAAAGCCGCTGTCATATATTCCACAAAATAGAATGCTTGTGTATGAGACATTCCCCATTTAGCTTTTCTGTCACGCATTTCTGCATTTGCAATGAATACATCTCGTTTATCCCGTCTAAAAATTGAGGTATAAATACAGAACACAATACCCCATATAAACGGAACAGTTAATCGTGCAAGCCACATATCATTTGCAATACCAATTAATATACCAGCTATTACATTTGGAAATGGGATCATAACATTACCGCTTTATCGAAGCTTCGCTCAACCCGTTCATGTCTGCATTGCGTTTATACCACTAAATTGTCTGTCACAGACAGATCCCTGCCCGACGGATGGCAGGCGGGCGCCCATGGCGGAGAAGTATACCCACAATATGGATATACTGTTCCTTAGGGAAAATTATTGAATTTCGTAAATCAAATTGACAAATTTTCTCCCTCTCCCCTTGTGGGAGAGGGCCGGGGTGAGGGGTGCAAACTCTATTTCACCCTCTCCTTTATCCTCTCCCATCGAGGGAGAGGAAATTATTGGATTTCGCAAGGTCGACTGACTGTATTAGTATAGCTCTAATTGTCATTCTATTTTGCGATCATCAATAATAACATTATGTTATTTTTCTATCCCAGACGGGTCTCTGTCATCTTGTCAATCCAATTAAGTATCTTATCTTTCCCTTCTCCGGTTTTAGCCGAAAATATGACTAATGAATTTGAATCCAAGTCAAGAACATGACATGTCTTCTTTACGCCTTCCAAAAGCGACGATCGGGAGAGCTTATCTGTTTTGGTCAGAACGATCAGTTTTCTTTTCCCATAGAAATCAAGCCATTCGGTAAGCTGTAAATCCGGATCTAAGGGTCCGCGCCTTGAATCTATCAAAAGCACCGTCCCAACTAGATTTTCCCTCTCCTTTAAATAATCCTCCACCAGCTTTCCCCAGCTTTTTCGCATCGATTTGGAAGCTTTGGCATAGCCATAACCGGGCAGATCCACAAAATAAAGATTTCCATTTATCAGGAAAAAATTGATCAGTTTTGTCTTGCCCGGGGTGGAGCTGGTTTTAGCCAAGTTCTTGACGTTGACCAATCGATTCATGGCGGAAGATTTTCCCACGTTAGAGCGACCGGCAAAGGCTATCTCCGGCAATTGATCTCCGGGAAGACTCTTCAAATCGACCACACTTTTGACGTAGGTGGCGTTTTTTATTCTGAAAGACATATCTCAACATCTCACGCACCAGACAGAACCCAATTTTCTGATACGAATGTTAGGTTGGATGATTAAGGATTTTATTGATCACGAGTCTGAAGGAGTTTTTCAAAAGTCATAGCTTGAGGCGAGATGAATTCCCGCCCCCATCAAAGACGATAGTTTATCTTTCCCAGAAAGAGCATTTAACTCTCCAGATCATGCATCCCTGCTAATAACTTCTATTCGGGCGATCAAACAGGTTCACTCCGACCGGTTACCATTGCTTTTTCTACTGGGAGTCAATGGTCAGTCAGGTTAGATTTTTCATTTTCAAGAGAATCTTTGGTGGTCTCTGGAAAGGAAAGTGATAAGAAAACAGAGACCAATAATTTAAAAAACCGGTTTTGAGCCTCATTTTGGCTTTTTTTCGAACACTTCATCTATCAGACCATAAGCTTTAGCTTCCTCTGCCGACATAAAGAAGTTTCGGTCAGTGTCCTTTTCGATTCTCTCTAAGGGCTGTTCGGTATGCTTGGACAAAAGCTCATTCACCTTCTTTTTTACTATCAAAAGCTCTTTAGTATGAATTTCAATATCGGAGACCTGTCCCTGCACTCCTCCCCATGGCTGGTGAATCATCACCCGGGCGTGAGGTAGAGCCGCTCTTTTTCCTTTTGCTCCGGCACACAGAAGCAGAGCCGCCATGCTGGCCGCCTGCCCCACACAGGTGGTGGCCACATCCGCCTTGACGAACTGGATGGTGTCGTAAATAGCCAGTCCTGAAGGGACGATCCCGCCGGGTGAGTTTATGTAAAGGTTTATATCTTTCTCCGGATCATCCGCCTCCAGAAAGAGAAGTTGGGCTATCACCAGATTAGCCACCACGTCATCGATGGGTGAGCCGATGAAGATTATACGATCCTTCAGAAGGCGGGAGAAGATGTCGTAAGCTCTCTCCCCCCTTCCGGTCTGTTCTATAACATAGGGAACTAAAGGCATATCGGATCCTTTCTCTATTGGTTCTAAGTAACAGGTTTTTACACCGTTAGCTGTCATTTGGTTTGGTCATTTAAATTTTCTTCTTCAGTCTTCTTAGAAAGCAAGGCTTCCTCTTCTATTTTCGCATTTTTGAGAAGAAAATCTAAGACTTTCTTCTCCAAAAGATCTTCTTTTATCCTTTTGATCTGGGAAGGATTTTCCAGAAGCTTTTTCGCCTCCTCGGCTTTCATCTTATGATCCCGGGCAAAAGCTTCAACCCAGGCTTCCATCTCCTCTTGGGTCACCTGAACGTTTTCTTTTTCGACGATCTGGTGAAAAAGCAGGTCCCATCTTATATGACCGGTGGCGATGTCCCGATACTCCTCTCGAATCTTTTTTTCATCCACTTTCTGGTATTTCCTTTTAAAGTCTTGTATTAACGAATCCATGTAGAAGTTCAAAAGGGTCTCCGGGACCTCAAAAGCGTTTTTCTTTATTAACTGATTGATCAATTCATTTTTCACCTCAGCCTCTGCATCCCTTTGAGCTCTTTTGACCAAACCCTCTCTTATCCCACTCTTTAGTTGAGTTATGGTCTGGTATCCCCCCACGGTTTTGGCGAAATTGTCATCTATCTCAGGCAGAACCTTCTCCTTTACCTCCTTGATGGTGATCTCGTATCTCACCTTTTTTCCCGCCAGCTTCTTGTTATGAAAGGAGGGAAGATAGTTTACCTCGAATTCCTTCTTATCTCCAGCTTTTGCGTTTAGTAAAGCTTCCTGAAATTCCTTGATCATGTTATGAGGGTCTAAGAAAAGCTCATGGTTTTTCAGCCTGTCCTCCTTACCCTCCTGATATTTGGTCAGATCCACGACCAGGTGATCGTATAATTTAGTCTCCCTTTGTACCGGGTGAAGCTCGGCGAAATCTTCTCTCAGATAGTTTAAAGATTGCTCGACGTCCTTATCTGTTATTTGCTTAACTTTTTTGACTACCTCCAGCCCGATATAGTCTTTTACCTCCACCTCCGGTTTGATTTCGATTTCAGCTTTAAATTTGAGAGGAGTCTCTTCCTTAAACTGAATCTCCTTTACTTCCGGCAGACAGATGGGAGAGAGGTCGGTTTTCTTTACTGCATCTTCATAAGCTTTTGGCACCAGCGATTCCAAGACCTCTTTTTCTATTTCCTCTTTGAAGCGAAGCTTCACCAGATGCATTGGTGTTTTGCCCTTGCGGAAACCAGGAATCTTGGCTAAGTTTTTGTATTTCTGATATGCGGCTTCAAATTCTTTATCTACCGTTTCTTTGGGCACTTCAATCTCCAGGATTCTTTTCCATCCCTTCCCTTGCTGCACGTCCACGTTTAATTTCTTTTCTTCTTTATCTGATTGGGTCAAGTGTTATCTCCTTTCAGTTGGCAGTCTTCAGTCTCCAGTTTGCAGTTTGCAGATGTCAGTTTTCTGTCAACTGCTAACTGCCAACTGTTAACTGCTAACTGTTAACTGCCAACTGGTAACTGCCAACTGGTAACTGGTAACTGTAAACTGCGGACGGGGAGACTCGAACTCCCACGGTCTTTCGACCAACAGCTCCTAAGGCTGTCGTGTATACCAGTTTCACCACGTCCGCTTTCATAAGGAAATAACTTAACAAAAATTATTCTAAAATCAAGTTAAAAAGTGAATGCCCTTGTGTGAGGCACAGTCCCATATACGGAGCTCCAGAGCTATAAGATTGATCCAGAGTAACCGGAGACGAGCTGAATGCTCCCTAGATAGGAGTTTGATGCTGGGTAAGGTGCCCAGCCTACGAACTCATTACAAGGTCAATATTATTTATCGACAAAAACAGTGAATGTCACAACCATGAACGCTTCGACTTTGTCATATTTTTGCAGGAGCGAAGTAGTGTAAAAAAATGATATTGAAAAACTCTATTGGCAGGGCTAAATGTCCTTCTGGGTAAATCTCTTCAGGGTGTGTTGAAAAAGTATCGTTGTGTTTTGTTCGGAAGAAGGCATTAGCGTAGGGACAGCCCTTGTGGCTGTCCGCTTTGAAGTTCGGACAGGGACCCCGCCTTGGCGGGATTTCGCAAGCTCAACAAGCCCTGTCCCTACGAACTACCTCCCTCGCGAATGGACTTTTTCAACGTGCCCTTCAGGGTGAACCCTACCCTATGTCCACAGGATCAGTAGGAGTTGCTAAACTGTTGTTCTCCATAGGGGCGGGAATTTATCCTGCCCAGAAGCTATAAACATCGCTCAAATGTTAAAAACTTGACAATCCAGACTCTACAATTATATTCAAGAAAGTCGTATCAAAAGTGATGAAAGGAAAAGTATATATGCAGAACGATCATAAACATATAGCTTCCAAGGAAGATGAGCTTCTTAAATGCTTGAAATGCGGGACCTGTCTTTCTGTGTGTCCGGTATACGCAGAGACAAAATATGAGCCGGCCGCACCCCGGGGTAGAGTAGCTTTGATTGATATGGTTAACAAGGGTAAACTGGAGCTAAGTGAGGTCTTTCGCAAGAAGATAAATGTCTGTTTGAACTGCAAAGCCTGTGTGGAGGCGTGTCCCAGCGGGGTGAGGTCAGATGATCTAATACTATGCGCCAGAGCGGACCTGGTGGAGGCGGGAAAGTTTACCCTTCTGGAAAGGTTGATCTTCCGCCATATGCTAAAGAGGGGTAGGCTTTTGCCGCCGGTGGCAAGATGGGCTACCTTCGCTGGAAGAATAGCCAATAAGATCCTGCCGGCTAAAAACCCCTTAACCTTGTTTTTGCCCTTCCCGGATGGCTGGAAGGAGAGAATCTATCCCAGGATTGCAAAAAAGCCCTTGAGAAAAAGAGTTCCCGAGGTGATAAGCGTAAAAAATCCAAAGATGAGAGTGGGCTATTTTTACGGATGCGGCACCAATATGGTTTATCCGGAAGTGGGTGAAGCTTTGATAAAAGTGCTGACTCATAATGATATCGAAGTGGTAATCCCCAAGGGACAGATATGCTGTGGCACATCTATCTATAATTCGGGTGATTTTAAGACAGGAATCAAATATGCTAAAAGAAATCTGAAAGTCTTCAAAGATGCAAAGGTGGACTGCATTGTGGTCAATTGTGCCTCCGGTGGGTTGACTTTAAAGAAGGAATACAAGGAGCTTTTAGGAGTCAACTTTGATATTCCCACTTATGACATCTCGGAATTTTTAGTCAACGTCATAGATATGAAAAAAGATTTCAAGCCACCGGAAAAAGAAATTGTCATCACCTATCATGATCCCTGCCATTTGAACCGGGGGCAGGGAATAAAGGATGAGCCTCGAAAGATCTTAAAGCAACTTCCCGGAGTTAAGTTTATTGAGATGGCTGAATCGGACAGATGCTGTGGAGGGGGAGGATCGTTTAATCTGAAATATTACCCCATCTCCGTGGGGATTATGGAACATAAACTGAAAAATATAAAGCCCATCGACCCCGACTTTCTGGTCAGTGGCTGCCCTGGCTGTATGATGCGGTTCGAAGAGACCTTCCTTCAAAAAAAAATGAGACAAAAAGTAAAACACCCCATCCAGCTCTTAGCCGACGCCTATCCTGATGGCGAAAGTCCATAAACTTGGTTTAAAGAAACTTATCTTTTAAGCTTTAATTGTCCGTCATATCTTAGCCATCTTGAATAAATTGAGCATCCCTCCGCTTCTGAAAAAACCAGCGATTTTATTCTCCTTTGCAGTTCTTTTGATCTTTCCTTTTTACTGTCCGCGTTTTGTAGTTAACTATCCCCTCAAAAATTTCTAATTTTTCCCTTGCCTGTTTAATCAAAAAGTTGTTCATTATGGAAAGTTTTGAGTAGGGCTTGCAGGTGTAACTTCAAACTGGCGAATTGCATTTGAGTCAAAGAATAAAAAAACCATACCTTCTCATCTCATTATTTCTCTTTCTGATCCTGGTTAACTGCGGGAAGGATTCTCACGATGGCAAGCCGAATCCTAACTTTGATTTTAATCTTCCTGATTTGGATGGGAAGATTCATAGCATGAAGAATTTCAGGGGACAAATACTGGTGCTAAACTTCTGGGCTACCTGGTGCCCGCCCTGTTCAGGGGAGGTACCCAAACTGAATGATCTTTACGATAGATACAGAGGCAAAGGGGTGCAGGTGATCGGCATCGCCTTAGATAAGGATAGCTTGAATCTGGTGGCTCCATTTGTAGAGAGTAATGAGATTACCTATCCCATTCTTGTCGGCAACCAGCAGGTTCTCACCGACTTGAAGAACTTTAAAGGCGTGCCCACCACCATTCTTTTTGATCAGGAAGGAAAAATTCACAAGAGATTTGATGGCTCCTTTGATCTGGAGCAATTGGAAGAGGGTTTGCAATCATTACTTGAGGATTAAGAAAGGACAGATAACTTAAAGAGAGGTAAGATATGAAAACAAAATACAGATTTTCCACGCTGGCCATTCATGCCGGAGAGGAAGAGGGTTTCCCTTTCGGAGCAGCGACCACACCTATATATCAAACTTCCACCTTTGCTTTCAAAAATACGGCGGAGGTGATAGAGTTTCAGAAAGGAGATCCCTCCAAGTATCTTTATACCAGATACGGAAACCCCACTTTGAAAACGGTTGAGGATAAGATGGCAGTTCTGGAGGGAGGGGATGCCGCTCTGTTGGTCTCCTCAGGCATGGCGGCTGTATCCACGGTGGCATTAACTTTGGTCTCCTCCGGGGAGGAGATAATCAGCACCGAGCCGGTTTACGGAGGAACTTATAATCTGTTCCAGCAGGTCTTCCCTAAATTAGGAATCAAGGTCCATTTCATCGATCCAGAAAAGATAGATGAAGTAGAAGGTCTGCTAAATGAGAATACCAAACTCTTCTTCTGCGAGACGCCCACCAATCCCAATCTCAAGATAGTGGATATTAAAAGGATTGCAGAAATTGCTAAGGAGAGAAAGATACCAGTGGTGGTGGACAATACCTTCGCCACCCCCTACAATCAGAATCCTCTTCACCTGGGAGCAGACCTGGTGGTTCATAGTGCAACCAAGTATTTAGGAGGACACAGTGACCTGGTGGCAGGAGTTATTGTGGGACCGAAAAACACCATAGACAAAGCCAGAGAAACCATGAAAGTGCTGGGCGGTTGTGTCGATCCTTTTGGAGCGTTTCTTCTTCTCCGTGGACTTAAGACCTTAGCCGTAAGGGTCACACAACAAAATCACAATGCCATAAAGGTGGCGGAGTTTCTATCCGGACATGACAAAGTTAACCGGGTTTTCTATCCGGGTCTTTCGACTTCTACCCAGTATGATTTGGCGAAAAGTCAGATGAGAGGCTTCGGAGGCATGGTCTGCTTTGAGGTAGGAGGAGGGCTTGCTTCAGCCACTAAAGTAATAGATAGCTTCAGACTCTTCATTGATGCCACCAGCCTGGGTGGAGTGGAATCCTTAGCCAGCCTGCCAGTTATGACCTCTCATTTTGGTTTTGACCAAAAGGAGCTGGAAAGAGCAGATGTGACGCCGGGGATGGTGCGCCTCTCCTGTGGCATCGAGGATGAACAGGATTTAATAGACGATCTAAGGCAAGCCTTAGAAAAGTTGGGATGAGGTTTCCTGATCGATTTCTGGTTACTGAGAGGTGCCTCTGAAAACATATAAAGACCAAATGCAATTCGATATTAAAGAGGAAACCAGAACCTAACTTAAGTTAGGTTCTGGTCAGGAATCTGATAATAACTCCACCGGGCGGTCCACTGAAATTCTTCACAACTACATTTGATTCTTCAAAGATTCAATAACCCAGATTTAAGTTTTGTAGGTCAAGCATGGCGTAGCCTGCTTGACAAATTCGTATGAATGCATACGCATCCTTATTTGTCAACCCTGCCTATGGCGGGGTTGACCTACATGACTTGATAGGGCTTGGAAACTAAGCAGTAAACTAGAACCTAACTTAAATTAGGTTCTGGTTTACTTAAGTTAGGTTCTGGTTAATAAATTAATGATAACCCTCCCGGGTGATCTTTGCATTTATAATCCACGTCCTCCTACCTAAAGGCAAAATCCTTCAAGATGAGTTCGTAGGGCGGGCACCTTTGCCCGCCCGGTGTTGGCGGGGTTGGGGAGCCCCACCTACGAATCTCTGGAGACAAAACTTGTCAAGTTAAAAAGTTGTTGACCACAAGTTAGGTGCTGGTCAAGAAATTAACCATAATCCTCCAAGGCAAACTCTCAGGTTTTGTCTCCTCCAGGTGTTCTTTTTTCGCCCATTTTCGGAGAATTCTGTTAAGTTGACTTGTGGGCACATCATTAGAAGCCGATAAGCGAGAAAAGGGATACTAATTCTTTATCAAAGATCAATTATAAAAATGGGTGACATGGACACAATAAAAAAGATGCTTTTGATTTTTGTGGTTAACACTCTGGTGATGCTTATTTCCTGGGCGGGTTTAAGCCTGATCATCTTTGGAGTCAGAGTCTTTGCAAGCCCACAGGCTGGCCTGGTGAAAATACTTTCCATTCACTCATACATCGTGGTTATGTTTTGCTATGCCTTTTATCTGATCTTTGACCTTTGCGAATATTTCTCCACAGAAACTCAGGGCAAAAAGTGAAAGCCCAGATATTAGAAAAACTGATTGAAGAACATTTAGGATTAAACTTGTTCATCCGTCTCGTCTTCACCCGGGTGATCAAGGTTATAACAGTCTGTTTGGTTATCACTTTGATCGTTTGGCTTGTGTGGCTGGGGAAGTTTACCTTCGGATCTTTTCTTGCGGGTGCGGTTTTTGGTCTTTTAGTCTTTTTGATTTTATGTTTCCTGAAGCGTCATTTGGGCAACCAAAAAGCCACAGAAAGTTCAGGTGTAGCAGAAGAGTTGGGGAAGTTAACTGATCCGGACGAGGTCAGACCAAAGGCTCCGATTAAAGACTGAGCTTCGGTAAATCACTACAATCGCTTCACTCGTCTTTGTTCCATCCTCCAAAAGCCAGAACAAAGCATCTGGCTCTTTTTTTGCTCCAAACAAAAATGCTTCTTATAGGTTTCTACACAAGAACTATGATGAAGCCCTCTTTTGAACAATTAAAAAAGCTTTTAGAGCCAAAGACCAAGCAACCGAGCGTATCGAAAAACCACAAAAAGGTCCTTTATGTCATTCTGAACGAGCGGACGCTCCCGTCTGGGAAGTGAAGAATCTAATAAATTTAACATATTACAAATGCGTATGCACTCATACGAGTTTGAGATTCTTCCTCCCGCCTTTGGCGGGGGTCAGAATGACATTTCTCGACAGGCTCAGCCGTTCTGTTGAGAGCAAAGGCAAGTCTGATCATCTTGAATAAATTTGGAATTAACCTTTTCAAAAATGCTTGACAAAATCCTTTTGACGGCTCAAATTACAAAACTTAGAATTTACCTGGTGAATCAGACAACTTTAGAAAAAACAGGACGAACGTGTTTTTGGAAAAAACGATGTTTTGATGAACCATAAAAAATCAAAACTTACTCAACCAAGTTCCCTCAGAAGGCAAAAGGGAGTCTATCAACTCTTGATCTATTTATCCAAGTCTACTCATATTAGAATTGGCAAAAAGGGGACATTCGGATTCCCGAAAGGTTATTATATCTATACCGGCAGTGCCAAACGCGGACTGAAAGCAAGGGTGGAAAGACATCTTCGAGAGGAAAAGAAACACTTCTGGCATATAGATTATCTTTTGGACCATGCTTCGGTCAAAAAAGTTTTCCTCTTCCCGGAGGATAGATTGGATGAATGTTTCCTTTCTCGGAAGATGTTGAAAAGATCAGAGGCTAAAGTGATAGTTCCGAAATTTGGGGCAAGCGACTGCAGTTGTCCCACCCACTTGGTCTTTTTTCGAAAATTAAAGGACATTCCAAAAGTAAGCAGAACTTATTCTTTTCCTTTTGCAAAGGGGTAGGAGTATGCCCAGTAAAGTCTATTTTATAAGTGCGCGGGTGGACAGATTCGATTACCGGGACAGTGTGGAGGGCAGATTGGAGCGTATCCTGGAAAAGATTGATCTGAATAAATACTTCTCCAGAGATGAGCTGGTTCCCATCAAGATGCATTTAGGCAATCCAGGAGCACATCATACCATCAGACCGAATTTCGTCAGGGTGGTGGTGGATCAACTGAAGAAGATCAAAACCAAACCCTTTGTGACCGACTCAGTTCGGATAAAAGCTTATGAGTATCTGGAGGTTGCCAACCGCATAGGTTACAATCCCATGAGCTTGGGAGCACCGGTGATAATTGCCGACGGCATCTTTGGATATGACTCGATAAAAGTGAAAGCAGGAAAGATATTAAAGGAAGTTTCCGTCCCCACGGCTATCTATGATGCTTCGTCCATGATGGTTCTCTCCCATGTGAAAGGGCATATAGACTCAGGTTTAGGTGGAGCTATCAAGAACTTAGCCATGGGGTGTGTGACCGCGATGCCCCGGGGTTGTGACTGGAGGGAGGGAGGAAGAGGAAAGATGCACTTTCAGTTAGACGATTTGATGAGTTGGAATGAATATCTGTGCACCTTTTGTGGCATCTGCGTGCGTACCTGCCCCTTGGATGCCATCTCGATTAAAGGAAAAACTTTTCTGGTAGATGAAAAAAGTTGCTGGAGGTGTGGAAGATGTGTGCGGGTGTGCCCGGAGGGGGCATTGACCGTCCCCACATCCATGAAGAACTTCTCCATCTCCCTGGCTGAAGCCACTAAGGCAGTCCTCTCCACCTTCAAGCCCAAAAAAGTTTTCTATATAAACTTTCTTTTTGACATTCAGCCGGAATGCGATTGTATGGCTATATCTGACACTCCAGTGGTGCAGGATCAGGGAATTTTGCTGTCAGATGACATTGTGGCGATTGATAAGGCTTCCCTTGATTTGATCGCCCAAGCTCAGCCCTTACCCCAATCCAAAGCAGAAGGTCTGAAGATAAAAAAGGGCTCTGACGTTTTGAGCAAGCTTCACGGAAAGGATTCCAAAACTCAGATAGAGGCGGTGGAGAGGTTGGGTCTGGGGAAAAGCGACTATAAGCTCATCCAGGTTTAGATTCGCCCTCAGTGCTGAATTGGAATCTAGTGCTCCAGCAACTAACAAAACATAACTTCTTTGTGCTTTGGCTGGATGTTATCACAGACGAGCAGACGCTCCCGTCCGGGGGTTTCCGTCATCCAGCCGGACGGGGCGATGGATGATAATATCCGTCCAAGAGCAAGGTTTAGATCTGCTTTCAGTCTCGAAGAAGCTCCAGCACCTCACGTATGTTTTACCTATAGTAGACATTTGCTCAAAAAATTTTCCTTTCATTTTGGTGAAATTTTATTTATATTTTAGCGTAAAGAAATAAAGACCTGCGCCCATAGCTCAACTGGATAGAGCATCTGACTACGGATCAGACGGTTGGGGGTTCGAATCCCTCTGGGCGTAAGCTAAAGCTGGTTCCCATCGTCTATCCCGGCATAGGACACCGCCCTTTCACGGCGGCAGCACCGGTTCAAATCCGGTTGGGGACGCCAATTTGAACGGATAAGCCCTTTGGCAAGTATGTCGAAGGGCTTTCTGTATGTGGGATAAAGAGTACCCGTTAATGTAATGACCGTATACATATCGGACACCCGAGTGGAATTTTTTTTGAAATATAATTTCAGGACGATTTAGTTTCGACTTTGATCCTGGCATAGGTGTCGTCTTATTGATAAATCTGTGATGTCTCTTGTGATTATACTGAAGGATCCATTGCTTGAAGGAGATCCGTCCCGTCGGTCAAGTCTTATTTTTTCTGGAAAATTTTATCACCTGACTGAGGCATCCTCGGGTTTATAGATGTTGTCTGTTCTCCTCTATCTTGTCCGCAGGTCATTTGACTCAACTGAGATCCAAATTCGGACTGATTTAATTTATCTCGTAACTGCATTAGCTTAATCTCTTCATCAAAGGTAATGGCAACTTCGTATGAATGCATACGCATCTCCTCCACCTTTGAGAGGCTCGTATCAAGGTGGCAAAGACAAGTCCTATGGATACAGATTCGGACTTTAACCCACTCTTCTCATCAAAGAAGCCCCGCCTTTGGCGGGGCTTCTTTGTCTCTCCTCCTCAAAGGAACGCTCCACCAGATTAGTGGAGGTGATGAACTTACGGTGTTCGTATGAATGCTTCGCATCTGGGTGGACACTTCAGATGATTTAAGCAAGCCCCAAGGTCATCCTCAAAGGATTTAACCGCTGAAGGATAAAGATTCGTATGAATGCTTCGCATTGGCAAATCTATCCCTGAAGGCCTGGGCTTCCCTTCCCCGCCTTTGGCGGGGTCGTCCACCGCAAAGTAAACACTATTTAGGTGAAACTTCACTTCTGAGGCTACCTCAGAGGGAACCTTGTTTGCGGTCGACAGTCGACAGTTCTATGAACCAGACAGCGTTGTCTTAAGTTCTTGGAGAAGATCTTCTCCCCGCCTTTGGCGGGCAGGTATATCCCTGGTGGAACAACCCCGAGCATACATCTCTACAGCTATTCTTTCTAGTCGCTCGGTTCTGCCTTTGATATGTGACCACAGCTGAGAGCTAAAGGTCTCAGGGGAGTTCGTATGAATGCTTCGCATCGGCAACCTGGGGTTTCTGGACAAGAAGTCTATCTTCAGCCGTCTTCAGACTCGTATGAGTGCATACGCATGTGCCGGCTTATAGCCATTACGATGCGTATGCATTCATACGAATAACCCCTTTTTGTCTCTCCATGCTCATAATAGGCCCTACCAAGATATTCGCCAACCTCCTTCTCCAGAAGCTCCTGAACAAGCTTGCGCATGCTTAGTTGTCCGAATTTGGATCTCAGTTGAGTCAAATGACCTGCGGACATGAGTTGGCCTAAAAGCTTTTGGTTGTTATGCTCAGTCAGATGCGTATGCATTCATACGAATTTTGGATGATCTCCATAATTTCCTTGCTTATTCTTTCAGATAGTGGTATCCTTCTGTTTGGCATGATGGACCTCCTTTGGTTTTGTCCCCAATCTTGGGGATGAGTTTATGTTAATTATCCAAAGGATACCTCATTCCACTTTATTTTGCCACTAATATTTTTCCAGACAATTTAAGACATCACCAACTGAAAGACCCCCTTCAGTAAGGAAGCCCCGGAGGAGAAAATGGAGGAGAAAAAACCTTTTAGAGAGTGCTATCTACCAGCGGAGCTATTTTGAGCACAGGACAAGTAGAACTCTTGGAGGGATTAAACCCGAATACTCCAGAGTTCTGGAATCTTATGCGATAATGTTAGATCACTCAAACCGCTGGACGAGCAAAAAAAGAGATCATTAACTTATTGAAAGGAAAGGAGGAGTTATCAGTTGAACCGATTTAGATGGAAAAAAATCTTGACTTCTGATATTGGCGAGATTATATATAATTTCGTATGTAGAAGTAAAAACAGCATTAAGACAATAAAGATGACTTTAAGATATGCTCTTCTCCGTCTCATAAAAGAGCAAACTTTAGAGTCCTTGCGGTTTTTCGATAGTCACAATTTGGACACATTAGCAAATCGGCAGGATAAGCAGTTTAACGTAAGACAAAGAGTGTAAAGGAATTGCCGCCCTAGCTCAGTTGGTAGAGCAACGGACTGAAAATCCGTGTGTCCGCAGTTCGATTCTGCGGGGCGGCATAAATATCGTCTGATGAATCTGAGATCTTCATTATCATTTCCTGTGGACAAAAAGCCTTGTGTAATCTAAGGGGTGAACCATAAGTTCACCTTCGTGATATAGATACTTAAATGCGACGACAACATAAATATATATTTTATTGAAAAAGGAGAAAAAACATGCACAACAAACCACGTATTTGGGGGTGGGCGGTAACAGTCTTAGTGGTCAGTCTCTTTTTGTTATTTTCTAGTGGATGCAAAAAGAAAACGGATCAAGCAAAAGAACATACGGATCAAGCAAAGGAACATGTCGAACTGGGGGTTCAGTATTTGGAAGAACGTAAATCAGATGAAGCACTTCGAGAACTTAGGCGGGCCATTGAGCTCGATCCCAACTATGCTGATGCTCACTTTCACCTGGGAACTCTTTATCACGCTCTAAGGGCATATACCTCAGCCATCAAGGAATATGAGGAAGTGCTCCGGATTGATCCCTCTTATCCTATGATCCACACTGCTTTGGCCAATGTCCATTATGAGAGAGGATTGAGGACTTGGGGAAAAGCCATAAAATTGGACCGGGTAACCTATTGGTTTCCCGACACTCTAAGGCAACTTCCCTTCAAAAACAGAGATGAGTTGGTTGGGCTTATTGAGGAATATGTAAACAAATTAGAAGCTGACACTCTCGATGCCGAAACTTTCTCCAAATTAAGCCAAGCTTGCTTTCTTTTAGCGGCAGAAGAATACCAGAAGGCTATTCAAACGGATTCTCTGGATACCACCGCCCAGCTTTACCTGGGTTTCACCTATTCTGAGCAAGGATATCCCCACAAAGCGATGGATCAATATGAGATTATAAAAAAGCTGGACCCACGTTTAGGAGAACTTTTACTTACCATACTCAGACAGAAGGAAAAGGAGCAGCAGGACCTGGAGAAATACAAAAAATAAGGTAGCTAATCGGCTCCATGACCATCCACAGGATCCAAATTCGGATTGTTATCTGCTAACTTGCCTTTTATCAATTATTCCCCTTTTTTTGCCACCGTAGCTCAGTTGGTAGAGCAGGGGTTTCGTAAACCTCAGGTCAGCGGTTCGAGCCCGCTCGGTGGCTTTTTGATCACCACCGCAACTCGGTCAATCCAATAGTTTTTCTGGAGTGTCCCGCTTTAGCGGGACTGAAAAAGTCAAGACTTAATTTAGGTTCTGGCTCTATATACCTTTTATTTGTCGATCCAAGAAACAATGCCTACCTAAAATTATAAAGGCTGGCTTTTCTCTTTGCACACGATGCCAAGCTTTTCCAGCTCATCCAAAGCTGGCTCGTATATGGTGGGACTCACCGGAATATGCACACCGGTGTCCTTGATCTTCCCCTGCAGGATCATGGCTGCGCCTATGGCGGCGGGCAAGCCCACGGTTCTTGACATGGCTGTGTCTTTGTGCGGAATGCCATAATCTATCAGGGTGGAGGTGATCTTCTCTTTCTTTCCTCCCGGATACTCAGCTCTAAAATCATGATGCAGGACGATCATATCTCTTTCCCCCTCAGCATATTGAAGCTTCTCCAAAAGACGATTGGCAAAAACGTCTAAGGGAGAGCTTTTTTCAGATGGGATAATCTCGTCGCCCAAAAGACCCAGCCATTCAAATCTCTTAATTGGCTCTGAATCTTCATCGATCTTAAGATGAGTGGCAACATCTTTTTTCAGATCATCCCCCTTCTCTTTTTTAATCAACTTTCTAAAAAAGTCGGCATAGGAGAGTCCTTTCACGTTTTGTTCCGTCTCATCCAAAAATCCCAGATCCACGATCTTCTTCATGGTCTGGCACCAGCCCGGATAACGCAAAGTTCCACGGTACATGGAGTCGGCATCTGATATTCCGTAGAGTTCGACGTAGGGCACTGAATCTCGATTGGGATAAGCCTCAAGCGGGGGCAATCCCTCTATGTTCATGGGCCAGAAATGGGCGAAAAAATCCCCTGAAGGAACCTGCACCTCCTTTTTGTCCTTGAGGTATCGAGCGGAGTTTTTGCCAGCGAGAACCACCCCGCGTGGGCTCCAGGAAAATTTATAACCCCAGGGGTTGGTGTTTGCCTCAGGAGCAGGCAGTCCTCCGCAATAGGAGTAGAAACTAACAATTCTTCCTCCCTTGTTCTGCACCTGGTGAATGATCCTCATGGCGGACATATGGTCAATTCCCGGATCCAGTCCGATCTCATTTAAAATAAGCACGCCAGCTTCTTTAGCCTTTTGGTCCAGCTTCTTCATAGCTTCGCTCACATAGGAGGTGGTCACCATGTGTTTCTTATATTCTATACAGAGACCAGCTACGGTGACGTGATGGATGTAGGGGACCATGCTGATCACCACATCAGCATCGGATATCAGATTTCTCAGGGTGGTGGTATCGTCCACGTTTAGAGGCTGGGCTTCTCCTCTGGGATGATCGCCAACCAGCTTCTCCGCCTTGCTTACCGTTCGGCTGGCAACCTTCACATGAAAATCCGGTTGATCCAAAAGATATTTCACCAGAGGCTTTGCCACCAGCCCGGCGCCTAATACTAAAACCTTCTTCATCTTACTTCTCCTTTGTGAAAAAATTCACTAATTTCAAATTATAAGCTGTATAACGCAATCTTTAGGGAATAGTTTGGGAAAACCGTTACTCTTCATTGTTGGATAAACCTTGTTGATTATAGTTGTGAACAGCTCCAGAAAATAGTGCGAGAACTTGCTTCAAGCTTTTTCACAGAGAGCTCTGAAAAATCATTTTTGCGGGGCTGGAAGCCCCGCCTACGCGGGACCAAGTCATTTAATACCCAACCCGCGTAAGGGGGACTCTTGGCCTGCCGAACTCTGGCTCTTTCTCAGAGACCCCTTACAAGAAACTTTGCATATAATGATGATCCGGGGTAAGTTCCCCGTGATAGACGATCACCGCATTTTTGATGGGAGGAGGAAGCGCACATCCATCGAAATTGACTGAAAAATCGGCTTTCACAATTTGGGGAATGAAAGGCTTCAAAACCCGGCTGAAATCAATGGATGCCTTTCTGGATATCTCGCAGGGGAGATTATCCACCGCCAAAATCACCACACCCTTTCCCTCACATCCATCAATAATCTTTTCTTCTATGGGATCATATACGTAAACCGGATTATCCGGTTCTGTAACTTTGATGTTGCACTCAATTGAACCCTTTATATCACAACTTATGTCGCCTATAACCCTTAGCCGGGGATTTTTTTCCTCATCAAAAAACTTTTTTAAGAATTTCTTTGTCACCAATCTGGGGTAACGTTCATCCCAGTAAATGCAATTCACCAAAACGGTAAGATGAGGTATGTAATTTTCAAACTGGGATCGATATTTCTCCGGATGATCGTAATAATCCTGTAGATCAAAACGGCTCCCTGCAGTTTTTGGCTCTACCAAATGCTCTTCTTTAAACACTACCTTATAGACCTGATTTCTGGAAGAATTAGACTGCTTCACCAAAGAGAAAATCTCTTCAGGACTTATCTGCTCAAAAGGCAAAAGATTGAGTATCTCCTGAGCTCCGGTGGAAACATGACCATAACCGGTAACCCCAAAGATTAATGGGGTCAACGGTTCCGGCAAACCGTCTCTTTTGATCTCTTCTCCCGCCTGGGATATGTTTTTCTTGGCTTCTTCCAGACTGTTGTATTTATAGGCATTTTTGATTTCTGTGAAAGGGTTGGGAATACCCTCCCAGGTGAGCCTTTTCCCCAGCGCCCATAAGGTATCTATCATCCCCGCCAATCCAGCATGACGTCCGAAGAAGATCAAGCGTCTTCCTTTTTCGTCTGTCACCTTTTCATAATCGATCAGATTGCACTCCAGCTCCAGCATCCTTTTTAGCATGGGCATATTATGTTTTTGTCCTTTGATGGTATGAGAGAAAAAGACGTAGGTCTTTTTGGGCTGGAAGAAATCCAAAGGAATCTCCTTCACCGCAAAGATTATGGGGCACCCGGAGAGATCCTCCTGGATTTTTGCACCAGCTTGGATGAATTCGTCATCAGGGAAGATGCGAATCGAGGAAGGTTGTAAAGTTACATCTATTGCGTGATTTTCTATCAATTCTTTCACATGCTCAGGGACCAGGGGCACTCGCCTTTCCCATTTGTTTTTATCTTCACGTCGAATCCCGATTGCGTATTTCATCTCATCTCCTTCAAACCAACAAAAACTTATTCTTTATAAAAATCGCCTCTGAGCCCCAGTAATACGGCACTATATCTAATAAAGAAAGGCGGATTTGTCAAGCGGATTCGCTTGATCAGAACGTTCCCCACAATTTCAGAAGTGGGTAGCCTGCGGGGAGGAGATGAAAATTGGAAGAACCTCCGCTTTTATTTATCATTAAATTCTAAACCAGAACCTAACTTAAGTTAGGTTCTGGTTTCCCCCTGAAGAACATTCTTGCCGAATCGATGCCGACACCCTGCAAACTCTGGCGCATTTTGTGATCCTATCCACCAGTATAAAATTCTTAGCCATTTCAGAATTTGATTGACATCCTACCCTAACATTTGCTATTTGTAGTCGACAGCTCGTTTGGAAACCTTCCTTCGGCAAGCTCAGGACAAGAAAGGTTTCCGTTATATCTATTTTCACATCAAGTATCAAGGAGGATGTCATGCTGAATTTATCCCGAATGAAGATTTTATTGGGGCTAAGGATATTTATTTTCATCTTTGTTTTCCTGCCTTCGTCTCTTTTTGCACAGGATGAATTTCTTCCCACCATTGAGGATACATTATGCCCCACAGATTGGCTTTATGCCGGTCCATTTTCTGTAGGTGCACGGGAGGGGATCGTAGGGGTGATCGAAGATTTGGAGAACTTTCGTCCGGAAGAAGGACAACTGCATCCCAGCATCCTGCCCCAGGGTGGCGAGGTGAGTTGGAAAAAGATAGCCCCTGACTCACTAGGCTGGGTGAAGTTGGAGTATGAGAACATTTGGTGGGATACCCTGATGAGTTATTATGGGGCTCCCGGCATTCTGGATGCCGGATATGCCTACACAGAGTTTGAAAACACAGGCAGAAAAAGAGCTCTGGTAATTGCTGAGAAGGTGGGCTCCTTCTATCTAAACGGTAAGCGCTTTCGAGGCGGCCCTTATGCTCACAATTTGGTCAGAACTCCGGTGATTCTAAGAGATGGCACCAATCGGGTTCTGGTGCCATTAAGCGGATATGGGGATCATCGCTTCATGTTCAAGCTTATTCCTGCGCCTGCTCCGGTGATACTTATTCCCAAAGATGCAACCTTGCCTGATATAATTGAAGGTGAAAAACAAAAACTATGGGCTGGCATCACAGTGCTTAATACCACCTCAAAAAGATTGAAAAATATTAAGCTTTCCATCGGAGGCGGGCGATTCTTTAATAAAAATGAAGTCACCATCCCTTCTCTTTTTCCTCTCAGCGTTAAAAAGATACCCATTACAATAGAGGTAGTTGAGCCATTGAACGGAATGGACACGATCTCTATTCCAGTTAAAGTTTCTTATCAGAACCTTTCTTCAGAAGATCGCCTATCCTTAAGAGTAAGAGAGAAAAGGGGATCGTATAAAGTGACGTTCATCTCCAAGATTGACCACTCCTGTCAATATTATGCCGTTCTCCCTCCAAAAGATTATGATCCCCAAAGAAAATATTCCTTAATCCTGACCCTTCATGGGGCAAGCGTAAGAGCTTCGGGCTTGGTGGATTGTTATGGTCAAAAGGATTGGGCTTTCGTGGTTGCTCCCACCAACCGACGAAGATTTGGATTTGATTGGCAGGATTGGGGAAGGCTGGATGCGCTTGAGGTTTTGGATCTGGCAAAAAGGACTTTCCCCATCGATACCAACAGAGTTTATCTCACCGGCCATTCCATGGGAGGGCATGGAACCTGGCATATTGCTCTAACACACCCTGACCTTTTTGCCGCCGCCGCCCCTTTAGCCGGGTGGACCTGCTTTCAGCTTTATATCCCCTGGTTTCTGCAAAAAAGCTACATGTTCGCTGAGCCAGGACAGGTCGCCATAAGGGATATGAGCTTAAGAGAGGATTTTGCTCCCAATTTTGTGGAGAATGCCCTTAATCTGCCAATCTTCATCTCCCACGGAGGCAACGACGATAATGTCCCGCCGGTGCACTCCAGACTTTTTGCCTCTCTTTTAGATAAGTTAGGCTATGAGTATCATTACAAGGAAATTCCAAACAAAGGGCACTGGTTTAATCTTGATACTCTGGATAATATCGTATGTGTGGATGACCCTGAACTTATGGATTTTCTGAAAGAGAGAAAAAGGAACCTCTTCCCCAAACATGTCATTTTCAAAAGCACTGATATAGGACAGAGCCATAAGAGTTATTGGGTGGAGATAATCCAGCAGGAAAAACCATTCTTTGAATCCGGAATTGAAGCAGAAGTAAAAGAAAGGCAGATTGAAATAAAAACCAAAAACATCCGCCAGTTTGCCCTATCTTTGTCGCAAGATCTTTTGCCTCATGGCAGGATTGCTTTGGTGGTGGATGGGTTGGAGATTGGTTATAGCTTCAGAAAAAGCGAAAAGTTAAATTTCTATAAAAGAGGAACTAAATTTCGAATAGGCAGGATTAAACATCGTCCGTTGACAAAATCACCCCAATTTTATGGTCCCATAAAACAGGCTTATTTCTCTCCCTTTGTGCTGGTTTACGGAACAAAAGGGGACTCGCTTGCAACCGAGATAACACTCCATCAAGCCCGGCTGGAAGCCGCACGATGGTGGAGAAGAGCAAATGGCTTTGCAGAAATACTCCCGGATACTGAGATAACATCAGAGATAATGGAGGATTACAACTTAATCCTTTTCGGTGGACCAGAAGAGAATTTCGTTACTGCCAAGCTAAGTAAGGATCTCCCCATAAAGATAAAAAATCAAAAAGTCTTTTTGGAGGGAAAAGAGATTTCTGGTGGTGGGATAGCAATTGAGTACATCTACCCGAATCCAGCCAATCCGGAGAGATTCGTGTTTGTTCACCAGGGAGTGGGTCTGGCTGGACTGAAGCTTTCCACCTTTTTCACCGCGCTATACTCCGGGGCTGGATTGCCTGATTTCATCCTCTTTGATGATAAAGTGAAATATAAAGGTTGGGGTGGCGTTCTTTGTGCTGGCTTTTTTGACTCTGACTGGCAAATCGATGAAAAGCTACTTTACTTGCAAGAATAAAAAAAGAGGAGAGTTTGTTTCCCCTCTCCTTTCTAAGGAGATTCATATGAATGTGCGTATGCACTCATACGAGCTTCGCAGGGTTAGGGTGAGATTGGCAAAGATCACAACACGGTCACCTCATGGGCTCTTAAATCCGGCAGGCAGGAATGCCTGCGCTACGAGATGACGATGAGCAACTGGAGTGTTCACTTTTAGGTGAACCGTATTTAGCTTTTTCAGAACCCCACAATTTCCTTGACTTTTAGTTGCTGGAGGATTAAGTTTATTTTAAATTGAACGCAGGAAAGATCAATTTGCCTTCTATGCTTTGTTGACAAATCAGCATAATCTTTTTCTCTGGAAGGTTCGATGAAAAAGCTTAAATGTTTTTTGGTCTTAGTAGCTGTTATGTGTGGAATGGTTCTTTTGTTTCAACCAGCCGTTGCCAATGACATCACCTATGTTTCCAGCACCCTCTGGAGCGGAGTGAACGACGTTCAGGTGGTTGCCGATACCGCCTACTGTGCTTTTGTCAATGGTCTGGTGATTTTGGACGTCTCCGATCCAGCCAACCCGTCCTTTGTGGGCAGGCTCTATTGTCGGGGAGGAGCAAAGGGAGTCTTTGTCAACGATGATTATGTATATCTGGCCAATGGAGATTCCGGGCTGGTGATAATCGATGTTAGCGATCCGGCAAATCCAAATTCGGTTGGTGGTTATGATACTCCGGATGATGCCTGGGACGTCTTTGTCTACGATGGCACAGCCTTTGTTGCTGATCACACGGGTGATCTGCAGATAATCAGCGTGAGTAATCCTTCCAACCCAACCCTGATTCGGGAATACAGTACGCCGGGCTACGCTTACGGCATCTTAGTTCGCGACGACACCGCCTATGTGGCCGACGGGGTCGGTGGTCTGCAGATACTCGACGTGAGCGATCCGGCCAATCCGGAGTCGGTCGGCACCTATGACACCCCCGGTTCCGCTTACGACGTTGTGGTATTGGACACCCTGGCTTATGTGGCTGACTATAGCAGCGGTTTGGAGATAATCCGGTTAAGCAATCCGGCCAATCCGGAGTCGATAGGAAGCTACGAAACGCCGCAAGCCGCATACGCTGTCTCCGTTCAGAACAACTTGGCCTACGTGAGCGCCGGAGCCAGCGGGCTGCAGATAATCGACGTCAGCAATCCAGCCAGCCCGGCTTTGTCCGGCAGCTTCAATACACAGGGTTCAGCTTTTGGAATTGCCGTTCAGGACAGCTTAGCCTATGTGGCCGACGACTGGAGTGGATTGCAGATACTCAAGGTCACCGATCCGGCCCATCCCAGTTTATTCGGCAGTTACGCAACACCAGGTTGCCCCACTGGTATTTCTGTCCAGGATACCGTAGCTTGTGTGGCCTGCTATGCCGAAGGCTTAAAGACCGTCGGGATCAGCGATCCCGCCAACCCTTCTGTACTCGGGAGCTGCGATACCCGAAGTTATGCTTTCGGTGTCTTCGCCCACGACAGCTTAGCCTATGTAGCTGACAGTTATGCCGGTATGATGATAGTCCGGGTGACCGATCCGACCAATCCGGAAACGCTAAGCACTTGGAATACGCCGGATATAGCCTATGAGGTGTTTGTAAAGGACAGCCTGGCCTTTGTGGCTGATAAGTCGAGCGGTCTTCAGATTATCAAGGTGAAGGATCCGGCCAATCCGGAGTCGCTTGGCACTTACGACACGCCCGGGAGTGCTTACGGTGTTTTTGTCCAGGATAGCTTAGCCTACGTAGCTGATGATGACTGTGGTCTTATGATAATTCGGGTGAGTGATCCGGCCCACCCGGAATCAATAGGATGCTATGACACTCCATTCCAGGCTCGAGGCGTGTTTGTGCAGGACAGCTTAGCCTTTGTCGCTGATGCCTATGGCGGTTTGAGGATAATCCGGGTGACTGATCCGTATAATCCTGATTTGGTTGGCAACCTTTTCACAAACTACGCCCGCAATGTTTTTGTTAAGGATAGCATGGCCTATGTGGCGGATCGGGAGGAGGGTTTACAGGTAATCCGGGTGAGTGATCCGGCCAACCCCAGCTTGGCGGCCAGCTACGACACACCCGGTGATGTCCAAGACGTTTTTGTGCTGGGGGAATACGTTTACTTAGCAGACTATCATTCTCTAATAATTCTGAAGACCCCCTATGTCTCAGAAGTAAGAGAGCTCAACGAGGAGGGGGAAGCGCCACCTTCCGATTTTGTCCTGTTCCAAAACTACCCCAATCCCTTCAATCCCACAACCAGCATAGAGTTTCTGCTTGCCAAATCCGGACGGGTGAAGATTGAGATTTTCAACATCCTGGGTCAGAGAGTCAGAACTCTTGTAGATGAACATCTGAAGGCGGGGCATAAGCTGGTGGATTGGGATGGAAGGGATGATTCGGGTAAAGAGGTTTCCAGCGGTATCTATTTCTATCGGATAAAGACTCCCGATTTTTCGCAAACTAAAAAGATGGTGTTGCTGCGATAGATAAACGGTCAACGGATGAAGCGGATTTCCTGACATTTAGCCGGGGGCAATTACTGAAATTAAAAGCACCGGCATTTCCTAATGCCGGTGCATCAGATGAAATGAATAGGGCGGGCACCCTTGCCCGCCCTATGGTCTCAGGATAGCAACCAGCACCTCATTTTTTCTCCTTCACTTTTTTTAACGTCTTTTTGAATTCCTTGCTTTTAGGGTCCAGGCGCACTGCTTCCTCCAACTCAGCGATAGCTAAGTCTCTCTTCCCTTGTAGGTCATAAACCATGCCCAATCTCCAGTGCGCTGCCGCCCAACTCGGAGCATTCCACTTGGGTTCGGTCTGAAGATATTGTTTAAAGCACCTCTCCGCTTTGTCCAGGCTATCTTCGGCAAGAACATAGCTTCGTCCCACCTGATACAGAGCCACCATTTCCTCTGGATATTTCTTGAACAGCTTTCCAAAAATCTCTGCCGCCTCATGATATCTTTTTTGCCCCTGCAGAAAGATACCCCATAGGTATGTGGCAGTATGATCCGAAGTGGTATCCAACCGAACGGCTTCTTTGAGATAATTTTCCACTTTAACCGTATCATTTTCGTTCTGCCAGTAAAACGACCAGGCTATGGCACCATAAAGCGAATCTAAGTCCTGGATGATTTCTGCCTGCTTTTTAGCTTTCTTTTTATCTCCACCAGCAATTCCGGGAGCCATCAGCAAGTATTGCGCCAACTGAAGACGGGCAGCCACATTGGTGGAATCCAGAGAAACCGCCTTCTCCCATTCTTTCTTTGCTCTTTTCGCCCGAAATATGGCCTTCAACTTGCTGCCTTTTTGTGCCTGCGTTCCGTGAGCTCGCCCCAACCAGAGATGATAATCCGAAACGGAGTCGTCCAGCTTAACCGCCTTCTTTCCGTATTTGATAGATTTGTCATGATCGTCTAAGATCAAAAAGACCTTACACAAAAGAAAATTTGCCTCCGCATTTTCAGGCTCTTTTTCCACTATTTTTAACAGAACGTCTTTTGCCTGTTCGAATTCCTCCTGGTCGATAAGCCTTTTCCCTTCCTCCAAAGTGAAGTCCTCTGCATGAATGATTCCAGCAAACAGCAAACCAGCAGATATAACTAAAACAAAAGTTAACTTTTTGAATCTGTTATAAAGCATATATATTGGCATAGGTTCCTCCTTAAAAAATCAGCTTAAATAAACTTACGGAGAGAATAATGCAGTTGTTGCGGGAATGATTCCATTCTAAAAGAAAGAAGATGATCATCTATCCCAAAAGTTCTGTCAATCTTTTCATCTCATCTGCTGTATTATAAAAATGTGGTGCTACCCTTATGCTTCCCTCCCGGTAGCTGACTATTATGTTGTTCTTGCGCAACTGTCGGTATAAGTCTTTTGTGTCTTCCCCGGAAAAGGAGAGAATGGAGGAGCGGTGGTTAGCCTCAAGGGAGCTTGTTATCTGATAATTCTTCTTTTTCAGGTGCTCTATCAGGAGATCAAGCAAAGCAAAATTGTGCCTTTCGATGTTCTTTATGCCTACCTCAGAAAGCAGTTTCAAAGAGGAGTGCATCGTCCAGATCAAAGAATATGGATACGTTCCTATCTCAAATTTTCTAACTGAAGGGAACGGCGGAAGATCAAATTTAAAGAGATCAGAAAAATTCAGTTTCCAGTCCACGCCCATCCAGCCAAAAAAGGAAGGCTTTATCTTTCTTTTAGCCTGAGAGGAAAGGTAAAAGAAACCGGTTCCCAGTGAAGAGAGAAGCCATTTCTGACCTCCACAGGCCAAAAGATCGATCTTGCATTCTTTGATATCCAAATCCAGACAGCCGATCCCCTGAATCCCATCCACCACAAAGAAGATGTTTTTCTCTTCACAGATCTTTCCGATGGTCTTCAAGTCGTTTTTGAATCCGTTGAAGAACTGAACAAAGCTTAAGGCTAAAACCTTGGTCTTTGTGTCAATAGCTTTGACGAAGTTATCTATATCGAAACATCTGTTTTGGCTGGGAACAAATTTTACGCTCACCCCTTTTTGTTCTAGATTAGTCCAGGGGTAAGTATTGGCAGGGAATTCCACGTCGGAGATAAGAATTCTATCCCCGGGCTTCAAATCTAAGCCCCAGGCGGCCACATTCAGCCCGTAGGAGGTGTTGGGCACAAAGGCGATCTCTTCCGGTTTAGCTTTGATCATCTTCCCGATTAAGGCTCTGATTTCATCCAGTTTCCTGAAAGATTCCTCATCAATATCTTCTGTCTTTTCCAATCTCAGGTACTTATAATATTCCTGGGTAGCTTTCCAGCTTCTTCGGGGAAGCGGGCCAAAGCTGGCATGATTGAAAAAGATGACCTTGTCGGTAAAAGGGAATTCGCTGCTGTATTTGGATAGATCGGGTTTGGATGGTTTCATGTTGTTCTCAGTTCTTGAGGGAAGCTCTGAAAAAAACCGCATTTGCAAAAGAAATTTTACGTAGGGACAGGGCTTGTCCCTGTCCTTAAAGTGGACAGCCACAAGGGCTGTCCCTACAACTTCTGGATGGACTTTCATTGGTATACAAGATAAATTAGAAAAAACTACGCCCAGAGGGATTCAAACCCCCAACCGTCTCATCCGTAGTCAGGCGCTCTATCCAGTTGAGCTATGGTCGCCGACTTCTATTCTTCTACGGTAAGAATATAGATAAAATTTCATCAAAAACAAAAGAGAAATTTTGGGGTATAACTTCTCATCCAAAGTTAGTCGATTTGTGAGTTTGTTGAAATTCAAAACACGGGTGGAGCTGAAGCTCTACCCCTACACGCTTATCTCAAAAGAGAGCGCGTAGACAAGCCTTTACACTTCGTCTCCCGCCAAAGGCGGGATGTCGAAGGACGGCTTGCCAGCCCTGCCAAAGGCGGGGCTACGCCAACTGACTATTGACACCAGTGGGAATTTAGGTAAATTGATAATATGCGCACCGGAATAGCCAATTTGCCATTGCATTATGGATCTGCGCCTCGTTGGCTTTTTGATAGAATGAAGAAGTTAGCGGGTACGATCACCCAGATAATCGTATGGGACTATGGTCCGGAGGAGTTTCTTTTAAGGCTTTCCGATCCCTTCTGGTTTCAGGCTTTCGGGTGTGTGCTGGGCTTTGACTGGCATTCATCCGGAGTAACCACCACTGTTGGCGGTGCTTTGAAGGAAGGCTTGAAGGGGTTGGAGAAAGATTTGGGAATTGTGGTAGCCGGAGGAAAAGGAGCTACATCAAGAAAAACTCCCCAGCATATCCAGACCTGGGGAGACAAGCTATGCCTGAATTCGGAGACCGTCTCCAGCTTGATCTATGCTTCCAGGATGAGCGCCAAGGTGGACAGTTCCGCAGTTCAGGATGGATTTCAACTTTATCATCATAATTTCATCTTCACCACATCCGGTTTGTGGGTAGTGGTTCAGCAGGGAATGAATCCCTCCCTGAAGTCTGCCCGCCGCTATCATTGGTTTTCCTCCTCTCTGAGAGATTTCGTAGAGGAACCGCACTCGGGAATCATCTCCCAAAGGAAAACCAAAACATTGGATTTAACTGCCAAACAAAGTAGACCGACCCGCCAGATTTGCGTTGGGCTGATAAAAGATAACTTCTCTGAATTGATCAAAGATGTAGGAAGGCTGTCCCAGGAAAATTGGACCGAGGTTTTGAATCTCCCCAGAGATCACCCGATCTATCCGGAACATTTCAACAAAAAAAGATTGGAAAAAATCTTCCACCAGATCAGAGAAAAAGACCCGGAGGATTTTGAAAAGCTTTTGGGAATCAAAGGAGTGGGACCAAAAACCATTTTGGCTCTTTCTTTGATCTCCGAATTGATATATGGAACCAAACCTTCATGGGAGGACCCGGCTCGTTATTCTTTCGCCCATGGGGGGAAGGATGGCTATCCCTACCCGGTGCAACGGGACACCTACGATCAGTCCATCCATGTTTTGAAAAAAGCCATCCAGAAAGCCAAACTCTCCCGATCAGAGAAGATTCAGGCACTCAGATCATTGAATTTTCTCAGGGATTAATAATCAATGAGAAGAACCCCCAATCTTCCTTCCTGCAAAAAACAAAGCTCACCACAATTTTGCCTGCAGGACTCAACCTACAACGAACATAGTCCGATAAAATAAATTGAAGTTTAAAATGCTAAAGGGCTGAAATAGCTTTCTTTCGTGACCAAGCCAACATATCTAAATACCCGACTTTATTCCAAGAAGAGGGGCTATGGAAAAGGTCAAGTTTTTCGTGCTTAAGCATTTTGAAGTAATCTTGGTTTTCACCATTTCACTGATAGTCGTATGTGCCAATTTCTTCATATTTCAACAGTTAGCTTTCCTGAACTTTTATTATCTTCCGGTTTTAGTTTCCGGATATGTATTGGGCAGGAAGATGTCCATTCTCACCGCGCTATTCTGCGTGGCTCTGATAACCTTTTCTGTGATCAACAATCCCTATCTTTTCCATATCAAAAATAGCAATCTGTTTTTGATCACCGATTTGATGCTTTGGGGTGGTTTTTTAATTTTAGCTGGCTATGTGGTGGGCACCCTTTATGAACAAAAAGAAGAGAAGATTCAGGGGTTGAGGAACGCCTATGTGGGAGTGCTGGAAATTTTAACTAAATATCTTGAATCTTACGACAGATATACCAGAAGTCATTCCTTGCGAGTAGCAGATTACGCTACCAGCATTGCCATTTCGATGGGCTTGCCCCGGCATCAGGTGGAAAATATAAAAGTTGCCGCTCTTTTGCATGATATCGGCAAGATTGAGATAAGCTCTGATCTGATTAAGAAAGCCGCCGCTCTTACAGACGAAGAAAAAAAGGAAGTAGATGCGCATCCCCAAAAAGGATTGGAGATACTCTCCATGGTGGGTGGTGTGCTTAAAGAAGCAATGCCCATAGTGGAAGCTCATCACACTTATTTTGTGGAAGTCAATCCCTCTGAAAAAGGAGGGGGCAAACAGGTTCCCCTGGGGGCAAGGATGTTAGCGGTAGCGGATTTCGTTTGATGCCATGGTGACCGATCGACCTTATCGCAAAGGCAAAACCCACTGGGAAGCCATGGAGGAGTTGGAACGCTTCGCCGGCACACAATTCGATCCGCGGGTGGTGGAAGCATTCAGAAGAGTGTATGCCGAAAAAGCAGAAGTGGTGTAAATGTGATTTTGATGAAACAGGAGGTTTGATCCTTTAATCAAATCTCACCTTAGTCCGACAAAAGCTCGGATGTTGCATTCTTTATACTGAGAAGGAGTAGTAGGTAGCCGCCCCGCCTCTGGCGGGGCGCCTCTTCTTCACCTTGAAGGACAAATGAGCTTCAGCCTGCGGAGAGCTGGAGAAACAGAGAAATTTCCTTGATTTGTGCTTGACTTTGGTATGACAATGATTACATTTATCGTTAACTTGAAGGCGTCGGCTATGAACCTCTTAAGGCGAAGATCTGTCGACAACTTAAACCATCATGTTTACTTCTATTAAAAAATTACCGATTTCAATAACTTTCGTTTTTCTCCTCTTTTGTTCTCCTCATTTTTTAAAAGCGCAGTCGATTGATTATCCAGAATATCAAAAGGAAACTTCGCGGTTCCTTGCGTCACTGAAACAGTTTCCTGTGATCTCACCTGCTTTGATGCGGTTTCTCTCTGATCGCTCTTCGGAAGATTCCGTGAAAGTGTGGATCTTCTTCACGGACAAAGGTGTCCTCTCGCAGGAGCAATATCAACAGGCGAAAGCCAACTTCAAGAGTTCACTTACCAGTTCTGCGTTAAAAAGAAGGCTGAAGAATAGGATAGAAATTGACCTCCTGGACCTTCCGGTCAATCAAAATTATGTAGACGATGTCCTAAAATTGGGGGGAAAGCTCAGGCAAAGATCCCGATGGCTCAATGCTGTAAGCATCCAGATTCAGGCGAGTAAGATCGAAAAGATCGCTCAACTACCTTTTGTAAGAAAGATCAAAAAAGTCGCCAGCTTTAAAAGAAGACCACCAAAGGTCGAACCGATTCACGGAAAGCTTCACCAACAAAAAGATTTTGCTGATTATGGCAGAAATTATGGACCTTCGCTCCCTCAGCTTGACCAGATATACGTTCCCGTTGTTCACGACATGGGCTTCAAAGGGCAAAATGTGATCGTGGGCATGTTGGATACTGGTTATCGGAAAGATCATCAGGCATTTGCCACTGCATATTCAGAGTCCAGAGTTCTGGCGGAGTGGGATTTCATTAATAACGATGGCAACACTCAAAACGAAGCGGGAGACCCAGCAGGTCAACATAATCACGGCACCTCCACCTGGTCGACTTTAGGTGGAGAATGTGATGGTGAACTTTATGGTCCTGCCTTTAAAGCGAGCTTCGTTCTGGCAAAAACAGAAGACGTTTCCCAAGAGGTGCAGATCGAAGAAGACAACTGGGTGGCGGGCCTGGAGTGGGCAGATTCCATTGGAGCAGAGGTGGTTTCTAGTTCCTTGGGGTACACGGATTGGTACACTTACGAGGACATGGATGGCAACACCGCTTTATGCACTCAGGCGGCTGATCTGGCGGCTTCCAGAGGAGTAGTCGTAGTGAATGCAGCAGGAAATGAAAGGCTTTATCCCTGGCACTATATTATAGCCCCGGCGGACGGAGACAGCGTCATTGCCGTAGGGGCGGTGGATTCGGAGGGGCAAATTGCCAGCTTCAGCTCTGTAGGTCCCACCTATGACGGTCGCATCAAGCCGGAAGTGGTTGCCAGGGGAGTCGCCACCTATTGTGCTTCAGCTTCCGGGATAAGTGAGTATGCGCAGGTCGGTGGAACCTCCCTTTCTACGCCTTTGGTAGCAGGGTGTGCCGCAGTGCTTTTATCCGCCCACCCGGACTGGACGGTTATGCAGACAAGAGAAGCTTTGATGATGACTGCCGACAATGCATCATCACCCGACAATACCTATGGCTGGGGTCTGGTCGATCTTTTCGCCGCTTTAAACTACACTCCTTCCGGTGCGTTGAACATCCAGCACAATCCGCCTCTGTTTACTTCCGACACATTTAGCCCATATATTATGTCCACGACCATAACACCGGGAAATGGGCTGATTGAGGATTCGCTGTTTCTTTTCTGGCGTTCAGATACACTCTCTCCTTTTGTCAGGCAGGACTTACAACCCCTCGGTTCCAATCAATATCAGGCGGAGATTCCTGCACAAAGTGCGGGAACCATACTACACTACTATTTCTCTGCACAGGACAGTTTGAACAACGTTGTCAATTCTCCTCTGGGTGCTCCCCGGTTTAAATTCAAGTTTTATGTTGCCACTGCTTTTATCACCTTTGATTTCGAGGATGGGCTGTTTCTGTGGGAGACCGGAGGAGCTAACGACCACTGGAGTCTAACCTCGAATGATTCTTGCCAGGGAACATTCAGACTGACCGACAGCCCGCCAGCAGACTATCAAAATAATACCGATAGTTGGGCTAGTATCAAAAAGACGTTTGATCTGAACGATGTGGAAAGTCCTCAGTTGTCCTTCTGGCACAGGTATCAGTTCTGGTCAGGTGATAGCGGTTTTGTGGAGATAAACACAGATGGAGGAAAAAGTTGGGAGAGACTCTCTCCCGGATTTGGCGGCACTCAAGATGAATGGACCCAGGTGAACTTGCCACTCGATTCCTACACAGGACATACCAACGTAAAATTCAGATTCCATTTAATCTCCGATGACGCCGGCACAGCGGATGGCTGGTATATAGATGACGTGCAGGTAAACTTCAAGCCAACTTCTGTTGAAGAAGAGCCCGCTTCAGTACCCTTGCAGTTTAGCTTGTATCAGAACTACCCTAACCCCTTTAACCCTACCACCACCATCCGCTTCACCGTTCATGGTTCACGGTTCACGGTTCACGGTCCCATCCCTACCACTTTGAAGATATATAACATAAGGGGGCAACTGGTGAAGACGCTCTTAGATGAGGAAAAGCAACCGGGTGACTATTCGGTGATCTGGGATGGGAAGAATGATAACGGTGAAGAAGTTGCCAGTGGAGTTTACTTCTATCAGCTTGTCACAGAGAATAACAGGGTTACAAAAAAGATGGTGCTTTTGAGATAGTCCTCGGGAAAGAGAATCTCAAATATTTCATTTCTCCAGTTGATAACCTATACAATAAAACCAGAACCTAACTTAAGTTAGGCTCTGGTTTTTTATCTGGCAACTCGGGTTTCACCAGGATGGTTTTTTCTCTTTCTACCAGAGCCAAACCCGGCTTTCCTCTTTTAGGCTTGCGCACATACTTGGCTTGAGTGTAAATCACCTCTGCCTTCTTCTCTCCCCTAACTTTGCTGAAATATGCCGCCACCTTTGCGGCTTGTTTTATTTCCAATGATGAAGGCTCTGTCTTTTTGTTTTTTCCTCTCAACAACACATGGGAGCCTGGAACGTCCTGAGCATGAAACCAAAGATCATTAGGACGGGCAAATTTGAAGGTTAAGTAATCATTTTCTTTGTTGTTTCGTCCCACGAAAATCTCCCAGCCACTTTCGGTCAAAAAACTTCTGGGTGAAAACCCCTTTTCTTTTTTCTTCTTGGTCTGAGATTTTGGCTCTTTTAAAAATCCGAGTCGGGTCAAGCTCTGTCTGATTTCTTCTAAGTCAATCCTCTCATCATGTTTTTTCAATTGCCTGGAGATTTCCTCCAGACAAGCTATCTGACCTTCGGTCTCTGACTTTCTCTTTTTTATTATGCTCAATGCGTCTTTTGCTTTCTTGTATTTTTTGAAATAGCTCTGCGCACTCCTGACCGCTGTAAGTTTGGGATCTAAAGGGATTTCCATTATAGGATGTGCAGGATCAAATATGTCGGTAAGTTCAACCGAAGTCTGTCCCTTTTTGATATCTTGCTTGTTCATCATCAAAAGCTCGCCAAATCTCTTGTATTGTTCAAACCTTTCTGCTTGTCTGAGATCATCTTCGATCTTTTTTTCTTTCTCCTTCAGCTTTTTCAAAGCCCGTTGAACAACCTGAGAGAGTTTATTCACCCCCTTCTTTCTTTTTTCCCTTTCGAGCTTAACAGAGAAAAAACGTTTAATGGCAGAGTTTAAGCTATCGCAATAGATTTTCTGATCATCCGGAACAAAAGGAATATCCGCACAACTGATGGCTTTCAGATCGCCGTCTGTGCCAATTACAATCTGAAAAGTTAGATTATAATCTGATATCTGTTCAAAAGTCTGAGAAAATATTCTCCACAAGTGTTCAATTTCATCTTGAGTGAGGTGCGAAGTTTTCTTTTCCAGATCGAGTCCCGACTCGATGATGATCTTCTGTGCTAAAAATTCATCCATTCCCATAAAGCCAGAGATCAACCACTCAAATGTAGTGCTATCAAAAGTTCGGACCAGTTCGCTGAATTTCTCTTTTTTGATGGAGAAAGGATTTCTCTTCTTAGGAGGGGGAAGGGGGAGATATTTTTCACCCGGCAGAATTTGCCTGAACCTGTTTCGAGTGGCATCGATCTTTCTCAGGCAATCCACCATCATTTCATCCTGCTTTACCAGAACCACATTGCTATACCTTCCGGTCAACTCAAAGATGAGTGTGAACGATTCGCCCGCTCCAAATTGAGTCCTTTTTTCGCAGGAGACTTTGATCACCCGATCGAAATCCAACTGCTCTATTTTCTGAACATATCCCCCTGTGGCAAACCCGAAAAGATTTGTCTTCTGATAATCCTGCTGGCGCCCTTCTTTTTCATCTTTTTCCCATAGCTCGATCCGGCAGTTTTCAGGATGAGCGGAAAAATAAAGGTTGGTCTCTTTATTTTTGCCTCTGAGTGAGAACAGGAGCTCTTTCTGATCGGAGGAGATTAAGACCTTCGCTATCCTTAGTCCTAAGAGTGCATCTTTTAGCTCAGGAATGAAGCAAAAAATAAGAGTGGAATTTATGATCATGTTTATATTTTCGACGTTTTTTTATGATCTGTCGTTGTAAAGTTCGGGCGGACACAGAGGTCCGCCCCTACATGTGATTCAGTATCGTTACAATTTATAGTGCAGCTCTTTTATCTGTCAGAGAAGGTGGTTTTCAAATACTTTTCGAATACATCCAAAGATTCGAATATTTTTGTGGACAGAAACTTCACCGACCAATTCTCTTTCATCGGGCTTATGGTCCAGATCGGCACCTCCTTCTTATAACATTCCCACATCTCTATGGCAGTTCCCATGGAGGCACCAGGAAGATAAGCAATCACACAATCGCACCGGGTGGCCAACTTTATATAGCCCAAAAAGACCGATTCACCGGTCCTGTAATCATAGTTAACAGAGTCAGGGTGTTTTTCAACCGGGTCGAAGATTTTAGCTTCAGGAAAGTATTTCCGAAGAATTGTTTTTATCTTATCCCGATAATCCTGATCATGCAGAATCTTTTTGGTATTTGACCCTTGAATTATACCAGCTATGAAGAAGGAACGAATTGTCTTCATTTGTTTCTTACCTTTCCCCCTATCTCCCCCGCCTCTGGCGGGATTTTCAACATAAAATGGAGAGGGTGACAAAAGGGAGTGGGATTCTCTCTAAGCCATGGTCATGGCAATAGCCACCACGTTGACAATATCGTCCACACTGCATCCCCGGGAAAGATCGTTGGCTGGCTTTGCCAGCCCCTGAATTATGGGACCGATGGCTTCTGTCTTTGCCATCCTTTGAACCAATTTGTAGGCGATGTTGCCCGAATTCAAATCCGGAAAGATCAAAACATTTGCTTCTCCCCGGATGATGCTATCAGGGCATTTCTTCTGTGCAACCTTCGGGATAATGGCAGAGTCCGCCTGAAGCTCACCGTCGATTTTAAGATCCGGCTTCAGTTCTTTGGCGATTCGGGCTGCCTCCGTCACCTTATCCACCATTTCATGTTTGGCACTTCCCTTGGTGGAGAAGGAGAGCATAGCCACCCTCGGTTCCTCTCCTATCAGATCCTGCAGTGTCTTGGCGGAGGAGACGGCGATAGAGGCAAGCTGGGAGGAATCCGGATCAGGAATTACCGCACAGTCGGCAAAGACGAATATCTTATCTTTTATGCCCAAAAATTCCGGCAGAACCATAATAAATGAACTGGATACCGAACTGATGCCGGGCGCTGTGCCAATGATCTGAATGGCCGCTCTCATCACATCGCCGGTGGTATTGATCGAGCCAGCCACAGATCCATCCACCTCACCTTTTCTTACCATCATGGCTCCATAAAATAAAGGATTTATCATGATCTTCTTGGCTTGATCCAGAGTGACCCCCTTCTTCTTTCGAAGCTTTTGGTATTCTTGAGCATATTCATTGAACTGGGCGGAGTTGGCAGGTGCGATCACTTTTACTTTGCTTAAATCCATATCATTGGAGTGAGCCAGTTTTTTGATTTGGCTCTCATCGCCCAACAAAGTGACCCCGGCTAAACCTTCAGCCAAAATCTTTTTGGTTGCCTGTATCATTCTCTCTTCTGCTCCCTCAGGCAGAACCACTTTTTTCCTTTTAGCTTTTGCCTTTTCTTTTATTTTGTTAATTACATCCATTTTGAGCCTCTTTATTAAAAATGTAGTTGCCCAATTTATTGGGCGTTTTTTTAGCTCGATAAATCGAGCAACTACAGCCGCCACTATTTTTCAGAGATCTTTAATAGTTGCTCTATAATTTCCACTTACTAGCAAAGTTCCGAATTTAAAAATTCCCACGGCTCCTCGTGGATGTCATCATCCACGAGCAACATTGACTGGGGATGGATACCATCCCAGTGAGCAATAAGTAGCAGACAATCTTTTTGGGGTATGGTGCGGGAAATCAAACTCCCCCACCAACAAAAATGAAATATACGGTAGAGTGTAAACTCGTCCCAAATATTGTCGCCAACCGGCATTATTTTTGGGTCGTCAAATTCATCATTCACAACCATCTAAGGGTGGAGCACCTCCTTTGTAAAGATAGCTTATCAGATAAAGTAGATCTCTTAAATCCACCGGGTCCTGTCCGTTCACCTCGCCGACACACAGCTCCGGCTGAGGTTCTGGCCCTCCTTTGTGTAGGTAACTTATAAGATAAAGCACATCCCCCAAATCCACCAACCAATCATTGTTCACATCTCCCGGCATGTAGGTGAGTTGAATATACTTTATGGTGGCATTAATCATCGCCCGTCCCAATGCCGCCACTGTATCCTGTCACGTAGACATTGCCAGAATCATCCACGGCTATGGCCCGAACTCCATCTAGGCCGTCTCCGGATCCGTCATAGGTTTTTACCCAGGCGATAGCCCCATTGGGGTAATACTTTACGGTGAGTTATACTTTCCTGTTACATAGACATTGCCAGAACTATCTACGGCAACGTCAAATCCACCATACTCGCCAATCCATAACTGGTCTCCGTTAGTAGCATCATAAGCTATAGTGTAATCTTCTTGGCAATATCCACCAGGTTCGCACCATATTCCAGCTACGTAGACCCTGTCACAGCCATATACGGCTATAGCTTGACCCCCATACTCATTGTTCCCCGGGCCATCATATCTTCTTACCCAGGCAGTATCTCCATCGACATAATACTTCGTGGTAGCATAGTCATAGTTCGTCCCATTCCAGCTACATCCTGTTACATAGACATTGCCGCAACTATCCACAACTGTGGCCCAAGCATTATCATCGCCGTTTGCAGGTCCATTGTAGCTTCTCACCCAGGCAGTGTCAACTTGACCAAAAGCTGAGGCTAAAGAAATGACAAACGTAGCAGCCACCAAAGCCATCATGCCGACAAAGACTTTTTTGGGATTCATGATCCTCTCCTTTCCTATGAAGGTTTGTTGAAGGTTTAACTCAATGTCTAAGTAGACATTTTTAATTTAGCTCCCCATGGAAAAAAGTCAAGAAAAACTTTTGAAAAGTTGTAATTTCTTTGATAGCAATAGTTTATAACGGTAGGATTATTTACTCATTGCTGCTTGTTGGGGACTGTCCCTATGAATCCTTCGCCCAGACGGGTGCCTGTCTGGGCGGATTATCATTCCCAACTCTCTTTCCTAAGGGGCGGGATATGCGTATGCATTCATACGAAAATTCCCGCCTCTATGGGTTGACAAGGATTTATCACCCATAGGGCAGGGCATTTAGCCCTGCCAATAGAGTTTCTTTCGTTCGTCACGGACGCCCTCGTCCGTGATGGCGAGGGAAACGGAGAGGGTGTCCGTTACCAACGAGGTCCACAAATTTTAAGTTGCAAATTTCAACTTTTGTTTGTAACTTCAAACTGGCATGAACAAATTCGTTGAAGAGATCGTCAAGATCATATCAAAAGGAATTGATCTCCCGCCAGACGAGATCAGAGACCTAGTGGAGATTCCGCCGGAGGAGAAGTTAGGGGACTATGCCTTTCCCTGCTTTGCTCTGAGCAAAAAGTTGAAGAAAGCACCACACCAGATTGCGGGTGAGCTTGCCCTCCGACTGAATGCTACTGAATTGATCCAGGAGATTTACTCCATGGGTCCCTATGTTAATTTTAAAGTGGATAAAAGCAAATTAGCTGAGTTTGTGCTCACTCAGATATTCGACCAGGAAGCTGATTATGGCTCGGATGAGATGGGCAAAGGCAAGAGTGTTGTGATTGACTTTTCCTCTCCTAACATCGCCAAGCCTTTTGGTATAGGACATCTTAGAACAACCGTAATCGGAAACGCTCTCTATCACATTTTCAGAAAGTTAGGATTTAGTGTCGTTCGTATCAACCATCTGGGGGATTGGGGCACGCAATTCGGAAAGGTGATCTTAGCCTACAGAATGTGGGGGGATGAGAAAGAATTTTTGCAAGACCCCATATCCACGCTTTACGATCTTTATGTTAGATTTCACCAGGAGACGGAAAAGGATGCCAAGCTGGAGGAAGAAGCCCGCGTGTGGTTCAAGAGGTTAGAAGACGGCGATAACGAGGCAACCAAGTTGTGGAAAAAATTCAGAGACTATAGCCTGCAGGAGTTTGACCGGGTGTACCAGATGCTCGGTATAGAATTTGACTCCTACGCCGGGGAAAGCCTTTACAATCAGTTTATGGATCAGACCATTGAGCAAATTAAGTCTAAAGGTTTGGCAGAAATTAGCCAGGATGCTTTGATCGTCAACCTGGAGAAGTTCGATCTTCCTCCCTGCCTTTTGAAGAAAAAGGACGAGGCAACTTTATATGCTACCCGGGACATCGCCGCCGCCATATATAGATACAACACCTATCATTTTTACAAATCGCTTTACGTGGTGGGCAGTGCTCAGAGGCTTCATTTCCAGCAGGTCTTCAGAGTACTGGAACTCATAGGATATAAGTGGTCAAAGGATTGCGTGCATGTGGACTTTGGCTGGATCAAGTTCAAACAGGAGATGATGTCCACCCGAAAGGGTAACATAATCCTTTTGGAAGACGTCTTGAACAAGTCGATTCAACTGGCTCAAGGAATCATAGAGGAGAAAAATCCAGACCTGGAAAATAAAGAAGAGGTAGCTACTGATGTGGGAATAGGTGCAGTAATCTTTGCCGATCTATCCACCCGTCGAAACAAGGACATAGATTTTGATTGGGACCTGGTGCTTTCCTTCGATGGAGAGACCGCCCCGTATGTGCAATATACCCACGCCCGTCTGTGTAGCCTTTTGCGGAAATACGGTAAGCCGGTGCACAAAGAGATAGACTATAAAGTTTTTTCAACCGACGAGGAGAGCAGCCTTGTCAAATTGCTGGAGGATTTTCCTCGAAGGGTAAGATTTGCCGGGGAAAGCTACGAGCCTGCTTTTATCTGTTCGTTCTTGATTGATCTCTGCTCCATCTTCAATCGCTTTTATCAGAAGCAGAGAATCATAACCGAAGATGAAAAATCCACCCAAGCTCGCATGCTTCTGGTCAAGGCAATACAGGTTACTGTGAAAAGCGGACTTTCCCTTCTGGGGATAAAAGCACCGGATAGAATGTAGCGGCACATGGATAGATTTTTCTTTTATACCAAGAAAAGTAAAAATGTTTTGTTGACAGAATGAAAATTGACAGTATATTAAAGTAAGAGTTGTTGGTGTTGGTTCAATCTAAATGCGCTTTAAGCCCGACAGGAAATGTTGTGATGAAGTATAAAGTCGGTCTGATTCTGTTTTTATTTTTGGGACTTGTTGCCTGTAGAGAAAAGGATTATCCCACAAACAGTCGCCCAACTTTCTGTTTTGACTCCTTTCACAGTGGTTGCAAGGATGAGGATGGCTTCGGGAAGATAACACATACTGCAGGAAAGGGTAAGATCAACGTCTATTCTTTTAACGACACCATCCGGGTTGATCATCTTAATGCCTATTATGATATCTGTGCCCAGATAAAGATAGACGTGGAGAAGACTAAATACGGTTTCGATCTTTTTGAGAAGGACGAAGGTGATACCTGCAGGAGTAAGTGTTATTCGGACGTCAAATGCTTCATCTACAATCTTTCTGCAGGAACATATCTTATCAAAGTATTTGATACCTCAGGCAATCCGATTGACCAGGGATCCGCCATAGTCCGACCGAAAGAGGACGATGGTCCGCGAGGATAATGTGTTCAGAAAAGGATCAAAAAAACGTCCATTTTTTCCTTAAAGACATATTTCTGTTTGATTTTCCCACGCACAGATCTAACAAACATTCTCCCCAGTAATGCCAGTTGATTGGCTTTCATTTTTTGGAATTTATCATATTGAGTAGGTCCTCTTAAATTCCTTCTCATGGACGGTCTGAAGTTTGCTCTTTGAAGACCGATAAGAAAATATGCCATCCGGCTTTTTTAATAGATTTGTTGCAACAGACAAACTGTAGTGGAAACCTTTAGGTTTCCAAAATGAATACAAGACTTACCCCTGAGAAATTAGTTTGTTGGAAACAAATTGCAAGGGGACTTTTGAAAAGTGGTGGAAGGCGATCGGTACTAGTGCTCGCCAAAATTTTTGTGTTTTTCAGTGCCCCCCAAAATAATACTTGACACTGAGCGGAAAGATGGATTATTCTATTATCGATTATAAGAAGTAAGGATCGATATTTTCACAAAAGTCTTAATTCCAAAATACAAAATCTCGCCGGTGAATTATGAACGTGGAAAATAGAGTCTCAAAAGAAGGCATGCCGGAAATTTTACCGGTGCTTCCCCTGTTGAGCACGGTTCTCTTTCCTCTGGGCATTTCTACCATTCAGGTAGGGTATGAGAAAAATCTGAAATTGCTTGAAGATCGAGGTAGGGCTGGCGAAGTTATTGCGTTAACTTTTGCCCAAACTACCGACATAAATCAGCTCACTCCGGAGCAGTTGTCCACCATAGGGGTGGCAGCAAAGATAATAAAAATTGAAAAATTGGGTGAAGGGGGAGAGCAGGTGACCGTGGAAGGAATGAAAAGAATACGTCTGAAGGGAATGACCCAGAGGCAACCTTACTTTGTTGCAAGGGTCGAATATGTGGAGGAGAAGATTGAAGATTCGGAAGGGGAGAAGCAACTGGTAAATAGAATCATGGGGCTAGTAAAACAGTTGGTGGAGCTTGATTCTACTTATCCCGCAGAGCTTTATCATATCTTTAGCATGAGCAAAGACGTTCCCGGCAAGTTCGCAGACATGGTAGCCTCAGCGTTTCATTTTGATCTTTTGTCCAAGCAAAAGATTTTAGAGGAGTTGGGCACAAAGGCACGGCTGGCTAAATTAACTGAGCTATTGGACACAGAAATCAAAAGAGCTGAACTGGGAAAAAACTTAGCCTTCGATGTGAGACGGGATTTGGAAAGAAAGATAAAAGAGCATATCCTGTGGGAAGAGCTAAAAACCATAAGAGAAGAATTGGGAGAGGCAGGGCTTCAGGAAAAGGAAGTTGGAGAACTGAAGGAAAAGATTAAAGCATCTTCTCTTCCTCCTTATGTGGAAAAACAAGCTTTGCTGGAGGCGGAGAGATTGAGATTGATCTCCACGGCTTCGGCTGAGTACGGCATGGTTAGAACACATATAGATTGGCTTCTGTCTTTACCCTGGACAAGGGAGAGTTGTGGGGAAGTGGACATAGAGAGATTGGAGAGAATCTTAACTTCCGAACATTTCGGACAAAAGAAGGTAAAGGAAAACATCCTGCAGTTATTCAGCGTTCGAAAACTAAGGAAGGACTTAAAGGGGATAGTTCTGTGCTTTGTGGGTCCAGCGGGGACAGGGAAAACGTCCTTAGCTCAGGCAATTGCTAAAGCCCTGGGGAGAAAATTTATGAGAGTGAGCGTTGCCGGGGTGAGGGATGAATCCGCAATCAAGGGAACCCGCTCAACATATACCGAGGCATTTCCTGGAAAGATCCTCAATGTCATAAAAGGAGCAGGCTGCACCAATCCTTTGATAATGATAGAGCCGGTGGATAAGATGGCAAAAGAGAACCTTAAAGGCGACCCCGCCGCCGCTTTAGCCGAAGCTTTGGACCCGGATAAGAATTTTGATTTTTTGGATAACTATCTGGGAGTGCCTTTCGATCTTTCGGATGTGATATTTGTAACTACCGCCCTGGTTCCCGATGAGATCCCGGGTTGTCTTTTTGATCTGATGGAGATGATAGAATTCTCTGGATTCATAGAGGAGGAAAAGCAGGAGATCGCCAAGAAATTTATCCTGCCCATGTTACTTAAGAAGCATGGTTTGTCAGAACAAGACATTAAGTTCACGGATGAAGCTTTGAAAAAAGTTATACGGCAATACACGGTAGAGGCGGGAATAAGGAGCCTGCAAAGAGAGATGGAGAATATCTCTCGCAAATGCGCCCGGGCTAAAGCCTCGAAGAGTTTTACTCCCTGCACAGTAACCACCGACAATCTGGAGGAGTATTTAGGCACCCCGATTTACATTCCGGACATAGTGCCCAAACACCCGGAGATCGGCGTCGCCATCGGACTTGCCTGGACCGAAGCGGGCGGAGATCTGATGCTGATTGAGGCTTTGAAAATGAAAGGGAATGGTCAGGTGATCTTCACCGGACAGTTGGGCGAGGTGATGAAGGAATCCATCCAAGCCGCCCATAGCTATGTTCGTTCCAAATCGGAGATATTGGGAATAAACTATGATGATTTTACTAACTATGATATTCACATTCACTTTCCCTCTGGATCCATTCCCAAGGACGGACCGTCAGCCGGCATCACCGTCTCCCTGGTCATAGCTTCGGTGATGAGCGATAAACCCATAAGAAATGATATAGCCATGTCTGGTGAGGTCTCTTTGAGGGGAAGGGTGATTCCGGTGGCTGGGGTAAGGGAGAAGGCATCTGCCGCACATCGGGTGGGAATCCGCCATGTGATCCTGCCCAAAGGGAATGAAAAGAATCTTTTGGATCTGCCGGAAAAGATCAAAAAAGAGACCGATTTTATCTTCGTGGAAAGAATCGAAGACGTGTTCAAGCATGCTCTTTTAGAACAGGATGAAACACAGAGAGGTATTGAGGAAATCTTGAGAAGAGAGATAGGCAAGATGGTGAAGATGCAAAAAAGAAAGGTGAGTAAAAATAAGAAAGTTAAAAAGAAAGTGGCTAAAAAACGTTAGACGATAAAAGGAAAGCGGTTATCTTTCGCCCGATGAAAATTTGATTTTATCAGACGGAGAAACAAGTCTTATCTTGTTGTTAGCCGAAGATAAAAAGGGGGGGGAGCTAACTTCGGCCTCGTTAGTTTTTTGATCTGTGAATATAAGGATTCAAGAACGGGTGGAGTGTTGGCGATAATTATAATAGAGGTTTTGAGTCAAGGTCGGCTGGTGGATGGATTTTTTATCTCATCCAGATGTGGCATTTGGAGAGCTAATGGATTGACAAATCCGCTCATAGGAGAATTGCTCCGGATATGGTTTGACATCCAAGCGGGAACATAACTAAACCAAAGCAGGATTTAGGTGAATTTGATGTCCTCTGAAAGAATTTTGGTGATTGACGATGAGCTATTTGTCAGGGAACTGCTTTTAGAGTTTTTGAGCACTGAAGGCTACGAGGTATCACTGGCTGATTCCGGGGAGAAGGCAGTGGAGTTGATGCAGACCCAGCCGGCGGACCTAATGCTGGTGGATCTGAAAATGCCGGGAATCGATGGGATCGAGACCCTGAAGCAAATAAAGAAAATAGCTCCTGACACCCTGGCTATCATCATGACCGGATATCCAACCATCGAAAGCTCCATCGAAGCATTGCGCCAAGGGGCTTACGATTACGTTGTAAAACCTTTCAAATTGAATGATCTGAAGTCCTCCATTGAAAAGGCGTTGCGGGAACACAAACTTAAAATCCAGATAAGCCAACTTAAGGATCGAATTGTGCAATTGGAGGCTGAGTTAGAGAAATACTCCAGCTTTCAAAACAAAACCTAAGATTTTTTCCGTGTTGCGTCCCGCCGCTGTTTTCAGACCGCATTCAGATTAAAAATATCTACTCTTTTAGACAAAACGTATTTGCGATTGCTTTTCAAAGGAAATTGGATCTGTTTTTCCACTTATCCTACAGATGTCCCTGTCGAGAACTGTCATTCTGACCCCGCCTTTGGCGGGGGAAGAATCTCAAACTCGTATGAGTGCATACGCATTTGAAACACGTTGAATTTATTAGATTCTTCACTTCGTTCAGAATGACATAAAGGACCTTTTTGTGGTTTTCCGACACGCTCAGATGATAAATATGGAATTTCTTGTTTTGATAATGACCCCTTAAGCTGATAGTTTGGACGGGCACAAGATCGGAGAAAGCCGTGAGTTTATTAGAAGAATATAAAAAGCTCTCGAGTGAATATGACAAGGTTTTGAATCTGTCAAAAATGATATTGGCGGAGCTAAAAAAGGAAGGAAAGGAAAACGATCTTTTCTCCCTTTTGGAGAAGAAAAAGACAGTGGGAGAAGGCATTGCTCGGTTGACTAAAGAGATAGCCTCAACCGAGATAAAAAGCTACTCTAACTCCAATTCAAAGGCCTTAGCTACGGTGAAAAGTCTTCTCAAGCAAATTGCGGAGAAAGTGAGGCTTCTTCAAGAAGTTGAAAATAAGATACAAAACTTCCTCCAAAAAGAAACGTAGCGTCCGAGCTTGCCCTATACCATACGGTATAGGGCTTGCTCTGAACCATACGGTTCAGGGCTTGTCTCGGACGAAAATGCTTAGGAGCGGGGTAAGGGTACCCCGCTCCAACCTATCAGGATTTCATCCTGGTGATGAGAAGGCAATCCTTCCAACTCTCCGGATTAAAAAATCGATCTCCCCTAAATAATATCTGGCAAACGAAAAAAGTCTTGCCATAACTTGCCTCCCGACTTAAATTAAATGGTCGTCGAGATTTATAGGGTTTCCTTCTGACAGAGTGATGAACCGTCTGGTTCACCACAGAGGGGATCAGATGAAAGAAAGAAAGCGTCTGAATGCTTCGAAGAATAAGTCTGAGAGTGCTACCGCTCCGTTTGCTATGGATGACAAGACTGGTTTCAAATTTCGTTCGGCTTACCGGGACCTAGAGGCCAAATTTGAGGATTTAAATCGCAAGCTGGAGCAGACCGAGGAGGAGATGCTGCGCGTGAAAAGATTGGCCGCTTTAGGAGAGATGGTAGCCGTGGTGGTGCATGAGCTAAAAAATCCTTTGGGTGGCATACGAGGTTTTGCAGAACTTCTGGAGAGAGACTTAGAGGAGGGAGATTCCCGCAAAAGGTTGGTCAAAAAAATCATGGAAGGTGTGGATACGCTGGACAGGATGGTCAAAAGCCTGCTTGATTACACAAAGCCGGTCAAGCTGAATCCTCGCAAGGTAGAGATGGTTAAATTTCTTGATGAGGCGATCAATTTCTTTGAGATGGATGCCTCACAAAAGAAGGCAAACATCCGTTTAGTCAAGAATTATCCCCAAGGCGAGCTTTTTTGTCATCTGGATACCGAGCAGTTTCGACAAATCCTTTTAAACCTATTGTATAACGCCGGAGAAGCTATGCCGGATGGTGGTAAAATAGTAGTCGAGGTGAATCAGGAAACCCAGAGCCCAGATCTTGCCCCCAAAGTAATGGATAAAAAGGTTATCTTGAAGATTTCAGATACCGGGATAGGAATGAGCAAGAAAACATTGGAGCAACTTTTCACTCCATTTTTTACCACCAAAGAACGTGGCACCGGTCTGGGTCTCTCCACGGTTAAAAGAATCGTGGAAGCACACAGAGGGGATATTCAGGTGGAAAGCGAAGCAGGGAAAGGAACGACTGTGCTGGTGAGAGTGCCGATGGTTTTATAAGAGGATCTCTTCCAATGTAGTTGCTAAAGTTCTTTATAACAAAAAGACTATCAAAGATCTAATGAGCTTGACATTTGGATGCCTCCATCTCTCTATCCTTTTTAACAAAGGGGAGAGGTAGAAAAAGCCTGACGTAGGGGCGATTCATGAATCGCCCCTACAGAACCCGATGCGAGGCATTCATAGGGACGCTTGCAACTCTTTTGGAGAAGACCTTATAAGAAAAATGATAAGCACCTTTGCTATCATTTTCTTTTGCAAACAAAAGTAAAGTTGAAGCTGTGGGTTTAGCTGATAGTAAAGAAATGAGGAGTTAGCAATTGTTGGAAAAGAAGATTCTGGTGGTGGATGACGATTCGCTTTTGAGGGATTTCTTAAACGAAACTCTGAATCGCTCCGGCTATTGGGTGAATTTAGCTTCCACCGGAGAAGAGGCTTTGGAGAAGATCAAAAGAGAGGATTATGACATAATTCTCTCTGATGTGCGTATGCCCAACATGGACGGGATGGAACTTCTCAAGACCACCAGAGATTTCCTCCCGGATGCCAAGCTGGTGATAATGACTGCTTATGGCACCGTGCAGAATGCGGTGGAGGCTATGAAATTGGGAGCCTTTGACTATGTGATGAAGCCCTTTTCCATAGATGAGATTGAGTTGGTTCTAAAAAGAGCGCTTGACCATAAACAACTTTTATTAGAGAACAAACTTCTTCGGTCGGAGGTTTTAGGAAAATACCGTTTTGAGAACATTGTGGGTAAAAGCCCCCAGATGCAGAAGATCTTTGAGCTGGTGGAGACAGTGGCAGATGCAAAGGCAACGGCGTTGATCACCGGAGAGTCGGGAACCGGAAAGGAGCTGATCGCAAAAGCCATTCATTACAATAGCTCTCGCCGGGAGGCACCCTTCATCCGGATCAACTGCGCCGCACTTCCCGAAGGTTTAGTGGAAAGTGAGCTTTTCGGACATGAAAAAGGTTCTTTTACCGGAGCTATAAGGCAATCCCGAGGAAGATTTGAACTGGCGGATAGGGGCACTTTGCTTTTGGATGAGATAAGCGAGATATCCCTCCATCTGCAGGGAAAGCTCTTGAGAGTTTTGCAGGAGAGGGAATTTGAAAGGGTGGGCTCGGGAATCCCCATTCAGGTGGATGTCCGAATCATCGCCACCTCAAACCGTGACCTAAATAGACTGATGGAGGAAGGGAAATTCAGAAAGGATCTCTTCTACAGGCTCAACGTGGTTCCCATTCATATATCTCCCTTGAGGGAGAGGAAGGAGGATATTCCCGCCTTAGCCCAGCATTTCTTAAAGAAATACAATTTGGAAAACAATCGCCAGATAGAGGGAATCTCACAGAAGGTGTATGATATGTTTTTGGAGTATTCCTGGCCCGGGAATGTGAGGGAACTGGAGAACTTTATAGAGAGAGCAGTGGTTACAACCAAGGGTAGGATTCTCACTCCGCGTGATTTTCCCAGGGAGCTGACCTTTGGCAAGGTAAAATTGCCATCAGAGGAGATTGAGGTGGGCTCCACCATTTGTGAGGCGGAACGAAAGTTGATTTTAAGAACGCTGGAGGCACAGGGGGGAAATCGAACCAAAGCCGCAGAGATTTTAGGAGTTTCAACTCGCACCTTACGTAATAAACTACATGAATATGGCTTGAAGGATGCAATAGCTGATCAAGACTGATTGAGTATTGCCAACCCAACTGAAATTTAATTTCATTTTCTGGTTCTTATGCTATGAGAACTAAATGGATAAATAAGCTTGTTTCTGATGTCCCCAAAGAGGAAAGAGCACTGGTAAACTTCAAGGAGATTCCATGTAAGGATATGGATTTGGACTGTTTCGCCCTGGATGGAAGAATCCCTTTCGGAAGCTATAAGAAATGTTATGAATATGCACCAGAGCTGGGGAGGTGCATATTCTACGAGTGGGAAAAAAGTAAATCATCTGCGGATGAATGAAGTGTTATGTTAAGCCTTGTGTCTTTAAATTTTACCACGTTAAAGATAAATAGCCTAAAAACATAAGGCCCCGGTTGCCATTAATGGAAACCTAAAGATTTCCGCTACATTCTGAACTTACTTTCTTTGAGTTCCATAGCCAAAGACAGAACGCCAGCACCTAACTTAAGAGCGTGTCGAAAAACCACAAAAATGCCCTTTATGTCATTCTGACCCCGCCTTTGGCGGGGGAAGAATCTAATAAATTCAACATGTTACAAATTTGAGATTCTTCGGCTAACGCCTCAGAATGACATTTCTCGACAACCTCTTAAGTTGGGTGCTGGTTTTCCCAACCGAACGAGGGATGTTTAATCAGATAAGGAAAAAGTAAACGTAGTCCGGTGTGCCGGATAACAATATCCCGACACAAAAATAGAAGGTCTTTTTGCGTAGTTGCTCGATTCATCGAGCAGATAAAACGCCCAATGGATTGGGCGGCTACTAAACCAAGCTTTCCTGCTTTCAAGAAAACTGGGATTTTATTTCGGTGTTTTGTCCGGAATACAATCCCTGTCACCTGTGTAAGGGTAAACCTCCGGGGACTGTTGAAAAACCCTATTGGCAGGGCTAAATGCCCTGCCCTATGGGTAATATGTTATTGTCGCTCATAGAGGCGGGAATTTTCGTATGAATGCATGCGCATATCCCGCCTCAAAGTTTGGCTTTTTCAACAAGCCCTCCGTGTCCGCCTTGGCTCTCGGACGATGGCAGAGCATCGCCCCCTACTTTTCCACTGAATCTGCAACTTCCCACTTTGTCCCCGACGTAAAGGAAAAATCTTATGTCCGCAGGATCCATAGGATAGGGACAGGGCTAGTCCCTGTCCTAACCTTAGTGAGGACAGCCACAAGGGTTGTCCCTACGACTGACTTTGTCCCTGACGTAATAGCTTTGACTGAAAAAGCGAAATTTGCAAAAGTTTGCAGATTTTGATTAATTTACTTCCCTTTCTGCCGATCATAAAATAATGGAAATGATGCAAGTTACTTTGTTGCTTGCTTGTTACTGGAATCTTTCTAAAGTTGTCTTTTGCTTTAGGGATAACAGACGAAAGATTTTGAGTTCTGCGATTTTGGGATGGCATCAAGGTTGACATTTTGAAGACCTCACCTCCCTTTGTTCCCCACTCCATTTTATGGAGAGGGGAGAGAGGGTCGAGGAAGAAAAAACCCAAGTTTAGCTCTCCGCAGGGGCTTGAGATTTGTGGTAAATCAAATTCACTATTAGCAACTATCTTGGAGAAGACACTAAATTAAAGCCATCTCCACTATACTAACAAACGAAGAAGGGTTTTAACCTTCATCAACTTAATTGAGCCTATGTCTGAGCCGCAGAGTTTACCCAATCATCCAAACCTATCGGATGTCCAGGTGGAAAGAAGAATCCTGGAATCGGTTGATCTTTTTAAAAAAGCAACAGAAGATAAGATCAACCGTCTCACCCAGGCTAACCGGAGACTGAAACAGAAAATCTTTGATCTCTACACCATCTTCGAACTTTCCCGCAAGCTCAATTCAGTACTTGATCTGGAAGTTCTGCTGAGCCAGACACTTTCCACTTTGGTAGATCAATTAGGCATCAAAAGCATAGCGATATTGCTCCGCAGGGATCCAAAGCAAGAGATGCTCTCTTTCCTCAAGCTCAAAGGAATACAACCCACATCGTCTACTAAGATGAATGAGTGGGAGATCAACCTAAATGGAGTGTTATCCAGAATGATTCTCTCCGAGAGGGAGCCTTTGTTTTTCAAAGAAATTCAACCCCATATTAAAGATGATGTTCCTGAGATGGAAATTCTAAAAGCATTAGACTGTAGGCTATGTGTTCCCTTGATAAGCAGAGATGAGCTTGTTGGCATTTTGATTTTGGGTCCCAAGAAGACAAATCTACGGTTTGTGGACAGCGATTTAGAGTTCATTTCGGTTTTGGCGGATCAACTCACTGTGGCAGTAGAAAATGCCATACTTTATGAAAATCAAAAGAGCATAAACGCAGAGCTGAGAAGAACCCAAAAACAGCTTATCCAGTCTGAAAAACTGGCGGCATTGGGACAATTGTCAGCTTCTGTGGCTCATGAGATTAACAACCCTTTGGGGATTATCAAAAACTATCTTCTGATTCTCTCCGAGGGCACTGATGACGGCGATCCCAATCAGCGCAATCTTAAAATGATCAAGGAGGAGGTTGACCGCATCGCCCGTATCGTCAGAAGCCTTCTGGATTTCTCTCGTCCGGAGAAAAATAAAATGACTCTTTTGGATCTGTCCTCCATCCTGAAACAAACCATTTCTTTGATAGACAAAGAATTTTTGAACAGAAAGATCAAAATCAAAAAAGAGCTGTCTGAGAATCTGTCCCCGGTGATAGGGTCTGAAGATCAACTCAAGCAGGTGTTTCTTAACCTTCTGGTCAACTCCAGAGACTTCATGCCTGAAGGAGGAGAGATCATAATAAACGCGCGAAATACAGACCAGAGTGTGGAAATTGAATTCTCAGATACGGGTTATGGGATACCGGAGGAGAGCCTCTCCCGGATCTTTGAGCCATTCTTCACCACCAAGCAGGAGGGAAAAGGGACCGGACTGGGTTTATGGATATGCTACGGGATAATGCAAAGACACGGAGGCGCCATTCAGGCAAAAAGAAAGAAGAAGGGAACAACTTTTTTACTCACTTTACCAAAAGCGTCTGAATAAATAGAATATTGTTTTTCCAATAAGAAAGGGAATCTATGCTGAATGATAGTACTAAAATACTGGTGGTAGATGATGAAAAGGGAATGTGCGAAAGCCTTCAGACACTGCTTTCCAAAGTGGGGTATGAGGTTACCACGGTGGAAAAAGGCGAGGAAGCCCTCACAAAGATAAAGAGAGATAACTTCGATCTGGTGATCACAGATATAAAAATGCCGCGGGTGGATGGGTTGGATATTCTGAAAGCGGCACGGAAAAAAGATGAGGATGCCTTAGTTATCCTGATGACCGCATATGCCTCCTTAGAATCAGCCATCAGCGCCATCAATCAGGGAGCCTATGATTATCTGATGAAGCCAATAGAATTTCCTGAACTTAAGCTCACCATACAGAGGGCATTGGAGAAACGAAGGGCGGAAAAAGATAGGATCAAACTTTTGACCGAGCTGAAAGAGAAAAATCTGGAGTTGAAGAAAAAGGTGGCGGAGCTGAATGCTCTGTATAAGGCGGGAACGTCCTTGAGCACCACCGTGGATTTGAAGGTTCTTCTGGAAAAGATCGTCTCCTTAGCCACTGGGGTTATCGAGGCAAAATCCGGATCAATTATGCTTATTCAGAAGCCGGAGAATGTATTGACCATTGAGGCCGCCATCGGTTTGAGTTCAGATATTGTGAAGTATACCAGATTAGAATTAGGTTCAAGCATCGCCGGTTATGTGGCTTTGAAGGGAACTCCCTTGATGGTGGAGAATATTGAAAAGGATTCCCGATTCAGTTCTCTAAGCAAGAAGCATTATGCCACCAGGTCACTCTTGTGTGTTCCTTTAAAGGTTAAAGATAACGTTTTGGGAGTAATTAACTTAAGCGATAAAATCAGCGGAGGCCCCTTTACCAAAAACGATCTAAAGCTTTTGACCACCTTTGCCTCCCAAGTCGCTATTGCCATAGACGATGCGGAACACTTCAACCAGAACTTGAGAAAAATCGAGGAACTTGCGGTCCTGTATGATATTGCCAGTCAACTCTCTTTTATGGAGAACTTCCAGGAGGTCTGCAGTTTCATCTTTCAGAAAACGAAAACAATCATGCCGGTTGAATTTGCTTTATGGTTTGACTGGAATGAAAAGGCAAACGAACTGATCTTGAACCTGCCTCAAGGGCGTGGAAATAATAAGCGAAATCTTATGATTCCCTTGGCAAAAGATGATATCTACGATCCGGAGAAGGTGAACACAAAGATCAAGGAAAGCTTAAAAGATGACCCGGATTTATCACCGCATGTGGATTCAATAACTTCCTTTCCCATAATTGCCGAGAGGAGCGTCCACGGGGTGCTTTCAGTGGGAAACCGCCAGCAAAAAAGTTTATCCGCCGAACAGATTCGCTTGATCTCTATAATCGTCTCCCAATCGGCATCCGTGTATGAAAAACAGAAATCCTTACTCAATGCCACTCGTCTGGTGACCATGGGGAATTTAGTTTCGGAGATCACCCACGATTTAAGAAAGCCTTTAACTAACATTAGAGGAACCTTACAACTTCTAAAGGAAAAATGGTCAAGTGCTAAAGATAAAGAAAAATACTTTAACTTAGTCGAAGAGGAAATCTTCCGTTTGGATGGGTTGGTAAAAGAAATCGTCAGCTTCTCCAATCCATACAAATATGAGATGGAGAGAAGGGACATTGTTTCGTTCCTCGATCAAGCATTGAAGCTGGTGGAACGAGATCTGGCTACCAGAAATATAACATTAAAAAAGGAGTATAAGGAAGGACACACGGTTTTGGTTGACAAGAATCAGATGATGGAGGTCTTTTTAAACATAATTCTCAATTCAATTGAGGCAATGCCCCAAGGCGGAGAATTAAGGGTAAGCAATAACACTTACAAAGATCCTAAAAAAGGAGGAGAGTTTATCCGGATTGGCATAGCAGATAGCGGATGTGGAATCCCTTCTGAGAATCTAACCCGGATCTTTGATCGCTATTTTACCACTAAAAAAGAGGGAACCGGTTTGGGGTTGGCGGTGGTGGAGCGGATAGTGAAGGCTCATGGAGGTTTCGTCTCGGTGGAAAGTCAACCGGGAAAAGGCACAAGCTTTTTTGTGAACCTGCCAACGGTCTAAACTTTTTGGCATTTAGGATTAGAAAATTAAATATGTCCTATGGGTCCTGCGATATGAACCGTATGGTTCATACCTGCGGAAAATCTACGACTATAAGCAAAGGGATTGCAGTCGATGCACTCCTTTATAAGTTTTGATTTCTGCCGATAATAGAAAAAGCAGTGCACGTAAAAATAGATAAAATTAGAAAAATCTACTATCCTGTAAAAAACTATGGATAAAGAAAAAGTAAAGATATTGGTCATCGATGATGATCCAAAGGTTTCCTGGATTTTGAGCGAGGGACTGGGAGGCACCTACCATATCCTCTCCGCCAAAGACGGACTGGAAGGATTACAGATGGTTTCCAAAGCCCGTCCCAATCTGGTCCTTTTGGATATAGAGATGCCCGGGATGAAAGGACTGGAGGTTTTAGACAAGATCAAGTCCATGGATCGTCCTGCCGAGGTGATCATGCTCTCATGCCATGGAGAGACCAAAAATGTGGTGGAGTCCATTAAAAAGGGGGCTTCTGAGTTCATCAACAAGCCCTTCGACTTCAAAGAGGTAGAGATCCACATTCAAAGTGTTTTAGAGAAGAATCGCCTCAAACAGGAACTGGATCATTTAAGATCGGAGCTGAGGACAAAATCTCAATATGAGAGGCTGATCGGAGATAGTTCCGGCATGCTTCAGATAAAGGCGGTGATCGAGCAGGTGGCGGATAGTGAACTGACCGTTTTGATCCGGGGCGAGTCGGGCACCGGCAAGGAGATAGTGGCAAGGATGCTTCATTCTCTTTCGGGCCGCAAAGAAGGACCTTTCGTCAAAGTAAATTGTGCCGCCATTCCCAGGGAGCTTCTGGAGGCTGAGCTTTTTGGCTACGAGAAAGGAGCTTTCACCGGGGCGCATAAGACCAAACCGGGAAGGCTTGAGATGGCAAATAAGGGGACCGTCTTTTTAGATGAGATCGGCGACATGCCCCTGGAATTGCAATCCAAACTGCTTCAGGTTTTAGAGCAATACGAGTTCATGCGGGTGGGGGGAATAAAGACCATCAAAGTGGATACAAGGATCGTTTGTGCCACCAACCGAGATTTGGAAAAGGCTTTAAAAGATGGAACCATAAGAGAGGATCTGTTCTATCGTCTGAATGAGGTCACTTTGAATTTGCCTCCATTGCGGGAAAAATGTGAGGACATTCCTCTGTTGATCGAACATTTCCTGCAAAAGTATTACACTCTATACAACAAAAAGTATCGTCCCCTTTCATCTGCCACCATAGAGCTTTTACAGGGTTTCGACTGGCCCGGAAACGTGCGACAACTGGAAAATATAATCAAGCAGATCGTGGTCAGAGAAGACGAAAACATTGTTCTGGATACCATCAAACGTCTCTCCGGTGAATTAACCTCCACCTCCGTGTCCACCGGTTCATTCTCCGATGAAAGAGGTTTCTCCCTGAAAAAAAGAGTGGGCACTGCGGTGGCGACAGAGGAGAAAGCCTTAATCACCCAAGCTCTCAACAAGACCAACTGGAACAGAAGAAAAGCCGCCCAGCTTCTGGAGATAAGCTACCGCTCACTTCTCTATAAAATAAAAGAATACCAGATCGGGCAGTAGGGCCTGATTTTCTTGCCCTGTTAGAGCCTTCCCCCTTCGACCTGCGATACTGGCGGTTCTGGGCTTTCTGTAGCTCATTTTTATTTTTTTCAGCCTTCCTTGAATGATGATGTTTGACCGGTGCTTCTGGTGCATCTGGTGCTTCTGGTGGTAATTTTAATTTTTTTCTCACTTTTCCTCCAGTTCGTTCTCCTGCAACGAATTGTGGATATTTATACTTGTATCCTGAAGAAGGAGCTTTTCGTCCCAAATGATGGCGGAGCAACCACTTGGCGTTTTTGCTTTTCGGAAGCCCATGGCGGACAGGATACGGCCAAGACGGGAGTAAGTAAGCTGACTTTCTTTGGATCTGTTCTGGTTGAAAGTATCGGTGATGGTCTTAACCGGAAGAATGCCATTTGTTACCAGGTATTTCAATCCTGCGATGGTATTGGTGATTTGAGATTCGAGGTCGAGGGGTTCGGTTTCGGGATAGAGTTTTGGTAATTCCTCATTTCTTATGGCTTCTATTTCCTGCCAGAAGAATTTTTCGGCTTCCGAGGTTTGGAATGCTTTGTCCTTAAGCCGGATAGCTCTTAAGGCATCCTGGATTTTCGGCTTATAGGATTTGCTTTGTAATCTTTTAATACTCTTGTCGATCAATAGCTCAATGAACTTCAAATACCTGGAGTCGTCGCTTGGATTAGTCTCAGGGTCAGCCCTTCGATTAGACTCAGGGTGTGGATCAATTGGATGGTTCATATCTAATCTCCTTTCTGGATATCCGAGAGAGCATTCAATTGTCTGCGTTGCTCGCCAGGAAAAAGGGATTTCAAGACGAGCGCAAAACAGGATATGCTCTCCATAAACAGGGGAGCTATCCTTTTCACCATTAAGGTTGTGGTGAATTTGCTCTTTGTGGTAAGAGAGGCTACGGGTCAGACAAGTTGGGGCGGGGGTTCAACCCCCGCCCCAACATAATGTTAGGTTCTAGACCTGACGCCACTGTCAGGAGTAACTCCTGACAGAACACAAAAAATGGGGGTTTTAGAACCCCCTAAATCCCCCTTATCAGGGGGACTTTAATTTTTGTTTTTGCTTCCTTGACAAGAGGGGTAGGTGAGTTACTCAGCAAGTTTTTCTATTTGATTTCTATTATCTTCATCACTTATCTTGGTGTCAGGTGCACAGGGCACCTGACCTACTAACTTATCTTACATAAAAAGACGGTAGTCGTAGGAGGAGTTGCTAAATCGATCCAAAAGCGAACCAATACGAGCGATGCGTTTTGATGACCGAACAGTCGCAGGAAGCCTCGCATAAAGGTCACCAGAGTTCCAATCCATCTTAGACAGTCCGAGGATTTCGGCTGCTAATGTGGCGAGGTCGGATGTGCCAGCATATCTCCTAACAACAACTGGCCCCGGGATACGGCGTTTTCCCTGGAAATAGGTCCAACTTGCTTTCGCTGCCTCAGTGGAGCCGTGCACCCATAGCAAGGCTTCATAGTCTGTGAGTTTTACGACTGTGCCGCGACGAACAGGAAAGCCATCCGGTTCAAACCCGCTCTCCGTGGGTTTTGAACTGATATAGCGAAGAGCCGATTCAAAGTTGATCTCTATCAATTCCAGCTCATTCACTCCCTGGAGGCCTGCCTTCAATCCTTGTTGCTCCTCTTTACGAAAGGGCGTCTGCTTATGAATAACGACACGTCCAGGCAGTTTCAAATGCGATTCCCAAAATAGTGTACGAATGGTCTCACCTAGTCTACGTGCGTCTTCAAACGACAAAAATGGATTACCACCGGAGATAATTGGGTTCTCGATGCGGCTAAGGCGAAACTGCAGTCCTTGCCCCTGCGCGTTATAGAGATGACTGCAACCCAGCACAATATGTTTACCCGTGTTAGCCTGCTGGTTGATCGCGTAGCCAAGACCAACAAAGGCTGTGTCCGCCTGAAGCCCATCCAGCACCCAGGGCGTTCGCATAGCTTTTGCATAAAGGGCGATAGACAGCCACCACCAGACCCGGCACTTGTCCCGATACCCGAGTGTGTCTTGGTCTAGAAACTGCGTGGCTATGCCACGTTGCACGCAATAGGCTTTCACCAAATCGTGAACGTCGAACATTTCTTCATCATTTTTGAACCCCCGCCAGCGTTGCCAACGATCTGGTGTAAAGATCAGTATAATCGGCCGACCCGTTGCGGCCAATGATGAAACACCGTCACGAATTTTACGTGACAAATCTAAAGCCCCGTCACGTTCATCAAGCCGAGAGTCAATTTCGGGAAGCGTGTACCACAGCGGCGCACCACGACTAGGAAATGCAATTGGTGTGCGATAGACATTTTCGAATCCCGCGTATGGAACAAGGTACTCTTCCCTAGTTCCGCGTTGCGGATTGTGGCACCTTGAGCCGTCTACTAAAAACCGTTCAAGAAGTGGGGCCTCCGCTCGTGGGCAGATGACAGCTATTGTGATCCGACCTTCGTGTGCCTGGGTAGAGAGGTTTAGGTCGAAAGGCCCGTTATTAGCGAGTCCCCGGAGCGGAAGTGTGTCTTTGACTACTGACTGAGCGTCGTGTGCAAACCGCAGAGGCTGCTCTGGGATTTCAATGCCACGATGATGAATAAGTGGCCCGATGCTATCTTCTATTTTCAAAGCATTTCGACGCGGGTGCCGAATCGATGCAAAAGCGGGCGCACTCTCCATGATAAATTGAAAGGCAGCACTCCCCGCAGGAAAATCGAAATTTGTTGGCTGTCCCGGCTGGAGAATCACTGCACGCCAATCGTTTAGAGCCGCGTTGAACTTGTCGTTGTGCTGATAGCCCAGAATCCGCAAACGGATGTTTCGAATCGCCTGCTTGTTATCTTGCGTTTCAGCCGGAAAATAAAGGCTCGGGTCAATAGCGACATACATTTGCCCACCAATTTTACGCAGTGAAAGCCGAACAGCCTGATGAACGTCGAAAGATTGTCCGCCTTCTCGTTCTGCATTGTTTTTTTCCTTTTTCCAAAGGACTCGACTGCCGTCTGTGCCAAGGCCTCTTTTATCGGCAATCGATCGGACCAGTGCTTGGCGTAGCAGGCTAACTACGGCACCCTCTTCGTAGCGAATATCCTGTTCACCAATTGGCACTCGCTTGATTTCACCCTCAATAAGGTCATTGAAAACATCATGTATTTTGTCTAGTGTCCCAAACGCCAAAACCTTTTTGAATGGCACGGCAACAATCTGATGGCCTGCGGTTTTCTCTGCGAGCCATTTCCACACATGCTCTCCCGGCCATTCACGAAGTTGGAACTCAAACATCTCCGATGGACAACTTATAGGCCAAGCATTGCTTTTTATAATTGCAGTAGGAGCGGCTTGTGGCACCGAAAATGCATTTCGCTTTAAGTTTTCGCTGTCAGCATAGTTCCCAACAATAAGCTTTGCCTTGTCAAGGTGACTATCTTTCAAGCAATGATGGGCTAAACGCGTCATGACATCATCAAATGCTGCCCCCGGAATGTAATAGGCCTCCCTTTTCTTCTCTAAGGCAGCCAGCAGCAGATCAGCCACCTCTCCGGCTGGTTCATCCGAGAAGCCGCACCAGTAAACCTTTCCCTTTACGTCTTCTTGTAGGATTGCCACTCTTAAAGCATCCATGACAGACGCGTCTCTTCCGCTATAACCACTGACGACAAGCGAGTGAGTCTTGAGTGTAGAAATTAGGGCGGCTCTGAGTTCGTCCTCTTGTGTCTGTAACTCGTTTTTTGTGTTCTTCAGTTGGTCATAGCGATAGTCACCATGGAGCGATATACAGACCAGTTCGTTTCGTTCTGGTTGGCGGAATGCCCTTTCTTTACAATCGAATCCCACCTCGATTGGGGTCAAGTTAAAGTCTGCGGCCGCTCTTGCGACCAAGCCATCAAAATTAGTTGTCCAGATACTTCGAAATAGCTCGGCTTCGGCCAGCAAGCAAAGAAGTCGGTATCCAACATGTGGCCGAGCCTTTCGGATCCAAGGCTCGAAAAACCGACGCCGGTCGTCAGCGATAGGGAGGCACTTCTCGATAAAGTAGGAATACTCGTCTTGACCATCGACCGGAAAGAATGCGTTGACTTGCAGCCACCGATCTATGCGGTCCTGAACTGCCGGAAGTGAGAGTTCTGACACCTGCTCTTCGAGGCCAGGGTTTTTCGTGCAAAATATCGATCTTTTCCATTGCCAGATACACGCCTCCGCAGAGGGAACTCCTGATGACATTGAGGCACCGGCACCCAGAAAGAGAGCATGGGGCGATCTACGATTGACGCCTACAGATCTGACAAACGCATCGATTTCGAGCGTAGGGATATCCATACAGAGTGACCTTACTTTCCAATATTATCCTGCGTCTGTGTCTTATTGAACATATCCCCAGATCAATGTGATTTTTAACAGCCTTCCTTATTCTTAAGCCACATCTAACTATGTTTATACTGATCCGTATAACACTCCAAACATGGCTTTGAGCGCCGTATAAGACACCTGCGAAAAAGGTATCTCTTCAAACATAACCAATGGAATTTCAAGCTGTTGCGCAAATGTAACTTCTCGTAACAACTAATATTATAGCTCGCAGACCTGTAGAAGTCAAGGAAAATCCTACGAAATCTCGGATGATAGACCCGGTGTGGCAAGGAGGCCCGCCTGAACATAGAACCCCCTATAGTCCCCCTTATCAGGGGGACGCAAAGACGCACTCTTGTGAGGGTGACAGACCCAGTCTGGCAAGCAGTCGCGGTCCCCCCACCCTGAACCATACGGTTCAGGGCTCGCCCACAGGGCAAGACCCGCCCGAGGCGGACAAGCCCGCCAGAGGTGGGCAAGACCTGACGGAACATGAAAGCTACCGTTCGCTTCTGTATAAGATCAAAGAATACCACATCGGACAATAAAAGAATAGCCTCTTTCCTCAAGACAAACCTTCTCCTTCAAAAAGAACTCTCTAAAAAAGAGGATTTCCCCCTTTGCAAAAAATCTATTCTGTTTGAATTCCTTCAATGACTGGTTTCGCCATTTAGATTTTATGATGTTTCGGGAATAATCTCAAGATCCCCCGCAAAATGCGGGGGGGGGGGGGGGGGGGGGAATTCCCGAAGCTGATATTAGAAATTGCATCGGCATTTCCTTCAGGATGAGTCCTTATCATAGATTACTTCAAAGAACAAGCCACCGTATAAAACCATATTTTTCCATAAATTCGGGACTGTCCCTAAAAAAAAGCTTGATTTTTTGGATGGGACAGTTTAACTTCAATCTGACAAAGAAAGGAGGTAAAAAATGGCACAAAGGATTAATGTTGCCGGAGTGGTGTTTATGGTGGCACTGCTAATTTTGGGGTTGGGAGTAAGGCAAGGGCTTTCTGCAGATTGGTCAAGTGTCCTTAAGGAAGCCAAGGCAAAGTATGCCAAGTTCGAAAAAGAGGTCAAGGATATGACCATTGTGCAGGAGATGAAGATGGTTATGTCTGAGAAGGACAAGAAGGAGATGACATCAGAGATGAAGATGCTAAGAAAGGGCGAAAAATACAGGATGGAGAGCAAGATGCAGATGCCCCAGAGCCCCGATATGCCCAAAGGAATGGGAGAAATGGAGACTATCATCATCTATGATGGCAAAGATACCTGGATGATTTCATCTTTTTTGGGAAAGAAAAAACTTTCGGACAAAGAGGAAAAACATTATCAGACCGAAAAGAATTGGTGGGATTTGATCTCAGAAAAGGCGAAGATTGTGGGAGCTGAAAAAGTTGGCAAACGTGAGTGTTATGTGGTCGAGACGAAAGAAGAGAAAGAGTTTCCATTTACCAGGGTATGGTTAGATAAGAAAAGTCTCAATTTAATCAGAGGTGAGCGCAAGGAGCCAAAGGAAGAAACCATGGTTTGGGTTCACTCAGATTTCAAGAAGATAAAGGGTGATTGGGAAATGCCTTACAAAACTGAGATATACACGGGTGAAAAGCTTGTGTCCACTTTCCTTGTCAAGTCCCTTGAGATAAACAAAGGACTATCTGATGAGTTGTTTGACCCGAACAAGGTAAAGGTAAAAAAATTCGATATGCAGGAAATGATGAAAAAGATGATGCAGGAGGAAGAAGAAGACTAAGAGTGAAATCAACAAACAGTTGGCCAAGGAAATGCATTGGCATTTCCTTCAGGATAAGTCCTAATGGCGATACACCAGGATTTGGAGTGTTCACCTTTAGGTGAACCCAATAAAAGCTCTTTGTTTTTTCCCCACTAAAGGCGGGGATCCTGCGATGTGAACCATTTGATTCGTACATACGGACAAAAGCTCTCAGGTCAAGCTAAAGTCGTAGATTCCGTTTAGGCGGGGCTTGACACTCCAATTTGCTTACTCAAATTTTAGTTTTTCTGATACTTTTTGAAAAAAGTTCACACAAAATTGAAATAAATTGATCAAGTGAAAAAAAGGGGTGAAAATGAAAGTATTAAAAATGCGGAAGGCGGGATTTGAACCCGCACGGCTTTCGCCGCCACCCCCTCAAGATGGTGTGTCTACCAGTTCCACCACTTCCGCATAGCTTACTTTTTCCTTCAGGACAAGTCCTTCAGGATGAATTCATTGAACTTTTGAACCCTTAAACTTTTGAACTCTAACTTAAAAGTATCCCCTCTTTTAAAGCTCTCAGGATAAGTTTGTTCCCCTTCTTTTGCATTCTGTCAAATTCCTCTTCGGTGTAAGGGAAGACGTCTACGGGAAATGATACCTTTGAGAACAAATCCAAATATCGAGGTATTCGGTCAAAAAATCTTTTGTGTTGACTTTTCTTCAAAATCACCAGAACGTCTGCATCACTTCTCAGCCCCCAATTACCCCTTGCTCTTGAACCGAACAGCAAAACTTTCTTTATCTCAGGGATTTTTTTTATTCTTCTTTACCGTATCTTTTAATGAGGATATGAATCTATTTTCCTGTCTTGATTTTCTTTTTGCAGAAATTGATGATCTCTTGGGCATATTTCAATGCCTCCCGGCCATCTTCTTTTAAATAATAATCCATGGGAGCGCCCTGTTCAAACCCATTAGGATAACGGGTGGGAATGTAGAAACGATCCAGCTTCTTAGCTTTCTCTATCAAACCTGAAGGTATGGCTGTGACTTTCTGGAGCTTGGTCAATAACCTGTTTATGGCATGTCCCCATCCTTCTACTTTGAATTCCTCACAGAACCCTTTTACTGCTTTTTCTGCGGCTTGCTGAACAGAAAAGCACGACCATTCATAAAACTTTCCGGTGACGTTCCATCTTGCCTGCTGCAAGTCTCTTGTAGCCTGAGAAATCCAGTCTTTGCTTCTGTTCATCTTTTTTTCAGAAGGAAAGTCCTTACTTATACTTTGAATATCCGCAGGATGCTGAGAGAAAGTCTATTCTCCTTCACCCGGTGGTGGCACCTGCGGTTGTTCCGAAGGGGTTTGAGGCTGCTCCTGTGGTGCAGTGCCAGGAACGCTGGTTGCCGGTGCTGTTCCCTCTGTGGCTTGTCTTTGTGCCTCTCTTTGAATTCCACTGGATTTTCTTCCTCCGGCTCCGGTGACTGGAGAAAGGAAACTGAGTAGTAAACAGCTTAAGAAGAAAGCAATAGCCAACACCGTAGTTGCCTTAGATAAAAAAGTAGCCGCTCCCCTTCCTCCAAAAACAGCCCCGGTGATCCCGGAACCTCCAAAGGCTCCTGCCAGTCCCTCACCTTTGGCAGACTGCATCAACACCACCATGATTAAGGCGATGCAGATTATCACATGCAACATGGTCAAAAATACTATCAAAGCTACCTCCTGAAAAGGGTAAAAGATTCTAATTTAAAATCAGGTCGTCTGAAGCACTTCAGTGAACTTATCTACAGGTGTTTAAGATTTTTTGCACTTCTTACAATTTTTTCGAAAGACTCAGCATCTAAGCTGGCGCCTCCCACCAATGCCCCATCGATCTCGGGCATTTCCAGCAATTCCCTGGAGTTCTCTGGTTTGACCGATCCTCCATATAAGATGTTGATCTTCTCAGCACACTCTTTGCCAAACTCAGACGAAAGAAGCTCTCTTATAAAAAGATGGACTTCGTTTGCCTGTTTCGGAGTGGCGGTTTTTCCGGTTCCGATGGCCCAGACCGGCTCGTAGGCAATCACAGTTTTCTCCGCCTCTTTTGCGCTCAGATCCTTAAAAGCACCTCTCACCTGATTTTCGACAACTTCTTCGGTTTTGTTTGCTTCTCTTTGGTCTAACTTTTCACCTACGCAGATGATAGGGGAGAGGTTGAATTTCAAAGCAGATTTTACTTTCAAATTTACAAAGTTATCAGTTTCAAAAAAGAGGTTTCTTCTCTCCGAATGACCTATAATAACATATTTACAGCCTGTTGTCAACAACATAGGAGGCGATATCTCTCCGGTATAAGCTCCTTTTTCCTCCCAGTGCATATTCTGAGCACCCAGAACAATCGGGGAATTTTCGATGGCTCTTTTAACTGAAGATAAGGAGGTGAATGGAGGGCAGATTATCACCTTCACTCCATCCACATCTTTTAGCCTTTGTTTCAAATCGGATGCCAACTGAAAGGCTTCCTGCTCGGTTTTATACATCTTCCAGTTGCCAGCGATAATCGGAATTCTCATAAGCCGTCCACCTTTCGCGGTCTGTCGATGCGAAGCATTCATACGAACCGCCGCTAGATAATCTGTTTCATCCTTTAATCTGTTGGGAAATTTCTTTTATCTGTTGGGAATCTCTGTTATTTATCTGTTAATGCCGCCACTCCCGGTAGAATTTTTCCTTCCAGAAATTCAAGCGAAGCTCCGCCTCCGGTTGATATATGAGTAAGTTTTTCCTCTAATCCAGCTTTTGCCACTGCGGCGGCTGAGTCTCCGCCTCCCACAATGGTGGTTGCCCCTTTCTGGGTTATCTTGGCAAGTTCCTCAGCGATCTTTATGGTGCCTGTGGCGAATTTGCTGATCTCGAAAACTCCCATGGGTCCATTCCACACCACAGTTTTTGCCTTTTCCAGCTCTGTTGCGAACTGTTCCAGAGTTTTAGGACCTATGTCCAGACCCTGCCAGTCAGATGGGATAGCGTCTTTTCCCACCACTTGGGTGGGTGCATCTTCTTTGGCTTCTGGTGCTACCACCACATCCTCCGGCAGCATGAAGTTGACTTTCTTCTCCTCAGCCTTTTTCAATATCTCCTTTGCCAAATCAATTTTATCGGACTCCAGAAGTGATTTTCCAATTTCTTTGCCCATAGCCTTGAAAAAGGTGAAAGCCATTCCTCCGCCGATTAAAAGCGCATCAACTTTGTCCATCAGATTGGAGGTCACATCAATTTTGCCGGAGATCTTTGCTCCGCCCAGGATGGCTACAAAAGGTCTTTGAGGATTGGTTAAAGCCATACCCAGATATTTCAACTCCTTTTGCATCAGATAGCCAGCCGCACATTGTTTGAAATATTTGGTGACCCCTTCGGTCGAGGCATGAGCCCTATGAGCTGTGCCAAAAGCGTCATTGATGTAAATATCTCCCAGGTTGGCAAGTTTTTTGGCAAACTCCGGGTCGTTTTTTTCTTCTTCAGGATAAAATCTCAAATTTTCCAAAAGGAGGCATTCACCTGATTTCAATTCCGAGACTGCTTTTTCAACTTCAGGACCGATGCAGTCATTAACAAATCTGACCGGTTTTCCCAGAAGCTCTTCTAATCTTTTTGCCACCGGTGACAGAGTCATCTCCGGAACCTTCTTCCCTTTAGGTCTGCCCAAGTGGGACATCAGGATTGCTTTTCCACCATCCTGCAGGATTTTTTTAATGGTCGGCAGAGACGCAACAATGCGCTTGTCGTTAGCTACCTCTCCTTTTTCATCCAGAGGCACGTTGAAATCGACTCGGACCAGAACATTTTTGTCTTTCAGTTCTATATCGTCAATCGTCAACTTTTCCATATTTCCTCCATGAAATTTGCCTTTCCCGTTCGGGTGGGAGTTGTATCCCCACCCGTCTTTTTTCAAGACAGGGGTTGTGCAACCCCTGCCCTAACTTTTGACTTTCTTACTTTGCCATCAATTCCAGCATCTCCACCATCCTCATGGAGAAGCCCCACTCGTTGTCATACCAGGAGAAGACCTTGGCTAAATTTTTGCCCATAACCATGGTGGAGAGGGCATCGAAGATGGACGAATAGGGATTATGGATTACATCCGTGGAGACGATGGGGTCTTCCGTATATTGCAGTATCCCTTTCATCTTACCGGAAGCCGCTTCCTTCATGGCATTATTTATATCCTGCACGGCCGCATTCTTGGAAAGCTCACAGGTTAAGTCAATGATGGAGCCAGTGGTGACCGGAACTCTTAAGGCAACTCCGTCCAGTTTTCCTGCCAACTCCGGAAGAATCAATGAAAGGGCTTTAGCCGCTCCTGTAGTAGTTGGGATAATGGCCGCTGCTGCCGCTCTTGCTCTTCTTAAGTCTTTGTGAGGCGCATCCAAAAGTCTCTGGTCAGAGGTGTAAGCATGTATGGTGGTCATAAATCCTCGCACGATGCCAAAATTATCGTTTAAAACTTTGGCAATCGGTGCCAGACAATTGGTGGTGCAGGAACCGATGGTGAAGATCTGGGCACTCGGATCGTATTTATCCTGGTTTACACCAAGGACTATGTTTAGAACAGGACCACCTGATCCTTTTGCTGGGGCGGAGATTAATACCTTTTTGGCTCCGGCATCAATATGCTTCTTGGCATCATCTCCACTGCGAAACTTGCCTGTGGATTCCACCACCAACTCCACCCCCAGCTTTTTCCAGGGAAGGGAGGAGGGATCTTTTTCTGCGAAAACCTCAATTTTTTTTCCATCCACTACTATGAAATTCCCCTCAGCCTTTACTTCCGACTCCAAAACTCCATGCACCGAATCGTATTTAAGAAGATGTGCCAGCGTTTTGGCATCGGTGATGTCGTTTACAGCAACTATATCCAGGTTATGATTTCCCATGGCGGCTCGATAGACCAGTCTTCCAATTCGTCCAAAACCATTTATCCCGACCTTTACTGCCATCTGATCCTCCTTTTTTAGAATTGTTAGAAAGCCATTTTGAAAATTTATTATTTACTACAAGTCCGATTCAACGACAAAAGAATATAAAATAAACTCTTTTGATTTGCAAACAAATTTTGTGTGGAATTTGTTTGTGGTAATCTGAGATGTCCGTTCTGCCAGTATGTTTTGTCCGAAAGTTCTGACGGACATTTTGGACCTACGGCTTTTGCAACAACTTGTTTGTCCCCAGGATCTTGGGAAAAGATGTTTATATCTGTTTAATCCTAATAATCAGTTGTGAGGAAAAAAAGGAAAGCCATCCCACCAATTGCCAGAACCTAACTTACTAAGAGGAGCAGGAAACAGTTTACGTCTTATTATTCGTATGAATGTGCGTATGCACTCATACGAGCTTCGCATTGATTTTTTCTCCCACACCTGTTTTGGGCTTGACTTGAAATGCGTATGCATTCATACGAATCCCCCTTTAGTAAAGGGGGATTTTTCAAGTTTCAAATGCGTATGCTCGTCCCGCCGTTGGCGGGACGCACATTCATACGAATCCCCCCATCCCCCCTTTTCTAAAGGGGGGATGTAAACAATTATATGCTCCCCTTAGTAAGAGTTGTGAGAGGGGGACAAGACAATCAACTAACTAACAAAACGACTCTGTGCACCTCTGTTTCTTGAGGATGATGGAAAGGTCGCCAAAATTGGCGAAACATTTTCGCAGATGCTTGCGGAGATCACCTGAACTCATCCACTTACCATCGGATACCCCCTATAATTCAAGGTGGCACAACGTATTATTAATGGTCATCCGAGGAATAAAACGGGCACGTTTTTTGTATTCTTATTGGATGGCAAAGATTGAATCTTGGGACAAAGCAAAGCATCCAAAGGAAGTGATCTCTGAAAGTTGAAGTGTGAGGCTATAGCTTGACCTCCGTTATGGAATCAGAGGGTAAATATTTGAACAAACAGGTTTGAAAATGCTGTGGAGAAAAAGCAAATACATGTATTGTATTCAATAGTTTCTCATGGGTCAACTTCTTGGCTGATCACAAGAATTTTCTTGACAAAATGCGATTTTTACTTACTTTGAAAGTAGAGAACATGGGAAAAGAAAGGAAGATTTAATCGCCCCATGGCCCAGAGACTAAAGCCATATAATAGTCGGGTTCCCACTATGTTTGAGATGGCATTTAGTTTGGGGGTGGTTTTGATCGTTTTTTTGTTGGGTTTGTTGATCCTGATCGGGGCATTCGGAATCAGCCCCAGCTTCAGAGTCACTCTGGGATTAATTCTTTTAGGTTATGGGTTGATTCGATTCTGGATGCTTAAGTCTCGATATGAAGCTCTTAAAAGAAAAGAGGAAAGTTTGAACAGAATGACCAAAGAGGATGAGAAAAATTTGCGTAACTTTTAAAAAAATCTTGACTTTGTCTTAAAAATTGTTAATATCCAAAATTGTTTGTCTCAAAGTCGGGAAAGGATAGGATGAAAAAAGCTTCAAAAAGTTATCTGATGATAATGATTATTTCCCTTTTGGCTTTCCCAACAACGTCGTGCCGTGCGGATCTGAAAACCGGGATCAAAGCATACAAGAGTGGAGATTACGATCAAGCCATCCAGCTTATAAATGACTACCTCAAGGAAAAAACCCGGGATGAGAAGGGATATTATTATTTAGGGAATTGCTATTTCAAAAAAGGTGAATGGGACACGGCTATCGAGCAATATCAAAAAGCTTTGGAGCTTAAGTCCAAATACTGGGAAGCTTATTATCAATTGGGGCTCGCATATTTTCAAAAGGGGATGTACGATGAAGCCGAGAAAACCTTCCAGGATGGATTGAAGAAGAAGGAGAAGGGAGAATTCTATAACGGATTAGGCTTGGTGCAGATGGCAAAGGGGATGCTCAAGGAGGCGGACTTCTCCTTCCGTAAAGCCATCGCCTATGATGATAAAAATCCCGAATATCACAAGAATTTGGGAGATGCGAACTTCGAAAAAGGAGTATTGGTAATTGCCATGCAGGAGTATCAGACTGCACTGGAGTTGGACTCCACCATGGTGGAGGTTTACTTCAATTTGGCTCAGGCTTATCTCAAGCAGGTAAGATTCAATGATGCCATGGATGCTTTCAAGACTGTGATTCGGGTGGACCCTGAAAACAAAGAGGCTTATCTCGCCTTAGGCGATATTTATATGCTGGACGGCAAGCACTACCCGGAGGCGAGGATAATTTATGAAGAATATTTGAACTTCGACCAGCAAAACAGCGAGGTATATCTAAACTTAGGGATCTCATATTATTATCTTTCAAAGAAGTTACCTTCTTTGGTGGTGAATGGAGACACTCTCACCCGTGCAGGAATGGCTCAAAAGGCGAGCCAGTATCTGGAGAGATCATCAACCTTGAATCCTGAGGTTGCAGACCTGTACCTTTACTTGGGTAAAGCCTATCAGGATCTGACAGAATACCCTGAAGCGCTGAAGGCTTTTGAGAATTACGATAAGATTTTAACCCAGCAAGATTACGAATGGACGAAAGAAGATGCGGACTTCTGGGTGAGGAAAGGGCAGGTGCAGGCGCAGATCGGGGATTCGTCCTCGCTGGAGGATGCCATCGTATCTCTGATGAAAGCCATCGAACTTGATTCTACCAAAACCACTGCATACTCTTACCTGGGATCAGCTTTATTTGACCAGAAAAAGTATGAGGAAGCCATTCCTTTCTTCCAAAAGAGGATCGAAAGCGATCCAGACAATGCCAGTGCCCATTATAACTTAGTTTTAAGTTATCTTAAGCTGGAAAAATATCGAGAGGCGGTGGAACCTTTGGAGAAGGTGGTGGAGTTGAAGCCGGATAATGCGGCGGCTCACGATTATCTCGCCCGGGTCTATATAAACCTTAATAAATTTGAGATGGCTAAGGAGCATTTTCTCAAAGAAATTCAATTGGAGCCTTCCAAGTGTGAGTTACAGGAAAATGTGGGATATTGCTATATGCGATTAGGGAAACCGGCTGCCGCAGTTCCTTATTTTACAAGGGCAGCCTCCTGTTTTCCTAAAAAAATCGATTATCTTTTAAATCTGGCAAAAGCTTTAGAGTTGTCCAAAAATATAGACGAAGCTTATAAGTATTATCTTAAGATCCTGGAAATCGATCCCAAAAATAAGGATGCTATCGATGGGAGAGATCGAATAGAAATGCAGAGATATTGAGGAAACAAACGAAAAGTCTCTAAGGAGGAAAATAGAGGAGTTAAACGGGAATGGAAGATCAAAATAAAAACAAAAAAACTGAGGAAAGAATTTCGGAGGAGACGCGTCTCCGATACATCGGGTTCGATGTTTACCCCAGGAAGCCGAAAAAGTTCTGGAAAAGCGAGGAGGAAAAAAGAGAATATTTAGAGGAGGTTGAAAAGAAGAGTCCCGAATCAGTTCTTGGGGAAAGGGATCATAGCCTGGTGAGGGCGGCGGTCTTTTCCAGGGTGGATCGGATGGTTTTGACCATCTCTTCGTTTCTTCTGACGGTAAGCCTGTTTTTGCCCTGGTTCTCCTTAAGAGGAGAGGGATTTCACTCGCAAGTTATTGGCTTGGGTTACTTCCTAAAGCTGGGAACACTATTGGGCTACGCTCCTTTGAGTGGGGCGCTCTTCAGTGTTTTTGTGGTTTTGGTGTCGCTGACCATACTCTTTTCATTCGTTGCAGGATTGATCAGTTTGTTAGCGATCTACAAGAAACATAGCGATGTGGAGAGCTATTTGACCAATCTGAAAAAAAGATTGAAGTTGAATTTGATTCCTTTGGTCTTATGGGTGGCTTTAATCATAATCTCAACCATGGGCATGCCCACCCCCTTTGCAGATGCACTGAAGGTGGATGGATTCGGTGACAGCTTCAACGTGATCAATTTTTTTGCTCTCTCCAGCTTCGGGGTATGGTTGAGTCTGCCCTGTGTGATAATTAATTGCACAAAAATCAGTGATCTTTAAAGAAGGTTAGTTTCAAGCAAGGAGGTCTGGATGTTTTGAACAAAGATAAAAGTAAGTGTTGGCAAAAAGAGAAAAGATTTTTCCATAAACGGTAAAATCCTTTCAGCCAGGTTTTTAAACTGCTAACTGCTAACTGTAAACTGTAAAAGGAGAGTTTAAATGAAACAGTCGGTTTTCATAGTGTTGGTTTTGATAGTCTCGTTGGCTATCGGAATTTTCATCTGGTCTCAGCTCCTCCCGGATTTTCTGCGTGAAGGCGGACCTTTGGTATCGCTTCTCATCGCCCTGTTGATAATGTGTATAGCTTTCATCTTAGAGAGGCTTTTTACCCTGAATAAGGCAAAAGGAAAAGCCTCGGTTCAGTCCTTCTTTAAGAGCGTGATCTCCATGCTTCAGCAGGATGACTTCGATGGTGCTTTGGCGACGTGTGATAAACAGAGAGGGACGATGGCAAATGTCTTGAGATCTGGCATCGACAGATACAAGCAACTTTTGGACAGCGGCGAGACAACGGAGAAGCGGTTGTCGGAGACCCAGCGGGCCATCGAGGAGGCCAATGCGCTGGAGGTTCCGCTTCTGGAGAGAAACTTGATCGCTCTCTCCACCATCGCCTCCATCGCCACCATGGTAGGTCTTTTGGGCACCACCATCGGGATGATCCGCGCCTTTGCCGCCACCGGTCATCGAGTCGGCGGGATCATCGATGCTCAGCAGTTAGCTGTTGGGATCTCCGAGGCTCTGGTTAACACCGCCGGCGGTCTGACCAGCGCCATCGTGGGGATCGTGGCATATAACTTCTTTGTGAATAAGGTGGACGCATTCAACTACACCATGGATGAGGCTTCCTATGAGGTAATTCAGCTTCTGAAAAGCAGAGAGACGGAGGGGAAAAATGAACAAAAAGGAGCTTGAGATATGCTTAAGCGAATAAAGAGAAGAGTGGACATCAGGATCGATATGACGCCCATGGTGGATATCGCCTTTCTACTGCTCATTTTCTACATGGTTACTACCTCATTTAAGCCGCCGGAGAAGTTGCACGTTTCCCTACCCGCTTCCCATTCGGAGATAAAGCTTCCGGAAACGGACATGATTTATGTTACCGTCACTAGGGAAGACAGCGTAATGGTGGAGTATATCACCAAACAGAAGGTGGAAAGAGAGGGAAAGGAGGTCAGCGAACCGATAAGACATTATGAGGAGGCCACTCCGATCAACCTCCCATTCGTGATTACCCAGATCAGAGCCAGCGTGGCGGGAGCTTATAAATGGTTCGTGGTGATCAAGGCGGATAAGGACGTAAGCTATGGGACCATGAACAGCATCATGAATGCACTCCAGGAGATAAAGATCAGCAAGTTCAGTCTGGTTACGGAAATGGAGATGGAAAAAGAGCAGGAGATATAACAAAGTCAGGGAGTGAAAAAAATGGCCGGTGTTGATGTAGGCGGCGGAGCAGCGCCGAGAAAAAAGAAAGGAATGGGGCTTAGAAGGCCCAAAAGACGGATTGCCATACGAATTGATATGACCCCCATGGTGGATATCGCTTTTTTGCTTTTGATCTTCTATATGGTCACCACGGTCTTCAGCCAGCCACAGGCTATGGAGGTAAATCTACCTCCGACTGACAATCCAGTCCCTGTGGCAGAGTCCCGGCTTTTGACTTTGCGAATAGATGCGGATGAGAACCTGTGGTGGAATATGGCCCGGGAGACCCCACAACCTATATTGTTTGATTCTTTAAGAGGACTTTTGGTGGAATGGAACTCAAAACAGCCCAAGCTGGTAACCCTGGTGAAGATTGATAAAGATGCCAGATATTTTAAAATGGTAGACGTGATAGATGAGATTCAGATAGTGGAAAAGCAGATAAAGGAGGTCAGGCCGAATTTCAGCTATCGCTTCAGCCTATCGCCTTTTTCAGAGTTTGATAGAAGACAGATGACAGAAGTGAGAGGAGGTGCCAGCCCATGAAATCGCAAAATACAGTAACCTTACCTAAAACTTCAAGTGCCTTTGTCAGCTATGGGGCTATTGAGTTGAAGAGATGCTATCAGAAGCATCTTGGCCTGGCGGTGATCATAGCCGGAGCTTTGCACATTGCCGTAATCGGCGGTTTTCTGCTCTATTCCAACATAACCTCTAAGCTTCCGGAAGCCGTGGGCGTGGTCAGGATCAAAACCATCGCGGAGTTAGCCGCTCCTCCTTCGGTCAGTCAGACCCAGACACCACAGGTAGCAGTGGCCGCCCCCGGTATAGCAGCCCCAAAAATAGGAATTCCCGAGGCGGTCCCGGATGAGGAGGCTCCGGAAGAGGTTACCATCGCCACCCAGGAGGAGTTGGGAAAGATCGCAGACTTAAGCACTCAAAGCATCATAGGAGGAGGAGGAGGAGATTCCATCGCCATCGAAATCCCCCTGGAGGAATATCTCCCCGCTCCGGGAGAGTTCGTGCCGTATGATGAGCCTCCGGTCCAGCTAAATGAGGTTACATACGAGTATCCTCCCCTGGCAAGACAGGCAGGAATCGAGGGAACCGTCCTGATCGAAGCTCTGGTGGATAAGAAAGGCAATGTCAGAGATGCCCGCGTTGTTAAACCATCGGGCTCCAATGCCGGGTTTGAAGAGATTGCCATAGAAGGCGCATTTAAAATCAAATGGAAGCCGGCGATCAGCAACGATCAACCAGTGAATGTGAGGGTGGTTTATCCGGTCCGCTTTACTTTGAAGACTTTAAAGTAAGGGCTGATCGAGAAAAGAGAAGGAATTGGGTAACCCTGAAAAGGGAAAGTAAGTTTGCACCTGAGCCAGGACAAATCAGAGCATGATCGGCGCATTTTCATAGAGACAGCAGGAAAGATATACTTGCACCTTGAATCACCACAAGCAACTCTTGTTTTTAAATGCTGTAGCTGAGTGAGTTAACTAAAACGTTTTGTTTAGGTGATCAAAAATAAATGTGAAGTAGAGCCTGCGGAAAAGGTGGAATTTTCTCAAAGAAAACAAAGGGAATACTGAAAATCATAAATAATGGTTTAGCTTACCTTATAAGAGACAAAAGGCAGTTTGATTTAAACTGCCTTTATTTTTATGGAAATTACCAAAAGGGAAAAAGAGATTGACCGAAGAAACGTCTGGTGCTCCGGCTGGATGTTATCATCCAGCCGGACGGGAGGACGGATGATAACATCCGTCCAAGAGCAGCCAATAACGCATTTTGTTCAGACTCAAATTAAAAGACTTACGAAGACTCCATTGATGAGGCGATAGAATCAGCTTTTTGTGTTTTTTGTTTCTTAACGATGGTTTCTCTTAATGAGAGTGGGAATCTTAACACTGGATGAAGCGGGCACAACATGATTGAAACTTCCCCCTGTTTCTTCTTCTCACATGGAGATGGTATCGAAGGTTGAACAGACACGTCTCAATGGATTCAGTGAACAAAGAAGCTAAAAGCATCCTTATTCCTCCTCGCCTTCAGCAAGAGTTTCCTTCTGAAGGAAAGAAAATGTTTACAACATTTCTCAAAAGGGAGAGGTTAAAATGGACTTAGGGTTTATCTCAGCCCTTCTAGGGTTAGTGGGACTTACCTTTGCCTTGGGTCTGTTCCTTTCTGTTAAGAGACAGCCGGCGGGCACTCAGTTGATGCAGGATATCTCTGAGGTGATTCATCGGGGAGCCATGATATTTCTGAGGAAGGAGTATTCCATCCTGGTTATCTTCATTCTCATTGTTTTTGTGCTTCTGGCGTGGAAGATCGGCATCTGGACCGGGGTGGCTTTTCTTTCCGGAGCGACCTGCTCGATGCTGGCTGGCTTTCTGGGAATGAACGCCGCCACCCGGGCTAACGTTCGCACCACCGAAGCGGCCAGAGGGTCCGGACAGACCAAGGCTTTGAATATCGCCTTCTCCGGAGGTGCGGTGATGGGAATGTCAGTGGCTAGCCTGGGCCTTTTGGGCTTAGGGATATTTTACCATTTTTTCCATAAGATAGACCCGGCGGTTTTGGTGGGATTCGCCATGGGTGCATCCTCCATTGCTCTGTTTGCCAGGGTAGGGGGAGGTATTTACACCAAGTCAGCAGATGTGGGAGCGGATCTGGTGGGAAAGGTGGAGAAGTCCATTCCCGAAGATGATCCCAGAAATCCAGCCGTGATAGCGGATAACGTGGGAGATAATGTGGGCGATGTAGCAGGCATGGGGGCGGACTTGTTCGAGTCATACGTGGGCTCAGTGGTAGCCTCTATCGCCATCGCCGCCACCGGAGCCCAATACGTTTCTATGAGACTACAGTACATGTCTCTTCCCCTTCTAATCGTCTTCGTGGGATTGATCGCATCCGTGCTGGGGGTGCTTTCTGTCAAGATATTTAAGAAATTCAATCCGGCTGCGGTCTTGAGGGCAGTCACCTATGTAGCCGCTTTAGTGCTTCTGATTGCCGCTTACATCATTATCCAAAGACTGGGTCTGCCCATCGGCGTATTCTGGGCTATCCTGGCTGGAAATCTTGCCGGCATATTGATGGGGCTTTTAACGGAGTTTTACACCTCCTCTTCTCCTATCAAAAGGATTGCCAAAGCCTCGGAGACTGGAGCCGCCACCAACATCATCACCGGTCTTGCGGTGGGAATGGAAAGCGTGGTGGGACCCATTTTGGTAATCTGCATGGCCATCTTTGCGGGATATAAGTTAGCCGGACTTTACGGAATCGGAATTGCCGCAGTGGGGATGCTTTCCACCATAGGGGTGACCATGTCTGTGGATGCTTATGGTCCTATTGCAGATAACGCTGGAGGAATCTCTGAGATGTCCGGCTTGGGACAAAAGGTGAGAAAGATAACCGACAGGCTGGACTCTTTGGGCAACACCACCGCCGCCATAGGCAAGGGATTCGCCATCGGATCAGCCGCCTTAACCGCTTTAGCTTTATTCTCCGCTTACACTCAGGCGGTGGAATTGAAATTGATCAATCTTCTCAAACCGGAGGTGGTGATAGGATTCTTCTTGGGCGGCGTTTTGCCCTTCCTGATAGCCTCCATCACCATGACCGCGGTGGGAAGAGCCGCATTCAAGATGGTGGCTGAGGTGAGAAGACAATTTGCCGAAATCCCCGGATTGATGGAGGGAAAGGCGAAACCGGACTCAGAAAGATGTGTGGCTATATCAGCCCAGGCGGCTCTTAAAGAGATGATACTCCCCGGAATGATCGCTGTTTTAGCCCCCATAGTAGTCGGCTTCGTTTTAGGAAAAGAAGCTTTGGGCGGACTTTTAGCCGGCGCCACCTTAACCGGTGTGCTTTTGGCTCTTATGATGGCAAACGGCGGAGGAGCCTGGGACAATGCCAAAAAGTTCATCGAAGCCGGTAATTTAGGCGGGAAAGGATCTTTAGCCCATAAAGCGGCTGTTGTGGGTGATACTGTAGGTGATCCTTTCAAAGATACCTCCGGTCCTTCCATGAACATCCTGATAAAACTCATGGCCATGGTTTCGCTGGTGCTGGCGCCGTTGTTTGTTTAGTGGTAGGGGCGATTCATGAATCGCCCCTACAAGTCTGCTTTTGTGAAACTTTTTTCTTAGAATTCCGTCTAAATTGATGAGACGTTGATTTTAAAAAGGAGAGGTACAAAAATGGAACAAGTTATTCCTTCCGTTCAACCCGAAGAGAAACCCATGGGGGGAGCTTCAAAGGTTATAAATATTTTCTTTGAACCTCGAAAGGTATTTGAAAGTCTGAAAATCAAACCAACCTGGCTGATACCCTTTCTGATCGTGGCTTTGTTGGGAATTGGATTTTTCTACTATACGTATCCTTTCATTATGCATCAACAGGTGGAAAAGATCCAGGAGAACGAGAAGTTTTCAGAGGAGCAGAAAGAGAAGATCATCGAGAAGATGACAGAGAAAGATCATCCACCTTTATGGCAGTTATCGTTTGCACCGGTTGGCGGTCTGGTTGTCCTTGTGGTGGTTGCCGCTATTTTGTTCTTCGTCTTCAACGTTCTTTTAGGTGGAGATTCCACTTATCGCGAAGTCTTTTCGGTGTATACTTATTCTTCACTGATAGCAATACCGGCGATGATAGTGCAGTTTCCTCTGATCATGATCAAAGAAGACATCAATGTCCAGACCAGTCTGGCTTTGCTTCTGTCGGCAAACGCCAAGGATACCTTCCTATACAGTGTCTTATCCGGCTTCGACATTTTCAGCTTCTGGCAAGTTATACTGGTTTCCATGGGAATGGGGGTGATGTATAAGTATACAACAAAAAAGGCCTTCACCACCGTCTTTGTTCTCTGGATCATCTACATTTTGGTGAAATCCGTGTTCAGCACCGTATTTGGCGGGGCATTGGGTATCTAACACAGGGAGGAGAAAAATGAAGAGAACTATTGGGTCAAGTTTCTGTTTACTACTCCTTTTAACTAATCTTTGCTGGGGTCAAATCGAAGCAGGTTCACCCAGGGTTTACACACTGGATGAGTGCATCCAGTTGGCAATAAAGCACAATGCCACGCTGATTGCCGCCAAGAATACCTACAATGTGGCTAAGAGTGATGTCTGGACTGGCTGGGGCAGACTTCTTCCCAGCGTGGATTCCAGATTGGGATATTCTCGCAGGCTCACCGGACCAACCGATCGTATAACCTACGATGAGTCTACAGGAGAATTAATCTTTGGGATTTCGGGCATAGAGACCTTTAAGTACTATTCAGCCAGCATCAGCGCCAGCCAGGGTTGGTCTTTAGGAGGATACGATTTTTACAGCATCAGGGAGAAAAACGCTTCCAAAAACTCAGCCAAAAGCTCCTATCAGCTCACCCGGCAGGAATTAATCTTATCCGTGAAACGCGCATATTTCGATGTTTTGGCAGCCAAGATGCTTTTAGAGATTCAAAAGGAAGCGCTGAAACGAGCAGCCGAACAGCTCAAAATCGCTGAGACCAGGTACGAGTTGGGTGCAGCATCTTTCTCCGATGTGCTCAAGGCCAAGGTTCAGTACGGGGATGTGGAGTTGACGCTGATCAGTGCGGATAATACCGTGAAGCTTGCCAAAGCCACGCTGAATAGCTGGATGGGGCAAAACGTTGATTCTCCCATCGACGTGGAGGAAAACTTGTCTATACCAGAGTTTCATTACTCCTATGAAAATGCTCTGAGGGAATCGCTGGGAAAAAATCCAAATGTGAAGAAAGCGCACTTTGATCTTAGGTCGGCTGAGGCTCAATTGGGCATGGCTCGCAGTGGACTTTTTCCTAATTTCAACCTTTATGGTTCATATTCCTGGAGCAATGTGGATCTGGATGAGCTAAAATATAGCCGCCAACGTGATTATGAATGGTTTCTTTCGGCGTCTATCAGCTTCAATATTTTTGAGAACTTTCAGAGAAAGTATAATCTCTCTTACGCCAAGGCTAATTTGAATACCACTGGGGAAAACCTTCGCCAGACCAAAAGAGATGTGGCTTTAGAACTCAAGCGAGCTTTTTTGAACGTTCAGGAGGCTAACGAGAAGATCGATTTGACCAAAAAGAAAGTGAAATCTGCCCAGGAGGATTTAGATTTAATGCAGGAAAAATATAACCTGGGAGCGGCAAACATCCTGGAGCTTCTGGATGCCGAGGTGAGCTTTAAACAGGCAGAGGCAGATCAGGTGCAGGCTTTATATGATTATAATCTGGCAGTGGCGCAGTTTGAAAAAGCCATTGGCAAATGAAAAAAACCTTGCGAAAAATTAAGTTGCAATTGAGAAATGTTATAAGTTAAATCGTAATATTTTAAAAGCCTCTGTTTCATAGCGAAATCCGAATGATGCATGTAATTTCGTGATTTTGGTTTCCTACAAAACAGGTAAATCAATGGAGGAAATATGAAGAAAAAGAAGAAAATCCTGATCGTATTGGGCGTAATACTGGTGGTGGCAATCGTCATCGTAGCCAACGTTTTGAAAAGCGGAGAGAAGACCTATCAGGTGCAGGCGGAGAAGGTCGAAAAAAGCGATCTTACCTCCTTAGTTACCGCCAATGGCAGGATCGTTCCCCGAACGGATGTGAAGATTTCAGCTTACGTGCCGGCAAAGATCACAAAGCTTCCGGTGGAGGAGGGTGATGTGGTGAAAGAGGGTCAGCTTTTGGTACAACTGGATGAAACCGAATACAAAGCGGCGGCGAACCAGGCTAAAGCCCAGCTTGCCTCGGCTAAGGCCAGTCTGGAACAAGCCCAACTGGTTTTTAACCGGCAGAAGGAACTTTTTGAAAAGAAGCTTTCCTCTGAAGAACAATATGATATGGCAAAAACTGAGCTTGATTTGGCCAAAGCCAGACACCAGCAAGCAGTGGCCAGTTTAGATCAAGCTAAGTATAATCTTAGTAAAACTACCATAACCTCTCCCATGGATGGAATAGTTACCTCTCTGAATGCAGAGGTGGGCGAGATAGTGATGATCGGGACCATGAACAATCCCGGCACAGTGATCATGACCATCTCGGATATGAGCGAGATAGAGACGGAGGTGGAGGTGGATGAGACTGATATAGCCCAGGTAAAGATAGGACAGGAAGCGGAAATTGAGATCGATGCTTATCCCGATACAACCTTCAGGGGCAAAGTGACTGAGATCGGTCATACCGCTCGCATCAGTGGTTTGGGATCTCAGGATCAGGTTACCAATTTTCTGGTGAAGGTTATGCTTCAAGATGAGGTGCCCACTATCAGACCGGGAATGTCTGCTTCGGTGGACATCACTACCCATTCCCGTATCAACGTCCTGAACGTTCCCATTCAAGCAGTGGTGATGCGGGAGGAGAAGAGCGACACCTTGACCTCGGAGAAAAAGGAAGAGGAGGGAGCGCTGGCTTCGGTGGATAGCCTTTCCAAGAAAGCAAATAAAAAATACAAAAAGAAGAAAAAGGAGATAGAGGGAGTATTTGTGGTCAAAGAGGGGAGAGCGAAATTTGTGAAGGTTAGTACCGGAATAGCAGATCAGCAGAACATAGAAATCGTATCCGGGATAAACGACGATGACATGGTAGTCACTGGAAGTTATAAGATATTAAGGACTCTGAAAGACGGGGATAAAGTGAAGGTGACAGAGAAAAAGGGGAAAGAAAAAGAGGGCAAGTGATAACAAGACCGAGGAACTCGTCCAGAACCTGACTTGAGTCAGGTTCTGGATCGGAAGCCTTTAGCTCTCAGCCGATTTAGGAGAAAATTAAAGTGTTAATCAGAACAGAAGATCTGTGGAAGATATACCAGATGGGGGCAGAGAAGGTGAACGCCTTACGGAGCGTCTCCTTGGAGGTAGAGTCCGGTGAATATGTTGCTATCATGGGTCCCTCCGGCTCTGGAAAGTCCACTCTGATGAACCTGATCGGTTGCCTGGATACTCCCACCAGAGGCAACTACTATCTGAACGATAGGCTGGTGAGCCAGATGAACGATGATGAACTGGCGCGCATCAGAAATAGGGAAATCGGATTCGTGTTTCAGACCTTCAATCTTTTGTCCCGTGCCACCGCGGCACATAATGTGGAGCTGCCCTTGGTATATAATGGAACTGAGTCGGAGACCAGGAAGAAAAAGGCTCGGGAGGCTTTGCAAATGGTGGATCTGGAAGACCGGGCGACACATAAACCCAACGAGCTTTCCGGAGGGGAAAGACAGAGGGTAGCTATTGCCCGAGCTTTAGTAAACAATCCTTCCTTGATTCTGGCTGATGAGCCTACCGGAAATTTAGATACCAACACCGGAAAAGAGATAATGAAAATACTTGAAAAGCTTCACCGTCAGGGAAACACCATTATCATTGTCACCCATGAGCACGACATCGCTACCTACGCAGACCGAATACTCTACATCCGGGACGGAGGCATCGAAAAAGAGGAGAGGATAAAGCACTAATAGGGTCAAGGGTCATGGGGCAAGAGTCAAGAAACAAGGGTCAGGGAAATAAGGGTCAAAGGTTAAGAAACAAGGGTCAAGAGGCTAGGGTCGGGAGACTTAAAACTGCAAACTGAAAACTGAAAACTGGGAACTTGCTTCGGCATGCAATTTTTAGAAGGTATAATCATTGCTTTAAGATCTCTGGTAGCTAACAAGCTCCGATCGATTCTAACACTTATAGGCGTGATCATCGGGGTAATGACCGTAATTGCGGTGGTCTCCATAATCTCCGGAATGAATCGATATGTGGAGGCGGAGATCTCCAGCTTGGGCTCTACCACATTCCTGATCAGAAAATTCGGTATAACTACCTCCAATGAGGAGTGGTTAAAGCAGATAAAGAGAAAAAAGTTCACCCTGGAAGATATGAAAGCCATAGAAGAGAATTGTCCTGACTGTTGGAAGGTGGGAGCGGAGGCTTTCAGTTGGAGGAAGGTCAAATACAAAAATAAGCATCTGTCTAATATGACCATCATGGGAGCCACCGCTAATATCACCGAGATCGCCGATCAGGAGGTCTACGACGGAAGAAGCTTTTCCGAGTTCGAGGTAGAGCATAACCGGCGAGTCTGTTTCGTTGGCTGGGAGATAAAGGAAAATCTTTTCCCTAACGAAGATCCTATGGGGAAAGACATCAAGATCGGCAACCACTATTTCCGCATCGTCGGCGTGGCAAAAAAGAAGGGTGCCTTTCTGGGAAACAATCAGGATGATTTCGTTTTGATCCCCATAACCACCTTTGAGAAGCTTTTTGCCCGACATTTCATGCTCATGATATTTGTGAAGGCAAGGGACTTCTTATCCATGCAGGATGCCATGGATCAATGTCGGGTAATCTTAAGGGCGCGCAGAAAGGTCGACTACGATAAACCGGATGATTTCGCCATCCTCACTTCCGAAAGTGTCATGGATTTCTTCCGCCAGTTTACCCGGCTGGCTTTGATGGTGATGGGGGGAATTGCCTCCATCTCTCTGGTGGTGGGAGGGATTGTGATAATGAACATAATGCTGGTGACGGTGACGGAAAGGACCAGGGAGATAGGGATTCGCAAAGCCATGGGAGCCAGAAGAAGAAATATACTGTGGCAATTTCTGGTGGAGGCGGTGACCCTATCCCTGGTGGGAGGAATGGTTGGTATAATAGTGGGGGCACTAATCGCAAAGGCGATTTCTGCATTTAGCCCTCTGCCCGCCTCGGTAGAGCTATGGTCGGTGGTGGTGGCTTTGTTGGTATCCTCATCGGTGGGAATATTTTTTGGAATATTCCCAGCCATGAAAGCCGCCCGGCTGAATCCGATTGAAGCTTTGAGATACGAATAATGCATGACGAATGACGAAAAACGATGGATCGAGTTAAAATATAGTGAATTTTACAATGAAAAAAATGGAATATTTAGTATTGTGAGCTAAGGTCGGTGTGTCCGAACATGGTTCGTCTATACCACCAAATTGGAAGCATACTTGTGCACACGTATCCGAACTTGGTTCGGATATGAACGAGTTATGTGCAATGTGCAATCTAAGGAGGAATAAAAATGAGAATTAAGAAACTAATATTAGAAAACTTTCGCATATTCAAGGAAAGAACGATTATAGATTTCGACAATCTAACAGCATTCATTGGGAAAAATGATATTGGTAAGTCTACAATTATAGAAGTCCTTGATATATTTTTCAATGATAAAGATGCACGTGTAAAAATTGACAAAGATGATCTAAGTAAAGGTGCGGCTTCTTCTAATATATTAATCGGTGTTGTGTTTGAAGATTTACCCAAAGAATTAATAATAGATGTTACAGTTGAAACGAGTTTAAAAGAAGAATATTTGCTTAATAAAGACGGAAACTTAGAAATTCATAAAATATACTCAAATGATAAACTCAAAGGAACTTACATGTTGGCAAATCATCCAACTAATCATAGCTTGAAGGATCTACTATCACTTAAAATATCGGAGTTAAAGACAAGGGCTCAAGATTTGGGTATAGACTTATCAGAAGAAGATAAAAGAGTAGCTTCAAAAATTAGAAAAGCGATAAGAGAAAACATTAATGGGGAAATAGAATTAGAAGAAATTGACATTCCTATAGATAAAGAAGGTGCTAAACAGATATGGGAGCAACTTAAAAACTATATGCCACTATATGCACTCTTTCAATCTGACAGACAGAATGTTGATCAAGATAGTGAAGTCCAAGATCCAATGAAAATTGCAATTAAAAAAATTCTGCGGGGAGAAGAACTTCAAAATAGATTAAAAGGGATACAAGATGAAGTGGAAACAACAATTACTGAAATAGCCAACCAAACGATTGAAAAGTTAAATGAAATGAACCCCGAAATAGCACAAGAACTAAAGCCTAAAATACCAGAACCAAAATGGGAAAGTGTATTTAAAGGAATTACAATAAGTGGTGATGAAGAAATACCTCTTAACAAAAGAGGCAGCGGAGTTCGCAGGTTGATATTATTAAGCTTTTTTAGAGCAGAAGCTGAAAAGAAAAAAGAGGATAGAAGTGTTCCAAATATCATTTATGCTTTTGAAGAACCTGAGACATCTCAACATCCGGAGCATCAAAGGAAGTTAATAGATGCATTTCTTGAACTGTCATCTAGAGATGATACTCAAATAATTTTAACTACTCATAGCCCAGGAATGGCGAGCTTATTGCCTGTAGAAAGTTTGAGATTTTTGTATAAAAGGGACGGCCAAATTCTTATAGAGAAAGGAACTAACGAAATTTTTGAGAAAATATCAGAGAGTTTAGGTGTTTTACCTTCAATTGATAAAGAGAAAATTGATAAATTAAAACTGATAGTTTGTGTGGAAGGACCTACAGATATTGAATTTTTCAAAAGACTTTTTAAAAAAGTAGATGAAAATATAATTATTGACTTAGAAAACGACCAAAGAGTTATCTTGATACCTTTAGGAGGATCAACACTCAAACATTGGGTAGATAATCATTATTTAAGGAAACTTGATCTGCCTGAAGTTCATATCTATGATGGTGATAAAGGAAAATATAAACAAACTGCTCAAGAAGTGAATAACAGAGATGATGGTAGCAGAGGATTTACTACGAAAAAAAGAGAGATTGAGAATTATGTCTCTCCGAATATTATTGAACAAATCTTTAGTGAATTAAATGATAATACATTAATAGACAGAACTCAGAATAATTGGTTAGATGAGTGGAATCAATTGGATATTATCCCATCAATTAAGACAAACGGTGTATCACTCAGAGAAATAAAAATAAAAGAAAAAATATGCACCGAGGGAATAGAGAGGATGACAAAGGAACTCTTCCAAGAGCTAAATGCTTATGAGGAGATTGAAGGATGGTTCAGTACGGTAAAGAATATATTAGATTAAATCTGCACACTGCACATAACAGCGGACATACGGCTACGCTTCGCTCCGCCCAAATTGGCTTAAGCCAACTTCTTTCATCCGCAAACCGTTATCTGAAATTTTGACAGCCAATTTTAATAGAATGAGGTAATTGAATAATGAAAAGAGAAGTTTTTGAAAGAGAGTTAGATAAGATCATCAACATAAGCAGGGAATTTGGGGCGGAAAAAGTATTATTATTCGGTTCCTGTCTTGAGAAAGTTGAATCGGCACAAGATATTGATATAGCAGTAAAGGGGGTTAAACCAGAAAAGTTTTTCGAGATGTATGGTAAGATTTTGGGAGTGATAGATAGCGAAATAGACCTGATTCCCTTGGAGGATACAAGAGAACATTTCTCTAAACGTATCTTAGAAAAAGGAAAAGTGATATATGCAAAAGAAGTATGAGCAATTAAAAGCAGATGTGTTAGATGAGATAGAAGGAATAGAACAAGTTTTAAAAGATTTGTCATCTCTTTTAAGCAATTTAGATTCGGATAAAATAGACAATGTCCAAAAAGCAGCAATAGGAACATTCTTAATGAATTTTTATGTAGGGGTGGAGAATATTATTAAGCGGATAAGCAAAGAATATTATCAAACCATGCCTAAAGGGAATAGTTGGCATAAAGAGCTTCTCGATTTATCTTGCACCCCACCACTTGGAAAAAAACCTATTCTTGATAAAAATATCGTAGACAGACTAAACCCTTATAGAGGATTTAGACATTTATTTGTTAGCGGATATGGATTCACGCTACGCATGGAGTTGATGAGTTCGTTAATAAATAATATTGAGCCCCTTTGGACCGATATAAAGAAAGCTGTTGAGAAATTTTGGGATAAATTGTAGGCGGTTAAAACTTCAAATAACAGAGCAATGGCTTCGTTTCATCGCGCCTAATCCCGATATAAAGTGGGCTTTGTAAATGCTCAGCCGTGAGGCGTACTTATCACGAATTTCCCAATTAAGGATCATAATGAATGTTTTCGAAATAAAAGAGAGCATGTTAATGGCAATGGCGGCGATCAAAGCTCATAAGATGCGGGCTTTTCTGACCGTTTTAGGGGTTTTGGTCGGGGTTACCACGGTCATCGCCATGGTCTCCATAATAACCGGCCTGAACAAAAGCATGGCTGAGCAGATCGAATCCTTGGGTTCGAATGTCATCTATGTTACCAAGTTTGAAATTGGCATTCGGTTTGAGCGTCCGTCAGAGGAGGAAAGAAACCGACCCTCCATAACCTTTGAGGACGCCATGGCAGTCCAAGAGCTTTGCCCTTCTGTAGATGCGGTTTCACCCGAGAACAGGGGTCCGGGACCCAAGACGGTTAAATATAAAGACAACAAGGTCAGCCAGTTTGACTTAATCGGGGTCATGCCGGAGTACGAGGTGGTGAATAACAATTATATAGAGGAAGGGAGGTTTTTTACTGACAGTGACGTAAACTACCGGGCTATGGTGGCAGTTCTGGGAGTGGATGTGGCAGAGGCGCTTTTCCCCCATCTGGATCCGATCGGCAAAGAAATCAGCATCGGTGGACGAAACTTCTCCCCCAAGAGATTCACCGTTATCGGGGTGATGGAAAAAAGGCCATCGATTCTGGGAGGGAGTCAAAACAATTTTGTCCTTTTGCCTCATGATACCTACAAGAAATTATACCCTGAAGAAAAAGAGCTTCTCCTGGCGGCAAAGCCGAAAAGCCCGGAGCTTATGGATCAGGCCATGGATGAAATCACCCAGGTGATGCGGATCCGAAGGGGCCTGCCGGCGGACAAGCCCAACAATTTCGCCCTTGCCACCCAGGACGATCTTATGGATATGTATCGGAGCATTACAAGTGCAATCTACTTGGTAATGGTGGTGATCTCATCCATCGGACTTTTGGTGGGTGGGGTGGGGGTGATGAACATAATGCTGGTATCGGTTACCGAAAGAACCAGGGAGATCGGTATTCGCAAAGCCATAGGGGCAAGGAAAAAAGACATTTTGTGGCAATTTCTTATCGAAGCTATGACCTTGAGCGGAAGCGGCGGTATCTTGGGAATAATCATCGGTCTGCTTTTAGGGAAACTGGTGGGGGCGGTTACACCTCTGGCCGCAGGGGTCTCTTTATTCTGGATAATTTTAGGCTTCTCCTTTTCAGTCTCTGTGGGACTGGTCTTCGGAATATATCCCGCCTATCGCGCCGCCAGACTGGATCCCATCGTCTCTTTAAGATATGAATAGAAGAGGGAGAGATGTAGAAGAGATGCAAAGCAGAGGCTTTAGGCCCCATGAGCTACTTGCCGAATATCAATATGTATTAAAGGTTCAAAGAAAGAGCGCACACCACTTTTCTATTACGTCTTTGAAGTGGAGTTGATCTTCTAATTCACTGTTGGGTCCATTAAGATAAACCACAGTAAGGGTGCTATCCAGAAGAACCTTGAAGGGGGTCTGGGGTATCCCGATGTGCTGTTTTATATAAACGCTATCCACATATATAATAGGAAAAGTCAAACTTTCCGCTTGGGCAAATTTTTTCATCTCCAAAGAGTCATTGGAAGGAACCATCCCTAACACCTTTATACCCTTAAGATAAAAATTTTCTTTTAGCTCCTCCCAGATGGAGGCTTCCTGAAGACAGGTCACGCAATCATGGGTGGAGAAGAATATGAGCAAAACCAATTTGGGATGGTATGTTTCTCCAGTCTCAGGGTTTTTAAAGGTGAAACAGAAAGGTTGTGCTCCAGCGATAGACAATGGTGAAAATGAAGAGGAGAATTGAATCCTTTGGGAAAACTGGTTAAAATCTTTTCTCAGTACCCGATCTTTATGCAATAAAAGCAGGTTGAAAACCACTAAGGCTAAAATGATCACACCTGTGATAAAGGGAGCCAGCTTTATTTTTGGCAATTTCATTGCTTTTCAATTTTCGATATTGCGGAGAGGTTCAGTGAGAATTTGCCTATTTTTATATATTCCTGGCCCCCTTTTTCCTCATCATCACCAGGCAGAAAGAAATAAAGGAAGCCCTCATCATCTTTCCATAAAGGTCTGTTGTGGGTTTGGACGTCCGGGATCAGAATATTACCATTTTGATCGTAAATCTCCAGCACCCAGCCGGAGGGAAAGTGTGTGCTAAAAGCTAACAAAATTAAATTCGGCTCAAGCACCAAAAGATCATGAATAGGGGTCCACGAACTATACCAGGTTTGCTTAGCCTTTTGCGACTTAGGAGAGAGAAGTTTAGTAGGGGGCATGTAAAGAGAAGATTTTCCAGGAAACTTTTGGAGTAACTTACCATCTGGGGAATACTTAGATACCTGATAAACCATTTGATGAGCACACCATACATTCCCCTCCATGTCTAAATCAAAACAAGCCGCTTGGTAGGGGGTAGGAGTCAACTCAAAAAGCCTCTTTTCAAAGGGGAAGAAAGATATAATGTATCTGCCCTTAGAATCATACTTATGAATACAGAAATCTCTTGATTTAGGACATAGATTTTCTTTTTCCTGGTAGCAGGGACCGCCAAGGTAGACATTCTCCTCTCTATCAATCTTAATGTTAGCCCCCGCTCCTGCGCATTTATCAGAAATAAAATACTCCAGGAACCCGCCGGTGCTCTCGATTACAGCCACATTTCCACTGACTGCTTCCAGAATGTAAGCCCGGTAGTTATGATCAAACGCGATGTCTGTAAAGAGTATGTACGCGAACCCCCCTATTGGGCCGATGTCTTCTTTTCGAATTACCTTCAACACCTCTCCTGTGGAGCTGTAAATCCTCACTTCGGTTTTATCCGGGCGACCACTCGTCACTATCCAAATTCTTCCGTCCCTCCCGATTTTCAACGCATTAATGCCTGGAGGTTCATTTTGGTGCCTCTGAAGCTGAATGGTGCCCTCCAATTTGAAAATCTCATCAAAGGTTTTTGATCCCCCAAAAGCGGGACACCATCCAAGAAATATGATCAGCACAATTAAAACGATCTTTCCATGGTTTATAATTCTACTCATTGCTTTCTCCTTTTCCAAAGCCCGACCAAGAGTGAGCCTGGTCGGGCTTTGAACTTGATTGCTTTGGTAAACTTCAGATTAGAAGGGCCAGGGAACGTAGAAGGCAATACATCTGATTCCATCGCCACTGCAATATTCGAATTCTTCACCCGGGTCATTAAAGTCCCCATCGCCATTCAAGTCAGTGTAGGCCGTATAGATCGTGTGGAATCCGATAAACCAAAGCCTCAGAGCGTTGGCTTGGTTGACTTCCACTTTTCCCGTTACCAAGGCATTGAGATTGAGGGCAAACAGTGTCAAAATGAACACCATGGCCCCAATCAACGCCATCCTCTTTTTCCAAAACTTCTGTATCAACATCTTATTACCCTCCTAAAAATAGACTTCTTAAAGTTGGATGTCAATATTTTTTGCTACAATTATCTACTGCCAAGTAAAACCAGTTGGATAATCAAACATTTTTCATTTCATCCCTTAAAGTTCCTTCCGTTTAGCTTTTTTGGCTCCGCCCTCACTCTGACGGAAGTAAGGGCAGAGCTTTTTGGGGGACGTTGGAAGGAGGAAAGAAATGCGTTCATTACCAAAATTAGAGGCTTTATATTCCTTTCTTCTCTTTTTCCGCCCCACCCCCCGCCAAAGGCGGGGGACAGGACTTTCTCCCTTTCAGAAGAAGGAGGTAAAACCAAATACCGTAAATTGCTCAACCGCTACAAAATCTTCTGCAAAAACTATGCCGACCCCAAAAGACCAAAGCCCTTTTATCCTTAAGTCTGAGTTTGATTAAAAGATAGAAAGAAGGGAGTTGAAAATCTTAGAGGGAAAAATAAAGCGGAAAACAAAAAAACCTTTTCAAAAATGAAAAGGCTCAATAAAATAAATTGATCTAACCTACTACTCTCTATATTATTACTTCGCTTTTCAAAAATGAAAACCTAATTTTCAAAAATGAAATTCTCCTCCAGATTATACATCTTAATCTTTCTATACAGAGTAATCTTTGAGATGCCTAAAAACTTTGCAGCTTGCTCTCTATCATTATTAAACTTCTTCAATGCCCCCAAAATTTCTGCCTTTTCTAACTCAGCTTTCTTGTCGGAAAGGGAATTTACAAGTTTTGCCTCGCTTTTTCTCTTATCTAACTTGCTCAATTCCTCAAGCAATTTTTGTGAATCAAATGGATTCAAAATAGAAACCAGCCGTTTGAGCTCATTTTGTAATTGACGAACATTGCCCGGCCAGTTGCATGATAAACAGTCTTGAAGGTAAGCAGATTTATCTAAATTTTCCCAACAGCTTTCTTTGACTCTAAGCTCAGCTAAAAAATGCTTGATCAAAAGAGGAATATCTTGTTTTCTTTCTCGTAAAGGCGGCAATTTCAACTCTATCGCCTTTAGCCGATGATAAAGATCCTCTCTGAAATTACCCTTGCTTACTCCTCACTCAAATCCTTGTTAGTTGCCGCTATTACCCTGAGATCTGGCTTTCTACTGCTTCGGGGGAAACCAGCAGCATTCAGGGCAATAACCACCACGGTAAAAGTAGGCTATTAGATAAGTTAAATCCCCCAGATTGATCTGGCAATCATTATTTGCATCACCTCGTTCAATCGGATCTTCAGGGGGAAGTCCCCCCTTGTACAAATAACTTATAAGGTAAAGCACATCTCCCAAATCTATTATCAAATCATCATTTGCATCCCCGCAAAGGCAGGTGTATTCCTGGTCATGTAGTTCGGGCTGTCCAACTGCAAAGCTCTGACCTCCACGAACATCTGTAACCCCAACTGATATGTAATCATCAAAAAGCGTTTCTTCGCCCTCCCCGCCGTTGGCGGGACTTTCAGCCTTACCCTTGGCAGGTGCCACATAGGTAACAAAATTTTGGGCAGTGGTTATGGTGTTTTGCCCGTTTTCGGCAAAATGCCCATGCATGCAGAACCACTGATAATACATGGAGTCACCATCCGGATCATGAGCCAGAATTTCGATGGTCACCTGTTCTCCATATTGAATGCAGTCACTGCACTCTTCTTCAGGATACTTGCACTGCAGAGAAGAGTCGATGACCGGATTGTTGTTTCCGGATTCACTGATGATGAAATCATAATTAGAGACATCCCAGGCGGAATTATCGGCTATGTCCTCAGCCACTACTTTGACTCGGCAATGGGTGGAATAAGGAGCGGTCACAGTCCAGGAGAAACTGTTGCCCCATTTCGCCTCCCGACTGCCAAGATATTCGGGATACCCATCGTTCCCCCCATTTCTATCCAGATAGATATAGACTGTGGTAGTTGAATCAGCACCAATAGAAACATTCCAGACAATATCCCTTTGCTCCCCCACATGCCAGATCTCGTAACCATCGGGAGAGACAACCTGGGCTGAATACCCACCGGTGAAGTAAGCGACATATCTGTGGTAGTCCTCCTCGAAAAAAGGGACCACGAACTCCCAATGAGGCTCATAATGAGTCTCTACTTCCCAACCAAGCTCATTCAAATGCGCCCAATGGTGAAAAGTACGTTCGTGTCCTCCGAGCCATTGAGGTGTAATGGCATCCAGACAATAACCTTCGCCAAACATCCCTCCTAACCAGCAAGCCGTGTACGGGGAGTACACCGTGTCCGGCTCGAAACACACCTCTACGTACCAGTCGAATTTCCAGACGACCAGAGCGCCTGAATTGCCACCTGAATAGCTGTTTCTCACTATGGCAATACCTGAGTTTATCAGGTAGCTAACGCCAGCGCGCCAAATTGCGTCTGCTTCTTTGGCGCACTCGTCCTCAAAGTCAAAGTAGAACTTCCTTTCAACCGCGGCGCACGTGAGAAAAGAGGCTTCCGAGAGCGTGGAAGCCATCTTGGTTAGCCTCAAAACAGCCCAACATGTAAGTTTTACTCCTCGCTTTGGATAATGAAATTTGTCCCGCAGTTTGAGGTAGACCTTAGTCGCCAAAAGATCGGTAGTGTCGCGTTCCTCAAGGCCGTCTATGCTATCCAAATTACACCAAAACGTCTCGGTGCCATTTGTGATAGTGTCCGGTTCTGGAATGGTATCTGCCGCATTATGATGTATGCTGATAAATGCGTCTACGCCAAAACCATCATTTGCGTTATTTGCTGTGTCTGCTCGTTGTGCCCAAGTGCGATAAACATCCTCATAACGCGTCATAAGCGGATTCCAATTAGTTAAGCCAAAATACTGCCAGGCTGTGTGTCCGACTCCAAAATTAACATCCTTCTCCTTTACATGATAGATTCTTCCTGAACAGCCGTCATCAGATCCACCATGCCCAGGATCAATGCAAACGCGATCCCAAGAAAAAGATTGAGAACTGATCAGTAAAAGAAAGGCAACCACTATCCACAAAATTGAATTTGCTTTCTTCATTTTCATCCCCCATTTCTTTACTAGAGATAGAAGGCTATATTTGCTATAAAGTTTATTTCAATTTTACGACAAAAATCTTTCCACTGGTTTCATTTCGATAGGCGATTTTTGTGCCATCCGGGCTCCAAGAAGCGTCTCTCTCTATCTCATCGGGAGTAGCCGCAATTGGCACTTTACCTGTTCCGTCCACATTGACCATATATATGTCGTTGTCATAGACGGAGTGACCGTCCTCAATGGTTAAACCATATAGTACCTTTTTACTATCTGGCGACCACATTGCACCGACTATTTCACCGACCTCAAACAAACCCGGTGAAATCTCCCGTGCGTCAACATCCAAATCTGTTAGCACTTTGCCGTTTAGATTTAGTATCACAATACCGCCACTGTATCTCTCAGCCCAAGCAAGGATTTTCGTATTGTCCGGCGATAATTTAAGGAAGCCGTATTTTTTATCAATTGGTATTCTCTTCTTTATGGTTCCATCTATGCTTTCCAAACCTTCACCCGCAAGTTGCATCTGTTTTATAGCGGCTTCTGGTTTCAAGCTTCCTTCCTTTATTATTCTGAAAGTTCTCGTTTCCCCTCCTGGCTTTTCATGAATCTCATAATACCCAACAGTTCCATCCCTGAGGACAAGCGGGGTGCTGGGGTAAGTTAGATAGTCACTCTTGGGCACGACTATTATCGAATCCCGCCTTATTGTCTGAATCTGCCCGTTCACGTGAATCGTTTTTATCGCGAACTTGTGTCCTCTACCTTTTCCTCCTGGAGTCCAGGGTGTCTTCTCGGAAATCACAAAAGCTGAGTCGCTCATCCAATCGAAAGTCCAGGGTCGCAGTTGAACAATCTTTTGAATTTCTCCCTTTCCCTCTGCATTAGCCACACAGAGCCAGCCACCTGCCAAAAAGGCAAGCCTGGTTCCATCGGGAGACCATTTAGGCGTCCCGCCTGTGCCAATCTCAATGATCTCAAATTCTGCCTGCTCCTCCGGCTTTTGGCTATTGGTGGTTATAGAAAAAACGACCATCAGAGCGAACAAGCATAACAGCCCAACAATCAAACTTTTGCTTCTCATCTTACCTCCTCCCCGCCGTTGGCGGGATTTTCAACCTTGGTTTGGTTTGAAATTTTTAGAATTTTTCATTCTTACAATAACATCAAATCACCTCCTTGTCAATAACTAAAATTGAGTTCTGTTTTGACATCTTTTTTCTTTTCCTTCCTTTCTTATCAAGCTCCGCCCCTTTTGAGATGTGCCTTTGTAGCTGAAGGGGCGGAGCTTTTTTGGGGACGGTTACCTGAAAGGAGTAAAACAGGAGGAAAGAAATGCATGTATTGCCAAGAAGTTCTGTATTCATCTTTTTTCTTTTTCAGCCCCATCCCCCGCCAAAGGCGGGGGACAGGGCTTTTTTCCTTC
>CAZOJT010000001.1:0-250244 GCA_964580215.1 uncultured Ignavibacteria bacterium | reverse complement strand
CCTTCCCCCCTTTTCTAAAGGGGGGATGTAAACAATTATATGCTCCCCTTAGTAAGTTGGTGACAATTTATGTTTAAGGAGGGGAAAATGAGTGGAATTGAACAGCAAGTACTTAAGGTTGTAAAAGAATTAGAATTAGCCGATGAAGAAGCCTTAAGTCGAAAGATGGCTGTCTCACCTGAGTATGTAACAAAGATATGTGACGGCTTGATCAAAGATGAGTATCTCTTAAAGACACCAAAAGGGTATATACTTACTCCTGAAGGAAGAAAAGCAGTTAATCCGGTTAAATTTAGAGGACACATTGCAGTCTGCAAAGGTGGATAGAAGCAATTAAGAAGTCAAGAATAGAATTTCTGATGAAATTGTCTTGCCGGTGTAGCGGTAAAGAAATCGATTGAGTAAATGGGGTCCGCTCTATTTCTCATAATGGTATAACTCCTTGAGTAGGCAAAGTATCTATTGTCTTCAAAGGAAAAGACATGAAATATTCTACCGGAAGAGGAACTAGGCTGAGGCATTCTACCGCCATAGAATGGGCCGAGTTAGAAAAGGCAAAGAAAAAGAACGGACATCGAAAGATAAAACACTCTACGGGTGAAAAAGCAGCTGTAAGGCACTTCACTGGCAGAGAATTTGATTAGCAGGGTATTGATTGAGAGACCGGAAGAAAATGGGGAAATTCACTCTGAACCGATACTTGAAGGTGATCAATATCCTGAGCTCTGCCATAAATCCCAAGGAAAGAAAAGACATGAGAATATGAAAGACAAGGAACATAAGAAAAAGACTGAAGGGACGGGAAGCAAAGAAGTTATAAACAGGTCTTTAAAGAAGATGGTTATAAAGTATTAAGGAAGGGTAAAAAACACCAACACCAGGCGAGAGAAAGATTCTAAAAATGATTAATGAGGAAGAGGGATGAGTTAAGATGAAAGGAGCACAAGGCCGATTCAACCTGGTTAAAAGCGGATTGGATGTGGTGCGGGAGATGAAATCTCCAACAGCAATCCAAGGAGAGAAAGTCCTGGCGCATAGTCAAGCAGATTATGATGCCGGCAGTAGTTCAAGATCATGGTGGAAGCTGGGTTTTTTATATCTAACCGCTACCAGATTAATCTTCACTCAGGGAGGAAATAGATTATTTGAGATTCCTATTGATTTATTGAGTAAACTCCAGATAGTTGACAGAAACTGGATTCCCGGCAAAGTGGTTCAGCAACTTCGTTTGACTAAAGGATTTGATGGGGAAAAGAGCATTTTTTATCTTTCGGTAAAAAAGCCGCTAAAATGGATGAAAACTATAGAAGCGGCTAAAAAGGGAGGATTTAAGTGGTGTTGCTAAAGAAAAAAGGAACTAAAATAGAAAAGCCACAGATTGGAGCCAAAAGGATTGTCTTTAATAAGAATACCCCTACTTTCTTACAAAATGCAAAACTACGGCTGGTGATCTTCGGCGGAAAAGGGGGAACCGGGAAGACGACTTCATCCTGCGCTACAGCAATGGAACTGGCTCGAAAATATCCTGAAAAAAGATTTTTGGTTGCCTCCAGTGATCCGGCGCATTCGTTAGCAGATTCATTTGACTGCTCTGTAAATGGTTCTGTTGAGCCCGTGAAGGGGGTGGATAACCTTTGGGCAATAGAGATGGATTCGCAAGCTCTCCTCGAAAAATTTAAGGAGAAATACAAAGATTCCATAGCTAATTTTTCCAGCATGTCTTCCTCTACGGACCAGATAGACATAAGAGACTTTCTCAGCTTTAAGCTGCCCGGGATGCAGGAGATGATGATTCTCTTAGAGATAGTGAAGCTACTCAAATTTGGGATATTCAGACCTTTTGAGTATGACCTGGTAATCTGGGACACAGCGCCGACGGGCCATACCCTCAGACTTTTGGAGTTGCCCGACAAGGTCCTCAAATGGATCGAGCTTTTTGAGGCATCCTTTCTTAGATATAAACGTGTTTCGGCAGCAGCGGCCACGTTGTTCCATAGAACACCCGGATGGGCTACGCCAAAAGGGAACGTTCGCACATTCCTGGATACATTGTCGAAAGATTTGGAAAAGATAAGAACAATCCTTAAAGATGAAGAAAGATGCGAGTTCGTTCCCGTTACTATTCCAGAAGAATTAAGCATAGCGGAGACGGAGAGACTCCTTGCTACTATAGGAAAAGAAGGCATCCCCGTACGTAATGTTATTGTCAATCGTCTCCAGAAAGAGAAAAAGTGTATCTTTTGTTCCACGAGAAGAAAAGGGCAGAAGAGCTACCTTCGAGAAATCAATAAAAAATTCGCTCTTTATCATTTGGTGAAAGTACCTATCTTCTCAAATGAGGTACGTGGAAGAACAGGGCTATTAAGATTCGGTGGATTTCTGTCCGGGAACGGCAGCCGAACTTCACCGCCGCAGTCCACATGGAAGCAGGTAAAGGGCAAAGATAAATTCAAAGCGGGTATGTTGTCAAAACTCTTATATAAGAAATTACAGTTTATTATCTTTGGTGGAAAAGGAGGGGTAGGAAAGACCACGGTCTCTGCGGCTTCTGCATTATCTGTTGCCAAACGTAACCCTGATAAAAAGGTATTAGTTTTCTCCACTGACCCCGCTCATTCTTTGGGCGATAGCTTCGCCACCTCCATAGGAGATAAGGTGACTCAGATGGAGACTGAAGGTAATCTCTACGCTTTAGAGATAGATGGAGCCAGATTATATCAGGATTTTAGAAAAGAATATAAGGCAAACATCCAGGATGCATTTAAACAATGGCAAAGCAGCTATTTTGCTGGCGGCCTTACCGACGGCAGGAGATGGAAATTAGATTTTGATGAGAAGGTCATGGTTGAATTTGTCGATACTTACCCGCCGGGGTTGGAAGAAGTCTTGGCTTTGGAAAAGATTATGGGATTTGTAAAAAACAAAGATTTCGATATATATCTTTTTGATACCGCACCCACCGGCCACTTGCTTGAGCTTTTAAAATTTCCGGAATCAATCAGGAAGTGGTTAAGGGTTACTTACAGGGCGATTCTGAAATATCATCGAGAAATTCCCGTTGATAATATTGAGGTGATAGCCAAAAAGATATTGGCCTCTCAGGAGACGGTGCAGAAAATGCACGCACTTCTTACAAATCCTAAAAAAAGTGAATTTGTAGCTGTAACTATCGCTGAGGCGATGGGTCTTCTGGAGACGGAAGATCTCCTCCTTAGTATGAAAGATCTCGGCATTCCCTCCAGTCATATTGTGGTTAATATGGTGATCCCCCCGACAGATTGCGATTTCTGTGGCTCAAAGAGAGATGAGCAAATTAGCTATATACGAAAGATAGATGGCAAAAAGGAATACAAGGGATACGAGGTAGTTAAGGTGCCGCTATATCCGCATGAGATAAGAGGGAAAGACGACTTAACGGAATTATCTAACTTTTTGTATGAAACGCGGATTAACGCCGATATTGGAGCAGATTAACGTTGATAATCTGTGTGTATCCGCCGTTTTTAATTTACTTATAAATAAAAGAACTTAATTAAATAAAAATTTGACACTCTTTTTGGATTAAAGAAAAAGTCTTAGCTTTTGAGAAGATAATTCGTATGAATGCTCCGCATCGGTGAGATAATGCAATCCAGAACGGTCGAAGATAAGGGGGGAAATGATGAAAGAGCTAGAAGAAGGCTCTCCGCAACTTTCCACTGCATTAAGTGACAAAGAAGAATGGAAAGTAAAAATCTACGTTGATTTAAAGCAGATGAAGGATTGTGTATCTAAAACCAACCCTGGAGCAAAAGAAGAGCAATTAGTCCAGGATGAGTTAAACAAAAAGCTAAACGAACATAAACAAAAAAGCTTTGGATGGATGAGCAAACAGGCTTGCGAAACTAAATTAGATGAAATCCCTCCCAAAGAATCAAATCAGGAAAAGTCCGCAGGTGTGAACCATACGGTCCATACCGCACAATCCATAGGAAAAGCTATGGTTCTCAATTCTACTTATTTGGTTTGTAAAGAAGACAGCGAAAATTTCACAAGGGTGGTCAAATTACTTGGAGAAGATTACAGAAGCAAGGGATTAGAGTTTGAGTGCACCGGACCCAAGCCACCTTATAATTTTTTATCGGTGAAGTGAAATGCCAATGGGGGATGAATACTTTTATGAAAACTAAAAAGAAAAGGATACCAATAACAATCACGTTAACTATATTAACTCTCCTCTTCTTTGCTTCACAAGATGTTCAAGAATCTGTTCCGGAGGCTAATTTCCTGCACGATCAACTCTGGGAGGTAATAGACAGTCTTGAGAAAGAATTAGCTGGTTATAAGGAGCGAGAGATGAAATTTTTGAGACGCCTTGCCCACGAAGAGTATGTGGCTACCGCCTATCTGCCCGTTGATCCCAGGGAAGGGAGATGTTCAGGTTTAACTGCAACGGGTGCCTTGGCCAAACCTTATTTTTCCGCTGCAGTGGATCCAACGGTAATTCCTCTCAATGCCTGGATTTGGATTGATGGCCTGGGATGGTGGAAGGCTCAGGATACAGGTAACGCAATAAGAGGAAAGAAGATAGATTTGTGTTTGTCCACGAGAGAAGAGGCTTGTGAATTTGGAGTGAGAAAGATGAGGATTAAGGTATTAGAATAGAAATGATAGAACCCGGTACGCCATTGGAAGATTTTCATCGCTGAAGATGCACTTCTTCTGCACCAAGTTCAGCAGGTATAGAAGACTTTCATTAAATTTCGATTATCCCTTTATGAAAGCGGATATAGCGCCTTTGGTGAGGTTGGTCAGAATTTTTAGACTCTTTTTTCTATTTCTTGGGATAAAATTCAAAAATTCCAATAGTCTTTTCTAAAAAAATAATAAGGTTCTGCCGGTTCTCATCGGCATAATCCGCAGTTCCTCCCGATTAACTTCTTAAAGAGTTAGAGCAAATTACCCTCAATGGTAAAGCCGAACAGAAGTAGTCTGAGATGTCTCAATTGCATCTGCTCCGTCCAAACACCAGACGGCCTCTGGTGTGCAAAGTTCAAAGGAACACCCACGAAAAACATGACACGAAAACGCAAGAATTTCGTTGATAAAAAATCTGTCAAAGGTTTTCAAAATGAAACTGGATAAAGAGGATTATGAGACTCAGGTCAGAAGGCTTTTGATTTTCTTAGATCCTAAAAAATCAAAATTGAGACCCTTTTTGGCCTTATTTGCGATCAAGAATTACATTCTCCTGAAAAATAAAGATTTGATCAACAACAACCCATCAGTTAAATGGTATCTCAACCAACTGAGCAAAGCCGGCATCTCTGAGAACTACTGGGGTGTTAGAAGGCAACTCAAAAGAATGGCCAAGCTTGGTATCTTTACCGAGAGGAAGGTTTTCCGGCCGGTTGACAATTCCACCCAGTTTCACCACAGGTTAACACGAATTCAACTCAGTGAGTTCTATTTAAACGAGAACGTTTATCTTAGCCTTTATCATGCCCTCACCACCATTTTCAAGACTGATTTACTCTCCTCTCTCCTTCAAAGAAAAGACCTGAACAAATCACTATCTAATTAGGTTCTCCGACAAAGGCCGAGGAGTAAGTAGAAGGCAAACAAGCAAGTGAACGTGAAGAAATAAGCTCCTTCAAGACTGCAGCAAAGCAAGCAAGAAAACAAAGACTGCGACCTCCCAGTGGGAACTCGATACCTAAGAATAGACAAAAGGTTTATTGGCTGCCTTGGCTGGGGCTAAGACTACCCTTATATTCGGGTTTGTTTGCTGGCCAGGCAGGAAAGAAAACATGAGACAAATGAAAGGGATTATTCAGAAGATATGGGAAAACAAAAATCGAAAAGGTGAGAAGTATTGGGTCTTGTGCATCGATGGACAGAGGTATTCGCTTTGGGATGAGAAATCCAGGGAGCCATTAAACGAAGGAGACTCGGTTGAGTTCGAGTGGGTGCAGAAGGGCGACTTCAGGAACATCACAAAGATCAGAAAACTTCCGGAAAGCGAGGCTTTGGACTTTCAGGAGAGAAAGTCACGGCAGATAATTAAGATGAGTTGCATAAGGTCAGCTTGTGAGCTTGTAGTGAGGGCATCCATAAAACCAGAGCAGAAATGCAAAATTGTTATCAAAATCGCGAAGGAGTTGGAGAAACATGTTTTTGAATAGACGCTCCTTTGTTGAAAAGGGAAAGAGGTGGTAATTTATGAAAGGAATTATTGAGAGGATTTATCCCAACAAACTCCAGGATGGAAGGGAATATCTTACCTTACAGATAAACGGAGCCAAGTATTCGCTTTGGGACAAAAAATATTTTGAAACATTGAACGAAGGAATGCCGGTAAGCTTCGATTTCAAAAAATCCGGCAGGTATCTGAATATATCAGAAATAGAGCCCGACCTGGATTACAAGCCAGGAAATGACGGAAATAAGAACCCGTTTAACTACCCAAGTCCACGTGACTTCCAGATGAAGAAGACAAGTTGCCTGAAATGTGCAACCTATATAGTCAAGGACATCCCCCTTGAGGTGGATAAAAAACTTGATGTCACTTTGGATGTGGCAAAGAAATTGGAGAAGTATCTCACAATAACACCGGCTGAGGAAGAACCTGCACTTAAGAAATCTGTTGATCCAGGAAACTTTGATGGAGAGTTCTGAGAGCGCTAAATCCAAGAAGTTGTGTCTTCATCCCCTGTGATTAGCATCCTCATGTGCTCAAAAATACAGATAAGATCAGGAAGATGGATTTGAACAAGGATGAGTTTTTGAAAAAGATCAAAGGTGATTTGTCTGATTAAGGAGCGCTATATCAAGATAAATAGAACTATAGATGGGAAATATTCAGTTCACATCTATGAACCCGTTTCAGACAAATCTTTGGCTCTAATTCTGGGTGAAGAATACCAGATATGGGATCATAGAGTTTTTGGAATCAAAGAGGAAGCGACGGCTTATGCAAACTCTTTAAGGAAAAAATAGAGACCCATTTAACTATCCAAATCTTCGCGATCTGCAGATTCTGAAGACCAACTCCCTTAAGTGTGCAACCTATTTCGTTAAGGATTTGCCTCTGGAAGTGGAGAAGAAACTTGATCTTACTTTGGATGTGGCAAAGAAATTCGAGAAGTATTACTGGCCGTTAACAAGGAACAACTTGAAAGAGTGAAGAACAAGGTCTTCAAAAAACTACAGAGTGATGGCAGTCAGGTTGAGAACTCCGACAGAGCAGATCATATTAAGTTTGATCTCCTGAAGAGTTACATCAATCTATGATTGAAGAAGAGTAAGGAGAGTAAGTGGTGGTAAGACGAGGAGAAAGCGAAAGAGCAAAAAGAGTGAAAAAAGAAAGTGTGAGGAAAGGGAAGAGAGAAAGAAGAGAAAGAAGAGAAAGCAGAGGAAGAAGAGAAAAAAGAGAAAAAAGAGGAGGAGGAAAAAAGAAGAAGAGAAAGGAAGGAAGGAGAAGAGCAAAAGCAAAAAAGGGCAGCTACAGTGTAACGGTTCCCACACGACACTTAGCTGTGATATTGGTTAGCCATGCAACTCGCAGGATAAAGAAAGAGGGAGGCTGTGTTGAATTTCAATTCATTGTTTGTCGGCAGAAGCGCTGTCATCTTGACACGCTTGGCCGACAAATAACCAGTTCCCTGGATAGAACTGGGGATTTCAAGGAAATATGAGTATAGACAAAAGAAGAGTAATAAACAGATGACACTAAAGTCAGAAAGTCCGGATTTTGTATGAAGTTTGACTGGCACTTATCAAAGTATAGCTATTTGTACAGACCCAGATATTTACCCGGATCAGGAGGATTCCTTATGAGACCGCGGCACGCGTGGGTAGACGACATTGATTGTCCTGAGAGCGGCAAGAAGGTGACGTTTGCCCGGTGCCTTTCTTGTGATAACTTTCAGGTCTGGCACGAAAAAGATGAAGCAGAATCAATAAAAAGATGCAAGTACGAATTTGAAGATCTAAAAAGCAGAGGCTATTATGACGGGACATGGAACGACCATCCTGAGAATTTCGATCCGGAAACCTGGGATAGGCTCCAGCCGGAGCGGGAAAACAACGAGAGGGTAAGGATGATTTAATGTACCCTGGCATTGAAGAAGACGATGAGGATAAAGAAGAGACTTATTAATAAGAAGGAGCTTGCAGAATACCTGCGCCTGAGCATCTATACCGTTGACTCATGGGCGAGTCAGCACCGCATACCATACATCAAGATGGGACGGCGCGTCCTTTTCGATTTGGACGAGATTGACAAATGGATAGAGAAACGGAAGGTAGCCTCCGAAGAAAGCGCTTGACACTAAGAAAAATGATTGTAGATTTCTGATTACCATGGGAGTTTATCAAAGAGGAAAAAACTGATACATAGATTTTCTTGCTTATGGTAGGCGAGTAAGGCAAAAAATCGGTCCGGGCAAAAAGCTGGCAGAGAGAGTGCTGAACAAACTTAAGACTGCGGTCGTCGAAAACAAATACCTTGATGTAAGGAAAAGAGCGAAGGTAGGTTCGAGACCTTGGTCGAGCGGTATTTGAGTTACGCAAAGACCAACAAGCGCTCATGGGAGAGGGATGGGAAAAGCCTTAAATGGCTTTCCAGGTATTAGCGGGGAAATATCTACATGAGATCAACCCGCACTTAATTGAGAGCTATAAGACAGAAAGAAGAAAAAGTGGGAGCCCTGCTACGGTGAGCCAGGAACTGGCTTGTTTGAAGCATATGTTGATGAAGGCAGTGGACTGGGAGATGATTGAAACAAATCCTGCAAAGAAAGTCAGCTTATTGACCGAAAATAACGAAAGAGCGCGATATGTGACCAAAAAAGAGATAGAGAAACTCTATGAATGCTCTGCCGATCATCTGAAGCCTATAATTTTGACGGCGCTTTTTACTGGCATGAGGAAAAACGAGATTCTGAAACTGAAGTGGGAAGACATTGATTTCGAGCAGGGGATTATCTTCGTCAGAAACTCCAGGAACAACGAGATGAGAGAGATTCCGATAAACGATCAGCCGATGCTCACGCTGAGAAGCAAAAAGTTTAAATTACCCTACGTCTTTGTCAAAGAAGATAGGGCACGCTATATTTCCACAAGAACTTCCTTTAGAAACGCCGCAAAAAGAGCCAAGATTAACGATTTCCGTTTCCACGATCTTAGGCATACTTTTGCATTGCACCTGGTGATGTCGGGAGTCGACCTTACGACTGTTAAAGATCGGCTGGGACACAAAACAATCAATATGACCCTGAGATATACACACCTCTCTCCTGATCATAAAAGGCATGCAGTTAATTCCCTGAGGTTCTTTGATGGTTACAATCTGGTCACAGGGGCAACTCGTATAAAAGAGGTAGAGGACGCAAGTTCTTGAAAGACAATATACGGAGGGTTAGTCCTAACCGGTAAGGCAGTGGACTTGAAATCCACCGGCCGCAAGGCCTTGCGGGTTCGAATCCTGCACCCTCCGCCATAATTATCAGCAATTAAAGGAAATATGCAAGAAGAGATAGTGAAACTTCAAAAAGAAATCGACCGGCTTAAGAAGGAATTAAAGAAGCGAAAAAAATACGGCTTGGTTTGGGAAGAAAAGCCCGAAGAAGTAGTTGAGATTTGCAAGGAAAAATTGCCAGTACTAAAAGAGGTGAAAAACAGAGAAATAACAACCGACAAGGAAAAGCCGATAAATCTACTTATTGAAGGCGACAATTACCACGCGCTTTCTGTTTTGAATTACACCCACGCCAAAAAAGTTGATGTTATCTACATTGATCCGCCGTATAACACGGGTGCGAAAGATTGGAAATATAATAATGCTTACGTGGATATTAACGATGCATGGCGTCATAGTAAATGGCTCGCATTTATGGAACATCGGTTAAAATTGGCAAAAAATCTGTTAAAAAGTAGCGGGGTATTAATCTGTACTATTGACGAAAATGAACACGCTACCCTCTCTTTGTTGCTACAAGAATTATTCCCCAATTATGAGATTGTTGGTGTTGTAATAATACACAACCCTGCTGGTGTCCAAGGAAAAAATTTTTCATACACACACGAATTTGCGTATTTCGTTTATCCAAAAAATGGTAAATTTATTGGCACTACTTCGAGAGACAGAGACTTGATCTCGCCATTAAGAGATTGGGGAGGGACTTCGGCCAGAAAGCTGGCAAAAAATTGTTTTTACCCAATCATAATTAAAGGTGAAGAAATAATTGGATTCGGAAATGTTTGCCCAGAAAATTTTCACCCGAAATCTGCCAATGTTTTGCAAAAAGACGGTACGATTTTTATCTATCCGGTAGATAAACATGGCATTGAAAGGAAGTGGGTGTATAGCCGATCAAGCGCGGAACAAAACATCAATCAATTGTTTGTGAAAAAAAATGACGATGAATATGTGATCGAGCGTCGAAAATCTAAATTTACATATAGAACCGTCTGGGATGACAAAAGGTATTATGCTAATATCTATGGTTCAAAATTATTAAATAATATCATCCCTAATCGATTCCCATTCCCAAAATCCCTTTATGCCGTTGAGGACTGTATAAAGGCTGTAATACACGATAAAAGTAATGCGGTGATTTTAGATTTTTTTGCTGGCTCCGGTACAACTGGCCATGCTGTTTTAGAACTCAACAAAGAAGACGGAGGTAATAGGAGATTTATTTTATGTACCAATAATGAAGACAATAATGGAGATGGAGTAAAGATAGCAACGGATATGTGCTACCCAAGACTTAGTAAAGTTGTAAAAAGCTATGAGGGACTTATAGATAAAAAAAGATATGCTGGCCTTGGCGGTAATTTAAAATATTTTACAACGGATTTTGTTGACGCCGAGCCAACAGACAAAAATAAAATAAAACTAACCGAGCAGGCAACAGAAATGCTTTGCGTGAAAGAAGGAACTTTCGAGTTAGTAATAGATAATAACAAATTCAAACTTTTCAAAAATTCTAACCTTTACACCGGCATTATTTGGGACCAGACCGCAATTGCAGAATTCAAAAAGAAAATTAAGGACATCAAAGGTAGATTCAGCGTTTATGTTTTTTCTTTAGGCGATGAAACTTTTGACGATGAATTTTCTGATGTGAAGCAAAAGGTTCAATTGTCACCAATACCGGAAGCGATTTTAAGAGTGTATAGGAGAATTTTTAAGTAACTTTCTATGAAAGACCTATTTGGGTTAGAAATCGACAAAACTTCAAAATATGTATTATTCCATGATGAATCTTACTGTCAAAAATCGAACTTTTTATATCACGGATTTTTATTTGTGCAAAACAAGACAGGTGGAGAAGTTTTGAATAAACTAAAAAATATTAAGAAAAATCATAACAAAGAGAAACGAGAAATACATTTTAATGAGTTAAACCAACATTCTCAATCACCAAACGGAGCAAAGACTAAAATAGCTTTGGATTGGTTGAATTCTTCGATAGAGTTTTTAGAGAAAAACAAGATTAAATTTTATTGTTTTGGGGTTAACAAAAATAATCTCAAAAATTTTTGGACTAATCCGAACGATTACGAGAAAAATGTATATTTGAGATTTTTTGAGATAGGATTAAAATCCGCAATCAGATGGTTTAATCTGGACAAAATAATTCATATTTTTCTAGATAATGGGAGGTACGATAAAGATAGACAGAAAGGAATTCGTTGGCTTAACTTTAATTTTTTTAACTCAAATCTTTCTCATGAAATTGATACAGAAAACATAACAGTGTTAAGCTCTGATGAAAATGAATCAAAATGTGAACTTTCAAACTTTTTACAATTAACAGATGTTTTATTGGGTATTAGCCGTTCAAGTTTTATTGAATTAAGCGATAGCCAAAAAGGTCAAAAGGAATGCGTAGAAAATCTTATTGATATTATTGAAAGATTTAATAACAAAAAGAGAGCGTACAATAAGCACAGCAGATATTATAAAAAATTTAACATCGGATTTTTCCCAACCCAAAACAATTTGACGAAAGAAGAATTTTTGAGTAACGATATAGAAAAAATAAGAAGAAAAGGCAGTTTTTATTGTGATAGATTAACACATAGACAACTATTAGCCAATAAACAAAATTTAACACTGGATTTTAACCTATGCAACTGAAAATTTATCAGGAAAATGCAATAGATGAATTGCTGGGGAAAGCCAAAAAGCTATTAGCTTATTCCGGCAGTAAAAAATTGGTGTTCAAGGCACCCACTGGTTCTGGGAAAACCATAATGATGGCGGAATTTTTAAAGCAGTTGGTGGAGGACAGAGAAGTAAGATTTTCGTTTTCTTTCATTTGGACGGCACCAAGACAACTGCATGTCCAAAGCAGAGATAAATTGGAAAGTTATTTTGAAAAAAGTCGAACGTTCAAATGCTCTTTTTTTGAAGATTTAGATGAAAGAAGAATTGACGAAAATGAGATTTTGTTTTTCAATTGGGAAAGTATCAATAAAGCTGACAACATCTATATCAGAGATAATGAACAAGATTTCAATTTGTCCAAAGTATTGGAGAAAACAAGAGAAGAAGACAGGGAAATAATCTTAGTTATTGACGAGGCTCATCATCATGCGACCAGCGAGATTTCTCAGGGTTTAATCCAAATGATTGGTCCAAAATTAACTATCGATGTTTCAGCTACTCCAGCAATCACCGACCCAGATGCGGAAAAGGTAAATGCTTATCTTGAAGATGTTAAAAAAGAAGGGATGATTAAGAAAGCGGTTATACTAAATGATGAATTTATTAATCTGGTAAAACAAGGCAAGATACAGACTCAAAAATTGAGTGGCGGAAGCGAAGAATTAGTTATAGATATAGCGATAAAAAAGAGACAGGAATTGGTTAAGGCATACCAGAGAGAAAAAGTCAATGTTAATCCTTTGGTTTTAATTCAGCTACCAGACAGAAAAACAGCTTTAGAAGATAGAATAAGGGAAAGAGTGGAGAGTATTCTAAAAAACAAATATAAAATCTCCACAGAGAAAGGGAATAACAAAGTGGCTATTTGGCTTTCAGGAGAGCATATCAACAAAGAAAATGTCGAGAGACCCGACAGCGATGTTGAAGTTTTAATTTTTAAGCAAGCAATTGCTTTAGGTTGGGATTGTCCAAGAGCGCAGATTTTAGTTTTGTTTAGAGAATGGCACAGTCCAATTTTTTCTATTCAGACCGTTGGCAGAATTATGAGAATGCCCGAACCGGATAAAGGACATTACAACACCGATGTTTTGAATTACGGTTATGTTTATACCAATTTGGACCATGTTGAAATTCAGGAAGATATTGCCCGAGACTACATTACTATTTATACAAGCAAAAGACAGGAAATTGATCAGCCTATAAATCTACTTTCTTGCTATTCTAAAAGGCATAGAGAAAAAACAAGATTGTCGCCGCTTTTTATAGAAATATTTTTGAAAGTAGCAAAAGATTATGATTTGAAAAACAGAATAGATGCAAATGCTAAAAATATTGATATGAAAATTATTTCAGACTGGAAAGCGGAAGATGTTGATGCATTGGCTGGGGTAAAAATCTTCGGAGACAAAACCATTAAAACAAGCGATTTTGATTTGCAGAAATTTCTGAATTTCTTTGTCCGTCAAAATTTAACGCCTTTTTATCCCGAAGACAGATCAGTTGGCAGGGTTAAAGAGTCAATTTATAAGTTTTTTGAGAATGAATTAAGAATGCATTATAGAGAGAGTTGGGAAGAAATAGTCCAGATTGTTTTAAGCGACAAAAACGCTCAACATTTTATAAATGTTTTAGATAAGGCGAAAGAGACATATCAGGCGGAAGTTGTGAAAATAGAAAGTGAATTAGTTGAAGATGAAAATTGGAATATCCCTGAAACATTGTCTTTTGGCAGTGGTTATGTAAACGAGGATGTAAAAAGAGCAATTATGCAGCCGTTTTTCAGCGATGAAAAATGGGAATCAGAAAAAGAATTTATAAAGTTTTTGGAAAAGTCAGACAACGTTGAATGGTGGTTTAAGAACGGAGACAGGGACGCAACGTTTTTTGCAGTTCCTTATGATAATGGAGAGAAGAAACCATTCTATGTTGATTTCATTGTTAAAATCAAGGATGGAAAGATAGGTTTGTTTGACCCACATGGGCTTCATTTGAGTGATTTAAAACCCAAAGCGGACGGATTATACAAATACTTACAGGAAGAAAATAAAAAAGCTAAGAATCTTTTCGGTGGAATCGTTTCCAACACCGACCAAGTTAGATATCGAGGAAGATGGATTTATTTTGACCAGCCAAGCACCTTCTTCAAGGGCAATGATTTGAGAAATTGGAAAGATTTACAGTTATAAATTCCTATTGACCGATTCTTTTGTTGAAAAAGTTCGTAGGTCAGGTGCCCTGCGGTCCTAACAATCACAATCTTTACCCCCCCTTGAATTGCCCCCTTATCAGGGGGGAAATAAGACAAGTCCCCCTGACAAGGGGGATTTAGGGGGTTCGTCCCCCTGAAAAGGGATTTACCCTGAAGGGGATTTAGGGGGTTCTAAGAAATACCATGAAAGCAAAACCAAAAGACAAAAATAGACCAATCGACAAATTCACCTATATACCCTACAAAAGAAAACTCACCAAATTAGCACGGCAAAACAGAAATGATCCCAGCCCGGCCGAAAAGAGAATCTGGTGCGAGGTTCTGTGTCGAAAGCAACTTGAAGGATACAAGTTCACCCGACAGAAACCGCTCGGTGGTTATATAGTCGACTTCTACTGCTCGAAGCTCCGATTGGTGATTGAGATAGATGGTGATTCTCACGTAGAGAACCGAGAATATGACAAAGCAAGAACAGAGGTGCTGAGTCAGTACGGATTGAGAGTCTTGCGATATACTAATCGAGACGTGTTGAATAACATTGAGGGAGTGTATCGGGATTTGATGGAGATTATAAAACCCCCCTACCCCCTTGTCAGGGGGGCAAAACCCACAGTCAAAATCCCCCTGACAAGGGGGACACAGGGGGTTCGTCCCCCTGATAAGGGGGATTTAGGGGGTTCAAAACCGACGATCTAACCCGTAGTCTCTCTTCCCACAAGAAGCAAATTCACCTTAACTTCAATGGTAAAAAGGATAGCTCCGGTATTTATAGGAGATGGAATATATTGTACATGCACCCTTATCGAATTTATAGGATTCGTAACTTTGAATTTTGAGTTGTGATTTTGATCTTTTAACCTTAAACGTTAGACCTTGAACTCAAACAGGTTGGAGGGAAAGTGAAAAAAAATAAAAACAACCACCAGATGCACCAGATGCACCAGAAGCACCAGAACCACCGGACAACTGAAAAAAATGAAAAACAGCCATCCGCATGTCTCGCAAGTCCCGCATGTCCCGCAAGTTCAGGTTTTAAAACTTGTAACCCGCCATGTCAAGGATTTTAAGAACTCCCCCTTTTATAAAGGGGGATACAGGGGGATTAAAACTCCTCTTTTCCGCCAAAGACATGAATGGTTGACAAGCAACCTAATTCTTAAAATGGGAGCTGGTCTTATACAGATTCTGTATATACGCTATGTCGATCTTCTGAAACAGACGGATAGGTGGAAATGGCGAATACAGCACGTCTATGTTGTTCTGTTGATGCCGGAACACTCGCCGAAGATCAGCGATGGAACAATCCTCAATTCTTTTGCCCAGATCGATCATCAACAAAAGCGGAATTCCTGCCTTAGGCATACCGTCAAAATAGACCTCCCCGGCAGGCTGGGAGGGAGTGTAGATCACGAAATCTGATTTCACCGGCTCCGACTTTATCGACTCCTCCGATCTGGTCTCCACATCATAATAACAGCGTTGACAAAGGGTATCTCGTAGACTGGAAACTCTGTCGTTGACCTCATCCTGGTAGATCAAGCAAAGCTGTTTCACCCGCACCGTGTTACGGTAAGTATCTCGGAACACGAAGGGATGCGCCCGGCATTCCTCTCGTATTGCGGTCTTCTGCTTCTGGCAGACTTCCTCCAACCCTCGATTGAACAGACTGGTCTTCTCACACAGATCCGCAGACTTAGCTTCCTTTAATTCAGTTATCATCTGAGAAAGCTTTTCCTGGTCGTCGGAGTGTAGTGCCTTCATTTCTGAAAGAACGTTCACCATCTCCGATATGCAGTTTAAATGAGAGTCAAGCTCTTCTTTCACCGGCGCAGGCATTTTCAGGAGAGTATTTTCTTCCGCACGATCCATGGGACCGGTGATACCCTGAACGCTGGCAAAGATGGTGGGCAAAGGTCGAAGCAGTTGAAACGGCACCACCGATGCCCTCAAAGTGAACATAATTGGTTGAATCATTTTCGTCTCCCTCCTTTGGGTTTATGTTAGACCAGAACCTAACTTAAGTTAGGTTCTGGTTTTAAGGTTCTGGTTTTAAGTTAGGTTCTGGTCAGGTCCAACCTCTTGGATATAAGGGGAACCTTCCTTATTGCTTAAAGCTTACCTTTCCTCAGTTCTCATTTTCTTCTTTCAATAGTAAAATATCGGTTGACACACATGAATCAAAGTATTATTTTAGCATAAAACAGTATAATGGTTCATATGTAGCCTAAATTTTTCATATATGGAGTTGCAACCATAAGGCCTTGATGCAAAAAGGGATTTGAACCGCTGAGATTTATGGAGGCAATATGGAATTACAAACGTTACGTGGCTTTTACTGGGCGGGGGTGCATAGCAGTTTTTCCAAAGCCGGGAAGGCGCTGAATATCGGGCAGTCGGCAGTGAGTCATCAGGTCAAGGCTTTGGAGGAAGAGCTACAGGTCAAACTGTATGAAAGGGTGGGGCGGGGCATCACTCTGACTCCCCCCGGCAAAATCCTGATGGCTTATGTAGACATTATCCTGCAAACTCTGGATAACATAGAGACCCATTTCGCAGAGCTTTCTGGCTCTCCTGAAGGGACAGTCACCATGGCCGCCTATCGGGGAATAATGCAATACAAACTGCCCCAGATCGTTCAAGCCTTTAAAAAGCATAATCCGGAGATCCGGCTGGTGATATTAAACAAACCTCTGGACACGGAGATCTTAGATATAGTCTCTGCCGGAGATGCGGATTTTGGTATCACCTCCTCCTGGAACATTTTTATGGATCTTTCTTTTTATGAGGTCTGGTCCTACGACATGTTTCTCTGTGTGCCCGCCAACCATCGCTTGGCTGGTAGACGCAGGGTGAACTTAAAAGAGATTGCTCGCCAGCCCTTGATATTATACGAGCAGGAAAACTCTATCCGCAAAAGGACAGAAAACATTTTCAAAGAAAACAACCTTACTTATAATATCGAAATTGAGACCGGAGGCGCCACGGTGATTCAGGAATATGTAAAGATCGGACAGGGCATCTCCATAGTCTCCGGGTTGGTGACCGAAGCTACCGAAGATCCTTCACTGTCATACATTCCGGTCACCGATCATTTCGGGAAATTAGGTTATGGCGTTGTCTTAAAGAAACGTAAGTATCTATCTCTTCCGGTGAGAAAGTTTCTGCAGGAGGTGGGACTGGGGGAAACTTTATCCGCTCAAAACTGGGTGATCTGATGATTGGGAAGATGCTATGTGTTTTTCCACTCACAGCTGATTTAAAGGATTAAGCTGATCGTCTGCTATAAGCATCTGCTTAATCCGTTTTATCAGCTGTGAAGCACATTCCCTCACAGTTGATTACCATGATTAGGCTGATAAAAACTTTCCTCCGAAACGTCCGCAATAAGCATCTGTTTAATCCGCTCCATCAGCTGTGAATATCTTATTAATCAGCTGTGAATTTCTCCCTCATCTGCTGTGAATCTCCTCCCTCTTTATTTCCCACGTTCCGCATACCCCTTAACCAGGCAGCTAAGATCATACTGGTTTATCTTATTATACATTGTGGCTTTGGAAATCCCCAAAGCCTTGCTGGCAGGTTCAACCAGTCCCTGGTTTAACTTAAGTGCGTTCATGATCGCCACCTTCTCGATATGATTCATGTCTGCATCTTTAAACACAGGGCAATCTTCAGCCGGATTCTCTTTTGAACAGATTCCATGAGGAGAAAAAGAAGCTTTCTCCGTTGCCGTTTTTGACTCCAGAAGGTCCTTTAAAGTAATCAGTCTATCTGCCCTCTTTACTGCGGACTCAATCAGATTTTCCATCTCTCTGATGTTGCCTTCCCATTCTTTCTGGTTTAAATAGCTTAAAGCCTCACGGGTTATGCCAACAATTTCTTTCCCCCCTAATTCGGACTTCTGTGTGATAAAATGGTTGACCAGAAGCGTCAGATCCTCCATTCTTTCTCTTAATGAGGGAAGTTCGATCTCTAACACTTTCAATCGGTAATACAGGTCGGAGCGGAACTCCCCTTTCTGGATCGTCCCTTCCATATCCCTGTTGGTAGCTGAAATTATGCGCACGTCCACGTCAATCGGCTTGGATGCTCCCAAAGGATCCACCCTTTTCTCCTCTATCACCTTCAAAAGCTTTGCCTGAAGATTTGGGGGGAGCTCGCCGATCTCATTTAAAAATATGGTGCCGCCATTGGCTATCTCAAACTTGCCCGCTCTTCTTTCCTTGGCATCTGTATACACTCCCTTTTCATGCCCAAAAAGCTCGACCTCCAGAAGCGTGGAAGGAATGGCAGCACAGTTCACCGAAACGAATGGATTTTCGGATCTTTCGCTATGCAGGTGGATGATCTTAGCAACTAAATCCTTGCCTGTTCCAGTTTCACCTTGAAGTAACAGAGTGGAATCCGAATTCAAAGCAGTTTCCACCTGTTGAAAAAGCTTAACCATAACCTGACTTTTTCCGATCAGCCCCCACTGATTATATTTCTCAACCAGTTCTTTGCGGGCACTTTTCTCCCACTCCACGGCTCTTTCCATTTTCAGCTTCAGAAACAGATAGTCCTTCTGCAGAGCGTCCCATTCCACGTAATCAAAGGCTCCCAGATGTAAAGCCGAAGACATCGAATCATAATCCGCGTGAGCAGTGACCATGATCACCGGAATATTATTATCCAACTTTTTGATCGCGGTCAGAATTCTCAAACCCTCATTATCTGCATCTTTCACCGGACCCAAAAGCTCCGATTTGTCAATTTTGGTAAAACTTTTATCCAGAAGTATCAGATTGTAATCTTTTTTCTTAAGCTTTCTGGAAAGATTTACCCCGCTTTTGATATGGTCGTATTCGAACCCGTTGGAGATGAACTGATGGCAGTAGTTGGTTATGTCGATCCCGTCGTCTATGATTAGGACTTTGAGCATAAAGGCAATGACGAATGATTAATGACGAATAAATTCAAAATCAAAACCCACACCTCAAAACTCGATACTCAATACTCAATACTCAATACTTATCTCATCTGTTTCATCTGTTCAATCTGTTGGGAAATCCTACTCTTATATAACAAAGATAACTCTCTTCTATTTTGTGTCAAGCTCAAATGAGATTCCAATCCCCCTGTATCCCCCCTTAGTAAAGGGGGAATTTCTTTTAATCCCTCTTTGCAAAGGGGGACTTAGGGGGATTATTATATTTCCCCTCAAGATACCTCTCATACATAATCCGTTCAATCCGCTTCATCCGTTGACCAATCTGTTGGGAATTCCCAAGCCGCCAAACGCGTGCCCTTCGCCTGGCGGCTTTAATTCCCCCTCGCAGAGTTCCTATTCGCCCTCTACTCACTTCATCAAAATCATCTTCTTGGCCTCGGTATAATCTCCTGCCTTGAGCTTATAGAAATAGACGCCGCTTGCCACCTCGTTCCCAAGATCATCCCTGCCATCCCATATCACTTCATAGGTTCCGGCAATCTTCGACTCATTCATTAAAGTTCGCACCAACTGTCCGCGAACGTTGTATATTCGTAGGGTAGTGGGAACTGAAGACTGCTCACTGGAAGCTATAAACTGGATGCGAGTCGCTGGATTAAAAGGATTAGGATAGTTTTGAACCAGACTTAAATCTTCAGGGGCAGACTTCTCTTCTATGGTAGCAATACTTTTGACTATCTCCACCGGAATCTTGTTGGCATCTCTATCGACCAGGATCGCCTCCTTAATAGCCAAACTGCTGAGGTCACTGCCTCTTACTCTCAATGTCACCAACGGTCCTTCCCCAGGAGAAATGTAGTTCTCACCGTTTATGTCCAGAATCCCAATCTTCTGCACGCCATCCTCTGTGTGAGAATAAAGCTGGAGGCCTTTAGTTCTGGAAGTTAAGCTTGGCTCAAGCAGGGTGATCTTTCAGGATCGTAGTTGATCTCAAGGTGAAGACCTGCGACATCCATATCAAATTCAGCGGATAGTGGCACCTCGAAGAGACCATCCCTTATTCTACTGATCGGCGAAAAATAAACAGTGGATTCTGTTGCTTTTTTGCTCAAGCTTTGTGACATATTGAAAGACAAACCAGAAGTCGATCCGCACAAGGCTGGGTCGCAAGGGGGCGTCCCACCTTTGTACAGATAATTTATCAGATACAGCACATCAGCGAGGTCAACAACCTCATCGCAATTCACGTCCCCACACGGAGCGAACAGGAACGACAAGAATTCATCTGGAGAAAGCGCTGTGGAATTGATTCTTACCTCATCAATTACGCCGGAGAATGCTGACGCTTCCCAGCCCCACCAATCATATCTGCCTATATAGGTGGCATGGTTCTGCTGAACGATAGTCCCTGTAGCTGGTGCCTCAGCAACAGGTGAAGGATCACCGTCCAGATAAAGCTTGAGGTTGGCATTGTCATACACAAAAACCGCATGATGCCGATTGCCATCGTTAACAACGCCAGGGCTTGTCACCGAAAACAATGACCCACTTCCGCTAAGCCTAATATCACAACGCAAGACTCCGCTTGACTCTATTTTGAACTTGATTGCCGTCCAAGAGTATGGATCATTGCCACCAGTGGAGAAGATCCAATTCCCATTTTCTCCGGTGTTGTTAACTTTGAAAATAATCTCGACGGTAAATGAAGTTGTCAGGTATGGTTGTATCACACCACAAGACACGTAATCGTCAATACCATCGAACTCAAGGGCGTAATCGTGGCAATACCGCTTCAACCAGTTGGCGTTGCCATATATCACACCGTGATGTCCGTTCCCACTGATGTCGTACACTGTATCACCTGACCCCTTATTAAAAGTCCAGTGGGCTAATGTATTGGCTAACAAACCCCTGGGTAAAATCAGAACAATTGTCAGGAGCATCAATATTTTTTTCATTTTTGTCCTCCTATAACGTTATAATAATGGTTTAGTTTCTTAGCCCAACATTTATTACTATCACTTATAATGCTTAGTTCCTTCGATTATCCTCCTATGGAATTTGCAGTCAAAGACTGCGAATTAAACCAAGCGCTTGGTCGTCTTCTCACACCTCTTTGCTGAATTCTAGTTACTCACCTCCTTTCGTTTAGTTAATTCTTTATGTCCTGAGCCGGCTCACTGTGCATAAGCATTCGCTCTGTATTGCAACTTGTATGCCAGGTTATTCTTCTGGGTTTAAATTGAAAGCGAAGGGGGAGAGTAACTTGAAGATATGCTTGAGGATAACTATTTTATCTGGAAAGATAAACCGAGAGGATTACTGTCGATAAATCCTATTCTGACATTGGCAAATTCTAATTTCTGGAAATTCCTTTCTAAATTTTAGAAAAAAGCAATTCTTATCTTATTCTTACCCCCGCTTTCCATACCTCAATGTTTTTCCAATTCTCCTCATCCTCTTCGGTTAGGTCATAGGGAAAATTCCGTTTTTCTTTCCATCCGAGAAAACCAGAAAGATTGAAATAACTATTTTTAAGTTCAAAATTCAGAGTCAAAAAATAGTTCCTTCCGTCAGCCAAATTAGCCTGCAATTCATCGTCTTCAGTAAACAACCGGATGTGGTAAACCCAAGACAGAAAATGCACCCACTTAGATTCATCTGGTATACTCTTTTTGATATTTGGGAAAACTATATACCATTCTTCTTTTGCCTTCTCGATTTCTTTCGCCGCATTATAGGGCATTGCCTGCCCAAAGACTCTTTTGGGCTCAAGGATAGAAATGATTGGGCGCCAACCTATTCTGTTATTTCCACCACCTAAGATTATCTCTTTCTCTCCATCATTATCAAAATCCGAGCAATGCAAACAGTTGAATGTGCCCGGATGCCAGTATTCGGATAGTTTATTCCCCTTTTTATCTAATATTGCTAACTGGTCTGGAAACCAGATCGAATGTGCGCTATTGACTATAATCTCTTTTTTAGAATCTCCAAAAACATCTTCAACTAAAATATGTACTGGAGAGAAATACGCGTTGCAACCTTGATAGATGCCAGAATCTCCACAAGGGAATTCCCACAGCTTTTCTTTTCTGTAATTGAAACAGATGAACTTGCCGGTGGTGCTTTCGGTAAAATCAATCCCCGTCAAAACTTCATTTATCCCATCTCCATCCAAATCAGCAAGTTTGACTACGGCTTCTTCTGGTTCGAGTAGCGTAGGTCTGATACGTGCTGATAGGCGCACGTCCCATAATACCTTTTCAGATTTGTTCTTGACGATGAGATAGTTTTCTTCAGCCACTGCATAAGCTGGATTCCAGTCCACCCAAAATCTTGAATATTTGTCAAACGTAAAGAGGATAGCTAAGGCAATTAGCGCAAGCAAGAAAATAGACAAACCAACGGCTAATCTTGTTCGGTAGAAAGGTTTTGGGGCGGGGAGAATGAGTTCAGCTTTTTGGGCCTTTTCTCTGTCTATGTTTATGGTTATTTTTGTGCCAATCCCTTTCTGGCTTTCAATCTGCCAGTTGCCATGCCGATTAATGAACTCGACAGATTCCTCACTAATCCCAAGACCCAAGCCCCCGCTTTTCCCGGAGGTGAACCCTTTCTTGTAAAAAGAGGCTTTGGTAACCTCATCCATACCGATGCCGCAATCCTCAATGACGACTGAGACTGGGACGGAGATTCTTGGTAGGTCAGGCATTCTTGCCTGACCACCCTCTTTCTCTGATTCTCTGGTCGAAACTTTGACCCAGAGGCTCTCATCCCCTCCCGGCAGACCGAGGTCTGCCACTACAGTCCCCGCCCCGGATTGTTTGGCTTCCACTGCATCCACCGCATTACGAATCAGATTGGTCAAAACCCTCTGCCAATCCTTAAATTTATCATAGGAGAATCGAATCGTATCACCTACATTTTCTAATTGTTCCTTGATCTCAATTTTACTTATCTGGGATTTTTCAACTCTCACTATTTTCACAGATTCTTTTACAGCTTGGTTGAGGGTAAAAGAGAACTTCACAGTAGCACTTTCTACGACCTCATCTATCAGATTTTGAAATCGGGCTAAATTTTTTTTCAGTTTTGGGACATCGGATTTTTCCCTCTTCTGCTTTGAGATTTTCTCAATTCTTCTCAGTATATTCCATAATTTTCCCCATAGCCAGATGTCTTTGGTGACCGCCATCAGATTTCTTCTTTCCTCCTGAACAAGATTTTTCAATTGACCCAGGAGTTCCTCGAAATATTCATATCGTGACTGAATCTCTTCCTCTCTTTCCCAACTGGTGAGTATCATCTCCAGTCCTGCCATTTTTTTCTTTCTCTCGTGGATGAGGTTCTCTCTTAGTGAACTTAGAATCTCAAAGTCTTTTCCCCTTCGCTCAAATCTTGCCGAAAGATAGGTTAGGAAAGAAAAAAGATAGAAGCGGTAGAGCAGAAATGAAACGGTTGCCCCTATTATCAAAATGATAAATATCAAAAACATCTGTTCAATGTGATATAAGAGATTCTTGAGGGTTAGGATTGTTCAACATGCCCCTGCAATTCGCACAACTTCTCTATAAAAAAGGTAATGCAAACGCAAACATAGGCTTTGCCCTTCCCTTTTTATGAACAAACTTGATGAAATTGTCTAACTTTCACCATGATCAAAGCTTATGCGAAAAAATGTGGATAACCTTGCTTGTTCCATTCTCAATTTTATGAATTAATCTATTGATACAAAGCAAATTAACAAACTTTCCACATTTCTCTGACAATTATCAACATTAGGAATTTTTTGCCAGTTAAATAGGGGATTTTCTCTATGATAGTTTACTCTTCAGACGTAACCGTTTCAGGCGAAGAATTCTTCATATTACATCTACCATGAAACACTGCCCCCTCTTCTACTATCAGATTTTTGGTGGTTATATCCCCCTCTACTTCAGCCTTGGACTGAAGCTCAATCTTGTCCTGTGCAAAGATGTTTCCAACTACCTTTCCGCCAATTACTGCAATTCTAACAGTCAAATCTGCTTCAACTCTGCCACTATCCCCCACTGCCAGCGATTCTGTGGCAGAGATTCTTCCTCTTACAATGCCATCCACTCGAAGTCCACCCTGAACCTCTAAGGTTCCTTCTATTATGGAATCCTTTCCAATTATGGTATTCAATCCACCTTCTCCTTTAATTTTTGTATTTTTCATGATATGGTTTCAACGATAGCTTAGAAAACTTTCAGGATCAATGGGAACTTCATCTTTTCTGATCTCATAATGCAGATGTGGGGCTGAACTCCTGCCAGTGTTTCCAGAGAGGGCAATCACCTCATCCCGTCTGATGGCATCTCCGACATTAACTAAGATTTTTGAATTATGTCCGTAATAGGTCACATAACCATTTCCATGATTGATCGCCACCAGATTTCCATAGATGTCGTCCCAATTAGCAAAAACGACCATGCCATCTGCGGTTGCCTTCACCTCCGTTCCTGTCTTCGCCGCAAAATCTACCCCGGGATGTTCGCCTCCAAATCCATAGATATTCATGGAGAACCCTCGGGTGATCCATCCTTCTATGGGTGCACCTATGGGGATACGCCTCAAGGAGTCAGACTGTGCGGGAATCGAATCCGGGGATGGGATTTTCTTTTCTTCTTTTTCTGTGGAAGGATAAATTGCCCTCTTATCTGGTGACTCCATTCTTTCAGGATAATAAGCCAATTGAATTTCACTCTGTCCTGGATATTCAACTCCTGCTAACTGCGCCACCCTCTGGACAAACCTTTTGTAATCCTGAAGCTCTTTTTCCAACTCAACCACCTTGGCATTATATCTTTTCAGGCTTTCGTTTTCCTGTTTCAGCGACTTTCCTGCGATGACCTGGTATAACAGCCTTCCATGGAGGATGCTCAAAACAACGATAAAAACCAGAAGAAAGCCCAACACACCCACTATCACCCGGGTCAGGAAGAAGGACAATTTGAACTTTAAGCTTTTAGGCTTCCCCTCAGGAACTATGAAAAAGTTCACATATCTTTTGGGCATAGACTCTCTTTACTTTTTCCTTAAAAAATAAAGTTCTTATATACTTCGTTGACTAAAAGAGAAGTTTTCCCATTTTTTCATTTCTACCCCCGTCCCGCCAAAGGCGGGACGGCTACCCCTTCCTCCAATAAAAGCGGATCAACCCTGCCAATGAGGAGCGGTTATAGAGTTATCTCCAACAATTCCAATATCCTGGATAGATCTTCCTCCGAATAGAACTCTATCTCGATCTCCCCCCCCTTCCTTTTCCCCACTACCTTCACCGAAGTTCCGAAAAACTGTTTCAACTTCTCCTCAATTTCAAAAAACGCCGGAGAGACCTTTGCTCTCTGTTTCGTGCCAGAAGTTTTCTTCTTTCCATAAACTAAATCCTCGGTTTTACGCACAGAAAGCCCTTCTTTGACTACCCGTCTGGACAGGTCGATTTCTTCTTTTTCTGTGGATAGAGAAAGTATTGCCCGGGCATGTCCTTCAGAGAGCTTTCCACTTGAGATGAGTCTCTGCACTTCCTCTGGCAAGTTTAGCAGTCTCAATGTGTTGGCAACCGAGGAGCGGTCCTTTCCTATCTTTTGCGCCAGTTGTTGCTGTGAAAGGTGGCACTCCTCCAAAAGCCTTTTGTATCCTGTGGCAGTATCAATCGGATTCAAATCCTCCCTTTGAAGATTCTCGATCAAAGAGAACTCCAGCATCTCCTCTTTGGAGAGCTTTCCTGTGATTATGGCGGGAATCCTTTCCCAGCCCAGCTTCTTAACCGCCAGAAATCTTCTTTCTCCAGCAACTAATTCAAACTCCTCTCCCACCTGCCTTACCACTACCGGCTGAATGATCCCTCTTTCCTTTATGGAGGCAGAAAGCTCGGCAAGCTTTTCTTCATCCACTCTTGTGCGGGGTTGATAGGGATTCGATTTGATCTTATCCACCCTCAAATTAACCAGCCCTTTTCCCGGTTGCTTCTCCGGTTCTACCAACTCCTGTGGGAGTTCGGGAATCAGCGCCTCCAATCCTTTTCCCAAAGCGTTTCTACGCATTTTCAACCTCTCCAGCATAAGTCGTTACTTCGATCGTATGATTCAAACACATGCAGAACATTCTTAGATTCTATTGTCTCATTGATTTTTTCGTCATTCGTCATTCGTCATCCGTCATTCATTTATTGAATAAATCGTTTCAGGGAGTTCGATCCTGTGATTCAGTATCTCCTCTGCCAAACTCAAGTAATTTTCCGCTCCGGTGGATGTTATATCATAAAGTACTACCGGTTTACCAAAGCCAGGGGCTTCTGAAAGCCTTACGTTTCTATTTATAACTGTCTTATACATCTTCTCCGAAAAATACTTTCTCGCCTCTTCTGCCACCTGCTTGGATAGATTCAATCTTCCATCATACATGGTAAGAAGAACACCCTCGATTTTAAGCCGGGGATTCAAGCTTTTTTGCACCAAGGTTATGGTATTCAAAAGCTGTCCCAAACCCTCCAGGGCATAATATTCACACTGGATGGGTATCAGGATGGAATCTGCCGCAGTGAGGGTATTGATGGTCAAAAGACCCAGGGATGGAGGAGAGTCAATCAGGATGAAATCGTATTTCTCTCTTACCGACTCCAGAGCAAGGCTAAGCTTTTTTTCCCGGGCTAACATGTTGACCAACTCCACCTCTGCCCCCACCAATCGAAGGTGAGAAGGGGCCAGGTCCAGAAAAGAGAGATCTGTCTTTTGAATAATCTTCTCCAGAGGAAAACCTTCCACAAGCACTTCGTATATACTTTTCTCCAACTTGCTTTTTTCAACTCCCAGACCAGAGGTGGAGGTGGCTTGAGGATCGATATCCACAAGCAAGGTTCTTTTTTCAGCCACAGCTAGGCAGGCGGATAAGTTAACTGCGGTGGTGGTTTTCCCCACTCCTCCTTTTTGATTGGCAACAGCGATTATCCTTCCCAAGCTCTTCTCCCCTCCAACAAACTTCCTGGTTTAAGACTACCTCCAATGTTTTTTCATAAATAACTATTTTTGCTGAAAAAAGCAAGAGGTTTAAGAGAAAAAAATGGCTGGGTAGCGGATTAAACGGATGGAGCGGATGAAATTATTGCTCATCTGTTTAATCTGTTTCATCCGTTGACCAATCGCTAGATCCGTTGACGGTAGTTCCTGCATAGGGCGGGCTCCCAGCCCGCCAAAGTCAGGACTGCCTGATAAATAGAGTCAAAGCAAAAAGTTCTTGATTTCTTGGAGAGAAAAGGATAACATATGCGAAGAGGAAATAGATGATAAGAGACCATTTTAAGGTTCTTCTTTGGTGGTAAAGAACACCTTGTCTCTTATCATATATAGTCGTGGACGAGGGCATTTGAAACTAACAAACTAGATAGTTTATGAACAAATCCGAAGAATATGTGACGAAACTTTGCAGGCAGACATTTCTATCATTATGGAGCTATCCTAGTCCAAGAGGTAAGGATGCACGCAAGGAACTTTGTGACATTCTTGTCGTGTGCGATCCGGATGTAATTATCTTTTCCATTAAAGAGGTTGAAGTCAAAGATAGCGGAAACATTTCTCGTGACTGGGCAAGGTGGTTAAAACGTTCAATAGATGAATCAGTGAAACAAATTTATGGTGCCGAAGGCTGGATAACCAAGAGTTCACATGTTATCACCAAAGATGGAAAAATAATGCTTCCTTTCCCTGATGGTCTATGCAGAAAAATTCATCGAGTAGCAGTTGCATTGGGACGAGGAGAAAAGTGGCCTCTTTATTTAGGTGATTTTGGTAAAGGTTTTGTTCATACCTTCGACGAAATATCTCTTGATATAGTGATGAATGAACTTGATACTATTACTGATTTTGTGAAGTATCTGAGCGATGTTGAAGCGTTTCTCACTAAGGGTGTCAAGATCACATTGAATGGGGGCGAAGAGGACCTACTGGCACTTTACCTAACAAATGGTCGTGTCTTCCCTGATAAGTTCAACGCACTTTATCTCGATGACAACTTATGGAAAGGGTTTATAAAACGTCCTGAGTATCGGGCTAAGAAAGAAGCAGATAAAGATAGTTATATATGGGATCGTTTAATAGAAATCATATCCAAGGACTTTCAGACTGGCAACATTGAGGTAGGAGATTCTTTGATCGACCTCGAGCAGACACTTCGAATTATGGCTCGGGAGGATCGATTTTCTCGTAGAGTTCTTGGAAAGAGTTTCTTGCAATTCATGGAGCTAGCACGACAAAAACGGGTTAGATCTCAGCTGTCACAATCACCTTCAGGTGTCCCCTATGTATTTTTAGCTCGACCTCACAAAGAAGATAGGAATTACCGACGCGAAGAACTTGGTTTGCGTTGTTTTGTGGCTCGGGGCATGTATCCTAATCAAACGAATGTCGTTGGAATTGCTACCGAGGAATATGAACCCGGAAAGGGATTTTCTTTGGATGTTTGTCTTTTTTCGAAAGATATCTGGACAGCTAAAGAAAAGAGCCTAATGGAGTCATTGCAATCAGAATTAGGATATTTTAAAAAACCCATAAAAACGTATGGACACGTAGATGAGTATCCGAATCCATCGAGGAAGTGAGAAAAAACTGGAGGTAAATATGAACAGAGTAGAAGGCAAAATAGCCATCGTTACTGGGGGAGCACTGGGAATTGGATTGGCAAGCTGTATGCTTCTGGCAAAAGAAGGGGCAAAGGTAGCGGTGACGGACATTCTGGACAAAGAGGGGCAAAAGGTGGTGGATGAGATCAAAGGTTTTGGTGGAGTGGCAAAGTTCTGGCATCTGGACGTATCAAAGGAAAAAGAAGTGCAGAATGCATTCGCTGACATAAACAAAACCTTTGGGGAAATTGATATTTTGGTTAACAACGCAGGTGTAGCGGGGGTAAGCAAGCCGACGCACGAGATAACCGAAGAAGAATGGGACCAGGTTATGGCGGTCAATCTCAAGGGGGTATTTTTCTGCACCAAGCATGTAATACCTTATATGCAGAAGGCAGGCGGTGGTAGTATAATAAATCTATCTTCGATATATGGAATCGTTAGCGCACCCGATGTCCCACCGTATCATGCCTCCAAAGGTGCGGTGAGGATAATGACCAAGACGGATGCGTTTCTTTATGCCAAAGATAAAATCAGAGTGAATTCGGTTCATCCTGGATTCATTTGGACGCCGATGGTGGAAAACTATGCTAAATCTCAAGGAAATGTAGAAGAGGTAAGGATGATGTTAGACAGCTTACATCCAATCGGACATGTGGGTGAAGCAGACAACGTAGCTTATGGCATTCTTTATCTGGCATCGGAAGAATCGAAGTTCATCACCGGCAGTGAGCTGGTGATAGATGGAGGCTATACTGCCCGGTAAAATTTGCTCTGCTGGGGACTGTCCATATGGATCCTTCGGATTATCCTTCCCAAGCTCTTCTCCCCTCCAACAAACTTCCTGGTTTAAGACTACCTCCAATGTTTTTTCATAAATAACAATTTTTGCCAAAAAAAGCAAGAGATTTTAGGAGAAAAAATGCAGACGTCGGATACAAGTTATATGCGTCTTGAGAGATCGGATCCTTGTCCATCGCAGGCAGGGTATCTCACCTAGCCAATGTCAGATCTAAGAGTAAATGCGGTTATTAACCGTTATCTGAAATATTACCTTTTCGCTGGTTGGGAACGTTGTCGTCCCCAACCCATTCTTTCTTTGGTGGATGAAAAACATCCACCTTGAGTAGAGCAGGGTGACACAGGAAATACCCGTCAATCAGACTGTGTCATAATTAAACAAGTTGTTCCCCAAGTATGTATAAATTAGATAAAATTCTAAAAATTACCTATCGATTACCCGTCGGATATGCTATAATAGTATAGACAAATGAGGAAAGGAAGCTTCACTATGGCATGTCGATATGGTGATCAAGGACAAACCGAACTTCTTCCACCAAGCATCAAAGACTATGTAAGCGAGAATGCCCCGGTAAGGGCTTATGGATGCCTTTGTGGATGCCCTTGATTTTGATGAACCAGGGATTGTGTTGGATGAACATAAAGTGGGCAATTCAACATATGATCCCAAGGCCATGCTAAAGCTTCTGGTATATGGCTATTCTTATGGATTTAGAAGCTCCAGAAGATTAGAAAGGGCAGTCCATCATAATGTTTCATCTATGTGGCTTATGGGCAACTTAAAGCCTGATCATAAAACTATTGCCAATTTCAGAAAGAACAACAAAAACGCCCTCAAAAAGGTTCTCAAGCAATGTGCCCGGTTATACATAAAACTCGATCTTATTGACGGAGACCTGTCTGGGAGCGTAAACGTTCCTATGGATTTCACTTCGTTTAATATCTTAAACATATGGATGAGCATATTGAATTTATTCTCTCTGAATGTAAGGCCGTGGATGAAAGAGAGAAAGATCAAAAATCTTTAGTAAAGATGAAAGAGGAACTTAAAGATAAAGAACATCATAAAGCCGAAACGGAGCAAGATTGTCAACCAACTGTTCGCCATAGGCGGGGCGGGCGCCTCTGGAGGAAGAGGCGATAGGTTCGACAAGCTTACTACAAGGTTGAGATTCAGATTCGTATGAGTGCATACGCATCTTTTTGAAATGTCAAGCATTTTCCCTACCACATACTTTTGGGACAAGACCTTACCTTAAGGCTTCTTTTATTCCATTCACCACGAATTGCACTGCCAGAGTTAACAAAATCAAGCCCATCACCCGGGTTATCACCTTCATGCCCAGAGGCTTGAAAATCTTAAAGATTATGTCTGATTTCAAGAGGACAAGCATGGAGGCCAAATAGACGCAGACGGTGGCAAGAACAAAGACCCCCTTCAACACCAGGGTGTCGGCATTACCGAAGATGATCATGCCGGTGACGATGGAGGCAGGTCCGGTGTGCAAAGGAATTGCCAGAGGAACGATGGTGATGTTCTCCTTCTCCTCTTCCTGTTCTTTTTCCTGGTATTCGGTGCGGGTTTTGCGCCCGAATAGCATCTCCATGGCAACAACGGAGAGCAAAATTCCCCCGGCAATGGAAAATGAATATAACTTAATGTTTAAATATCCGAAGATATAGTTACCAAAGATCACAAATAAAAGCTGAATTCCTAAAGCAACCAAAAGTGCTTTTCGGGCGATGCTTCTTCTGTCAAACGCAGAATATTTCTCAGTTAAGGACAAAAAGATGGGCATATTGGTGGCAACGTCAACCACCAAAAATAAAGAGATGAAGGCTGTGCCAAAAAAAGCTAAGGCGTGCATTTATTCACCTGAAGTGAGATTATTTTTTTTCTCCGGTTTTAAGTGCCGATATAAGAAATAGGCTATGCCTAAGACTATGATTATCCCGATAAGGATGTCGGCTCGCTGAAAATAGACTCTTATGCTCATCCAGTTTTCTCCCAGTATCTTTCCCACATAGGCTAACATCAAACACCAGGGCAAAGACCCGAGGAAGGTGTAGATGACGAACTTCGGAAAGTTCATCCGGGCGATTCCTGCCGGAAGGGAGATGAAGGTTCTTATGACCGGCAGAAGGCGGGAGAAAAATATGGCCCACTCTCCGTATCTTTCAAACCAGCGATCAGCAGTAGCTAAATCTTTTGATGAGATCAGAACATATCTTCCATACTTTTGGATAAAAGGACGTCCTCCCAGAATTCCCACCCAGTAAGCGACCACCGATCCCACCACGCAACCAAAGGCACCAGCCACGGAAACGCCCCACAGGCTGAATCTTCCGGTGAATGCTAAATATCCGGAGAAAGGCATGATGATCTCCGATGGCAAAGGTATACAGGCACTTTCAATTCCCATGGTGATAATTATTCCCGTATAGCCCAGTTGGGAGATGAAGCTAATTACCCATCTTCCAATTGGCTCCAGTATGGATTCAAACATGATATGGATGCAAAAATAAAGATCAAAAACAACAGTTCACAATTCGTCTGTTGTAAGAAATCAAGAGAGCTCTGAAAAAATTCGTACGAATACATCGCCCCACCTGGAATCCCGCCCCTGGCAGGAAAAGCAGAAATTGGAGTGTTCACCTTTAGGTGAACCATGTTAAAGTCTTTTGTCTTTTAAGAAGTTTTCCACAGGATCCATAGGATAGGACAGGTCCCGCCAAAGGCGGGACACTCCAACAAAACCCTTCCCGTTGGACTTTTTCAGAGCTTCCTATGACAATTCAATATCGCCTTATTCCATTTGTCTTTCCCCTGTTTGTTCTCTTCTACTCCTTCCGTTCTCTGATCACTTTTATTTTCTTGAGCCTGGGTCCCACCTTATCAAAGATCACAAAGGTGAGGTTACCTATCTTGATCTCCTCATCTAAAAGCGGGATACTTCCCAAACTGCCGGTAAGATAACCTCCCATGGTATTATATTCTTCGGGAAGATCGGTGCCAAACTTTTGGTTAAACTCCCCGATAAACAAGCCGGCGTTCACGATGGCTAAGTTGTCGGAAAGCAGATAAATCTCCTCCTCTTCCTGATCATATTCATCCCGAATCTCCCCCACTATCTCCTCGATTATATCCTCCAGGGTGATAAGCCCGGCTGTGCCGCCAAATTCGTCCAGCACTATGGCTATATGTAATCGTTTTTTTTGAAAGTTTTTTAAAAGCTCAGAGATCTTCATTGAATCCGGCACAAAATAGGGCTTGCGCAGGATGTCTTCTAAAATGATAAGTTCTCTGTTCTGCAGCAGGTTGATAATATCTTTGGCATAGATTATCCCCACGATATTGTCCAGGTTATCCTTATATATTGGAATTCGGGAAAATCCCTCCTCAGTCATGGCTCGAATTGCCCGCTCTTGTCCGGCTTTTATGTCCAGAGCAAAGATCTCAGTGCGGGGAGTCATGGCATTTCGAACAGTGGTATCGGTGAACTCAAGCGCGCGGCGGATCAGCTGTTCCTCGGTCTGATCAAAAACCCCCTTGGTTTTCCCATCTCGCACAATGAACTTTAATTCTTCGTCGGTGATAAATCCGCTTTCTTTCGGAACCCGTTTGAGAAAAAGGGTAACAAAAAATCGGCTGGAGTTGGAAAGCATTTTGACTGGCAAGAAAGCCAATCTGGACAGAAAGTTGACAGATCCCACGGTTCTGAAGGCGATTTTTTCCGGGTAAGCCAAAGCTAAATATTTGGGAACCAGTTCCCCCAACACCAAGAGCAGATAGGTGATGACCACCACTACGATTCCGATGGCGATCGATTCACTGGAATTTTGAATGGCTGGGGAGGGAATTTTCTCAATCCACGGTTTTAAGTGATCGACAACCTTGGCACCTCCCACCACCGAAGCTAATGTTCCCACCAGGGTGATTCCCACCTGAACGGTGGCTAAAAACACATCCGGCTTGCTCTGAAGCTTGCCCACCAGTTGGGCTTTCTTGTGTCCTTTTTCGGAGAGTTGTTTGATCCGGCTTCTTCTGGCGGAGATTAAGGCTATCTCAGATGAGGCGAAAAAACCATTGGCTAAGATCAGAAGCAGAATTATAAGTATCTGGATCCAGGCACTTCCCATACAGGGATTTCTTCCTCCATTTAGACAAAAAATGCGGTGAGGGTCTATCGGAATTCACCGTCCTTACCGCATCAATATGACGGCGGTCGGCGGACGGCCGTCTAGGGACGACTTCAAATCCCTCTTGCCATCTTCTGAAGTCTTGCTACTCTTTCATCAATTGGCGGGTGAGTGGAAAACAGGCTGGCCATTCCTTTTCCAGAGAGAGGGTTCACGATGAAAAGATGAGCAGTGGCAGGTTTTGCACCAAGAGGTATTCTTCTGGCCGCACTCTCCAGCTTCCTTAAGGCATTAGCCAGAGCAAGAGGCTTGTGACTGTTTTTTGCAGCGGTGCTATCTGCCGCATATTCTCTGGATCTGGAGATAGCCATCTGTATCAACAGGGCGGCTAAAGGCGCCACTATTGCCATAATCAGAAGACCCAACCCCCCTCCACGACCTTGACTATCCCTTCCGCCGTAACCACCGAAGATTGCCGCAAATCGGGCCATAAAGGCTAACATGCTGATAGCGCCTGCTAAGGTGGCTACAATGGATCCGGTCAGAATATCTCTATTTTTAATATGAGCCATCTCATGAGAGATCACTCCCTCCAGTTCATCCTCATCTAAAATCTTCATGATCCCCTGAGTAACCGCCACGGCTGAGTGTTTGGGATTTCTTCCGGTGGCAAAGGCATTAGGGGTTTGACGGGGAATTATATACACCTTGGGCATGGGAAGATGAGCCGCAGTTGCCGCCCGCCTGACAATGCTGTAAAGCCGCCGGCTGGTCTCTTCATCTACCGGCTGTGCCCGATACATGGCTAAAACTATCTTATCGGAGAACCAGTAGGTGCCCAGGTTCATAATGGCGGCAAAGATAAACGCCACCACCATCCCCTGGTTTCCTCCCAGCAGTTGACCGATGAAGATAAAAAGCAAGGTCATCAAAGTTAAAAGAAACGCAGTCTTTAAAGTATTCATTTCTTCACCTCCATGATAATCTTAGTTTACGGACAGCGTGATGTCAAGGGAAATTTCATTTTTGATACGAAGCTTCCGCCTCCATTTTTTGGTTTAATGGATATCAATTGTCTCGACGAGGACAGAAACCATTCCTCCATAGAAGAATATCTATCCTAATTTCGTAGATGATTCCGCAAATTTTTCTTGCGCTTGCAAAAAAATACATATATTGAATATATAAAGCCAAACTTTCATAAGAGGTATCCAAGATGAGATGCCGGTTCTTTGATCTAACCACAGACCATGGAGGTTTTATGCGTTCTTTTATTATCATTTTCTGTGCCGCTTTCGTCCTCCTTTCTCTCCAACCGGAAGCAACTTGTATGGACAATGTCAGGATATTCACTGGTGCCGACACTGCTCATATCTATGGGTTTGATGGTTCAGGTATTGTCGGAGAGGTAAAAAATGTGGGGTTTGACCCGGGACACCCTGATTATGTAGACAACATTTTAGAGATTCTCGGTGACCCTTGTGACGATGCTCATGGCACATGTATGTTTGGTATAGTGTTTTATACTGAGACCCAAATTTATTGAGCGTGATAGTGAGGAGTTTCGACTGACCTCTCAGGCTACTATTTTCTCTTTGTCAAAAAGTGTATGCTTTGTATTTGGTATTTACAAATTGTGAGAAAGTTTTTATTGACAAGTAAAGACTTTTATGATAAATTGATTTACAGTTAAGTGAATTGACCGTGATGCCATGACCCAAGTTTATCTTTAACCCTTTATCTGGGGGTGAGGCTTTGAATTACGCAGTCATTTTAGCGGGGGGAAAGGGAGAAAGGTTCTGGCCCCTTTCCAGAACCCAACATCCCAAACAGCTTCTGCATCTCATATCCAAAAGGACCATGCTTCAGGAAACCATCGATCGGATCAAGGATTTTATCCCGGTAGAAAGAACCAAGGTGGTGACCGGGGAAAACATAAAAAAGGCAATCCTTAAACAAGTGGATTACCTTAAAGAGGAAAATCTAATTGTCGAGCCCGCCATGAAAAACACATGTGCGGCTATCGGAGTGGCGGCTATCCATCTTCAAAAGATAGACCCGGATGCCACCATGGTGGTCCTCTCCTCCGATCATATAATCAAACCCCAGGAGAAGCTTGCGAAGATTTTGGAGGTGGGCACAAAACTGGCTGGTGAAGGAGAGTATTTGATCACCATAGGCATCACACCCACCCGGGCAGAAACAGCTTACGGATACATCGAGTTGGCGGAACTTTATGACACCTTCGACGACATTCTTGTTTACCAGATAAAGGAATTTAAGGAGAAACCCAATCGAATTGTGGCACAGCAATACTATTACGACCGGAAGCATCTATGGAACAGTGGAATGTTTATCTGGACTGTGTCGACTATTCTTAAAGCGTTAAAGAACCACATACCCCAGATGTATAAGCAACTGGAAAGTTATTCCAAACATATGGGCACAGAAAACGAAGATTCGGCAAAACAAGAAATTTACCAGCATCTGGAAAACATCTCCATAGATTGTGCCGTGCTGGAAAAGGCAGAGAACGCTCTGGTGATCAAAGCGGATTTAGTCTGGGATGACATTGGTTCATGGCTGGCTCTGGAGAGAATAAAAGAGAAAGATCGGGATCATAATGTGATGGTAGGGAACGCACGAGCCATAAACACCTATGAGACCACCATTGTTAACGACTCGGATGGGATAATCGCCACCTTGGGAGTTTCAGACCTGGTGATCGTGAAGACCGGCGATATCGTTTTTGTGGCTCACAAGACAAAGGTTCAAGATGTGAAAGAGCTCCTTTCCGAGTTCACCCAGGATAAGGAACTGGAGAAATATCTATGAGAAAAAACGGACTCTGGATTTGTCTTCTGCTCTCTCTTTTTTTCACTGGTTGTGCCCTCTGGCCCAGGGAATCCATAAAAGAGGATCCTCGAACCAAAGGAGAGAAACAGTTTGACCCCTTAGGTTTTCCACAGGATGAGGTGATCGTTACCGAAGAAGAGCCAAAAGAGAAAAAGGAGGGAACCACTAAGTTTGAAAAAGAGAATGAAATTGGATTGGAAGAACCAAAAGGGATAGAAAGTTTCTACCCCCGGAAAGTTTACCGGGTGCAATTCTTCGCCACCAAATATCCGGATGAAGCTTCCCAGGTGGCTGAGTTAGTGGCAAATCAACTTTCAGATAAGACCTGCATAGATTATAAAACCCCCTACTATTGGGTAAGGGTGGGAGATTGCGAAACCAGAGAGGAAGCCGATTTCCTTTTGAAGAAGATAAAGAAATTGGGATATAAAGAGAGCTGGGTGGTGGAGGTGGAAATAAAGCCATAAATTTTTTCAAAAAACAAAATTACAGGGACGTAATTTGTTAATCAAAACTAAAGTTTTATTGGTCAACCCGGAGAACCCGGAAAAAAACGTGATATCCGAAGCCGCCAGGATTCTAAAGGGCGGAGGTATAGTCTCTTTTCCCACCGAGACCGTTTATGCTCTGGGAGCAGATGCGTATAATCAGGAGATGGTGGCGAAGATCTATCGGATAAAAAGAAGGGATAGATCCAAGCCCCTCTCCGTCTTCTTAAAAGGTGCAGGGGATGCCCGTAAGGTGGTCGATTTTGTAAGCGATGATGCAGAAAAGCTTATGGAAAAATTCTGGCCCGGACCCTTGACTTTAGTATTCAAAAGCACCTATCCCAGACTCTCATTGGTTTTAGCCAAAGGGGATAAGTTGGGCATTCGGGTTTCTCCCAGCAAGCTGGTCGCTCGACTTCTGGAGGCAGTGCGGGTTCCCCTCACCGCCACCAGCTCCAACATCTCCGGAAAGAAAAGCTGTGTGGCGGCAAATAGAGTCTTTTATTTCTTCAATGGAAGAATAAATTTGATTCTGGATGGCGGAAAGTCAAGAGTCTTCCTCCCTTCCACTGTACTGGATGTCTCCATAGATGAGGTCTCTTTGATACGGCTGGGGCATATACCGATAGATGAGATAAGAAGGGTGGTGCCAAAGATCAGAATTCCTGAAGAGGAACCTCATGACAATGCCAACCCGCAAGAGGTGAAAGTGGACTCGGTTCCGGAAAGTCCTCAAAAGGGGGAAGAGCAGACTCAAGCCGACTCCTTGGGTTAATCCAAAAGGGAGATGTCTTTTGATGAAAGATTTTATAAAGAAATGGATAAAGGCAATCCGAGCGCCTTTTTTTACCGCCAGCGCCATTCCGGTTCTGGTGGGATCAGCTTTAGCCTGGAACATGACCGGAAAGTTTAGCTTGTCTAAATTTATTCTGGTTTTAGCGGGAGTGCCCCTGTTCAACGCAGGAACAAATTTAGCCAACGACTATTATGATCATAAGACCGGAAATGATGAGATCAACACCAGGGTTACACCTTTTTCCGGAGGAAGCCGGGTAATTCAAAATGGGGTGATTCCACCCAAGCACATGTTGATAGGCTCATTTTTGTTCTTCGGCCTCGGCTCGATCATAGGATTATATTTGAATGTGGTCACGCCGGGGAACTTGATCTTATATCTGGGCATCTTCGGGCTTTTGACTGGCTTCTTCTATACCGCCGCTCCGGTGCTCATCGGCTATCGAGGCATTGGCGAGTTTGTTGTTGGCTTAAACTTGGGCACCCTAACCATAATAGGTGCATACTATGTTCAAGCCCACAGTCTAAGCTGGTCCGCCTTCTGGATATCGCTTCCCATCGGCTTTCTGGTGACGGCGATTTTATATATCAATCAATTTCCCGATTATGAAGCAGATAAGGCGGTGAATAAAAGACATCTGGTGGTGATATTGGGAAAAAGGAAGGCAGTTTATGGCTACTATTTCTTAATCTGCGCCACTTATCTGGTGATAGCTGGAAGTGTGATCTTCAGGATGGTCACCCCCTTTGCTTTAGTCTCTTTTCTAACCCTCCCCTTAGCTGTTGGCGCCATCAAAATCCTGAAAGCCAACTACGACAAATTTGCCGAACTCATTCCCGCTCAGGCCAAAACCGTCCAGACACACCTTTTCACCGGTCTTCTTTTATCCTTGGGGTTGGTGATTGGAAGGGTGGTTTAATATCCGAGGTGTCATTCTGACCCCGCCTCTGGCGGGGGAAGAATCTCAACGTATATGCAGAATCCGACGGCGAGACCCTTCGCTTCGCTCAGGGTGACACCCCCTGTGTCATGCTGACCCCGCCTTTGGCGGGGGAAGCATCTCAGGATTTTCAATAGCAGTTGGACGCAGTATGAGAAAGAAAAAACAATATTACGTTTATATAATGACAAACAAATCACGGACCCTATATACGGGCGTAACAAGCAATTTGATACGCAGAGTATATGAGCACAAAAACAAGCTAATTGATGGTTTCACAAAAAAATACAACATCACCAAACTCATCTATTATGAATTGACCAATGAAGTAACTTCTGCCATTGCAAGAGAAAAACAGATAAAAGGATGGTTGAGAAAAAAGAAATTTGCGCTAATTGAATCAATGAATCCGCAGTGGAAAGATCTAAGTGAAGAGTGGATGTAACGTTAAACCCTGTTGTCATGCTGAGCGAAGTTAACCCGCCATACTTGTCATGCTGAGCGAAGCGAAGCATCTGGTTTTAGATTCTTCGTCCCGCCTTTGGCGGGACTCAGAATGACACGTGCACTTGTCGTTCTGAGCGAAGCGAAGAATCTGCGAAGCGAAGCATCTAAAGAAAGAGAAGAGTGGATAAGGAACAGGGTTTGTGCTCTGTCCTAACAAACAACAAAATCTAAACCTTAAATCAAAAGGAGGTGCCTCATGGCACGCAACTGTATTATTCTTTTGTGGGTGGGGATCGTGGCGATCTTCATGTGTTCTGGTTCACACGCTGACGTCCCCCAAATGATTAATTACCAGGGGAAGCTGACCACCACAACAGGTGGCTGTCTGAATGACACAGTCTCCATAACCTTTTCCATTTATCCAGACACTCTGGGTTCTCCTGCAGATTGGACGGAGACACAAACAGATGTTGTAGTAAATGAGGGCGTATTCTCCGTTCTCTTAGGAAGCGTCGATTCTATACCCGCTTCGGTCTTTGATGGAAGCACCAAGTATTTAGGTGTTCAGGTAGAGACTGACGCGGAGATGAGACCCTTGAAGCCGATGGTGAGCGTGGCTTATGCTTACCGAGCGGGGATAGTGGGTGGCGGTGATGTAAATTGCCATGATTGCGATACGGTTTTTGTTAACGCAATTGGGCCAGACAGCGTGCTTGCCGCCCAAGGTTCAGCTTTTCTAGGCAAAGTTTCAGGAAGTAGTACGGACCGGCTCTATGGTGTTACAGGCTCCGCTGAGAATACCTCCTCGGGCGAAGCTTATGGCGGGTATTTTACCACGTCTTCCGGAGGGACGGGTAGGCACTACGGACTGAAGGCCGACGGCTACGGTGCTTCAAACGCAGATGCATACGGTATCAGAGGCTGCGCTTGGAATACCTCCTCGGGCAATGCTTACGGCGGATCTTTTTGGACGTCTTCCTCAGGCACGGGCGATCACTACGGCGTAAGTGCCCACGGCTACAGTAACTCAAACGGTAGGACATACGGCATCTCAGCAAACGCTGACAATACCTCCTCGGGCGATACTTACGGCGGATATTTTAGCACGTCTGAAGAAGGGACGGGCGAGCACTACGGCCTATATGCCAATGGCCGCAGTAACTCAAACAGTTCGGCATACGGCACTAAAGGCACCGCTGGGAATTACTCCTCGGGCAATGCTTACGGCGGCTATTTCGAGGCCTACCTTGGGGGAACAGGAACCCACTATGGTGTTACAGGCACCGCTGGGAATACCTCCTCAGGCGCTGCTTACGGTGGATATTTTACCACGTCTTCCGAAGGGACGGGCATGCACTACGGCCTGAAGGCCGAGGGCTACGGTGCTTCAAACGCAGATGCATTCGGCATCAGAGGCTACGCTGAGAATACCTCCTCGGGCGATGCTGAAGGCGGATCTTTTTCCACGTCGTCCTCAGGCACGGGCGATCACATCGGCGTAGTTGCGAACGCCAACAGTAACTCAAACGGTAGGTCATACGGCGTCAAAGGCTACGCTGACAATTACTCCTCGGGCGATTGTTATGGCGGATCTTTTTCCGCGCCTGGTGAAGGGACGGGCGTGCACTACGGCGTACGTGCCTCCAGCTACAGTACCTCAAGCAGTTCGGCATACGGCACCAGATGTTCCGCTGAGAATTGGTCCTCAGGCAATGCTTACGGCGGATACTTTGAGGTTTACGAGGGTGTTGGCACAGGAACCCCTTATGGTGTTTATGGTATTGAGACAGCTGGTGGGGGTGGTGCGGCGGTCTATGCTGCGGGTGATTTTGCTGGGTCTGGTGCCAAGTATGCGGTGGTGAAGACCGGAAAGGGGCACAGGCTTTTGAGCGTGATAGAAAGCCCGGAGATCTGGTTTGAGGACTTTGGCGAGGGGACATTGGTGAACGGCAAAGCCCACATTGAGCTTGATCCTCTCTTCTTGGAGACCGTTACCATAAGTGTCGAACACCCCATGAAGGTCTTTGTGCAACTCACATCCGGTGATCCAATGAATGTGGTGGTCAAGAAAGGGCTGACCGGCTTTGATGTCGTGGCAGAAAACTTGGTGAGCATGGCCAGCTTTGACTGGCGCATCGTAGCCAAGCGTAAGGGATACGAGACAGAAAGAATGAGGGAAACAGACGTAGGCTACGACGATCCAACTCTCTATCCTGAACTCCAAGTAGAGATAGACAAAGCATACCAAGAAGAAAAACAACAACAACAGTTAGAGCGAGAGAAACGCAAACAGGAAGAAGAGCAAAGAATAGAGGAGCAGAAAAAGATGGACCAAGAGCGTCTTCGCTCGGAAGGAATGAAAAACAGGTAGAATCTGTAGGGACAGGGCTTCTCCCAGTCCAGTGCGTGGTGCGGACAGCCACAAGGGCTGCCCCTACGGTGTGTCATTCTGGGGGAGCCCCGCTTATGGCAGGGCGACCGAAGAATCTCCCACGCTCTCGCTGGATGTTATCATCCAGCGGAGCAGCAAAAACGAGATTCTTCGCTTCGCTCAGAATGACATTATGGATGGTAGTTGTCCAATTCATTGGGCGTATTTCTGCTCGATGAATCGAGAGAGTATAAAATATTTACCTCACCCCTTTGTCCCCCTCTCCACTTTTCCGCCGAAGGTGGATCCGCCTCTGGCGGAGTGGAGAGAGGGATAGGGGAAGAGGTTTTGTAGCCGTCCATATGGACGCAAAAACCAACGCAGACTAAAGTCTGCGGCTACAACTTCGCCACCAGCGGTGAAAGTAGTAATGAGACAATGAATCGTAGTTGCCCAATTTATTGGGCGTATTTTTGCTCGATGAATCGAGCAACTACACATTGTGATGCTGTAAGTCGGGTTACGAAAGCCACCCGACACTAATTTGTCGGGCATCTGTAGGGACGGGACTTGTCTGAATCCTAAAGATGAAGCATGTTGGGTTCATGCGACCAGAAAAAGGGAGACTCAGACGACTGCGATTCTTCTCCCGCCTTCGGCGGGATCAGAATGACAGTGGAACCATATTCTCTATTTTTAGTTTCTCATGCTCGATTTAATTCTTCTTCATCCCCCCAGCATATACGACTTTCGGAAACGTTCCATAATGTGGGGACCGATAAGCGATGTGATTCCCTCCACCCCTGTCTTTGACATGTATCCTCTGGGCTTTGTCAGCCTGTCCCATTACCTGACCAGTCACGGGTTTGATGTGCGGATCATCAACATCGCTTATAAGATGCTGTCCGATCCTCATTATGATGCAGAAAAAGAGATAAAGAAGTTGAAGGCTTTTGCCTTTGGCATTGACCTACATTGGCTTCCTCATGCTCAGGGAAGTTTAGAATTGGCACGAATAGTGAAAAAGCATCATCCCCAAACTCCGGTGATCTTCGGAGGACTGTCATCCACCTATTTTCACCAGGAGCTTATAACCTATCCCCAGGTGGATTTTGTCCTGCGAGGGGACTCCACCGAGATGCCTCTTTTGCTTTTGATGTCCGCACTTAAAAACGGGGAGGGCTTTAATGATATTCCCAATCTGACCTATAAGGAAAATGGAGAGGTAAAGATTAATCAGACCAACTGGGTTCCTGAGGATTTAAACCAGTATCCCCTGGATTATTCCCATATCATCAGATCGGTGATAAAACACAAAGATCTTTCCGGACCTGTTCCTTTTTATGGCTGGCAGGAATATCCCATCACTGCGGTCTTCACCTGTCGGGGATGTAGTTATCACTGTGGAACCTGCGGAGGCTCACAGGAGAGTTACAAAGAGTTCTGTCATCGCCAAAAGCCAGCTTACCGGGATGCGGAGCTGGTGGCTTCTGACCTTTATCAAATCGCCCGTTATTTCAAAGGACCTATCTTCATCTTAGGGGATATATTTCAACCAGGGGAGGAGTATGCCCGAAAGCTTTTAAGCCTGTTGAGAAAACAAAAGCTGGACAATCATGTGGTCTTGGAATTTTTTGATATTCCTCCTTCAGACTCTCTGAATATGATCGCCGCTTCCATTCCCCATCTCAATATTCAGCTTTCTCCTGAGACCCATGATCCAAAGATAAGAGCCACTTTCGGTCGACCCTATGATAATCAGAAAATGGAGCAGATGATCGAGAAAATTCTTAAGTTAGGTTGCCATAAGTTTGATCTTTTCTTTATGATCGGATTGCCCGGTCAGGATATGCAATCGGTTATGGAGACGGTGGAGTATATTGATCATCTCTTAGAACGACTGGGCAAAAGCAAAAAGCTTTTTCCTTATATTTCACCTCTGGCTCCCTTTTTGGATCCAGGGAGCAGAGTCTTTGAAAATCCAAAGGAATATGGTTACAAGTTGTTCTATCATACGCTGGAGGAACACAGAAAGGCGCTACTTACGCCAAGCTGGAAACAGATGCTCAACTATGAAACTTTTTGGATGACAAAAGATCAAATCGTGGAAAGCACCTACCAGAGCGCCTTAAAGCTCAATCAGGTAAAATACAAGCACGGATTGATTAAAAAGAAAACATACAAACAGATCGAAAAGAGGATCAGCCAAGCCCAAAGCATCATCCAGGCAATTGACCAACAGATCGCAAAAGAGGGATCGACTGAAGTTTCCGCAAAACCGGACCTGCAAAAAAAATCTGAAGTAACTTTTCCATCCGCTAAAGCATTGCAGGTATCTACCATCTGTGATAAAGACGAACTTAAATGGCCGGTAAGATTTTTTAGGCTAAACCTCTCCAAAGGATCTTTGAAATTTCTATCCCTTCTTAGAATAAAAAACATCTTCAGTTTAATTTTACAGGGCAGTGAATTCCATCAAAAAGAAAAAAATCTTTCTGAAAAGACGTCTGAGGATGCTTAAGTTCTTCTCTCCTTTATTAGACCTACTTCTTTCAATTAAAAAAAGGCACCCTATTTGGGCTGGCGCTTCACTATACCTAAATTTTTTGCCGTTGCGAAAAATGGGCATAAGTATTCTGTCAGAAGCGAAACAACGTACTTTCAACTTGGGAATGATGGTCTTTACATGATCTTCAGTATGTTTTTTGAAAAAGGTGATCACAGACTCAGCCTGCGTCAACTCCGCTTCTGCTTTGGTTCTCCATCCTCATCCTATCTGGACAGTGAGGGGATGGGTATTGCTTTTAGATTTTATCACTTTCAGCGTCTGTTTTGCTGTCTCCATCACCCTATCTTTCACCAAAAGGCTCTTTAAACCTTTTAAGCCTTTTCTTTTTTGTTTTACGAATTTTTCAATCTCACCGGCTAATTCAGCGGAGCCTATTTTACCCAATATGTTCAAGACGACGATCTTGACCTCCTCCTTCTGTTTGGGCGCTAGGTGTCTTATTCCCTTCTCCTTCTCCCACAAAATCTTTAACAGAAAATTAACCGACTCCTCTCCACCAATTTTTCCGATGGCGGTAAGAGTAATCAACTTGTCTTTCCGATTATGCCGAAAATGCTCCATCAGATGTTCCAGACAACTTTTATCACCTAGTGAGGTCAGGGAGATAATGGTTCTTCTACGCACCTCCTCGTCTTCGTCTTTTAACAAGGTCAAAAGAGCATCCACCGATTCGGATCTGCCAATCTTCTCCAAGGCTTTGACAACCTCCAGCCTTACCCTTATGTCCGGGTCGGCACTAAGCTCGGACAGACTTTGCACGCTTTTCTCATCCGGTATATTCCCCAGAACGTAGATGCAGTTCCGTACCTTATACCAGTGTTCATCCACCAGAAGGGCGCTTTCTTTTTTTCTGATGAAGGTGTCGGAATTGGACAGAAGGGCAGAAAGAGTGGACACGGAACTTTTCCCCAGTCGACAAAGCACCCTCAATGCGCTCATCCGGGTGGCTCTATCATCCACGGTGAAAATACCGGTCAGTTTCTCTGCCACCTTATCCTTGTCCAGAGATTCTAAAATCTCCTCAGTTAGCTTTATATTTTGAAAGGGAACTCCTTCTTTCATCTCAGAGACCAAGACAGCAAGTGTGGCGTCATCAGAGACCTCTTGAATGAAATCCTGGGCGATCTTTTTCACCTCATCAGGATAAACGACTTCCGGGCTCAAACGAGCATTGACTTCGCGCAAAATCTGATGTGCCTCTTTGAACTTTTGTCGTTGAATCATCTCGAAAAAAATGGTCTTCATCAACTGAGAACAGTCCTTCAAGATACCAGATAGCAGGAATTGGTCTTTGATCCTCTCATATAATTGGTCCTTGATGTATGAGAACTCAAATTCCATCTTCTCCTGAATAAAGTGGCTCAATGCTTTTTCCAGAGCGGAAACAGCAAAACTTCTGGTCTGGCTGTTTTCAGAATCCAGCTTGGAAAGAAGCTTGTCCATGGCATAGGATTTGATTTCGGTGTCTTGTGAGCTTATCACCCGGTGCAACAGGAACATGAATCTCTCAAAATCCACCTCTTCGGTTCCTAATTTCTCTATCATCTTTACCAGCTCATCCAAAACCTCCTGGCTTTTCAGCCATTTCTCCTCAAAGAGGAAGTCCAGATGCTTTTTCTCTATTATTCCGTGTTCGGAGAGCATCTTCTTTACCTGTGGCAGAAGTTTCCTCTTCTCTCTGTCTTGGAGAAGCTTATTCACCAGATCCACCACCTCGTTTAGTGTCGAGCCTGAATCTTGAGATTCGGATTTTTTTAAATTCTGCTCCAAACTGGACGCTAAAAGGCTTAAGACCTCGTCATCCGAAAGACTTTTTGTCTGCTTTCTAATCTCCTCCGTCAACTGGCTCAAGTCTGTCTCCGCGCTAAATCCTTCGGCAAGGCTTTCCTTATCCACCGATTTGTTCAAAACGATATCTCTCACCAGGTCGGGGTTATCTTTCATGATCTCTGAGATTTGGGTTTTCAGGTCTGCCCCCTTTGCCACTTCCGCTTTTACCACCACCTCATCTTCAGACACCAGCTCATACCTGATCTGATCAGCCTTTATTGATTGGATATGGTGTCTTTTGAGAAACTCAGGAAGGTTTTTTGTTTGGGCTTCTTTGTTTAATGGTTTCACAAAAAAGCTTAGAAACTTACCCAATTCCTCCTTAGTAAGATCTTTAGTGAAAGTCAGGCTACTTATATTCTTATCGATAAACTTCTCTATCAACGCCTTTAGTATATCCGAACTCTCTATGTTCCTGTCGTTAACCACGATTCTGTCTTCCACCCGGCAGATGGTTAACTCATCCATGCTTTTGAACATCTCCTGTAAGGTGGAGAGCAGTCTCTCCAGTGTTAGGAGAACGGTAGGATGTCTGAGGGGATACACCTGTGCTGTCTTGATGGACCAATTTATTTGCTTCAGCACTTTAGCATAGTTGGGCTTGGTAATAATTTCCATACATTATACCCATGAGTTTTTGATCTTAACTAGCATTCTACTTTTACCTTAAAAGAAGAAGGAAGTCGATACAGAAACCCCTTCTGTTTATCGACATAAATTTCCTCGGTTTTAAGATAAAACCAACTCATCATAAATCTCTGTGACCAGATGCCGTAGTCATAGACCCCATGTTGCAGTTTGGAGTGACTCCCCAAGCTTCCCTTTTTGCATTCAGCGATTCTTCTAACATGACCGGATCTTAATACCTGCTCAAAAGACCCGACACGGACTTACTAAGGGGAGCATATAATTGTTTACATCCCCCCTAAAGAAATGGGGGGAGGGGGGGATTCGTATGAATGTGCGTATGCACTCATACGAGCATACGCACATTCATACGAATAATAAGATGTAAACTGTTTCCTGCTCTTCTTAGTAGGTAAGATAAAACAATCTTGGCATAAAAAAGGAGCTTTGTCCGCCCGCCCTCAAGATGGCGGACAAAGCTCAAGGGGAGTTTAGAAGTAAAGAAAGGGAATGACAAACATTTATATCTCAAAATTCGTGCCAACATATTGAAACCAAAATTCACCTTTTGTGATTTAATCAACTTATTGATATTATTGAAGTTCCTGTTAACACCGAAAAGAGATACAAGAGAGAGAAACGGTTTGGCGCAATTTTCTGCGCCGGGAAGAGCGGTAGGTTTTCTGGTTAGCTTTTATAAGTTTTTAAATGACACAATCTTACATTTACCGCAGATAACTACGGTGCAAAGGCAAGACCTCAAAAATTGAAAAAGTTAAAAAAGGAGGTTCTTCTCCAAATTAGTTGCTAATACCTGAATGAACATGCATAGGCACATATACGACTATAGGGGTTCAATTTGCCATTCCCCCGGAGGCGGGCAGACGCCCCCAGACGGGAGCGTCCGCTCGTTCGCCTGGGCGGATTCGCCTTGGGTGGAAAAGTGCAAAATTCCGTCTTTTTCTACCTCTCCCCCTTGTTCCCCTGATAGGGGTAGGTTTTTTAAAAAGAGCAAAAAACAGCATAGGTGCTAATGTCCGCATGTCAAGTAGAGCGGGATATGATTATCACAGATAATCCCCCTAAATCCCCCTTTCTCAAAGGGGGACTATCTCAAATTCCCCCTTTTTTAAAGGGGGACAAAGGGGGATTATAACTCGTATGAGTACATCTGCATCTCTAATTCATACTTACACACAGGTAAACAGAAACTATGAAATACTATCAACCAAAAAACCTACCCTTGTCAGCCCTTGTTCCCCCTCTCCACATTTGAGAGTGTGTCATAATGTCATTCTGAGGCGTTAGCCGAAGAATCTCGATTTTGCAACTTATTGTAACTACGAGATTCTTCGCTTCGCCCAGAATGACAGAAGCAGGTTTTTGAGAATTGTGACACAGTCTGATTTGTGGAGAGGGGGATAGGGGGTGAGGTCTCAAAAACCGTCACTTTCATTAACTCCTTACGCCTGTTTTTGTTACCCAGAATTCTATCCACTAAATTGGAGAAGATCCAAAAAGGAAAAAAACACTTGAGAAGGTAGCCTTTCAGAGATAGGTCTGATCGGACAATTAGCCGTATTTGGGGGCAGGATATGCGTATGCTCGTCCCGCCGTTGGCGGGACGCACATTCATACGAAAATTCCCGCCCCTTGTGAAACAGAACCTTGTTACAATGATTCCAGATCACTGACTCTCAGATCCCTATTCTTTATCCCGGCTTCTATCTTGCCCCTTGCTTCTTGACCCTTGCCCTTGACCCTTGCCTCTTGACCCTCGACCCTTTCTCTTCCTCCACCATTCCAACCTCTTCTTGATCTGTTTCTCAAAGCCGAAATCGGTCGGGTGGTAATATTTGCGGTCTTTTAAGTTTTCAGGAAGATAGGTTTCATCCACGAAATGATCTGGAAAGTCGTGCGGATATTTATAATCTTTACCATATCCTAAATTTTTCATCAACCGGGTGGGAGCATTACGAATGTGGAGAGGCACCGGTAGGGCTTGGGTTTTTTGAATATCCTCCTGCACCAGATTAAAAGCTTTGTAAACCGCATCGCTTTTGGGCGCGGTGGCTAAATATACCGCCGCCTGAGCTAAGGAGAGTTCTCCTTCCGGTGAGCCCAGAAAGTGATAAGCCTCTTTGGCGGCGATGGTAACCTGAAGTGCGGAAGGATCAGAATTTCCGATATCCTCGGAGGCGAACCTGACCATCCTGCGAGCGATATAAAAAGGATCCTCGCCTCCAGACAACATTCTCCCCAGCCAGTATAAGGCGGCATCAGGATCAGATCCTCTCAGGCTTTTATGGAAAGCTGAGATTATGTTGTAATGCTCCTCTCCCCCTTTATCGTAGGCCAATGCCTTCTTCTGCATGGTCTCGGAAGCGATCTTTAAGGTGATTTTCCGTTTATTATCTTTATCCGGATGAGTGGTTAGAGCTGCAAACTCCAAGGTGGAGAGAGCCACCCGGGCATCTCCATTTGCCATTTGAGCAACGTAGTCTGAAGCGTTTTTTTCCAGTTCCACATTCAAGTTCCCCAACCCTTTTTCTTTATCACTAATAGCCCGGTTCAGGATGATCTTCAACTCGTCTTCAGTCAAGGGATTTAAGGTGTAAACTTTGGTTCGGGAAAGAAGAGCAGAGATGACCTCAAAGGAGGGGTTCTCGGTGGTGGCGCCGATAAGGATGATATTCCCTTTCTCCACGTGAGGCAGAAAAGCATCCTGTTGTGCCTTATTGAACCGGTGAACCTCATCCACAAACAGGATGGTCTTCCGATTATAGAATTCTTTCATCCTGGCGGCTTCAGCCATGACCTCCTTTATCTCTTTTATGCCGGAAAGGACTGCGGAGAAAGAGACAAAATGTGCGCCGGTGGCTTTGGCGATGATCTGAGCTAACGTGGTTTTGCCAGTGCCGGGTGGACCCCAGAAGATCAGTGATTGGATCTTATCCTCTAAGATCGCCTTTCGCAGGACCGAACCCTCCCCCAGGATGTGCTTCTGCCCCACAAACTCCTCTAAGGTCTCCGGTCGCATCCTGTCCGCTAAAGGAGTCCCTTTCACACCCTTTGATTTTTTCTCTTTTTTAAATAGATCCATAAGAGTTGAATTCCTGTTGGGGTAAATCTTCATGGACTGTTGAAAAACTCTATTAGCAGGGCTAAATGCCCTGCCCTATGGGTGATGAGTCATTCACCTTCATAGGGGCGGGAATTTATCCCGCCCCGAAGTATGGCTTTTTCAACGAACCCTTCAGATACACCCTTGAACCGGCGGATTCAAAAATCCGCCCCTACATTAAATCATAACAAAAAAACGTCTTTAGTCAACCGTTATTTAACAAAAAGCCCCTTTTAGAAAAGGGGCTTTTCAGTTGGAGCAAGGTACCTTACCTTGCTCCTAAATATCAACGGTGCTTGGATGCCTTGTTTTATCTCTTCTTTATCTTTAACAGTTCCAGCACACGGTCAAGCTCCGAAAGTCTCAACAGGTAAGAGAAGGCGAAATAGCTGACAAACCCCAAAATCAAAATAACCAAAAGCTCCAGGATTTCCGCAGGTAATGCTGCCGTCTCTAAATTCAGCCCAAAGTATTTCAGGTAAATCCATATTACAGATCCCATAAAGACGGCCGAAGATAATATCCTGAAAAACGTGCCTCCAATATCTTTTCTGTCAAGTGGTCCAATTCGTTTGTCCAAAATCTTAAGAAGCAAAAACAGATTGGTCATGGCGGCAACTGATGCCGCCAGCGCCAATCCCTTAAATCCTAAAGGACGCATCAGGAGGAGATTCAAAATGATATTAATCCCTACTGCCACCACGCTGGTCTTGACCGGAGTCTTTGTATCACCCATTGAATAAAACGTGGAGGCGGTTAATCTAACAGAAGAGTAGGCGAAAAGACCGATACAGTAAAACATCAAAGCCTGAGAGGTTGCCACTGTGTCAAGAAAGGTGAATTTGCCGTGTTGAAACAAAACCGATATGACCGGTTGGGATGCTACCGCTAAAAAGATCGCTGAGGGAATGGTCAAAAAGAAAACTAATTTCAAGGATGAGGTATAAGTGGAGAGAAGTTGTCCCATCTCCTTTTTAGCCGCATAAGCAGAGATGATGGGGAAAGTCACCGTCGCCACTGCTATCCCAAATACGCCGATGGGAAACTGCATCAGCCGAAAACTGTAATTTAAGTAGGAAACACTTCCCTGAGTGAGGAAGGATGCAATCAGGGTGTTGACAAATATGTTAACCTGGGTGGAGGCAAGCCCCAAAGTTGCCGGCACCATCAGAAGAAGGATTCGTTTAACTCCGGGATGACGGAGATTTATCTTGAAGCGATACTTAAAGCCTATGTTTCTTAAGGTGGGCAACTGAATAACCAACTGTCCTAATCCACCCAAGAGCACACCTAAAGCCATCCCTATGATGGGTGGGTCAAACAAAGGGGAGAGAAAAAGTCCTCCTGCGATCATCCCCAGATTGAACATGGTGGGAGCCAAAGCCGGGACACCAAAACGCCTGAAAGTATTCAAAATCCCCATGGCTAAGGCGGCTAAGGCGATGAACAGAAGAAACGGAAACATAATGCGGGAAAGAAGCGTGGTCAACTCCTGCTTGCCCATCTCCTCGCCAAATCCGGGAGCAATGAGTTTGACAATGTATGGTGAAAAGATGATACCCAGAATTACGACCACGCACAGGGTGATCAAAAGCAGATTCAACACTAAATTAGCTAACTCCCACGCTTTTTGTTTGCCCTGATTGGTTAAATGATCGGTGAAAACCGGAATGAAGGCAGAGGAGAGGGCACCCTCGGCAAACAGATCCCGCAACAGGTTGGGTATGCGGAAGGCGGCGATGAAGGCGTCCGTGACAAAGCCGGCCCCAAAAAGATAGGCAAACACCTGCTCCCTGACCAGACCCAAGACGCGGGAAAGAAGTGTAGCCGAACTGACAATCCCGGTGGATCGGGCGATTTTATCTTGTTCGGAATTTGAAGTCATCACAAAGACTTAGATTTGACTGTAACGAGTAACTTTTCCCTTTCCTCTAACCTCCCCTTATTCCCCTCCTTAAGAAGGAGGGGAATTTAACCCTCTCCTTTTTAAGGAGATTCATATGAATGCTTCGCAGGGTTAGGGTGAGGTTCAGCCGCCGCATGTTTGATAAATTGGACAATTACACAAATCACTTTTTTTGAGCTTGACAAATATGGTTTTAACTCTATATTTCATGGATTGTAAAAAGTATGATCACAAAAAACAAGGAGAAAAGCATTGGCCATACATAAGTCAGTCAAAAAAAGGCTCAGAACCAGCAAAAAGTCGAACGTAAGAAACACAGCCATCAAATCCCGGATAAAGACTTTGGTTAAGAAGACGGAAGCTTCACCTGAAGAGGCTTCTTTAAAAGAAGCTGTCTCATTTTTGGACAAAGCTGCCCAAAAAGGGGCTATACATCCCAACAAAGCTTCCCGAATAAAGTCCCGATTGACCAAGCTGGTGCAAAAGAAATCTTCCCCGGTTAGCCAGTAATCTGAAGGAACGATTCTTCCCATAGTTCACCAAACCAGATGCCTGAGCAGACGCAAAAGCCGACGGTTTGATTTCAGGATGGTCTTGATCAACGCAATGGGCTGGATGGCGGTGGTCGTCCTATCGCCAAAATATTCCTTCAGAAAGCAAACCACCGTATCGAAATCCTCGTCGGTCATCTTCAAAAATATCGCCCGACAATAAGAATAAAATCTCAACTCTCGTCCTTTTTCTTTCAAAAACTCTTCTTCATATCGTTTCAGAAAGGAAAATGAAGAGCCTCCTTTCTTGACGAATTGGCTCACCACCTCCCCGGCGATTTTTCCGGAGAGCAGAGCGTTTGATATTCCAGCACCGGAGAGGGAATCCACCAGCCTGCCTGCATCTCCCACCAGAAGCACATTCTTTCTAACCAGGCTCATTTTTCTGTCGAAGGCGGGGATACCACCCATGGTGAATTCAATTATCCTGAAGCTGGAGAATCTTTTTTGAACGAATTGGTCTAAAAATTCTTTGGCTTTCTTTAAGGTTCGATCCGGCTTTACAGTCAAACCAACATTGGCGGTCCGGTCACTTTTAGGGAAAACCCAGGCATATCCTCCTGGGGCAATAGACCGCCCGAGGTAAAACTCCGTGCGATCCGACTCCACCTCTATCTCTCCCAGAAGATACTGAGCGCACGACTCTATTTGATCCAGCCTTAAGGAAGAGTCAACTCCTGCCCAGCGGGCAACCCACGATTCCACCCCATCCGCTCCGATGATCATCTTTGCCCCATATTCTTTTTCCTTTCCATTTTCCAACACCTTGACCCCACAAAAACCATCCCTGGTATGACTTAAAAGACCCACCGCGCAACAATTAACCTTAACACTTGCTCCCAGCAAAGAGGCTTTTTGTGCCAGTCTTCTGTCAAAAATCTTTCTGTTCAAAACAAAGCCGGCTTGGGGATGATGGAGCACCAATCTTTCATTTGAAGGAGAGACTAAAAGTACCTGGTGGATTTGTGTGCTGATCCATTCGAGATCTGGTGTGACAAATCTATCTAAGCCTGAAACGCTGATAGCTTCAGCACAAGAAAGAGGCACCCCTATCTCCGGGTGCTTTTCCAGAAGCAAAACCTCCACACCTTTTTCAGCCAGAGTTTTTGCCGCCATAGATCCGGCGGGACCCGCTCCCACCACTATGCAATCGAATTTATCATTCATTCTTCAGATCGGATATTTTGGTTTGAGAGGGAGAAGTTTTGCCTTCGATGGATTTTATCTCCAACGCACCTGTGGGGCAGAAGATCACGCAGTTTTCACACAAGGTGCACAGCTTATGTTTAATTCTTAGCCCGGAAGGAAAAAGTTCCAAGGCTCCAACAGAACAAACCGCCACACATCCCCCACACCCTCCACAAAGATCAGGACTTAACAGTAACACAAGAAACCCACCAAATGATAAGGACTTAAAGTCGGAGTTGAAAACTCAGACTTCCTCATGGGCAGATCGGGCACCCTGCTCGCATTATCCTCAAAAAAATGCTGGAGTAATTTAACTCCAGCATTAAAAAATATCAAGTTGTTTTTAAAATTCTACTGTGGAGACCAAATACGAATCATACACTTTTTCAGAAAAAGATTAGGTAACGCCCAAGAGAGAGGAGAGGCTGATTCAACTTGACCGGAATAACTATCCGAACTTGTTGCATAATGAGTTGGGGCAGGGGTCAAACCCCTGCCCCAACTCATTTCGTCTGTTATCCGTTACATCCGTTCAATCCGTTGACAGATCCTTTGACCTACTTCAGAAGCACCAGACGTTTGGTCTCTGTCACCTCACCGGCTTTCAGTTGATAGAAATAGATTCCGCTGGACAACTCATTTCCTTTTTCATCCTTTCCATCCCAGCCTACACTTTGGGGACCTGCGTCTATGCGCCCCTTCACCAGTGTCTGGACTTTCTGTCCCAGGATGTTGTAAACCACCAGGGTCACCTCAGCGGATTTTCGCAGATTGAACTGTATCAGGGTTTCGTTGTTGAATGGATTGGGATAGTTCTGATAAAGCTCAAAGTCTTTCGGAGTCAACCCACCTTGCTCTTCTCCCTCCACCGCATTGGATGGTTTGGGACAGATCATTATTGCCGCTATCACCTCAGTTCGCCAGAAACCAACATACTCCTTGGGAGCCGGCTTGGCGTAAGGTTTGAATCTTTGCGGAATGTTTTTGCCGGAGTATTTGTCCCTTACAGGAGGAGTATAGTAGTCATCAATTTCCCAGAAAGGATTGCCCGGGCTGGGGAATTCAGGATCAAGCGTGCAATCGTAAACATCCTGAGAGACAAAGGAAGGATCGTTGTGCACGGTAGGATCGCCGGGATGAGGCGGGTGGACCTCCGGCCTCACCCTACCGGGTCGACCAGATTCTGCTGCATCTGCGTCTGGATCGCTGAGGGCAACTTTTCTGCCTTCGGAGTTCACCCCAGCCATGGTGACACAATGTCCGCCTTCTATCCACCAATCTACTCCATCAAACCAAAAGAATCCCAGAGCAAGGATAATGTCCTGACACACTTTGAGTGACTCCTCCATCTCATAAAAGTCCGGCGCCCAGTAGGTGGTCTCCTGTAAGTCAAATCCAAACTTCTGGAAATATCTATCCAGTCCTGCTTGAATCGAGTCCACATAAGTGCCCTCAACTGGATCGGTCCTGAAATAGTCAGACAGAAGTCGGATCAAGTCATCCGGGGTTGTTCCGTCAGGCACAGCATTATACCACCACAGGCAATTTGCCACTGCTGTAGGTGCACACAGAGCCTGCGAATCTGGGAGACCAAATTGATTCTGGTCAAAGTCCGGCATGCCGCTGGGAGCAGGGAATGGTTCCTGATCCGGTTTGTCCGGCTTCCAATACCACTCGCCCGGACAGATCATGACGGCATATTCCACCTCGGTGAACACCTCTACACCACGAATGTAAGTTCCTCTCAGGTGTTCCTGCTCCGGCTGGAAGTTTTGTCCCAAAAACGGGGGTGCTTCAGTCCTATAGATGTAATAAGGATAGTCCAGTCCCCAGTTAGGATTCCCCGGAGTGGGTGATTCCAGAGTGGAAGTGTACATATCCTGCGATACGTATGTCGGATCATTGTGCAAGGTAGGTGGATATTCCGGAGTTGGGTGCTCGGGCGGGCGAATTCTTCCGGGCCATTGGTACCATACAGCCATATCTCTGGCTGGGTCGCTTAAAGCTACCTTCAACGACCCGGAAGAGACTCCAGCCATGGTTACAAAATGACCGCCAATTCGGTCATAAACTTGGTATTGGGGGTCCCACTGATAGAAGCCCAGAAGCAGAATGATGTCCTGGCATTCCTTTAGGGAGTCTTCCATCTCGTAGAAGTCGGGTTGGTAATAGGTATGCTCGTAAAGATCGAATCCATAATCAATGAAATACTGGGTCAGACCCATCTGCATGGTGTCAACGTAAGTTCCCCAATCGGGATTGGTATGGAGGTATCTTGCCAGCGTATCAATCAACTGAGGAGGGGACCATCCTTTGGGGACAGCGTTATACCACCACAGGCAGTTTGCCACTGCGACGGGACCGCAGTAGGCTATCCACTCGTCTTGATACTGGTCAAAATCCGGCATGCCGCTGGGTGCGGGGCATGGGACCTGATCCGGTTTATCCTCCTTCCAATACCACTCTGGATCACAGTGGGAGGAGCTGGTGTATCCGGTTGCCCGAATGACAGCATCCCCGGGAGTCGGAGGAGTCCAAATATCATACCACTCATCATATAATCCAGGGACCTTCAATCCCAGTCCCCAGTTATCGCAGGTATCTGCCGGATAGAAATCATCATCCATCATCAGGCTGGGATGTGGGTGCGCAGGGTCACGCGGTTCGGTGTAAATTATTTCTAAGAAAAATGGTTGATTTACACAGCAGGGGTTGCTCAGGTTTAGAGTCAGCATGTAGGGGTAAGCCGAATCACTGTCTACGCTGAAGTCTTCGGAGCACAAAACATCCCCTGGTCCAGAACAACTGTCACCTTTATTTGAATCCCTTATATTAACTCGTAAGGCTACGGGCCAGTGATAACCATCAGGAGCATAAAGGTAGAAATGAACATCGGTGATCTCGAAAGGATAGGGGGATTCACCACATTGTGCCGGATTCATAAATACAGCGAAACCCATTCCTGAATCGAAGCCCCCATAGTAATAGATGGGACTATCAAAGTCGTTGATAATTTCGCAATAGGGTCCAGATTTTTCAAAACCCTCAAAAGACTGGGGGATAATTTGGTCTTCTGGGATCCGATTGGGGATTTGTCTTTCAAAAGACCAGGCGACTGAGTTGATAGAAAAAACAACACCAAGCAGTAAGGTCGCCACCATTAAAAACGTTAGCTTCTGTTTCATTGATTTTCTCCTTCTCAGGCTTTGAAGCCTTGTTAAAGTTACAGGTTAAAGGATTAAAGCTCAAATTACTTCGTTTTTTCCATCACCTCCTTTTTTGTTTTTGAAGTGGTGTGATCAGCTTACGTAAAGCTTTGACTTATAAAATCCATCCTTAATTTATCGAATCCGCATTCGCAAACCCGCTCCAACCGGAACTTCTTCATCAGTAGCCAATCAAGCTTTTTCGGATCGGATTTATCCTGATGGTCTTCGACTAAATAAGTTAACATATTAAGGATTCCATTTTTGGTTATTATTGAGTTACGCGTAAGCAATAGAAAATCTTTCCTTTCTCCTTTAATCCCCCTTTGTCCCCCTTTATAAAAGGGGGATTGAGGGGGATTATAAAAAAGAGGAGATTGTGGTCGATGAAAAATTTTTCCATTACTTATACGAAGATCAGTAAAAGGCTGACGCCTTAATTCCTATGATCATACCTGAATCATGTCCAAATGCGAACACCTCTACATATTTAGTGGATTACCATAAGCATAAATCCGATCCCTACAATTCATTTTTTTCTCTCCCTTTGTCGTTCTGATTCCAAATCCTCAATTTTTCCAAATATATAGATGCCCTCAGAAAATGCAAGAGATTTATTTTCAAAAATGTGAAAAGTTTTTGCTTCAGCATCATCTTATTGAGTTATGCGTAAGCAATGGAAAATCTTTCCTTTCTCCTTTAATCCCCCTTTGTCCCCCTTTATAAAAGGGGGATTGAGGGGGATTATAAAAAAGAGGAGATTGTGGTCGATGAAAATTTTTTCCATTACTCGTACGAAGATCAATAAGATCTATGGAACAAAATCCCAAGCAACCAGAGACTTTTTGTTCCAGGATGTTCTGATGTTCTAAGGATGTTTATCCGTTTAATCCGCTTCATCCGTTGACCCAATCCGTTACATCCGCTGATCTATTTCAGCAAAACCATCCGCCTGGTTTGGGTGAGTTTCCCTGTTTGCAACTGGTAAAAATAAATGCCGGAGCTTAAATCTTTTCCCCTCTCGTCCTTTCCATCCCAGATCACCGTCTTCAATCCACTCTGCCTTTCTTTCCTCACCAGGGTCCTGACCTTCTGTCCTAAGATATTGTAGATCACCAGCGATACATCAGTTGCTTTCAATAGGCTATATTTGATTATTGTATGGTTGTTGAATGGATTGGGAAAGCTTTGATATAACTCAAAATATTTAGGGGTTTCCATCTCTTCTTCTGCCACCAGGGTGGACTTTTCCAAGATCAGGATGGCGTATTCTACCACTGCATACAAGCTTTCTGTAGAATCGTAATCGTGTCTATATTGCTCTTGCTCCGGCTGAAAATTCTGTCCCTCAAATTGGGAAAGCCACGGTAGGCTGTCATCCTCGCAATCTCTGAGCCTCCATAATGTATCTGCATAAGGAACCACAGATAGGACTTCTGAAACATATGCATCATGGGAGACGAAGCCTTTGGTGTTATGAAGGGTGTGATCATCTGGATGGGGATAATGGGGTGGCAAAAACCTTCCTCTTCCCCCTGTTTCCGTATTGTCCACAGCAGGATCGCTAATGGCAACCCAGGAGTAGAGCTTACACGCGCCAGCCATGGAGACGTAATGCCCGCCAATTCGATACAATGTATCATCTATATTCTGCCATAGTCCCACCAGAAGCATAATACTGGCTGGCTTTTCAAGGGAGTCTGCGATATCAGAGAAGGTTGGGTTCTGCAATTGGGTGGAGTATAAATTCAAACTATAATGTGCAAAAAGCGAATCCAAACCGGCTGTAATTGAATCCACCAGGGTTCCGCTATCTGGATCGGTATGAAAATAATCGGAGAGTAATCTAATCAGGCTGTCGGGATTTTGTATCGAGGAAATGGCATCGAACCATACCAGGCAATTAGCCGCTGCCGTGGGGCCACACATTGCCAGGGAGTCCGCAGGATCCTGTGGATCGGAGCCGAACTGATATTGATCAAAGTCCGGCATCCCGTTCGGAGCCTGGGTGGTTTTGGACATCCAATCCCAGCACAAATAACAGTCTATGGCATATGGATACCCGGTGACGCGCATGATCGCCCTACCCGGGGTTGCCCACGGCTCCCAGAAATCATACCATTCAACATAATTCCCATTCCAAAAGACCCAGTTGTGATTGTTGTCGGGTCGATCAGTTATATCGGTCATGACCAGGCTGGGATAAGGCAGTTCAGTTCCTCCCGTGTAAATGATTTCGAGAAAGAAAGTGGAATATACGCACCAAACTTCGTCCAGAGTTAGGTTAATGGGGCTGGGGTGAGTTACCGGATCGTAAGCTGAATCCTCAGGAATGGTAAAGGTTTTGGAACGGCCGGGCAAACCAGGCCTTATCGTACCGGGATTCAGCGTATCCTCAGTGGTATCAACACTCACGATGTTCACTTTAATCTCCACCGGCCAGACAAAGGCTCCGGGATCATAAAGATAAAAATGGACATTAGTCAGCTTGAAAGGATAGGTGTTGGTATCAAAACCACAGAATTCCGGGTCCATGTAAACTGCTATTCCGTCTCCTGCCTCAAATAGGTTAAAATAGTAAGCGACTGAGTCGTTATCATATTGAATCGTGCAAAAGCCAGTATCACCTTTTGGGGAAAAAGGGGGATGAAAAACGGGATGAGGTGGGATCAACAAAGGTTGCTTTCTTTCGAAGCTGTATCCGAAAGAGATATGAAAAAATGCAAACCAGAAAGAAAACAAAATGATCCAGAAAAGAAAATCCAATCTCTTATTCAATTCACCTCTCCCCATCTTGTCTACCTAATGAGTATACAAAGCGAATTTGAAAAAAACAAGAGGTTTTCTGATGTGCCGGTATTAGGATTTGGTTGTCGTTGCGGGGTACCCTTCGGACTTCGCCCTCAGGGCATGCCCTTACCCCGCAACTTGTCTGGTTCAGGGTGTAGGTTCACCCTGAAGGGAGTGTTGAAAAACCCATTTGGCAGGGCTAAATGCCCTGGCCTATGGATGATAAGTAATTGTCTCCCATAGGAGCGGGAATTCCCAGACGGGTCTCCGTCATCCCGCTCCGAAGTGTAGCTTTTTCAATAAGCCCTGAAGGGCAACCCCGAACCATCTATGAAAAGGCTTGTCAGAAGATAGGGTTTCGGCGGGATAATCTCAATATCCAAATGAACAATATCCCGCCGGAACAAGAACTTATTTACTAAGAGGAGCAGGAAACAGTTTACATTTTATTATTCGTATGAATGTGCGTATGCACTCATACGAGCTTCGCATTGATTTTTTCTCCCACACCTGTTTTGGGCTTGACTTGAAATGCGTATGCATTCATACGAATCCCCCTTTAGTAAAGGGGGATTTAGGGGGATTTTCCAAGTTTCAAATGCGTATGCATTCATACGAATCCCCCCTTCCCCCCATTTCTTTAGGGGGGATGTAAACAATTATATGCTCCCCTTAGTAATTATATTTTTTTGCCCCATGACCCTGTTTTTTTTAATCTTTTCCGATCGCTTTTTCATACTTGGCTTTGGCGATCAGATAATCTGATAGCGCCTGAAGATAATTGGTCTCCGCCACGGTCAAGGCGAACTCTGTATCCATCAACTCCAGGTTAGTCAACATGCCCTTTCCGTATTGCACCTTGGCGATCCTCAAGCTCTCATTGGCTTGCTTTACATTCTCCTCCTGGGAGAGGATATTCTCTTTGGCTAAATTTAGATCGGAGATGGCTTGACTGATCTCTAATTTTATAAAATCCTGAATCTGTTTTTCAGCAATATCTATCTGCTTTAAATCCGATCTTGCCTGACGAACCTTTGATCTGGTCAGGAACCCGTCGAATATGGGAACGGTCACCAGGAAGGTGAAATTCCAATCCGTTTCCCATTCGTCATTGAAATAGAAAGGTTTTTTGTATTCATAATTGGCTATTCCCAACAAATTGGGCTTGTTGGTCGCTTTGGCAATATTCAGCGCTTCTTGGGCAATTCTTCCCTGATGAAATATCGACTTCAATTCAGATCTATTTTTGAAGGCAAATTCCTCCGCACGAGACTGATCCACCTCTATAGGTTGAAACTCTAAGGTGCCTTCCAGACCAACCGAGTCCTTCAAACTGATTCCAAGAAGGTTTTTCAGGTTGTCTAAGGTTAAGCTATAAAGATTCTTCGCTTGCACAAGAGGAGGTTTGGCATTGGCCAGTTGGACTTTGACCCTCAATACGTCAAACTCCGAGGCATACCCTTTGTCATATCTTTCTTGAACTGTGCTGAGATGGTCCTCGATTCGGGCGATTGATTCTTCTCTGACTTTGATCAATTCCTCAGCCAAAAGGATATTATAGAATAGATTGACTAAGTTGAACTTTATCTCCTGTTTTGTCTTTCGATATTCCTCTCTGGTTAGGGAAAGATTGTATTTCGATATATCGTATCCCGCCCGAATTTTTCCCCAGGTGAACAGAGGTTGTTGATAGGAAAGCTTAAGGTCATAATTGTTCTCTGTACCCAACTTGGCTTTTCCCATTCCTCCCATATCAAAGCCGGGAACCTCTGCCAAACGGGTATAGCTTCCGCTGAAGGACAATTGCGGATAGAAGCCTGATTTAGCTTCATCTATTTGATATTTTGCCGTATTGATCTTCTCTTGTAACTGCAAAAGAGTTTTATTGTTTTCATAAGCAATCTTAAGACTTTGATCTAAATTCAAGTTGATTCTCTTGTCTTGTGCCTCGCAAAAATTAAATAACAGTAAGAGTACTAAAGTAATCCTTGAAAGATATCTGAAAAGCATTCCTACCTCCTCTGGACACGCAAAAAGTCTGTTTTTCGCACCCTGAAGGGTGCGGCTACCATACCATTCGATAGCGGCAGGCTTCAGCCTGGCTCTTGTTTTTACACTATTTCCTCCAGTGGCAAGACCAACATGCGTATTCCCTCATCGGGAAACTGCTCTCTGATTTTTCGCACACCCTCAGCTACTTCGTTTTTCTTTTCGTTTTCCAAAGAAAACATCAGGGCTATATTCACCGATGGCCAGACCTCATCGTCGAAGTGCGGACCGGTTTCGCCCACTCCTTTGACCTTTTCCCAGCGGGTATAATGAGCCACTTCAGCCTTTTTTAAAAGATCCTTCACATCAGGCTCTAAGGGGCTGTTGAATATCAAAAAGATTAGTTTCATCGTGATTTATCCTTTGTTCTGCGGTTTTTAGGGCGTGTTCAAAAACCCCACTTCGGGGCAGGATAAATTCCCGCCCCTATGGGCAACAATGTCTCATCACCCATAGGGCAGGGTTCATCCTGAAGGATTCACCCTGAAGGGCATTCAGCCCTGCCTAATGAAGTTTTTCAATAGTCTCTCTATCATTGCACAAAGATTTTTCTTTTCAGCCTCTCCTCAAAGATGGTATATAAAGTAGGGATAAAGACCAGAGTAAGCACCATGGAGACCAAAAGACCGCTGATAACCGCCACTGCCATAGGAGAGTAGATCTCGCCACCCTCTCCTAATCCCAAAGCCATAGGAACCAAAGCCAGCATGGTGGTGAAGGAGGTCATCAGAATGGGACGCAGACGGGTTCTGCCCGCCTGGACCACCGCCTCATGAAGCTCCATCCCTCGTCTCCTTAAGATGTTGGTGTAGTCCACCAAAAGTATGGCATTGGATACCACAATTCCAACCATCATGATCATCCCCACAAAGGAAAGAATGCTGAAGGTGTGCCCGGTTAAAAACAGACCCCAGATCACCCCAATGAATCCTAAGGGAACGGAGAACATCACTATAAACGGATCAAATAGAGATTCAAACTGGGCGGCTAAGATCATGTAGATTAAAACAATGGCTAAAATCAAAGCTAAGATCAATATTTTAAATGATTCCTGCTGATCCTCATAGCTTCCTGTCATTTCCACCGAGAAGTCCTGCGGCACCCTTAAGCTCTTCTTGATCATGTCCTCCACCTCAGCCGCCACAGTCCCTGCGGGTCGACCATAAGCCTGAGAGGTAACTAAAAGCATCCTCTCCTGATTCTTTCGATCGATTTTGACCGGACCTTCGGCTTTGACCACCTCAGCCACATTGGAAAGAGGAATCTGTTTGCCTGAATAAGAGGTAATAAAGATTCGGTCTAAGTCCAAAAGATTCCTTCTGTCTTCTTCTCTTAATTGAACTAAAATATTATATTCCTTGCCTAATTCTGGATCCCTGAACAAAGAGGCAATGGTCCCGTCCACATTGGTCTGAATGGTTCGGGCGATTTGAGCCAAATTTAAGCCCAGGGCGGCCGCCCGATCCCGGTCGATTTTGATCTGCAGTTCAGGTAATCCTTCCTCACGCTGTATTCTTACATCTCTGCTTCCGGGTGTTGCCTCCAGTATCTCCTTGACTTTGACCGCCAAACTCCGTGCGGTTTCCAGATCATAGCCTCTTATCTCCACCACAATAGGAGCGGCGGCTCCGCCAAAGCTGGTCATCCTTGACATCATTCCACTGGCTCTGATATTGAAATTCACATCTGGAATGTCCTTTAGCTTACCACGTAGAAGCTCCATGATTTCGAACATGGAACGCTTTCGCTCGACTCGATCGGCCAAGCGGATTTGAACGGTGGCGGCATGCGGACCGGTTATATCCTGGAACACAGCCGAGAGTGCGGCTATCCCTTTTCCTTCAATTCCTCCTCTAACCATCATTGTGTTTAACTCGGGTACGTTCTCAATTACGATATTTTCGATCTGAACCAAGACTTTCTCGGTCTGTTTCAGTTCTGTCCCCACGGGCATTTTGACAGAAATCTCAAACTGCCCTTCATCTGTTTCAGGCGTAAACTCGGATCCTATGAACTTTAACAGGGGCAGGGTGACAAGAAGGACCCCCAATACCCCCAAGACTACGGTTTTCTTATGTGTTATTGCCCAGCTTACCGTTCTATGATATTGCTCATCGATGGCATCAAAGGTTTTCTGACCTAAGTTGAATAGCCTCCCCCCGATGGTGAACTTTTTCGGATTCCCTAACACTGCTACTCTTTCCACCTTCAAAAACTTAGAGGTTAAAAGGGGAATCAAGACCATAGCCACAAAGTAAGAAGCGGCTAAAGATAAGACCACGGTGTAACCCATGGGGCGGAAGAGAATTCCCACCATTCCCCCTACGAAAAATATGGGGATGAAGACTATGATGGTGGTGACGGTGGCAGCTAACACCGCAGTGGAGACCTCGCTGGCGCCAATCACCGCCGCCTCTTTGGGTCTTTCGCCCTGCTGTCGGTGTCGGAAAACATTCTCTAAGACTACAATGGCGTCATCCACCAACCTGCCAATTCCCAAAGCCAAACCACCCATAGTGGTGATGTTCAAAGTCATCTTACCAAAGTAAAGCAAAATCAAAGTGACTAAAACCGATATGGGAATGGCAACCGAGATGATAAGGGTACTGGAGAAGCTTCTCAAAAACAACAAGATTATAATTATGGCTAAAAGTCCCCCCTCCAACGCTGATTTTTCCACATTGCCCACGGAGAGCTTTATGTATTTGGAGGAATCCATAATTATGTTAATCTCCACATCGGAAGGAAGGACCTTTTGAATATCTCTTAAAGCTTTTTTGGCTTTATCAGCCACCTTCACCGTATTAGCCCTGGATTCCTTTTGCACCAGCAACATAATGCCGGGCCCTCCACCCACTCTGACCACGCTGGTCTGCTCTTTAAAATCATCTCTGATTGCAGCCACATCTTTTAGATAAATAGGAATACCTTGATGATTGGAGATGATCACATTTTCCAATTGAGAAGGTTGGCTAAATTCTCCGGTTGTTCTAACCAGAAAATCCTTCTGCCCAAACTTAAGATGTCCACCGGGCAAATTCAGATTGGAGGCTCCGATGGCTCCGATGATCTGACTCACAGAGATTCCCAAAGCTTCCAATCTGGCTCGATTAAGCTCAACCTTTATCTCTCTCTCCAATCCCCCTATGGGCATAGCTGCAGCTACTCCATCCAGTCTCTCCAGTCTTGGTTGTATGATCTCCTCAGCTAAATAGCGTAATTCCGCCGGGGTTTGACTCTCACCGGACAAGCCTAAAAACAGAATGGGCATCATGGAGGGATCGAATTTTATGATGGTGGGGTTCTCTACGTCCTCGGGAAGACGCCAGCGAACCAAATCCACCTTCTCTCTCACGTCTGAGGCAGCCACGTCCATATCCGTTCCCCATTCGAACTCCATCATTATGGCACAAACCTCCTCCAGAGAATAGGAGAAGATATTCTTCACATCTTTGGTGGCGGCCAAAGATCCCTCCAGGGGTTTGGCGACCATGGTTTCTATCTCGGAGGGACCTGCACCCGGATAACTGGTCACCACCATTACCATGGGGAAGGAGACATCCGGCATAAGGTCGATGGACAACTGGGTGAAGGAAATTATCCCCAAGATGACCAGCATAATGAAGATCATGAAGACCGTAACCGGTCTTTTGATGGCGAATTTGGGCAGAAACATTATTCGGCACCCCCCTTAACTATACTGACTAAGTCACCACTTGAGACTTGATGGTGACCCGCCACGATGAGAGTATCCCCCGCATCAAGCCCACTTTTTACTTCCACCAAGTCACCCTGAGCTATCCCTACTTCGATCAGCCCCATCACCGCCTTCCCATCCACCACAGTGAACACTTTTTTGTTACTGCTTTGCTCAAGCACAGCGTAGGCAGGTATTAAGATGGCGTCGTCTTGCTTTCTGATTATGATCTCTACTTCAGCAAACATACCGGGTTTGAGCTTATGATTTCGGTTGGGAATGGTGATCTCAACCGAAGCAGTTCTGGTCATTTGGTTTATGGTGGGGCTGATCAAAGTTATCTTTCCGGAGAACATCTGGCCAGGATAGGCAGCCACCAAGACCCGGGTTTTCTGATGAAGCTTTATCTTGGACAGGTCTTTTTCGATAACGCACACCACCACTTTTACTGTATCCATGTTTACAATTCTCAACAAGGCAGTTCCCATGCTTGGTCCCGGCTCAGGCGGGTTAACCCTTGCTCCCTTGTCCAGATAGACTGTTCCCACAATTCCTCTTACCGGGGAGGTCACCTCCGCTTGCTCGAATCTCATACCCTCCACATCTCTGTCAATGATGGCTAAGACCTGTTCTTTTTTGACCCGGTCTCCCTCTCTGATCTTCATCTCCACTAACTTTCCCGAAACCTTGGGGAAAACGTTTATTTCCTCTATCCCCTTGACATCCCCGGTCAGATTTAATGATTCAGTAAGAGGGCTGGTTTTAACCACCTCGATTTGAACCGGCGGGATTTCTTCTGTCTTTTCAACTTCTTTTATCTGGCTTCGCTGATAAGCCACCCAGACTCTATAGCCCAAAAAGCCGATAATGGCTACCAGAATCAGCCATAAAATCACTTTTTTCATTACCTCTTCCTCTCTTTCGCTTCTAAGATTATTTCCAGTTTCGCATCTTTTGTATCTGTTTTATCAGATCGTTTATTCTCTTGATCTCCAATCTCATGTGATCTATTCCACTGTGCAGAATAAATTTCCAATGGAAGGGCATGTTCGCTCCTTCATCTTTGTCGGCTTTTAGTAGGTGCTTTAAGGTTTTCTGGAAAACCTCCTCCTTAAATTTAAGACAATCCAGAGCTTTCTTTTTTGACAAACCTTTGATAAAAGCAACCCCCACCACGAAATTGCTTTGAGGTATTTGACTGGCCTTCAGGGTTTGCTCCACCAATGAGGCTAATTTCTCTTTTCCTTTTTTAGTAATGTGATATACACTTCGCTCTGGCATCCGTCCGGGCTTTTCCTTTTTTGGCTCTATCATCTCCTTTTGCTCTAATCTATTGAGGGTATTGTATATGGATGCCAAGTTGACCTGAGCCCAATGCTCCATTCTGGTTCTCTCTATTTCATGATAGAGCTGATAGCCGTGCATGGGCGTCTGGTCTAAAAGCCCCAATACCACAAGCTCATTTTTGGTCATAAAGCCGCTCTCTCCCAGAGTTATTATAATCTATACTATTCTAACTTAGAATACTATACGTTGTGAATATGGGGATGTTGCAGAAATTTTTAACTTTCCATAAGAATTTCGACATTTTATTTTAATAATTTAATGATTTGGTTCAAATTTGAGTCAATTGTAGGTCCGAAATCCCCGCCAAAGGCGGTGGTTTCGGACAGAACAAATGTCGGATAGTCCCGCCTCTGGCGAGACATATCCGACCTACAACTCAAAAATCCTCACTCCCTATCCCCTTCTCCATTTCATGGAGAGGGGTTCACCCTGAAGGATTCACCCTGAAGGGGAACAAAAGGCGTGAGGTAGAAAAAGGACAGAAGATTGCCTTACAGAAAAACAGAGGAAATGTGAAGGGGGAAAGAGCCAGAACTTAACTTACTAAGAGGAGCAGGAAACAGTTTACATCTTATTATTCGTATGAATGTGCGTATGCTCGTATGAGTGCATACGCACATTCATACGAATCCCCCCTTCCCCCCTTTTCTAAAGGGGGGATGTAAACAATTATATGCTCTCCTTAATAAGTTAGATTCTGGCTCTCCATAACCATAAATTTGGCCCTGGGCGGGGATAACTAAAAGCCGTCCTTTGATCTCCTGGTCCCGTTTTCATCAACAATCAATAAAATCTTTTTCAACCTGGGTGTTTTTCTTTTGGTTATCTGATAGGCCTGCCTGATCTCAGAACAAGCTTGCCTGGCTTTTTTCAGTTTGTTAGCAAAGACCACAGCCAGGGGCTCCCTTTTTCTGACAGAATCTCCCACCTTTTTCTTGATTAAAAAACCAACGCCTGGATCAATTGGGCTATCCATCTTCTCTCTGCCAGCACCCAACCTCATTGCTGAAAGTCCGATCTTCCGGGTGTCTATGGATTGAACGTATCCCTCTCGGTTTGAGTTTACCCAAAGCTTGAATTTCACCCAAGGAAAAAGCCCAAAGTCAAATAACACTTTTGGATTTCCACCCTGTTTTTTGATCATCTCTTCAAATTTATCCAGTGCCTTACCGGTTTCTATGGCTTGACTTAACTTCTTTTCTGCATCCTTCAGATTCTTCGCCTTTTTCCCTAAAACAAGCATGTGTGCGCTCAAGCTCAGGGTAACTTCCATAAGATCCTGTGGAGCTTTTCCTTTCAAAGCCTGGATGGCTTCCATCACCTCAATGGAGTTCCCCACCGCCTCGCCTAGCGGTTCATTCATGTTAGTTATCAAAGCCACCGCTTTCTTTTTGAATCTTTTTGCTATCTGGATCAAACTCTTTGCCAGAAACACAGCCTCATCCTTTTTTTGCATGAAGGCTCCGTTTCCCACCTTGACATCGAATACAAACCCATCTGCCCCCTCGGCTAATTTTTTGCTCATGATGCTGGAGGCGATCAGAGGTATGGAGCTCACCGTAGCGGTTACGTCTCTTAGAGCATACATTTTTCTGTCGGCAGGTGCAATCTCTTTTGTCTGTCCGATCATGCAGACACCGACGTCTGAGAGCATTCTTACAAATCTTGTTAAAGATAGATCTGTACGGAATCCGGGAATGGACTCCAATTTGTCCAAAGTTCCGCCGGTATGACCCAGTCCCCTTCCGGAGATCATGGGAACCTTAACCCCGCATGAGGCGACCAGAGGGGCAAGTATCAACGAGACCTTATCCCCCACTCCTCCAGTGCTGTGCTTGTCAACCTTCATTCCCCGAACAGAGCTCAGATCAAGAACCCTGCCGGACTTCATCATGGATAAGGTCAAGTGGAAGGTCTCCTCCGCATCCATGCCGTTTAGGAAAATAGCCATCAGAAGCGCGGATGCCTGATAGTCGGGGATTTGACCTTTGGTATAACCTGAGACGAAATACTCTATCTCCTCCTGGGTAAGTTTTTTTTTGTCTCTTTTCTTGCTGATTATCTCGTACATTTGCATATTCCTGGACTCCTCCGGGCAAGTAGTTTTCACAAAGACAAATCGCTTGTGCCAGAAAGTCAAGTTTCCCTATCTTTACCTCGCGCACCTGTCTCCCCCTCTACATGCTTCGATACGCTCAGGACCGGGAGCTCGGCGAACTGTTGAAGTTTTTCTAGCGTGTCTTTCGTTGGCGCCTTTTGTTGTATTTTGGATCATGTTTATGAACAAGCTTCTCCTCCAGTTCTTTTCGCCCTAGCTTCATTGGCACTAGTGAGATGCTAACCTTTTTCTCGAGCCATCTGACGACACTGTTCTCAATGTGTTTTGGAAACTTCCTTCGAGTGGTGGCATCCCGATAGCCTTTGTCCCCTGAGAAGTTATGCTTTCCAATGTTTCTGCGGAGACTATGGCGGCGCGAGTCAAGCAGATCTCTCATGCGTGCTCGAAGGTTCCCGGTTTCTCCGACGTAAACTACGACCCGACCCTCAAACGCAATATAGGCGCCAGGTTTGTCAGGACGTTCGTTTACCCAGTCAGTCGATAGCCTTACCTTTCTTCTGTTTGCTTCCGTCATTAGCTTGCTTTCCATTCTGCGAAGGTATCGCCGTATTTGTTGATCTGTAAACATGAATCCTTCCTGAAATCAGCTTTCGGCCCAACGATTGAAGAAACACTCGTTTGGCTGAGGGCCAAGCAGCAGACTTCTCGTTTTCTCTCTTTGCGTTTTTGCGGAAGACTTGCCAAGGTTACATGAAGTCCCACAAAAAGGCGCCTCGCGGCTAACTACCATCCCGTGGTGTCGAAGCATTGTTTCTCTTCAGCTTCACAATCTTCATTGTTTTTGCCAAAGTCAACGGGTCTAGTTCTCCGTCATAGATCTTTTGGCACGTGGCGGAGTCAGTGCTCACCCTGACATTGGGCGTGTTGTCCCTCTCTCGGTACTCCACTATTACTTCCCTTGAGCCAGTGACTAGCCAAAGGGGGAATAAGAACTGTGAAGCGTGCGATCGGCGTTCATTTGGGTTTAAGCTAGAGATGTCCTTTACAATGAGTCTTGCTTCATTGGGCGCCTTAACATACTCGACTATTTCGAACCCTTGAGACGCTAAGCCCGCGGCAAAATTCAGAAATTCCGCCTCCGGTCTTATATCGCCGTGCGGAAGAAGCTTTCGGATTTCTTTAACGTTATCCATGAAGAAGATACTGTCAGCCAGTTTCAAAGTCTTGAATATATGAAAAATAGTGTGGACAGCCTCCAGAAGTTCGTTCCTGGGAAAGCGAACAGTCCTAATGTTGGGTGATTTTCCATACCAACAAATAATGAGATTGTCCTCGACTCCGGCCGTGCTGTGGTAGGCGATGTTTCGCCATTGATTGAGTCGGATTTTCCACGGAGGCGGCATGAAAAGTTCCGGATAACCGCTTTCTTGGATTAACTCATTCACGGTTGTGCCCAAATCCAAAGAGTCGATGTGCCCAAAAGCAGTTTTGACCCCTTCGGCAATTCTCATTTGGTGAAGAAGGGCTTTTAAATACGGTTTTGTTATTCCTTCAATTATATCACCGATATTACTGAGACACTCCTGCAAGAATTCCTCAATTTCAAGAGTATTCTTATCAACTTCCAGATGGAGAACGCTCCAAAACTTCGATATGCTTTCGTTAATGCCGGAGCGCCACGCCGCGCAACATTCAAAACTACTCCGCGCATCTCGACTTTTTGCGTTGCGATAGGTGGAAAGGCATTTCTCAAATCTGCGAAAGAACCATGGGCTTTTCTGAAGCCTGATAAGGTTTATACTGTCGCCAACAAGTGCTTCTGTGGCAAGCTCCGCAAGAACATCTTTATTCACAAAATAGGGTTCAAGCGATTCAATAACTGCCTGTTTTATCTCTTCCGGTTTAAGCCCCGATTGAATCATTTTAAGGAGACCAGTTTCTTCTTTTATAGTCGATATTATTCTTTCATATCTTTTCATGCTGAGACACCCTCTTCATGCAACAGCCCATATCTGCTTCACACCTGACATCTAAATATGTCTGAGTTTGCGTCATTCGGGCATTGCGTCGGGAAAACAATTTCCCGACGCAACTGAAACTCTGGGAATACTACTGCTTCCGAACCCCGCCGGGTGTTACTTTGCGCTTTTGTCCGATTGCCACAGGGCAAAGACATTGTTCTCGGTATCAAGACATACAGCGAAGTATCCCATAGTTGGCACAGCCGTTTTGGGCATAACTACTTTGCCACCGAGCTTTTCCACTTTGGCGGCATATTCATCTATGGAAGGGACATCAATGTAGTTGGTAATTGGTTGATGCGGTTCTTGTCTCTTCATCATACCACCATCCACTGCCTTTTCACCGCTGGTGGCAATCATCCAGTAATCCATTTCTGGTGTTTTTTCGATTTTCCAGCCAAAAAGATCGGTGTAGAATTTCTTTGCCCGCTCAGGATCGTCTGCCGGGATTTCAAAATGAACTATGGTTGGCATATTTTAATCACCTCCTTTGATAAGGCTCGATGCTCGGATGTTGTTGTCGAGATTCGTAACGAAGTTTGTCTTTCGAAGCTCGACACTCGAAGATTTCTTTGTCCAATTAGGTGTTTCAGCTTCCAACTTCGAGCCTCCAGCATCGATACCAGTCCTATGGATCCAAATTCGGACTTCGCCAACGTTAACCGAACATCTCAACCTTTTTATGAATTCATCTTGACGCTTTCTCCTTAAAATTGATGTTTGACCTTTAAACACTATTAAACTCAGGATACATTCTATCCCGCTCCACAGGGTGGGGTTCGGAGCTCTTATGCCAGTTCCAAAATGAATTTCCAAGTAGTTACCTCCTTATCTTATGTCCGAAAACTTCTGTGACCTAAAAGTTCTGTCGGGCAACAAATTGCCCTTAACATAGCCATTTTCTTCCAAAAATCAACAATTTTTCGCCATATTTTTGCTAATGGAGTACCCGGGTGTGCAACGTAGCTTCAGCCTGTGGGGTAAATTGAAAAAAATGGCGAAACTTTTCAGTTCACTTTGTAATGACCAGATACATATCGGATACCCAAGAGGAACTTTTATAATATAGCTTAAGGTGGATTCAATCTCAAGTTTGATTTTTGTATGGGCGTCATTTTATTGATACCGCCCCACTCTGGCGGGGTTTTCAATCACCGCCTTCGGCGGGATCTTCGACTAATGTCGTGGGATGACGGAGATCCCCAGAGGGGAGGACATGCGCCCCCGTTAGGATAACATATCGGGGAGCAGGAGAATGCCTCACAGCTGATTAAACGGATTAAGCTGATACCGATGATTTTTATCTGCTTAATCTGCTGTGAGGGATTTTCTGCTACCTGTAGACGTTATTATCCATCCCGCCTTTGGTGAGCCCGTAAGGGTAAACCTTTCGGGGGTGTCTGATTTGTATTTGGTATCTACATTTTCAGTTCACTTTTCTATTGACAAATCCATTTTTCAAGCTAAAATGTTATTGGATGCTCAAAGTTTGATGCTGTTGGTAAATAAAGCGAAAAAAATGGCGAAAATAAAAATATAATAAGATTGTGAAACAGACCAGAGACGACGATATTGTATTAGAAGGCGTTGACATCCACAAGAGCTTTCAAACGGGTGCTGAAACGCTTCACGTATTAAAGGGAGTGGACATCGGGATAAGACGAGGCGAGATAGTATCTGTGGTGGGCGCATCCGGGGTGGGGAAAAGCACTCTGCTTCACATCTTGGGAGCATTGGATCGACCTACAAAGGGAAAGGTGAGATTGGACTCCACCGACGTCTTTGCCTTAAGCGACAAAAAGCTGGCACATTTCAGAAACAAGACCATAGGATTTGTGTTTCAGTTTCATCATCTTCTGCCGGAGTTTTCCGCCCTGGAGAACGTGATGATGCCTCGACTTATTGCCGGAGAGGAGATGAGTTCAATTAGAAAGAAGGCAGCGCAACTGCTTTCGGAGGTGGGACTTGCTGATAGAGCCTATCATAAGCCTGGAGAGCTGTCCGGAGGGGAACAGCAGAGGGTGGCAGTGGCGCGGGCATTGATCAATGAGCCTCAGATAGTGATCGCAGACGAGCCCTCCGGAAACTTAGACAGGGCAACCGGAGAGGAGTTACATAATCTTATATCCGAGTTGAGTGGTAAGAAGGGTCAGACTTTTATTATCGCCACGCACAATCATCTTCTGGCAGAGAGAGCTCATCGGATAATCACTTTGGTTGAGGGCAAGGCGATGCCGGGTTCAAAATAAAAATTGAAGATTCAGGAGAGGTAAAAAGAGATCTCTGAAAAAGTCAGATTGAAAAAAGGGTTCTGGGTTCTGGAGTGTCAAGCTTTAGCTTGACCTGAGATTATTTATAAAGTATAGAAGTGCAACCTGGTTCACCTAAAGGTGAACACTCCAATCGTTCTTTTAAAATAGTTTCTTTAAAGACATCTCTAAACATGAGGTAAAAGGCGAATAACATGCTGTGTCAGGATTGTGGGAAAAGAGAAGCTACGGTTCATCTGACCGAGGTGATCAACAACAAGAAGGTGGTTTTAAATCTTTGCCGGGAATGTGCAGAGAAGAGGGGATTTCGTAATCCTCTGGAGGGAGTGCCCTTCCCCTTAGCTGAGTTCTTAGCTAGTATGCTCAGTCAGACCAAGATGCAGAAGCCCAGCAAAGAGTCCGAGGTTGTTTGCACTGACTGCGGGATGAGCTTCTCCGATTTCGCCAAAACAGGGCGTCTGGGATGTGGGAACTGTTACGTTACCTTCAAAAGCCAGCTTAACGATCTTTTGAGAAAGATCCACGGTTCCACCCAGCATCGGGGGAAATACCCTCACACTACCAGGAATGTGATGAAACCTTTGTGGGAGGAAACAAAGCTTCAAGAGAAGTTGAGGAAAGCTATCGAAGAAGAAGATTTCGAAAAAGCCGCCCAGATCAGAGATCGAATAAAGGCTTTGGCTGCCAAAAAATGAAGTTTATTCAAAAAGGTATCAGATTATGTTTGAACAGATGGCGAAAAAACCAGCGGTGTGGCTTTCCGGGGAGGGTTCCAACTCGCAGGTGGTCTTATCCTCCAGGGTGAGGCTGGCGCGCAACATTGCAAACTCCCCCTTTCCCTCCAGAGCCGATACAGATGCGCGGGAAAGAATTCTCTCCTTTATCAAAAACGCTGTGAAGAAAAGCGCAGATTTGAGACAGGGGACATTTGTGAATTGCAGCCAACTGGATGATCTGGATCGGTCCTTTCTGGTGGAAAGACACTTAGTCAGCCTGGAGTTTACTCAATTAAGAGATTTTTCTGCACTTTTAATCGGAAAAGAAGGGAATGTGGGCGTGATGATCAATGAGGAGGACCACTTAAGGATTCAAGCTCTGGCTTCGGGGCTGGAGATAAGGGAGGCGTTTCAGATGGCGGATCATATAGACGATGAGCTGTCCAAGTCCCTGGAGTTTGCTTTCGATCCCACCTTTGGTTATCTTACCTCTTGTCCCACCAATACCGGAACCGGAATGAGGGCATCGGTCTTGATCCATCTGCCCGGACTGGCATTGACCCAGGAGATCGAGAAGGTGATCTCCCAGATCAGCAAACTGGGATTGGTGGTCAGGGGCTTTTACGGAGAGGGTTCAGATGTGTGGGGAAATCTGTTTCAGGTCTCCAATCAGACCACTCTGGGAAGGTCTGAGGAGGATATCGTGGAGAGCCTGGAGAGAGTTACAAAGCAGATAATAGAATATGAGGAGAATGCCCGAAAGCGACTGTTCAGTGAGGCTAAGGAACAGATAGAGGACAAAATCTGGCGCGCCTATGGGATCTTAAAATATGCCCGAACCTTAACCTCCGAGGAGGTTTTGAATATGCTCTCCGCCATAAGGCTGGGAATCGGAATGGGTGTTTTGGAGATGGTGAGCCTCTCTCAGGTAAATGAGATTTTGGCTTTGACTCAACCTGCTCATCTGCAGAAATATTTTAAAAAGAGGATGGAGCCGAACCAGAGGGATCAAATAAGGGCAGAGTTGGTCAGATCAAAACTGGGGTAATAGATTTCCAAAAAAAATCACTGGAGACAAAGCAAGCGAGTCGGTCTACGTAAAAGCTGTGTTACTAAGAGGAGCATATAATTGTTTACATCCCCCCTAAAAAAATGGGGGGGAAGGGGGGATTCGTCCCGCATTTTGCGGGACGCATTTGAAACTTGGAAAATCCCCCTAAATCCCCCTTTACTAAAGGGGGATGCGTATGCATTCATACGAATTTCAAGTCAAGCCCAAAACAGGTGTGGGAGAAAAAATCAATGCGAAGCTCGTATGAGTGCATACGCACATTCATACGAATAATAAGATGTAAACTGTTTCCTGCTCCTCTTAGTAAATGAAAGAGTTTTTATAGTTGCTTTTCCCAAAGCAGTTGACATTTTGAGTCTTTTTGCGTAATGTATTAATAGAGGTTGAAGGAAGATGGGCGGATCAGAAAAGCCCTGAGAAGTTTTTTTGGTTTGACAGATCAACGTAGAAATCGGAGCGGAGGTTTTCTATGAATGAGATGTTTACGGAGAGGGCTCGTAAGGCCATAGAATATGCCCGGGATGAAGCGGCCAGGCTCAAACATGATTATATCGGCACAGAGCACCTTCTTTTGGGGCTGCTCCGTCTGGGAGAGGGGAAGGCGATTGAGATTCTGGTCAACATAGGGATAGATTTAAACGAGTTGCGGCAGTCGGTTGAGGATGTGGTTCAGCCCTCCGGTGGAACCATGGCCATGGGTCAGCTTCCCTTAACCGCCAGAGCAAAAAAGCTTTTGGAGGTCTCCGCACAGGAGGCACGCGCATTAAGATCAAAAGACATCGATACCGAGCATCTTCTTTTAGCCATACTGAGGGATGAAGAGGGGGTAGCGGCTCAGGTTCTTTCCATGTATGATTTGGATTACAAGGAAGTGAATGAGGAGCTGAAAAACATAGAAAGTGGAAAGCCATCCTCTTATGCCAGAAAAAGAAAGAAAAGCAAAACCCCCGCTTTAGACCATTTTGGAAGAGATCTAACCGAGATGGCTCGCCGGGGGAAGCTGGACCCCATCATCGGTCGAGATAGCGAAATTGAAAGGGTTTCCCAGATACTTTCCCGAAGAAAGAAAAACAATCCGGTTTTAATTGGTGAGCCGGGAGTGGGCAAAACCGCCATAGCCGAGGGTCTGGCGCAGAGGATAGTAGCCGGCAAAGTCCCTCAAACCCTGGAGAATAAAAGAATCGTTTGTCTGGATATGGCTGCTTTGGTGGCAGGAACTAAATACCGGGGGCAGTTCGAGGAGAGGATGAAGGCGGTGATGAATGAGATCATAAACTGCAAGGATGTGATCCTCTTTCTGGATGAATTGCATACCATCGTGGGGGCGGGAGGAGCGGAAGGCTCCCTGGATGCCTCCAACATATTCAAACCCTCCCTTTCCCGGGGGGAGATCCAGTGCATCGGTGCCACCACCTTGAATGAATACCGAAAATACATCGAGAAGGATGGAGCTTTAGAGCGGCGTTTCCAGACCATCATGGTGGATCCACCATCCACCGAGGATACCAGAAAAATTCTAAAAGGGTTAAGAAGCAGGTATGAGGAACACCATAAGATAAAGATATCGGATGAGGCTAGTGAGGCGGCGGTGAAATTGTCAGATAGATATATCACTGGAAAGTTTCAGCCGGATAAGGCTATCGATGTGATAGATGAAGCTGGCTCCCGGATCCATCTTGCCACCTGCACCCGCCCGGAGATTTTTGAAAAGACGGAACAGGAGATAGTTGGAGTTCAGCGGGAAAAAGAGAAGGCGGTGAAAAACCAGGAGTTCGAGAGGGCGGCTCAACTACGGGATGAGCTGAAGATCAAAAGAGAAAAATTGGAGCAGATGAAAAGAGATTGGGAGGAAGGGAAAGGAAAGGAACGGGTCACCTTGACCGCTGAAGATGTATCCTGCGTGGTCTCCAAGATGACCGGAATCCCTCTGTTCAAGTTAGAGGAGAAAGAGTCAAGGAAGCTTCTGCGAATGGAGGAGGAGCTGAAGAAAAGGATTGTGGGGCAGGAGGAAGCCATAGGGGTCATCTCCAAAGCCATCCGGCGAAATCGGGCAGGTTTAGGAGATCCCCGAAGGCCCATCGGATCCTTCATCTTCCTGGGACCAACCGGAGTGGGCAAAACCGAGTTAGCCCGGGCTTTGGCCGCATCACTGTTCGAAGATGAGAACTCTTTGGTAAGAATCGATATGTCCGAATATATGGAGAAGTTCTCCGTCTCCCGTCTGATTGGCGCTCCACCCGGATATGTGGGTTATGAGGAGGGAGGACAGCTTACCGAGAAGGTGAGGCGAAAACCTTATTCGGTGGTCCTTTTAGATGAGATAGAGAAAGCTCACCCGGATGTTTTTAACATACTTCTTCAGATGTTCGATGATGGCGCCTTAACCGATAGCTTTGGCAGAAGGGTTGACTTTAAAAATACCGTGGTGATTATGACCTCGAATTTGGGAACAAGGGAGATCAAGGGAGGAAAGACCTTAGGCTTTCAGAAAGAGGATACAAAATCCTCCTACGAGCAGATGAAGCAGAAACTTATGGAGGAGACCAGACGAACTTTCAATCCGGAGTTCTTGAATCGTATTGATGAGATCATAGTATTCCATGCTCTGGGCATGAAGGAGGTTATGCAGATTATCGACATACTTCTTTCGGACGTATCCAAGAGATTAGAAGAGAGAGGAATCACCTTTGAGCTAACCTCTCCAGCCAAAGAGTTTTTGGCGGAAAAGGGATACAGCCCCACTTTCGGCGCCCGCCCATTGAGAAGGGCCATTCAGAAGCATGTAGAGGATCCTTTAGCCGAGGAGATATTGAAGGGGCAGTTCTCCGGGGGGTGCGAGGTAACCATAGACAGAAAGGAAGAGGAGAAGAAGTTGAGGTTCGATATCAGAGCCAAGGGAAAGGAGAAACGCAAAGCCGCACCAGAGAAATCTTTAACTTAGAGAAAAATCCTCTGTTGCCCAAGGAAATAGAATTTATTACTTTTTATAACCTGAAATTGCAAAAACAGAAGATGCAATTTTCGGGTTTAATTTTGCATCAAGGAGATTTGTAAAACTCTCGATGCTCGTTTTTCTGTGGCGATGCTGGTTTGGAGGCTTGTGGTGCGATGATCGAAACTCGACTTTTACGAAAAACTTGGTATTAAAATCTTTCAGTAATAACCAGTGAGATAAAATTTGAAGTTCGGATATGACCACGCTAGGCCACGCTCCGAGGGGGAATATAACACCAATTCGAGGAGATCAATATGGAATTATCAATAAGCGATGAAAAACTGAAAGGGATTATAAAAGAAGCCATTATTGAAATTATTGAAGAAAAAAGAAAGGTCTTCTATGAAATCATATTGGAAGTAATAGAGGAGGTGGGTTTAGCTAATGCCATCCGGGAAGGGAGAAAAAATAAATTTGTGGGTGAAGATAGAATTTTGAAGATGTTAGGTTAAAAGTGAAAATCTATTTTGAAGAGAGTTTTGAAAAAGACTTAAGAAAAGTCAAAGATAAAAGTTTATTAAAGAGGGTAAAGAAGGCTATAAATGAAGTAAGGAGTTCCAAAGGTTTAAGAGAAATAAAAGGTTTGGAAAAATTAAAAAGTTATAAGACATTTTATCGTATCAGGGCAGGAGATTATAGAATAGAATAGGTATTGAAATAGTAAATGATAAAATTATCTTTACAAGATTTTTGCATAGAAAGGATATCTATAAATACTTTCCGTAGAAACGTCGCTTAACCGTTTGTTTGCGGTTTGCTTGGCTTACTTAGATCTCGCCGTTGGCGTGCCTTCACAGACACGCTGATAATATATGAACTTCGCATATTATTCCAAATTTGAACAAGAAACGAAGTTTGGATATGAACGAGTTGTGCGAAATGCCAGACAAGAGGAAAATATGATTATTAAAAAACATGGGTATCTTGAGACACCATTAACTGTACATGATTTACTCGGTTACGATGAAAATGGTCTTTCAAAAGCATTCGCTTATACCATTTCAAAAGAACCGATAGCACTATATAGATTCTTGCAATTTATTGGTATTTCAATAAAAAACACAGAGAACAATTATAAAGCAACAGAAATTTTAATTGAGAAAAAACATTCCGAAGGCAGAACAGATATAGAAATTAAACAAGAAAACAAATTTCATTTAATAATTGAAAGTAAAGTAAAAACAAATAAAATATCAGAACAAAAAACTCAGTATCTAAGCTGTTTTGATGATGAACCTCAAAAATGCATTTGCTTCATAACGCAAATCCATGATTACCAAAAACAACTATATGATAGTGTTATCATTAGAAATATTGGGTGGATAGAAATTGCGAATCTTTATGATTCTAAAGAATTTTTAGAAAAACCTATAATCTCAGATTTTATCAAGTTTATTATAAGGGGATATAAAATGCGTGATCAAAAAGAAATACTAGTTCAAGATCTAAGCGATGAAAAAGAAATGAAAAAATATCGTGAATATTTTATATATCGAAGAAATGTAATATTTGGAAGTCCCTTGTACTTTTCACCCTACTTTACAAGAAATGCTAATCAACCTGAGGGAGAAGGCATCTCCTACTTATCAAAAGTACTTGGTATACTTTCATTTAATCCAAAAGACGCAGAAATATTTATGGATGACCTCAAATTATTTGCTGATGGAGATTCTGATCTTGTTTCCAGGTGGTTGAAGGGAATCAAAATGGATCCTGACTCAAATGAAACATTTACATATTTTTTCTTAAATAAACCAATCAAATTGCAAAAACCTTTACTAAAGGATGGTACTAAAAACAAAGGTCGAGGGAAAAATTGGATAGCAGCAATGATTCCACCAAACAGGTGCGTATCTTTTGATGAATTTGTTAAAAGAATGGTTGAATAATACATATGTCTGGCACTTCGCACAACACGGGGTAAAACGCTGCGCTCCCTGTCGGCCGCTTGGGCTTTGCCACATTTTGCCTCCGCTAACGCTACAGCAAAACGTCGTTTACCCCGGGAACGTTATCTGCTCATTGCAGGCAAAGAATGGAGTAAACAATGCAAAATAAGGTATTATCCGCAACGGCAGATAACAGCGAATTTGCGTTTCGTTTCGCTCACCCAAATGCCTTCGGCACTTCGCAAACACGCAAGACGTTATACAAAATTCGCGGTCAAATTTAGTATGATTAAATCAGGAAGCAGATATGCACACACCCAAACAAGAAGTAACCAATCTACTCAACCGTCTGCCAGAAGACTGTTCTCTGGAAGATATTCAGTACCATCTTTATGTCCTTCAAAAGATTGAGCGTGGTTTGAAGGATGCAGAAGACGGACGGGTTTATACACAGGAAGAGGTCGAAAAGCGGATGGCAAAATGGCTCGAAAAGTAATAAAGATTGACATCCCAAATCTTATCGCACTTTTTTAGCTTTGAACATTTGGCAAAATTATTACAGTTGTTAAAGCAGATCTTTTGGCGGTATATTGGGTTGTTCGGAGGGTGATTAAATGACAGGAGTAAAAGAGCAAGTTATTCAAATGATTCAGAATCTTCCTGATGATGTTTCTGTGGAGGAGATAATGGCGGAGTTGTATTTTAGGCTTCAAGTGGACGCAGGATTGAAAGATTTGGATGAAGGCAAAGGAATTTCTCATGAGGAAGTAGAAAAGCGAATGTCAAAATGGCTCAACAAATAAAGTGGTCTCCCCGCGCTCTTTCCAATCTTGAAGAGATATGCAACTACGTCGCCAAAGATTCTGAATATTATGCTCGTCTTTTTGCTAGGAAGATAATTACTATGGTTGAAGATATACCTCGATTTCCCAAAGTAGGACGTATTGTTCCAGAATATGGTGATGAGAATTTAAGGGAAAAGATTTATCAGAACTATCGGATAGTTTACAGGCTTAAAGAAAGTATTGTCGAAATTGTTGCTATCTGTCATGGGGCAAAAACATTGAAGGATATTTTTTAGCGGTCATGACTTCGCCAAACAATAGGTTAAAAATTGAACATCCGAATACTATCGCACTTCTTTTAACCATAAAGGGTAAAATGACTCAAAAAGATGTTCATCAAACAACGTTTATCTGTTTGGTCAAGTAGACACAGAAAGGATGATGAAAAATGGCACATAAAAAGGGAGTAGGAAGTTCACGCAACGGAAGGGATTCGCACGGGCAGAGGCTGGGTGTGAAAAGATTTGCGGGTGAGGCAATTTTAGCTGGCACCATTCTGGTGCGACAGAGGGGAACCAAAATACACCCGGGCCTGAACGTGGGCAAGGGAAAGGATGATACCCTTTTTGCCCTGATGGACGGAGTGGTCAAATTTGAACCGAAGGGGAAGAGCAAAAAAGTAGTCAGCGTTTATTGATACCCTCTGAGGAATCTTTCCCTCAGGATGAATCCTTGCACGGATGGCTTAATTTCAGACCATATCCTGCCGTATTTCTGCAGAATTCGGAACTGAGAACATCCTTGCCACACAAGATGAACAAACATTCCAGATCAACCCAGTTAAATCAGATCTTCTTCGGTCATCAAGTGTGCCCGCAGAGCGTTCTTGGATGCATTGGCATTAGGGCTCGTCCCGAAGAAAATGCCAATGCTCAGGCGAACATGCATTAGGAATTCCCACTCCCGATGTTTCATAGAAAACGTCAAAGGAGATCATAAAATATGAGTAGCGTCAAAGAAGAGGCAAAAAAATTGATTGACCGGTTACCCGATCAGGTAACGTGGGATGACATTATGTATGAGTTTTACGTTAAGAAAAAAATCGCAACCGGTATCAAAGCCGCAGAAGAAGGTCACATTATCTCTCACGACGAAGTCAAGAAGAGATTTCTTTCGAAATGAAGATTGATTGGACTGAACCGGCTATTCAAGATTTGGAGAGCATTCGAGCTTATATTGCCAGAGACGCAGAATATTATGCAATCCGGTTTATTGAAAAAATTATTGAAGCCATAGATGGATTGGAGGATTTCCCTTTGATGGGACGGCCAGTTCCGGAAGCCGAAGAGGAGAATAAAAGAAAATATATGTATGATATGGCTGATTTGGTGAAACAGACTGAAGAAATGATATAGTGAGTGACAAAAATCATTCACGTGTTCTTTGAAAATTAGATTTTTTCTCTAAAGTGACATGAGCAACTTTGCGGTGATCTTAAGCGGATGCGGGTGCCTGGATGGCTCAGATATATGGGAAGTGGTTTTCCTCTCATATTATCTGAGCAGGAAAGGTAAGAATCTGGTCTTCTTTGCTCCGGATGTGGAGCAAAAAGAGGTGGTGGACCATGTGACGCAAACCGCCACTCAGGAGACAAGGAATGTTATGAAAGAATCTGCCCGCATCGCCTGGGGAGAGATTAAAGAGATAAAGACTCTATCCGGAAGGGATGTGGATGGGCTTATCCTTCCTGGCGGATACGGATCGGTCAAGAATCTGGCTGATCTTTTTGGCGAGCCTGAAAATGAGTATCTAAAGCCCAAACCAGAACTTCAAAGAATCATAAGGGAGATTTATCGAAGAAAAAAACCAATAGGAGCTTGCGGGCTTGCCAGCCTTCTGGTTGCTTCTGCCTTGAGATATATAGTGGAAACCCCTTTGACTCTGACCATCGGAAAAGACCCGGAGTTGATCAAACAGATAGAGGATATGGGCGCCGTTCACGTTTTCTCCAGGGGAACGGAGGCGGTGATGGACTCAGAACACAGGGTGGTCTCCACCCCGGCAAATCTGTTGAAACTTAAACCTGTGGAAATGGCTTCAAGCATTGAAAATCTGATCAATGGAGTTTTAGAGCTCACCTTATCAAAAACAAGTTAGGAGGAGTTATGCGGGAGATTTTCAGTAAAGATATAACCAAAGCGGTAAAGAAGCTCTGCATAGACGCCAATTATTATTTGGGCGAAGATGTGCAGGATGTGATTCGGAAAGCGTATGAGAAAGAAGAGTCACCTGTGGGTAAAGCCACCTTAAAGCAGATCATCGACAACTTCGAGATCTCCAAACAGGGAGAATTCCCCATGTGTCAGGATACCGGCACTGCCGTCTTCTTCGTGGAGATGGGAGACCAGGTTAGCATTAAGGGTGACAACCTTTTTGAAGCCATCAACGAAGGGGTCAGGCAAGGTTATAAGGACGGCTATTTGAGAAAGTCCATCCTGGCTGATCCCATCGAGAGGAAAAACACCGGTGATAATACCCCGGCGGTCATTCACTTAGATATTGTAAAGGGTGATAAACTAAAAATCGTCTGTGTCCCTAAGGGCGGTGGAAGTGAGAACATGTCTGAGGTGAAAATGATGAAGCCGGCAGATGGGGTGGAGGGGGTAAAGGAGTTTGTGATCGACAAGGTCAGAAGGTCAGGAAGTAATCCCTGCCCTCCCATTATCGTGGGAGTGGGAATTGGGGGAACCTTCGAGAAATGCGCGGAGATGGCTAAACGATCGCTTTTGCGTACAATCGGATCAAAGCACCCCAATCCATTCTATGCCAAGCTGGAGGAGGAGCTTTTAGAGGAGGTGAACAAGCTGGGCATAGGTCCTCAAGGTTTTGGGGGAACTCAAACGGCACTGGCAGTCTTTATTGAAACCTACCCCTGTCACATCGCCAGCTTTCCGGCGGCGGTGAACCTCAACTGCCACGTGGCAAGACATAAAGAGGCAGTGTTATAATCAGAATCTCTTGTTGTGTAGTAGAACCTTTATGGTTCTGCGAAGCGGTGAAGTTTTTTTGCAGATTTAAAAAAGCAAGTTGCGTAGCCAAGCCTTTACGGCTTGGCTCAGAGGATGAACCAAATAGTTTATGCCGAGGGAAGAACTCTTGGTTACATGAGTTTCGGACATAAGAGAAAAAAGATTAAATTTGGAGGATTAGGAAATGGCACAGAAAAAGATAAACACCCCCCTCACAGATGAGGTGGTAAAAGATTTGAAGATCGGTGATAATGTATTGATAACTGGCGATATTTACACGGCAAGGGATGCGGCTCATAAGAGGATGGTTGAGCTTTTAGACAAAGGTGAAAAACTTCCCTTTGATATAGGCGGACAATTGATCTATTATGTGGGTCCTTCACCCGCCCGACCGGGAAATGTGATTGGATCAGCCGGACCCACCACTTCAGGTCGAATGAACCCGTATGCTCCCCGGATATTGGAAGCAGGGTCGAAGGGTATGATCGGAAAAGGAGAGATGGGTTCTGGGGTTCAGGATGCGTTGAACAAATACACCGGTGTATATTTGGCTGCCATCGGCGGGGCAGCCGCTTTGATTGCCAAGTCCATAGTGGGAAATGAACTGGTCGCCTGGGAGGAGTTGGGAGCTGAGGCAATCAGAAAATATACGGTCAAGGACTTTCCGGCAATAGTGGTTCAGGATTGCCACGGCGGAAATCTTTATCAGGAGGGAGTGAAAAAATACCAGAAAATCCAAGATTGAGACGGAGACTGAGAGTATAGTCCGAGAATTGAGACTGAGACTGAATTAGTTGAGGGTCGTGGTGTGGGGATACTATGAACCACCCACTACGAACCGATAACTAAATACGTGGTGGAGGTAGGACCGTCGATATTGAAAATACCTTGGGATAAGTCCGTCTTCAAAGCGCTAATTTTTTAGGGCATTGACCCTGTGACAAAAGCGCATTTGGTCATCTTTACCACATTTCTTATAAAGAAACAACGGGATGCCATAAAAGGGTCTGCCCTTCATTTACGAAGATGTTGTAGATCGCTTGTCTTTGGGACGAAGAAGAATATTAACTATACTGAGCGCCTTACTCGGTATTGCATCTTGCCAAGTATAGGAATTTCGGCTATCTGCGAATTTTATATGGAGACCTAAAGGTCTCCACTACACTTCGCCACTATAAAAGAAAAAAACGTCACACAACCAGTTGCGACGCCTCAATTATCCACTTCACTTATTTATATTCTCCTTAACAAAGGGAATCTTATCTTTTTTTCACCATCTGTCTGTTCTTTCTCTTTGACATAGGCTTTGCTGAAGCTGCAGGTAGCGACTATTCAATCATCTCGGTTTTCAGCTTTTCGGCTACATATTTTTCCACCTCTTCGGAGGAATATATCCTGATGCCAAACTCCTTGTATAGCTTATCCTTAGCCTGCTTTCTGCCTTTCATGGCTCTTTTGAGCAGAACATTAATCTGATGTCTCTTTTTTGTAAGCTCAGGTTTTCCACGCATCACAAAATTAACCCTTCCGTCCATGGCCAGTTACCTCAAAATCCTTTTCAGGGCAACCCCGCTCACATGATATCATATTGTCACACAATATCTTACCCAAATATGCCTCTACTTCCTCTCCATCTACATTAGAATATACGTAAAAATCTGCAAAATTCTTGGGATGACTGTAGCAAATGTTTTCCAAGCCACGAATTACCAGGTTGTTAATATAAGGCTCTGGAACACAAAAACTTAAAAAATCTACCGTTTGTCCTTAAACTGAAAGGTTATTTATCCTTTAACCCCAGTTCCTCTTGCAATTCTCGCAGAAAGAATAGGACTTAAAATCGGTATCCCATAAGCTATTGGAAAAATGCAGCACACATTTTGGGTCCGGACAGTGTGGCAGACCATAGGTGTGACCCAGTTCATGCACCGCCTCCTTTGTCACCCTCTCCAGAAATAGCTGTTTATTTTCAGGTCTTATGGTCATTTGACTCAACTGAGATCCTGCGGACAAATCGTATTATTCCTGTCTTAATCTGATAGAAGAGATCACTGCCACCTTTGTTTGAAAATTTGCCTCTCCAAACACGAAATTCAACTCCGGCACATAAAGATCGACATCCACTATCGCCAGCAAACGATCACATTCTTTATTTTTCATCGTTTTTAATCTATCTAAAATAGCTGAAGAAGAATATTGTTTTCTTTTGGGATAATAAGCAAAATCCAGATTCATCTCCAACTCATCCACTTTTATGTTCCGATGAAATGTGGACTCCAGGTAAAAAGGCAGATCTTTCATAAGCACTGAGTCTTTTTCACCGATGATATACACGCAGATTTTCTTTACTTCATACATCATCTTTTCTCTTTTTCCTTTCCGGCAATGGACAATAAAGGTCGACAACACCAAAAACACGAAAATCCAAAGCCGAGTTCTTGTTCTTCTGCTCATTTAGAGTGAATTGAGACAAAAAAGTAATTATCCCATTCTTGCACTACTACCCCGCAGGCTGAAGCTCATTTGAGTCAACTGACCTGCGGCTACCCTCCCTTTCCCTGGTATGAACCATACAGTTCATACCTCTGGACAAGTTCCTTTATTCAAGATACTTAGAGTAAAGAATCCTTTTTTTGCATCATAATCATCTATCAGCTCATTAGATCTCCTTCGAGCCCTTGATTTTCTAAGGAGCGTGTCTGAGAATATAGTTGCTCGATTTATCGAGCCCAATAAATTGGGCAACTACAATCTCATACCGCAATATATGGGCATCTAAAACATGATTTTTGCATTTCTCGGACAGTCTCCTACAGAATGCGAAAGATAAGAAAAGAAAAGAACTGGATTTGATCACTTGAAGGTTTATTCTCGAACTCGTAAGGCAGGAGATACTCTATCTTGTTCCTATTAAATACATCCGGCTATCTTGTGGGGCGATATTTATAATGAGTCCAGTTTTCAACTCCTCTGGCGAGGTTTTTATGACTTCATCTCCCAGAAGATCAACCAAACGGAGTCTTTTCCCCTTTATTCCCAACTTTCGGGGATCAAATTGCAGTACTAACTTTCTTTGATCTTTTCCATTTATGGAGGAATTCTGCTCGGAAGGATTGATTAGATAGAGGATGGTGTTTTTCTCATCTTTTTGCAACACCAAATCTACCTCTGGAGCATCACAATATATTTGGCTCTGGACACCTGCCCGGCCCAGTACTTCTTCCAGGAAGGAAAGCTTGTGGTGAGAAAGTTGAGCGGAGATATCGAAGGTGAAAACAAAAACACGTCCTTTGCCTAATTTTGAAACCACCCCCACCGGTCGATCCTGGTATTTTGCCAGAACTTGAGACCTCTTAGCTCCCCTTATATATCCATAAAGAAAAGTGATGATTTCCTGATCAGAAGTTTGCACTTTGCCCACGCAGGATTGAACCTTAGTCTGTAGTTTTAAAGAATCGGAGAGAAGCCTACGCTGTTTCATATTCAGGTCAAATCGGGGCAAAAGACCAAACAGGATCAAGGTTTTTCCCGCCTTAGCCAAGTTCACCAGAAGCTGTTGAGTCTCCGCATCCATGAATTCGGCACAAGGCACCATAAGAACCGGGAAGTCCTCCAGACTCTCTTCAACCCATAGATCCGGCATTCCATGGTCAAGCTTCAGGTTGATCAAATCCTGACTCAATCCCTTGTGGGTTTTAGAAAGCAAAAATGGCAGATAGGAAAAAGGCTCTGAGGGTTTTCCTCCTGATCTCATTTTAGTCAACTGTTCATGGGACAGATAATCAAACCAGAGATAGGGGCGGTAATTTGCCAATCCCACCTGGGGAAAAGATTTCAGATTTTCCAGTTGAATCCTGACAATCAGCTCATTGAATTTTTTAATCAGATCAAAACTGGGGCGGATGGTTCCGTCATTGGCTAAAGGTGCATCATACCAGTGATCTCTTTCTACAAACATGTAATGATTGAACCCCCTTATCCCAGACGCCAAAGCGGTGGTCAGAAGGAGCTTAACTTTTCTTGGAGACATTGGAAAATACTTTTCAGCCTCCTTGGGTGAGTCTGCCCGCGATCCCACAGTGAATTCCGAAGACCAGGGAAATTTACAACAGGTGGTAAAATATCGCAGATGACGAGCCAGCTCCACATAATCATTCTGCCATTGCAGGCTTATTCCACAAAAAAGATCATCAGACTCTGAAGCCTTCCAGTTGAAAGGCAAGGAAAAATCCTTAGATAAGAAAAGATCAGTGGAAAACAGAGGGGAGACGTCAAAAGATAGATATAGTTCCTTCAGCTTTAAAACAAAATCAGCGGAAATTTTTTCCTTAAAGCCGACCCAATCGAAATACCTGATCAGATTCTGAGGCTTTGATATCTTCAACTCAGCAGGAGGTTTCACATCCTTGAAATCGCGATGCCTCTCTCCATAAAGCTTATTCAGCTTTTTAATATCCTCATATTTCCCCTTAAGATATTCTGGGAAAAGGGTGTTGATCAGATGCTCGTTGTAGTCTGAGTTAAACGGATTTAGGTTTTCGGGCGACTGGTCAGGACGGAAAGATAAGAGCCCGTTGTCCAGCTTTACCAAAATCACCGGACCTTTGGGGTAGATGTAGTTTTTTATTGTATCTGAAAGGGCGCCCAAGTATCTTTTAACGTGAGTTAAAAACCGAGGATGAAGCGGCGAAAAGACCCCCTCTTTCCCTGTCCCTGTGTGATCCATTCCTGCTGATTCGATTTTGGATTCTGCGAATATTTTGACCGGCTCGCCATTGGGATCTTTTGCAAAAATCTCAGGACTGTTATATAAAAAGTCAGGATACCCTCCATTTTTCCAATCAGAATCTATAAAGGGACCGGGATGAAGAATCACCTTGAGTCCAAACTCTCTTGCCAGTTCCAAGAAAACAACCAAATCTTTGGTATGATCTGTGATTCCCATGAAATCGAAGTCACCTATGACCGACTCATGCAGATTCCAAGGTACACGGGTGGAGATGATTCTAAATCCCGCCTTTCTGATTCGCTCAAAGCAAATTGACCAGTATCTCTTGCTAACCCGGAAATAGTGCATCTCAGCTGAAAATGGATAATACTCTTCTTTTCCAATAATCAATTTATTGTTGGCAACCTTCAGCATATTTCTCCTTTTCTGAGAATAGAATTATTGCCAATAAGACACTTAACCACATCGACTTATCCAAAATCGCCAGAACGTTTTCTAATCAGTCCGCTCCAGAGATTGGTTACAATTCTTATCATTTTACACCACCGATGCCAATTTGTCAACAAAAAACATATCGCAATCACAATATTTTTTTCAGAGAGATGGCTGAAACAAGCTCGCCCTCTAACTATTTATTCCACCGATAGTTAAAATGTGGAAATTTTCTAATTGGGAATATTAACGACTGATCAAATTATGCGATTTTGTAGTGATTGATGGAATAAGGCCTTGATTTCCAGGAAGTTAGTTGTCTCGCTTAGTCTGCCTTCATGGGAAAGTAAGGTAGGTTGGAAGAGCATACGAACTCTTAAGAACAGCAGGTTAAAAGGCAAATCTGCACCATGATTTCTTTTGTAGTTGTTTACCCTATGGATCCATAGGATTTGAATCTGGAGACTCGATTCATGTAGCTATCCTTAGCCTGACCTCAAGATACTTGGAAGAATCAGGCAACTACAAAATTAATTGTCCGAAAGTCCCCCAATGAGAGCATTGCGGACCTACAAATGTAGTGCCCAAGTTTATCCTGAAGAGCTTGTCTTAAGTTGGGGCAGGGGTTAAACCCCTGCCCCAACAAAGCCTGCGTAGCGCAGGGTTCATCCCTGCAGATTTTCCCGGAGTGCATCAACTTGTTGATGCGGTTTTTTATTTTGCCTCCATCTGGTCGGGCGTCGATGGGGTTAAATATCATATGGGGTCAAGACCTTTCTTATCTCCGAGGGATTACCCTCAGGATTTAAAAGCTTTTCAACTCCGTTTCCATTCCTTTCTGCATCCCTTTAAGCTTAACTTCATTCTTCCACTTGGGCTTGGTTACCTCCACCGCCTCCCGTACGATAGCATTGATGTCCAGCTCCTCACGATCTTTTTCTGAGCCTGCTTGAAAGGTTCTGGCAAATGCCTGAATGTGCTTTGCCGTCTCTGCCTCATTGGTTGCCAGTTTTTCTATAATCTTCAACTGTTTCAATACGTTCTTTTTAGTACCTTCTGGAACCGCCACTCCTTCCATCTCCCTTAAAAGCAATGGAATCATATCCAGAATCGCGGTAGAAGTGCTATTGAAATCATGTGCCATTCCACTGACTAAGTTGCTCAAAGCCCTAAGCGTTTGTGGTTGGACAAGTCGATCCTGAGTGGTTTTCAATTTGACGATGGCGTTTTTCAAGTCCTCCGCCTGTTTTCTCAATTTCTCATAAAGTTCTGCTTTCTCAATGGAGATGGCGGCATTTTCAGCAAATATGGAGATTATCTTCAGATCGGTTTCGGTGAATTCTTTCTTCTTATCAAATAGACTGATGTTTAAAACCCCTTTAGCTTTATTTTTCACCATCAGGGGCACGCATAAACTGGAGGCGATCTTTTTGTCCTTTTTGATGAAATCTGAAAACTGACTCTCATTTAAGTTCTCACCCAGATGCAGGGGTTTTCCATGTTGCATCACCCATCCAGCAACGCTTTTTCCCACCGCCATTACTGCATTTTTAATCAGATCGCTTTGGGGACCCCAAACCGAAACGCAGCGTAGTTTATCTATCTCAGGATCATAAAGAAAAAGCGAACACTGGTCTCCGCCGAGGGTTTTAAGGGCTTTGATGGATATGGTGTCCAAGACCATGGAGAGCACCATTTCGGAGTTAACCAAGGTGATCACCTCAAATGCCTCTTGAATATCCCTCAAACGTTGCTCCAAAACCTGGAAGGTGATCCTGCGTTCCATAAGTTCCTTTTGAAGCTTCTTGATAGCCATCTCCTTCAGTACCACGTAGCCAATAAAGAGTAAAGAAAGGGCCACAAACCCCAAAAGCAGAACGTTGAACATTTGGGCGTCTATTTGCTCTTCATAAAGCCGTTGAAGATCGGAGTAGAAAATCACCACAACGATGAAGGTGGCGAAGACCAAAAACATGCCGAGCATTAAAATCCATATCTGCCAATCTCGTCTCTGAATCTTTCTTAGCTTTTTTTCAAATGTATCCATTTTGACTCCGTGAAGGTGGGACGATTTTTAAGAAGGGACGAGTCAATAGTTAAGATCGGCAAAAAAAGGAGGGACTTAATTGAAATGAGACCAGATATCCGCCAAAAAAATTTTTGCCCCCGACGCACAGAATCAACGATGTAAAAACGCCGTCGGAAATAGAATCCAAAACCTGAAGTGGTGAAGACGTTATTTCTTAGCCAATTGAATTGTCTCAATCAATAGGGGGATTAAAACAAGCTGGATGGCGATTCCGGGAAGTCCGGTGATCACGGAGACCTTTATGAACTCTTTCGGTCCATACGGAAGAGACAAAAACAGACCGAAAATGAAAAGTCCAAAGGCAAAAGCCAGACGACCCAGAATCATAGCCAACAAAAGAGAGAGGATAGGAACCTTTATAACCCTTATGAGTATCCCGATGGAGATTCCGTAAACCGGCAATTCCAGACTCATCAGAGGGACCGCATAGGGAGGAGGCATGCCGGTGAGCAAAAAACTCATGCCCGGACAGACCAGCCCCACGATCAATCCGCTCACCGGACCTACAAATATTCCTGCCAAAAAAACAGGGATGTGCATGGGCGAAAATATCCTCCCTGCCAAAGCCATCTGATGGAACACGATGGGAATAGTCACTCCCAAAGTGATAAAAAGGGCGGTTAAGGTTATGTCTTTGCTGGTTAGTTTGATCATCGGTTTCTACACTGGGTCTATGACCTAAGGATTTATTAAAAAGCTCTGGGCAGGGCTAAATGCCCTGCCCTATGCGTTAATAAGCTTTCTCAACGCAGACAAATCGTCCGATCTTTGTCGGAACGAAAATCTGAACCGTTTAAATCAAAGTCCATACATTGCCACAATCTCTTTTTTCTTTTTTCCCAGGATATCGTATTTTTTGCCGATTTTGGTGAAGGCTTCGATGGCTTTATCCAGATGCTCCATCTCATGAACTGCCGAGATCTGAACTCGTATCCGAGCCTGACCTCGGGCAACCACCGGATAGAAGAATCCGATGACGAATATGCCTTCAGAATAGAGGTCTTTAGCAAAATCCTGAGCTAATTTGGCGTTATAAAGCATGATGGGGACGATGGGATGAATCCCTTCCTTGATATCGAAACCCGCCTCGGTCATCTTCTTTCTGAAGTACAGAGTATTCTTTTCGAGCTTATCCCGCCTGTCTGTGGTTTTTGAGATAAGGTCTAAAACCGTATTGGCGGCGGCGACAATCACCGGTGCTACGGTGTTGGAGAAAAGATATGGTCTGCCTCGCTGCCTGAGCATCTCCACGATCTCCTTACGACCACTCACACAACCACCCGAAGCTCCTCCTAAAGCTTTACCTAAGGTGGTGGTGATTATGTCCACCTTGCCCATTACCCCACACAACTCGTGTGTTCCCCTCCCCGTTTTTCCGATAAATCCTGAGGCATGAGAATCATCCACCAACACCATGGCATCGTACTTTTCCGCCAGGGCACAGATTTCGTCAAGTTTAGCTATATCTCCGTCCATAGAAAAGGCACCATCGGTGGCGATCATGCGAAACCGGGCACCCTCCGCCTCCTTCAGTTTTTCCTCCAGATGTGCCATGTCCGAATGCTTATAATTATATTGTTGAGCATTACAGAGCTTCATACCATCCACGATGGAGGCGTGAACCAGTCTGTCGGCAATAATGGCATCCTCTTTGTCCAAAAGCACCTCAAAAACTGCGGCGTTGGCATCCATGCAAGAAGGGAAAAGAATGGTATCCTCCATCCCCAGAAATTCGCTCAGCTTCCTCTCCAACTGTTTGTGTATATCCTGGGTGCCGCAGATGAATCTTACGGATGACATCCCATAACCCCGGTCATCCAACCCTTTTCGAGCCGCTTCCATAACCTCCGGATGGCTGGAGAGTCCCAGGTAGTTGTTGGCACAGAAATTGATGACCTCCTTGGCGGCCGACCCTTCGGGATACTCCACCTTAACGTCCGCGCCTTGAGGAGTGTGTATATACCTCTCCTCCTTATATAGCCCGCCATCTTTTATGCTCTTTAACTCATTTTGATAAAATTCTTTAGCTTTTCCGTAAGCCATAATTACCTCCTAGTTGATCATTACCTCATTTCTCTGGTTGGTATCGGACGACCCATCCGATACCAGTAAACGTAGCGTCACGGACGAGGCGTCCATTCTCCCCCGCCTTTGGTGTAAACCATGTGGTTCACACCTTTGGCGGGGGATCAGGACAAGTCCGTGACGAACAGCGAACGTGTTAACCTTTGCATTCGTTGATCGTTTCGATGATTTTGTTTGCCGTCTCAAAATTCTCAACTACTCCCTTCTCGTCCGGGATTTTCACCCCAAATTTCTTGTCTATGAATGCCACCAAAGAGACGATGGAGAGCGAATCGATCAATCCTGAGGATATCAAAGGAGTAGCTTCATCGATCTCTTCGTCCGGATCTTCCACAAATTCTTTTTTTATGTACTCAATCAGTTCCTCTTTCATTTAAGTCCTCCTTGCAAATATATTGTGAGATGTTTCGCTTCGCTCAACATGACACGTCCCATGGACTGCGGACAACATGTCAACTTTTTTATTCGTTTTCCACAGTAACGAGACACCGGGAATCGAAAGCCAAGTCTCGATACCAGTTTCTAAATTTTTGAGCTTCAAAAATTCTATTCTTAATCATCCTCTAAAGTAGAAAGATCACCCACCGGCTCACCTCTCTCCTGGGCGCGCAAGACTCTTCTCATGATTTTTCCGCTACGGGTTTTGGGCAATGAATCGACGAATTTGATCTCCTGGGGCATGGCGATGGAGGACAGCTTCTTCCGAATGAAGTTCATGATTGAAAGCTCCAGATCATCTGTCGGCTCAAATCCGGGTTTTAAAGCCACAAAAGCTTTAACCACCTCCATGTTTATCTCATTCGGTTTTCCTATGGCGGCAGACTCTGCCACCGCTTCATGTTCCAAAAGTACGGACTCTATCTCAAAGGGACCAACTAAGTGTCCGGCTACGTTGATCACGTCATCATCCCGCCCCATAAACCAGAAATATCCATCTTCATCAATGCTTGATCTGTCGCCGGTTATATACCATCCGTTCTTGAATTTGCTCTCATATCCGCTTTTATTGTTCCAGTAGGTCCGAAATATGGAGGGCCAGGGCGGTCTTAAAGCTAGGAGTCCGGGTTTGTCTTTCTCGGTAATAGGCTCGAATTCGTGGCTTAAAACTGCGGCAGTTATGCCAGGAAAAGCTTTGCCCATTGATCCCGGCTTGATTTCCATTCCGGGATAATTTGAGACCAAAATACACCCGGTCTCTGTCTGCCACCAGGTATCGTGGAAAGGTAAACCATAGACCTCCTTAGACCAGATCACAGCTTCAGGATTCAGCGGTTCACCCACAGAGCATAGATGACGGAGGGACGAAAGATCAAACTTCTTAACAATCTCCTTTCCCGCTTTCATAAGCATCCGAATGGCGGTCGGGGCGGAATACCAGACCGTTATCTTATGTTTCTGAATAAGTTCATACCATTTCTCCGGAACAAAACCTCCATCTAAAACCACCTGGGTTATGCCCAAACTCCAGGGACCAATGATTCCGTAAGACGTGCCAGTAACCCATCCCGGATCGGCAGTGCACCAGTAAATATCGTCCGGTCTTAAGTCTAAAACCCATTTGGTGGTCAGGTATTGAGAGAAAATAGAGGCATGAACATGCAGTGCTCCTTTGGGCTGGCCGGTTGTTCCGGAAGTGTAGTGAAGCACAGAAGGTGTCTCTGCAGTAGCTGGAAAAGATTCAAATGATTCAATCCGGGGGGCTTTGCTATAAGAAAACGCCATCTCACGTTCTTTTACCGGAATGCTCTCATCTTCTGATATTATCACCACATGTCTTAAATCCGGAAGCCTATCTTTAATCTTTCTTATTCTGGGCACAAGCTTTCTGGTGGTCAAAACAGCCGAAGCATTACAGTTCTTGAGTCTGGTAAGGAGTGAATCCTCTCCAAAAGCAGAAAAAAGAGGGACTGCAATTCCTCCCATTTTCAAAATTCCCAAAAAGGAAAAATAGAGTTCGGGGATTTTGTCCATAAAGACAACCATGCGCTCGCCGCTTTTCATTCCCAGCTTCTCACTTAGCAGATGGGCAAATGAATTGGAGTGTATCTTCAAATCTTCAAAGGTAAACCTTTTCTGTTCACCTGAGAAGCTTTGCCAGATTAAGGCTAACTTATTGCCCAGACCTAAATCGCAGTTTCTGTCTGCACAATAATAACCGATATTAAGGGGATCGCCTTCTTTGTATGAAAGTTCCTTTTTGGCAACAGACCAATCAAAATCTTTACATCTTTCCTCATAAGAACCGATGTTGCTCATCGAAAATAGCTCCTTCTTTCTTGAAACGTAGAGTTCTAAGATTGGATGGTTTTGTAAAATTTATTTTCCTCGCACTTTTTTTCAATTAATTTAGCCTTTTCAAAACCTATTTTCTCCAAATTCACTTTGAAATACAGAGCAAAAACTAAGTCATCAATGTATTTCCTTAGCTGTGCTTGCTTTTGAAGGTCAATAACTGGTAGCTTGCGAAGAGCAGAGAGTCTAATACTCCGAGCTTGTAGCGGTAATTCAGACTCCTCGAATTCCCTGAGCAAAGCCTTTTCAACAAGCGCAGGGTCTCCCGTGATTTTGAGTTTCGTTTTTTTGCCTCCATCTATTGCGACAAGGTAATTTTTCTTCACTTTTATGTCCTTGAACTTTTGCAATAGAATGCCTGAAAAATCAACAAAATCCGAAAGTGTCCTTTCTTCCAATTCAAGCATCTCCTCTGTCCGTTTGATGATTTCATCTTTGATAAATTGAGTGTGGTCCGAGATTCGGGGAACACGGACAAATTCTTTAACTGCTGTAATAGAAACTAATAAGTCTTTTTCCTGTTCACTTTTTAAATGAGAATTAAGAATAACGTTAGTGACTTTGGAGTTTAATATTGCAAAAAGGTAAAGAAGCTCCTTTTTATTTTTGCTACCGATAGCACATATTTGATTACGAGCCCAAATTACCGGAGTCGAAGTAAAGTGAAATTTTTTAGGATTGGCGTAAGACCAAATAATTTTGTGTGGACTATCCAATAAATTGTAACCTTGATTTGCCTTCAATAACTTAATGATATACTTCGAGGTACCACTTCTAATGTTTGGCCAGTACCCTCTGAATTCTTTAATTGTCGAGAAATTGTCTTTTAAATCGGGGTAGCTAAAAATAAGGCCTTTGCCCTCAGGATGTTTGAGCATAATTTTCTCGTTTATATTATATCCGATGTCGAAATAAAATTTACTTTTGAATTTATGCTCAGCCATCGCATGATTGTAATAAATTCCCATATTTTCTGTGTTTCTCTTGTACGCCTCACAAAAACCCCAAAATGCTTTACCCTGCTTAACAAAATTCCAATTTGCTACATTTTGGAGAAGTTTACTCTGTAAGATTTTCTTCCTATCAATTCTCTTACCGTCCAAGATATTCTGTAAAGTATCCTCTATGCTATCCCCAGACTTTTCATAATTGACAATTTCAACTTGATGCAATCTGGAAGGTACTTTTCTTGAAACAATAAAAATAAGACTTGAAGTAGCTACTGGCTTATTCTGTTTAATACCACGACCAATAAACATCTTACCACTGAAAGTAATGATTTTCTCAATAGTCGTAAATTTTGCCAAATGATAGCGTAATACATCCAAATCACCTGCAGTTAGAATTGTCTGTGGGATAATGTAACAAAGTTTTCCGTTGTCTTTGAGCAATACTAAACCAGTTGCAATAAAAAAAGCATATAGGTTTGGTTTCGGCGGTCTTTTTTTTCGAGTATTGGGGATACTGTGTAGATTAACACTATAAATGTCACCGAGACTAACCTCGCCTTTTTTCAATAAATTAAAAACCAAGACGTCCTGCTTAGAACACTCGTTATATCCAACATACGGCGGATTGCCAATAACAAAATCAAAACGTCGGCGAGGGGGACGCATACTTTGCTTCATCTCCGACAAATCGCCTTCATCTCTCACATAACTTTTGTATCCAAGCTCAAGCTTTCGTGTAAAAAGTGGAAATTGCCCCCGCCTAACATCAATATCGTTGATGGTATTTTCTATGCCTGCGTCCATAAACTCTGCAACACTATCTTTAGTTAAGAAAACTTTAATTTTTTTATCAATTGGATTGTTGTATTTCTCGGTGATAATAAGCGGTAACATCCGCATTAAAATGTTCATCTCTGCTAAATAAAGTGGAAACTCTGCAATATCCAAACCAAAGATGTTATTGTCCACTAATTCTTCAATTGTTTTTGATGATTCCTCTGACCCATCAGGCACTGCACGAATAAGCTCATTGGTTGCACTATAAAGAAAAGTGCCACTGCCACAAGCAGGGTCTATTAAGGAAATACTTTCTTTGTCGTTTCTGAGTTTTTCTCTTAACTTTTCTGGGGTATAGCCGACTTGCCGAAGCATAAAGTTGACCACGGCCGGGTCAGTAAAATATTGCCCCTTCTTTTTATCTTCATAAAGCTCTTTTAGATAATTCTCATAAATGTATCCGAAGATTTCATTTTTTACACTTGCGAAATTATACTTTTTGATAAAGACAAATATGTCTAACCACGGGGAGACTTCGTGTAATTCATTTTTTGGCTTATTAAAAAGCTCCAAAATTTTGTTTGTTATAAATTCTTGTTCTTTGGCAAACGGGCGATAAATATTTTTTGATATCTCGTTAGAAATACCGTTAATTATACCCAAGATTTTCCCGAATTGTTTCACTTTCAGACATTCATATATGCCATTCTGTTTTTTTGAAAATTCTTTTTTAAAATCATCAAAGTCATTATCCACTAAGGTCTTGTACAGAATAAACTGAATAATGTAAGCATAGGTAATCTCAACTGCTTTTTTCTCTCTTTCTTTCTTTTCTAGCCCCTCAAAGTATCCCTCTATATTTAATTTATGCTTAAAGCCCCGAATGAGTTTTCTAATGTCTTCGAAGAAAATCAGCCTGTTGTCCTCAACAAGTAATTTTTCTATTTCTTTGAGAAGTGTGAGTTGACCCGGGGATTCGAAGAAAGAAAGGTAATAGAATTCCGGCTTAGTATATTCTTTCCAAAATTCTAAGAATTCTTCTGTTTCATCCAAGATTTGGTTAAGTGTGAATTTTCGGAAAATATTGTTATTGTAAAATCGCCAAGTATAACCATCGGTTAGGATACCATACTTCTTATCTAAATCTGCTTGGTATTGTAAGAGTTGCCCTATTCCCGCTTCGATATTTTGATATTTTTCAACTTCTACAGGGATGGTAATATCCGGGGAAACATAAATGACGATGTCTGCTCTTCTTGAGTCTTTTGTTTTTTTCTCCTCGACAAACTCATTTCTGCGCCGTTCCAAGGGGGTAGAGGCGAATCCGACCTTGAGATTGAATATCTCCTCCGATTTCAAAACATCTTTGACAAATATCTGAACGCCGGAACCGACTTCTTGTGTTTTGTAGAAGTTCTTCTCTTTATTCCACTTCGATTTTAGCTGGGATATCTTTAAACTCATAATCTTGCTTTATCCTTAATATTACGCAGACAACCCTTTTTCGCGCAGATGCCCAAGTTAGAATACGAATTCAGGAGTAATGTAAGCAAACGCAAACTTCTGCCTTCCAAATCTTTTTCATTTTGCCTCGGGGAAGAAGACTACCTTTCCCGCCTCTCTTTTTTTCGAGATCACCGCCTCCATGCCTTTGTGAAAATCCTTCAAGGGCATCTTATGAGTTATCACCGGTGAGACATCCACTTTCTTAAATTTCAAAAGATTGCTCAATTGAAACCAGGTTTCAAACATCAATCTTCCACTTATGCCGATGATATTCGCATTTTTGAAGATTACACTATCGTTTAAGTCAAGCTCAATCTTGGAGGGGGGAATACCGAAGGCGGTGAAAGTTCCTCCTTTTTTCAAAATCTTAAAGCCATCGTCAATTGCTTTTTGAGCGCCGGTCATCTCCAGGACTACATCTACCCCCTCACCGGAGGTAGCATCCAAAATCTCTTTCACCGTGTCATGGGTGAGAATGCTCAAAGCCACATCCGCCCCCATCTTTTTTAAAAGATTGACCCGATAAGGGAACTCTCCAACGCTAAAGATCTTCGCCGCCCCCACTGCCCTGGCTATCCCGGTGGCAAAGCAGGCGATGGGTCCATCCCCCATTATGGTGATAACTTTTGCAGAAACCTGGCTCTCCATTACAGCATAAGTAGCATTGCCAAAAGGCTCCTGAACCGAGGCGATCTCGACAGGAATGTTTTTGTCATTTTTCCAGGCACAAACTTCCGGAATTGCCGCATACTCGGCAAAACAGCCATCAATATCCACACCCAGAATTTTCAGATTCTGACAGATATGCTGTCGTCCGGTTAGACATTGAAAGCAATGTCCACAGGGGATATGGGTCTCGGCTGAGATAAGGTCGCCCACTTTGATTCTTTTCACTAAATTTCCCACCTCCACCACCTCTCCAGCAAACTCATGCCCGAAAATCATGGGAGGCTTGATCCGGCTTTGCGACCATTCATCCCAATTATAAATATGTGCATCGGTTCCACAGATGGAGGTGGCTTTCACCTTGACCAGCACTTCATCCGGTTTGATCTTTGGGATATCAACCGTTACCAACTCTGCTCCGGTTGCCCTTTCTTTTTTCATAACTGCAAGCATCTTTTCAGACATGGGATCTTTCCTTTCCTACGAATCCTGCAGTATGAACCGTATGGTTCACACCTCCGGGCCGCAAAAGACAAAAATTTAAAAGCAGAGCCGTGCTTATCGGTTTCTGCTTTATCTGATTCAATAGAACAATGTAGTCGTATTCCACGTTTGGTTTATCCTCTCCGACTTTGATCTATTATCCTGATTAGGCATGAAACTTCTTCTGATTTAAAACATCTCAATTTTCTTTCATTCCAAAATATCAAATTTTACGGGTTTTGTCAAGAAAAATGGCATTTAGTATGTAATGACCGGATACATATCTGACACCCAAGAGGATTTTTGATAACGTTTATGGTGAATTAAGTTTTAACAATAATTTTTCTGGGTAAATTTGTTTCCTTGCTTCTTGTTGGTGTTCCCCAGACGGGCGCGTCCGTGCATGGGTGGCAGGCTTCACCAAAGGGAAATTAAGTTTTTAGATGGTTTTTCCGACTCAGACAATAGCCGCAGATAAATTGCCTGTCAAGCAAGGGATTCATCCTGCCCTTCGGACCTGCCTCGCACCAATCCCGCTTTTGGCAGGAGAAGGGAAGCCTCAGGATCGAAGGAAACGATTCATCCTGAAGGAATCGAAACTAAAGAAAACCCCGTTAGGGTCCAGTGACTTCTTGATGCGGGAACTTAAGATGGTTTTGAAGTTGTTTGGTCCTTTGATCTCATCTATTCTGGCTGGATCAAATATTATGTCCGGATAATCATTTCTTTTTCTTGCAGGCACCAATCTTAGGCTTATCTGGCTGATAAAGCCCAGACTCCCCCAGGACCCTACAAAAAGGCGAGGAAGATCGTATCCGGTCACCGATTTAAACGTCTTTGCCCCCACGTTTAAGATCTGACCTTCGGGATCAATCACCTCCAATGCCAGAACATACTCCCTGGTCTGAATATTCCTATGACCGGATTCCCCTTTAAGGTTAGTTGCCACCGCTCCCCCCATAGTACCAGCAGAACTGGTATCTGCCAGCCCCGTACTTTGCGGGGCAAGTGGATAAAACAGATTAAATGATTCCAGATGACGGTTTAAATCCTTAAGAGGAAAACCAGCCTCAACAATCACATACAGATCTTCGGGAACCACCTTTTTGATCCTGTTCAGCCTGTCTGACTTCAAGATGACCACATTCTCTGCGGTTCGACTTCGCTCCCTTCGACCTTGTTCAGAGACAGTGAGCGAAGTCGAACTGTCACCGCCCTGAGCTTGTCGAGGGGAGGAGAGTTTTGACCAATCAAGACTCGAGCCTGAGCCTAATGGCAGTATCTTGAACTTCTCCTGGTTGGCTAATTTTACAATCTCGGATATAGCCGGAGCATCCTCCGGGGACAGGATAACTCTTTCGGAAATGATCTGGAGACCGTTTTTTCCAACTATTTTCTCTAGCAGATCTATTTGTATTCTGTTCGACACGTTTCACCTATCCTTGTTGTTAGAATTCGCAAACCACTCTGAAACTTTCTAAAATTCGTCAAAATATATAATTGGCTTGAGGGGCTGTCAAGTCAATTATATGAGGTCTGTGAAAAAGTGGAAGGGAGTGGTCGGGCATGGGTGCCCTACCTACGAAAAATCAACACTTTTGCTACCGTAGACGGGGCTCTCCCCCGCCTGTGGCGGGATCTGCCTAAGGCATGACCAACCCCGCAAATTCGTATGAATGTGCGTCCCGCCAACGGCGGGACGAGCATACGCAAATGACTTTTTCAGAGCTTTTGGGAACGTTAACTTGACAGTGATCTGGCGGGGATTAAAAGAAAACAAAAGCAGACTATGTTTATCAACAGAATCATAATGAGAGTGGTGGGAATTCCTAAAAGAGGAATCAGGATGGCGGAAGCTAAAATTGAGCTTAAACTTGCACCCAATAGATCTATAGAATAACCAGTCCCTGCTTTTAAAGTCGTTCTCCTTTTCAAGAAAAGATGGTTCGCTAAGGTAAACTCCATCCCTCCCAACAGCCCCGAAATGGTTATAAGCAAAAGCAAGAAGATCATTATCCCTATATCTGAAGGGGAGGTTTCTGCAAAAGCCCAGATCATCACCAGAAGAGAGAATATGAAGATCACCTGAAGGAGTTGAACTAAAACCAGCCCTTTGAAGTTGGTCTTTCTTTGACCGGCTATCTTCTGGATAACGAAGGCGCCAAAGACAAGTCCTAACATAAAAAGGGTAAATATCAATCCGATCATTGAATAGATATATCCATAGAATATCTGAAATGACAAAACCACAACTATCTCCACGAATATGCTGGTAAAACCTGCCACGAAGATGACAGCCAAAGCCAGATTTGATGACCTTGATCTCAACAATACACACAAAAGAAAGATTATTGAGAAGGCAAAGATGGTTGCCCCCATAAACCATCCAGGGCGGACATGGGAGAGGAAGAGCAAAAGCGGTTTTTCTAAGGACCTGAACTGCTTGCTCCACAGGATGCTGTTGTAAAAGTAGCAGACCGGTTTTAAATCATAGTTTGTTCTGCCCCCTTTCTGGGGAAAGGCACCCTTTAAGAAAGCAAGTCTGAGGGGAGAAAGACGATCTGGCAAAAAATTCTCATTAACAAATCGGGTAGAAATCCCTCTTTGTTTCGACCGTGCCACCATGGTTTGCCAGTCATCGAAAAGCATGTCTTTCTTTTTTGAAGCCAGGAAGATGTTATTGGAGCCGGGGAGAATCTTCACCTCTTCAAAGCTGGACTTCAGAGTTTGATAAATGGAGGAAAGATAAAGGCTCAGCTCCCGACTGATATAGTTTTCGGCTGAGCTAACCCTGAAGGAAAAAACCCCTCCTTCATTTAGAATAGAACTTATCATGCCGAAAAACTCGAAGGTGAAGAAACGATTTAACTGAGCGGTGTAGGGATCAGGCAAATTCAGTATTATCACGTCATAATGTTTTTCCTCTTTGCATTTTACCCTATGCTTGACAAAAAGCCTGCCATCCATAAAGTGAATTCCAACCCACGGATTTTTTAAAGATTTAGTCTCCTCCTCTGGCAGATAGGCTTCCCCGGTTCTTATCAATTCCGGATCTATCTCCACATAGTCTATCTTCAAGCTATCATATTTCAGTGCCTGGGACAACGCCCCTCCCACTCCCCCTCCGATCAGAAGAAGGCTTCGCGGACGAGGATGTTCCAAAAGCGCGAAATGAACCGCCTCCTCTGCTGAGAAATCATCCGGATATGAGAATAACATCAGCCCGTTTTCATAAAATGTAACCTGCTCATACTGTCTGGTTACCGAAATATTGCCATATCTGGTATCTGTCGAATAAATTAAAGGTAAGTCTCTCCACATCCGGCTGGCGGAGAAGCGATCAAGAGAATCTCCCAGTCTTGATGCGGAAAAACCGAGAATCGCCAGAATCACCACTGCCCACGCCAAAGCCTTTGTCCATCTCTTTAAATCCCGGGTCAAAAGGAGGACACAAAAAAGAAGATTCAAAGAGAATAAGAAAACCGCTATTTTAAAATTGGAGAAATTCGGAATCAGAGCGAAGGTGACCAGAAATCCACCCAGACCTGCCCCCAAAGAGTCCCACAGATACACCCGGTTAACCGAAAAAATAAGGCTTTCATCAAATGCCCATGATTTGGAGTTTAACACGAAGGTTATCCCCAAACAAAGACACAAGAAGCTCGTCAGTATAAATGCGAAAACAAACATGGGAAAAAAGCCGACGATCTCTGCCGGAGCGGTTCCTAAAATCTGCTTGGAGAATCTTATGAGAATAATGGTTAACAGAATTGCGGCTGAGATTAAAAAATACCAGAGGGAAAGTTTTCGGGCAGAATAACTTTTTTTGCCAGCTATCTTATTGCCCAAAGCTGCACCCACCCCCTCCCAGAAAAGCCATACCGAAAGCATAACCCCCAAACTCAACTCATTCCCGTAGAAGGAGACCATCATCTCTCTGAAAAGCACGATCTGGGAGGACATGCAGGAAAAACCTAAAAGAACACCTGCCAGAAGAAACCCGGCTCTATTGGAGAACTTTTGCGAATTTACCTTCATCTTTTACAGTGAATATAAGTTTTTCTCATTCAGGTAAACTTGAGCCCGGTTTCGCCTGATGCGAAGCCGGGCTTTCTTTAACCTCTCCCTCTTTGTCCCCTTCAGGATGAACCCCTCATGGTGAACCCCTCTCCATTTCATGGGCAGACGCCCACCCGTCTGGGTGGAGAGGGGGCAGGGGGGTGAGGTGTTCAAAATGTAAAATCCGGAGTACATCCCGCCAGAGGCGGGACGTTTGCGGAAGCAAGCTTCCGCACCACGCCCAGGCGGATGTTACCGCAAAGGTTGGTTCGGGGTGCCCTCACCCCGAACCAGAAATTCGTATGAATGTGCGTATGCACTCATACGAGCATACGCATGTTGCGGGGTAAGGGCTTGCCCTGAGGGCGCAGGTCGAAGGGTATCCCGCAACAACGGAGGTTTTCAAGCTTATAGACCGTATTCTTATGATTCATTTTCCTATGAAGAGCTTAAGCCACTAAAAGTCGCAAAGAACTCAATCAAAAAGTTATTGAAGTATTGGACACTGCTCACCTTTAGTAAAAAGCCAGAACCCAATTGGGTTCTGGCACTATTTTCGCACTAACTCCAAACTCCAGGTATAGCCCTTCCGCAGAACTTGCATTTGCCATTTTTCAGATTCATCTGGGTGATGCGGTAGCCCATTCTTTCTATCACTACCTGTTTGCAGTCAGGACAATAAGTGTTCTCTCCTTTGTGACCGGGAACGTTTCCCACATATACGAAGTTCATCCCCTCCTCTTGAGCAATCTCTCTGGCTTTTTCCAGAGTGGATATTGGAGTGGGAGGAAGATTCTTTAACAGATACCGGGGACCAAAACGAGTGAAATGAACTGGAACATCTCTGCCTAGCTCTTTGACTATCCACTTAGACATCCTTCTAATGTCGCTGAGATTATCGTTAAGGGTGGGCACAACCAGATAGACCAATTCATACCAAATGTTGCTTTGTGCCAGATCCACTAAAGCGCCCATCACCGGTTTCAGCTTTCCATGACAGATATCCTGATAGAATTCTTCGGTGAAGGCTTTGAAGTCCACTTTGATGGCATCCACCTCTCTTATCAGTTCCAGCCAGGGATCATGATTTATATATCCTGCGGTTATCACCACGCTTTTGATCCCCCTTTTTCTTCCGGCAATGGCGCAATCCAGCATGTATTCGTAGAACACCACTGGCTCAGAATAAGTATAGGCGATTGATTTACTCCCGCTTTGTTCAGCATAAGAAGCCACATCCTCCGGGGAAAGATAGTAAGCGCTCACCTGTTCCGGTCTCACCTGGGAGATCTCCCAGTTCTGACAGAACTTACAGTTAAGATTGCAACCTGCTGTGGCAATAGAGAAGGCATCTGTTCCCGGAAGAAAATGAAAGAGGGGCTTTTTCTCGATGGGATCGACATGAGTTGAGCAAGGGTAGGAATGAACCAGTGTGTAGTAAGTCCCATTCTGGTTCTCTCTACACCCACAATACCCCCTCTCCCTATCCCCTACCTTGCACTTTCGGGGACAGAGCTCACATTCTATCTCTTTATGCTCAAGCTTCTTGTAATATTTCGCTTCCACGTGAGAAAGACCAGCCCGGGTGGGCGAGGCGGATGCATTCTGAGATAAATCAAGAAAAGACCCTCCAGGTAAAACTTGAGGGAACATCACTCCACCAGCCGCACATAAAAAGCATTTCAAAAACCGCCTGCGATCAATCTTACTCATGGTCTCGTTCCTCTACATTCTTGACGCCCACATTACCCGTTGGTCAGGGGTACCCTTACCCATGACCTTAATTCGCATCGGGATAAGGTACCCCGATGCAACGGATGAGCCTGTCATGATATGTCATTCTGACCCCGCCTTTGGCGGGGGAAGAATCTCAAACTCGTATGAGTGCATACGCATTTGAAACATATTGAATTTATTAGATTCTTCACTTCGTTTCCTATGGATCCAAATTCGGACAGAATGACATAAAGGACCTTTTTGTAGTTTTTCGACACGCTTGGATCTTAGATCACCGTCTCCACCAGATCTATCTGGTCTGAGCTTGCCTTTCCCAATTTATGCTCGGAATCTGCCGCAGTGAAGATATGTTTTGGCTTTCTGCCCGCCTTCTCCAAGCTGGGGAGACCTTTTTTTCGTCTGATTCTATCTATGATTTGATATCCTACGAAATCAACCGCCACTGGATCATCTCCCACGATTATTCCCCCAAAATTTTCCGCCCACTGGGGATGGTATGATGGTCCTCCATTATATTGAATCCGCAAGGCGTCACAGACCACCAACTTCTGTTGCTTTCTTATCAGAGGAACCGCATTCAGATCAGCGATGAATGGATTACAATCATCATCGTGGTATTTGTTCGGATTGTGAATGGCGCCGAAAAAATTTTTCAGAGAGCAAGTGATGCCAGAAAGACCGTGGTCCTTTAAAACTGGAAGGTTCACCTGAGCATTGGTGAACTTCTCCATCACCCGGCTCAGCAAACTACCGATGCTTTTATAATCGATCAATTCCTGGGAATAGCCCACACCTTGAGCATCCGTGCCGAAACAAAGAAAATCACCACCATTGACAGTCAAAGGAAATCCCACCTCTTTGAGTTCATCGGACGATCTATCCCAGATGATAGTGTTTTTTCCTTTGATATCGATCTTTTTTAACAAGCTGGCAACGACTAAAGCCAATTCCGGATGAGTGGAAGCCATGCGCCCTGCCAGACAGTTTACCTTTAATCCCACCTGATCTTTGGGTGAAAAAAAATGTCTTAGCGCATCCTCAGACTTAGACTCAGATGTAAGTTGGCAAATTCCCCGCTTTACCATCCGGGACAGAAGTTCCTTATCCACCTTCCCGGAAGAACTGATCACACCCGAACCTTTAACAACTACCACTCTCGATTTGCTCAAGGTCTCCCCTTCTGGTGAATGTTTCTGAGCCTGTTCTCAATCAAAATTGATACGAATAACTCAGCTATCTTTTCATACGAAATACGACTTGGGGAGTCAGATTATTGGGTAGTCCTATCATACCTTATTATCCCACGATTTATTTCGGTGCTGGCGTACTCTTTGTCCCTTCACCATAAACCCTTTACCATAAAACGTCACAGACGAAGGCTTCCATGACAAACAAGAGGAATTAATCTTTTTCCGTTAGAGATTATGATTCTTGAATTAACTGAAACCTCACCCCCAATCCACCTCTCCATTTTATGGAAAGGGGAACACAAGGGGTGAGATAAAGGATAAGTGTGCTCTGTTCTCTAACGCAACCGCAAGTTACTCTTTGGCAAAGGCTTCAAGGGGTTGTTTAATGTTAAATTTTAAACCTTAAACCTTGAACTTTAAACTTTCAACGCCTTTCAATCCCTTTTTCTGTTATGTAAGCAATTACCAGTTCTGCCGGAGTAACGTCAAAAGCCGGGGAGTAAACTTTGGCTCCTAAAGGGGCGGTTCTTCTTCCAAACCAATTAGTCACCTCGTCAGCTGATCTTTCCTCTATTTTTATCTTCTCACCATCCGAGATGGCTGGATCAAAGCTGGAGCTGGGAGCGGCTACGTAAAAGGGAATTTTGTGAAAGTTAGCCAAAACCGCCAAGTTATAGGTTCCGATCTTGTTTGCCACGTCTCCATTGGAAGCTACTCTATCGGCACCCACTATTACGCAATCTATCTTTTTGTTTTTCATCACAAAAGCGGCGGTGTTGTCGCAGATGAGGGTGACATCTATCCCCTGCTGTTGAAGCTCCCATACAGTTAGTCTTGCCCCCTGAAGCACTGGTCGGGTTTCATCAGCAAAGACTGAGATTTTCTTCCCTTGCCAGGATGCGGTGTAGATGATTCCCAGAGCGGTTCCGATTCCTCCGGTGGCTAATGCTCCAGCATTACAATGGGTCAAAACGGTGTCATCATCTTTTAACAAACCTGCCCCGAACTCTCCAATTTTCTCACACATCAATTGGTCTTCCTGGTGAATCGAGATAGCTTCGTTAAGGAGAAGCTGACTTATCTTTTCGAGATTCTCTTTCTTATTTTTTTCTGCCATCATTCTCATTCTTTCCAAAGCCCAGAAGAGATTGACCGCGGTAGGACGAGTGCCAGCCAAGATGGAAACAACGTGGTTCAATCTCTCCTCATATTCTTCCCAACCTTGAAAATTTTGTTTGCGCATACCAACCACCACCCCGAAGGCGGCGGCAATACCGATAGCTGGCGCCCCTCTAACTTTCAAGTCCCTTATTGCCGAGGCGACCTCATCCACAGTGTCATAGTCCAGATATATTGTCTCCTCAGGCAGTCTGGTCTGATCCAAAATTCTCAAGTGATCGTCCGTCCACTCCAGAGTTTTAAATTTGAGTTTATTGGATGACGACATCTCTTTTTCGATCTCCTTTTTGAGGGAAATTTTCAGTCTGACTTAAGGGGAAAGCTTTTGCTCGAAGTCTATTTTGATAGACGAAGACTATTCTCCGATCATCTGCACCACGATCTGTCTTTGTCTTCGGCGATTATCGAAATCTATCAAAATGATCTGTTGCCAGGTGCCTAAGATCAAATCTCCATTCACAAAAGGAACGGTGAAAAAGGATTTAACCAAAGCCGCTCTCACGTGAGCGTAACCATTTCCATCTCCCCAGGTGAGATTATGATGATAATCGTCTCCCTTGGGGATCAGCTTTTCAAACAGAGCTGGCAGATCCTTGAGCAATCCCGGCTCATATTCTGTGGTGGTTATGCCTGCAGTGGAACCTGGCACAAATACCGTTAAGATCCCATTCAAAAGCTGCGTCTCTTTTAATGCATTACCCACCTGCGCGGTGATGTCTATGATATCAGTATCCCCCTTGGTCTTAACGGAAAAAGATTTGGTTACCACACTCATATGTATAACACTCTAAAAGATAAAGGTTATTGAGTTTTAAATTTTCAGTTGAGATTAAGAAACCAAAAACATACCAAAAGTCAAGCAAAATGATCTAATAGTGATCTTTAAATCTTGATTTGGTTGTATTACTTTCTTTCATCGGCTTGTGATAGACACTCTGCTTCGCCCAAACTATGGAAACATCAGAGGAAACACTGGAGTGTGGAGTCATTTTGTGGAAAAGTTTTATGTCCGCAGGATCCATAGGATAGGGACAGAGTTCGTCCTTGGGGATGAATTCCTGTCCTAACCTTAGAGCCTGTCGAGAAATGTCATTCTGACCCCGCCTTTGGCGGGGGAAGAATCTCAAACTCGTATGAGTGTATACGTATTTGTAACATGTTGAATTTATTAGATTCTTCACTTCGTTCAGAATGACACAAATGACCTTTTTGTGGTTTTTCGACAAGCTCTTTAATGAGGACAGACACAAGGACTGTCCCTACTACTTCAAACTCATGTAACATGTCCAATTTTTTAAAATAATGAATAATTCATAATTGGCATCGCAAGCAAAAATTTTTGTTGATTTTTTTCCAATATATTTTTACTTATAAGTAGCACAGGGTCAGAATAAGGAACAACGTCACAAGAAAAAAAGGTGAGTTGTGAATATACAGTTCTCCAAAAATAAGAGCGAACCCTTCGTGGGAAGGGAAAATGAGCTGAAAGTTCTGGAAGGATTCTTTGATTCCATTCTGGAGAACCGGGGAAGTTTCGTTTTGATCGAGGGGGAGACCGGAATAGGAAAAACCAGATTGGTGGAACAGTTTCTGGATGGGATAACATCCCGGGGAGCTATGGTGATCCGGGGACACGGGTATCACAAGGAGATCTCACCTTACCGGCTTTTCTCCGAGATGCTTCGCAACTTCTTCTCCTCTATCAACTACGACACCCGATACTTGGCGCCTCTTTTAGATAATTTGACCATAGCCCTTCTGGAAAAGATAGTTCCCGAAATTGAGGAATACATTCCCTTTGATATTTCCCGCGTCACCACCCCTCCCCTTTCACCCAAGGAGGAGAAGCAGAGATTTTACGACACGCTTTTGCTTTTCTTTTCAAAGCTTTCCCATCGTTATCCTCTGATCTTAGACATTGAGGACCTCCACTGGTTGGAGCCGGACACCCTGGAGCTTTTGAGATATCTGAGCACCAATTTCAGGAAGTCTCCTATCCTGGTGATCGCCACCAGCCGGGGCGCCCAAGCGGGCTCTTTCACCGAAGGGTGGATTGGCAATCTGGAAGATCAGAGGTTAGTTCATCGGCTGAAGCTTTCCAGTCTGGCTCCAGAAGAGGTGAAGAATCTGGTGGAAGCCTTCTTTAATCAGAAATTGACCGAAAACTTCTTTAAGTGGCTTCTTGATTATACCGCAGGCAATCCTTTATTCATAAACGAGACCCTAAGGTCAGGCATAGAGCAGGATGCTTTCTTTTTCGATCCGGTGGAATCCCGCTGGGAGATCAAAGAGGAATACTTAGAAAGGATCTTAGAGCCTGCCACCCTCCAGAGTGTGATCGAACGGAGACTAAAGGGGCTGGATGAGTTGTCCCAAAAGGTGCTGTCGCTTACCACGGTAATAGGTGATAGATTCGATCTGCAAACCTTGCAAAAACTTTTGGCCATTTCCCCCACCCAGTTAAGAAGGATCGTGGGGGATCTAATTGTAAAAAACCTGATTGGTAAGATTTCAGATAAGGAAAAAGAAAAGGGAATTTATCGTTTTACCCATCATATAGTGCGCCTTCACATCTATCAGACTCTTAACCCGGAATTTAGAGAGAAGACCCATCAAAAGGTAGCAACCATTCTGGAGAAGGACAAAGGAAAGGTTAAACTATCTCAAAAGGTGGAGGATTTGGCTTATCATTTCAGTCGGGGAAAAAAAGATCGAACCTCTTTGAAAAAAAGCATAAATTATTTGATTCAGGCAGGGCAGAAGATGCAAAAACAATACTCGGAAGGCAAAGCAGAACAATACTTTCTTCAAGCGCTGGAGCTTTTGAAAAATGTCCCTGTCTCCAAAGAGAAATATGCGAAATTACTCAAACTTTTTGAGTTACTGGGTGAGGTTCAGGTCAGAGTTGGTAAATCGGATTCCGCCATACGTTCTTACCAGGAGGCTTTGAAGTTGGGAGAGGACCAAAAACTTTTAGACCATCTCAAGGAAGCCCAGATGTATCGAAAGATCGGTTATGTTTATCATTCCATAAGTGATTACACTGAAGCTATCTCTTATTATGAACGTGCCTTAAAGAAGTTGAAGGACACCTCCTCTGAGCCTGAGCTCACCGAGTACATTACCATCTGTAATTCCCTGGGTCTAACTTATGTTATGAAGGGGGAACACCAGAAGTGTATCCACTGGTCAAAGAAGGGGATCGAACTTTCCCGGAAAAGAAAACATCTAACCCTGATAGAGCGGAGCTACAACAATCTTGGTTGGGTGGCTCACAGTCAGGGGAAATATGAGAAGGCCATTGAGCATTTTAATCGGTGTCTGGAAATACAGCAGAAGGTTCAGGATAAGTCAAGGCTGTCCGCTTTAAAGATCAATCTGGGAGTGATTCATCTCAATCTGGGGCAGTATGACAAAGCTGAGGATTATTACTATAAAGGATTAAATTTGGCTCAGGAAATGGGCAATCTCTCATGGAAAGGGATCATCTATAATAATCTGGGAGTATTGTATAAGGACAGAGGGGAATGGGAGAAGGCGCTCGGTTTTCTTGAGAAGAGTTTAAAGATCAGAGAACAATATGGGGACCGGCGGGGAATGGTATCGGCTCTCGACAACCTAGGGGTAACTTTTCTATCCCAGGGACAACCAGACAAAGCGCTGGATTATATGAGCCGGAGTTTTACCATCTGCCAGAAGATAGGAGCCAAAGATGTTTTGCCTATCATTCAAACGAATCTTGGAGAGATCCATTTCAAACTTAACCACCATGAAAAGGGCATTGCTTTGGTTAAAGAAGCTCAGGATTTGGCCACCAAGCAGTCTTCCAAATTAAGCATGGGAATGGCGAGAAGAACTTTGGGGAAATGCTACCTCTCCCTTAAGGATTGGGAGAACGCTGAAAAACTGTTACAGGAGAGCAAAATCCTCTTTGAGGAGCTGGGCTCTCCTTTCCAGTTAGCGCAAACACTGGAAAGCCTCGGTCTCTGTCTGGCACAGATGGCGATCTCAGAAGAACCCAAGAAAAAGGAGGTTCTATTTCAAAGAAGTATTGATACCTTAAACCAGGCTATAAAGATATTAACCGGGCTTGATTTTGAAAAAAGACTGATCTTATTAAAAGAGAGAATAAAGGAGATTCGTCTGGAATCTGAATTAGGTTCTATCTTAAAGGAAATCGAACAGAAGACCGTCCACATGAAGGTAAAAAGAAAGGCTGAGGAATATCCGGAATCTTTGGCACCGGTGGGGATAAGCGGCGACTATATGGATCACCTACGCATCTACTGCTTTGGAAGGCTCAGGGTATATCGACCGTATGAGACCGAAGAGATTTTGGCAAAGGAGTGGGGGTCGGTCAAAGCTAAGCAGATTTTAGCTTATCTGGTGGTGAAGGATACAAAAAAGATTGGAGTTACCCGGGACAAACTGGTAGATGCCATCTGGCCGGAAATTGATCCTCAAAGTCTGGGCAACACCTTCCACGTAACCCTTTCTCATCTCAGAAAAGCCATCGAGAAGGAAAAAGGAGAATATCTCACTTTCCAGGCCGGGGTCTATCGATTAAACTGGGAAGGCAAGATATGGTCTGATGTTGGTGAATTTTTGTCCTGCCTGGACAATGCCCTTCGCTTCCAGAAGGAGGAGAAGTTTCATCTGGTGGACTCAGAATACCAGAAGGCGGCAGAGCTTTATTCCTCCAACCTGTTAGAAGATTTTTATGAACGCTGGGCGGAGGAAGCCCGGGAGGAATACAGGGAAAAGTATAACGCCGTGTTCCGGAGGCTGGCTCAATCAGCCTGGGAAAAAGCTGATTATGAAAACTGTATCCGTTACCTTCAGTCTTTGCTTTTAGCCGATCCCACGGATGAGGAGGCGCACCGCATGATAATGCTCTCCTACGCTCTTTTGGGAAGTCGCACCGCCGCCATTCGGCAATTCAAGGTATGTGAAGAAGGTCTGAAAAGATACCTGGATATTGAGCCTGATCCAGAAACCTTAAATTTACATAGAAAAATCAAGCATGGAAATCCCAAAGACTACAGAAAATTGCTCAGTCTGGTGGGATAGATTAAGCTGAATTCTTTTTGCCCTCCTTAAACCTAAAAGGGAGTTTAGAGTTAAATCTCAGCACAGCAAAGTTTAAGATAATTGATTTTAGGGACTGTTGAAAAAGTGTTTTTGGAGTGCGAAAGCTTGCTTTCGCGATTTGTTGTCCCCAAAATCCAAATTCGGAAAATTCAGATGCTCTTATGTCTTCACCACTTAAACTCTGAGGAAAACCGCCCACATGGGCACTCCAGTTTGGGTTTCTCAACAAGCCCTTTTAGTTTTTACTCACTTTTTCGTTAAAAAGAAGCAAAGAGAAACTACTTCACAAAAAAGGAAGTTAATCATGGAGATAGTAACTTACAGAGAATTAGAGCCGAAGGATGACATCATGATGTTGATGGAGCTTGCCTTCTGGTGGCCCATCTCACCTGAGGATATGGAAGAGAGGATAGGATCAGACGCAAGGCTAAAGAATGGTCCGGTTGGATTCTGTGCTGTAAAGGATGGCCAGCTGGCAGGCTTCGTGGGAGTGATGGATATTCCCACAAAAACTGTCGAAGGCGAGATGGAGATTATCGGGGGGATCTGGGCGGTGGCGACCAATCCCGATTTTGCACGGCAGGGAATCTGCACGACTCTGATGGAGGCGGCTCACGACTATTTTCGCTCACAGAATTACCGCTTCTCCTTCCTCTGCACCATTCGTACCATAATCGCTTTTGCCTTCTACGAGAAATTAGGATATACGGAAGTCGAAGGTGTAAATCAATTCATGGGCGTTTACAAAGTTTTGGATAAAACAGAACAAGAAGGTAAAAATGCCCATATCAACCTCGATCCCGAAAAGATTTATCAGATCTACGAAAAGTCTATGAAAGACAAGACCGGATTTGCAGTCAGACAAAAAGATTTTGTCACCATGTTTGCCCAGCGTAAAAGGTTTGATGAACGAAAATCGATCCAGAAGGAAAAGGGATACGCTTTGGTGTCGGAGAGCCAAAACGTGGTTAAGATTCAGGATTTGGTGGCGCTGGATGATTCCACTTACGGAAAACTTATTGAAGAGGTAGAGCAGGTTGCCATAAATGGGGTGATTAACCGTTTGGTTCCGGATGAAAGGCTTCTGGGTATATATAAATCCAAAGGATATCGAGTTCAAAAAGGAGACAATAGCGTATTGATGGTGAAGAACCTGACAGATGTCGATATTCACAAAGTCTATGGCAAATCTTTTTATATGGGGATACTTGATTGGTTCTAAGAGGTTTTTGAAAAAGTGCCTGAGTTCGTCCCGCCTGAGGTGGGACCCTACGTGACTTTCTGCTCCTTGTGGATGTTATCATCCACAAGTCCCGCGTAGGCGGGGCTCTCCCCCGCCAGAGGCGGGGGATCTGCCTATGGGATGACCAGCCCCGCATGATTCTTCCCGCAAAAGTTACTAAACTACGTAAGACTCTCGTATCTGGCCCACAATCTCCTTCACCAGGTTTTCCAATTCGTGCCGTTTCTGTTCTTCTCTCTTGTCCGAAAGTTTGAGATTACCTTGCTCGAGCGAGGTAGTATCTGATCGGTTTTGTAACAAATCAAGATATTCATTATAGGCTAAACACCTCGAGTATAGTTCGTCGAGCTTCGAAGTGATAGCACTTGGCAGCGAAACGACCAGTGCCGCTTCCGCGTAAAACTCATCAAGTATATCACTCGCTATTTCTTTCTCGGCTGGTAGCTCTCCACGCGTCACAATCAACAGCCTTTTGAGCAGTGCAAGAAGGGAATTAACTTGGTGTAGATCAAATTCCTTCTTTCTAATTATTTTTAGCTTCTTCAAGTCAAAAAGGTATGTAAGGAGAGCTCCAAAAAAGAAACCCACGACTGTGGCCGCAATGAGCAATATAGATTCAAATCCTGGAGATGGTGGAGACTGGGCACCCAAAACTAACAAAGATTCAGTTTGCATTTTATAGTGCCTCCCTCACACTTGAGCCTTTTTGCGACCCACATGCCAGTTCTTGTACCTATTTCCCTGCAGCTTGATGAAGTCATTCACCTGCATGAAATTAAGGTAAATCCCTAAAAGCTGTTTTATTGCAACGAGAAGCCCAGGTGTCTGCTCGGGTCTCACTACCATAGGTCCAAACCCGATTCTGTCAAGTTCATCTCGATCAATCGGAAAGGTGTGCAGTCGATACGTTTCGGTGAATAACTTTACCACCTCCGGTATTTTTTCTTTATATACAAAAGCAGTATTTTCTTCGAGCAGCCTTTTTATAATCTCTTTGGAGCCTGTAATGGCGCTTTGGTAACTCCCAATCAAATAAGGGTCCAACTGTCTATCCAGTGTCCTTCTGGTCTCAGGATTAATAGAGGCCACCTTAGTTTCAACACCAGCTATGAACTCAAGATAATCCGCGATCGATCTGGCAGGTACTCTAATATTAGGATTCTGCGGGTGTTGGATTATTGGGTCAACAGGGCCAAGCTCAGACACGGTCGTCATCACGATCTCATCAGCTGCGAAACAAATAAAGCTTGCTGCGCTCTTCGCGAATACTGGTACAATGACCGCGAAGGAATCACAGTATTGTCGACAGATCCTGACAAATTTATACGCAGCCTCAAGCATGCCCCCCGAACTATGTAGTATGAGATCTAACTTAGGTAGTTTTTTCTGGCCCGAATCCGTCAGAGACGACAGGTTATCGTCCAGCGCAAGGCAGTCCGACATGTCTATAAAACCATCGGTCGCTATATAGGATATGACCGTTGAATCTCTGGCTTTTTCCAGAGCCTCCACAGCGTCTTTGATGGTCACTTTGTTCCTCCTTTCTTTCGCAACAAAATTTTGTCATCACGAAACCGCGCCTCCTGAAACGTCAGTTCATCTAATCAAGCGCTTTTCGTGAGTTTATCTGCTTTTGTTTTACACTAAGGCGTTTCTTTTCAAAACTCAAGTACTTTTTCCTCCTCTTCAAAAACTTCCACAATTGCTATTCCCGAGGCTTCAAGGCATTCCCGGGCCGAAGTTTTCTGCGGCTTATGATAATAAACAAGCACCCACCGATTACAAATAGCCCGCCTATGATCTCACGGGGGGCGGGTGTCTGGCTTAGAGCCAGAAGCGCCAGGATTGCCACGAAAACAGGTTGGCTCTGGTTAATCAGGGCGACCTTGGAGACTTCGATATGTTTTAAGGCGTAAAGATAAATCGGCCGGGTTAGTATTGGACCGGCAAAGGCGATAATTAGAACTCCCCACCATACCGACCTAACTCCTTCAAAGGAAGTTCCTACGATCAGTACTGCAATCCAAAAGAATATCGAGGTCACCACGTTCCGTAAGAAGCTGATGGTCAAAGGCTCGACATAACGAACAGCGATCTTGGCAATAAACTCTGCCGTCCCAAAGCAGACAGAACTGAACAACACCACCCAAAATCCGACAGAATACTCCGCTCTAAAGGCGAACTTCATCAATACAATTCCGAACAACACTAAAATCGCGCCCGCCCCCTCACCTTTAGTAAAACGTTCACCCAAAATCAAAATGCCCAGAGAGATTGTAACCAGAGTCTCGAAGCGGTTCAGAAATGAGGCTAACGTGGGGTCCATCATTTTGAGTCCAATCCAGTAAGTCCAGATTGCCACGAAAGCCAGCACACTAAAAGCAAGAGTCCATACCCACGCTCTTAGGTCAAGAGCAAAGATTCGCTTCCATCGCTTCCGGGGAATCATAGTCAGCCCCAGGACAACCGAACCTATAGGAAAAACTAAGGCACTTAGTGCCAGAGGGGAGATTGCATAGAGCGTCCATTTACCAGACACAATTAACACCGACGCCATGACCGCAGACAGGGATGCGTAGAGATAACCTGCAGATAAGTTTGGGTTATCATGTTGCTGGTGGGGATTATTCATTCCGAACCAGATCAAAGTCGATTTCGGACTCGAGGAATCGAGCTCCTATAGTTGTGAGGATTATAGGGACGCCATTCATGGCGCCCGCTCCAGGTATTCAGACGTAGGGACAGCCCTTGTGGCTGTCCTCGTTCTGGTTCGCACCAGGGCCAAGCCCTGTCCCTACGGAAACCTCGATTCGTAGGCGGGGCTTCCAGCCCCGCATAAATTCGGCGGGCAAGGATGCCCGCCCTACCAACTAAACACCATTGGTGATAAGCAAGAACGGGAACAAATGAAAACGGCGTTCTGCAGATGGAAAAATCAGAGAATCTTTCTTACTTTATCAAGAGTCGTTTTTGCCTCGGGCGCCATTTTGAAAAAGTTGGTCAGTTTTTCGCACGCATATTCATCGCAATAGGCGCAATTTTCGACTCTCTTCTCTTTTCCGCATTTCCGTATTGGACAAACCTTGCAGTGACTGAAAAGGTTTTCACTGTCAATTAAACACCCATCGCAGTTGATGTCTTCGGGTTTCAAATCCATCTTAAACTCTTTGGACCACATTTCAGCCACTTTTCTTCTTTCTTCTTCATCATCTTTCTGTGTGGCAATGAATGCCGGACATTCGGTACAAACCAGCCCGCAAAAAGCAATCATCTTCTCCATAGCTTCTCCTCCTGAGTTTGATTAACCAGAATTACACGGACACTTAATCCGCTTCATCCGTTTAATCCGTTGACCATTACTTTCCCCCTCACCCCATCCCTCCCAGACGGGTCTTCGTCTCCCCCAAGGGGAGAGGGGACATCAATTCATCAGTCTCATCCGTTTAATCTGTTGACCCGTTCATCTCCCGCCCGAAGGATCTCCGTTGCGCCAGCGGAAGTCAATGCGCTATCGCCCCTTTTCGCAGACTACGATTTTCGACTTGCTGTCTTCTGTCTTTGACTTTTCCACCCGGCCAAAATTATTTCTGAATATCTTCTCCCCTTCTTTTAGAATCTCCAGGGCTTTCTTCCGACCCATAAAGAATATCCTGACATAAAAAAGCATCCTAACAAATCTATTCTCTGGAACCTCATGTTCCATCATCAAAAAATGCTTCCCCTTCCTGAGTACCCGATGTATCTCACGCAAACATTTGACTGAAGCATCTCCTTTCAGTTCATAGAAGGCATGTGAGCAGGTAACGCCGGAGAAGACGTCATTCTTAAAAGGAAGGTTGGAAACGTCCGCCTCGATCAAGAAGATATTCGGATAGGAGGCAAGTTTGGATCTGGCTGCCCTTAACATTCCTCTTGAGAAATCAAGACCAACCACCATCCCTTCCTCATCTATACGTTTGCGCAGACTCGACAACATAGCTCCCGTGCCGGTACATATGTCTAAGACCGCATCAGCGCTTTTTAACCCAACCTTTCCGGCCAGATGATCCCTCAATCTTCCACCGGGGTCACCGGAGTGTAAGGCAACGAAAGCGTCGTAAAAACGAGAAAAGAGGTTATAATAGCATATTCTGATCTTGTTTCTCATAATTCCATTCTCTGCAAAACGTCAAATATCATAATGCATAGGCAGTTCGCACTGTCGGCTGTTCTTCAGCCTCGATTCATTTCCCCTCAGCAGGGACCCGGTTGAGCCGAACCATCATAGGACAGGTGAAGTCTGCCAGCCACCGAATGCCAACGAGAAGCAAGAGACACAATCCGCTTAATCTGTTGACCATTTCATCAGTTTAATCCGTTGACCTTCTCGATTCCATATTCTTTCATCTTCAAACGAAGTGTATTTCGGTGAATTCCCAAAACCTCTGCGGTCTTGTTCAAGTTCCAATTGGTCTTTTTTAAAACCCTCAAGATATGATCTTTTTCTACATCTTTAAGAGAAAGTGATGCGGATGGAAGATGCTTAAGAGATTTATCCGACACCAATCCAAAATACGGCAGGTCTGTTTTGTCTATCACCTCTGTCCTGGAAAGAACTACTCCCCTCTCGATCACGTTCTCCAGCTCCCGCACGTTTCCAGGCCAATCATAATTTAAAATTAAGTCCTTGACCTCTGGAGTAATCCCTTTAATTGATCTGCCACATTTTTGATTGGCTTTCTTGATGAAGTGATCCACTAAAAGCAAAATATCTCCTTTTCTTTCTCGCAAAGGGGGAATGAATACGGAAATCACATTCAGCCGATAATACAGATCCTCCCTGAAACTCCTCTCTTTGATCTTCTTCTCCAGGTCTTGATTGGTGGCAGAGATAATGCGCACATCCACTTTTAAAGTTTCCTTACCGCCTAATCTTTCAAATTCCTGCGACTCAATCACCCTAAGGAGTTTAACCTGGGTCTCTAGGGGAATATCCCCCACCTCATCCAAAAACAGAGTTCCCCCATCAGCCAGTTCAAATCTACCTTCTCTCTTCTTGATTGCTCCGGTAAAGGCGCCTCTTTCATGTCCGAATAGCTCCGACTCAAAGAGAGTCTCCGGCAAAGCCGCACAGGAGATGGGAATAAATCTTTGGTCTGCTTGATCACTTAAAGCATGAATTGCCCTTGCTACGAGCTCTTTTCCTGTCCCGCTGTCGCCTCTTATCAAAACAGTCGATTTCGTTTTTGCCACCCGGGAAACCGTGCTTAGCACCTCTTTTATTGCCTTGCTATTCCCGATTATCTGAACATCCTTATATTTTTCTTCCAGTTGCTCCTTTAAATATTTGTTCTCCGACACAAGATGATAGCTTTCTAGGGCTTTGTTAATGTTTAGTTTCAACTCATCAAGGTTAATTGGCTTATTTACATAGTGATATGCTCCCAGTTTCATAGCTTCAACTGCAGTGTCCACCGAGCCGTGCGCGGTGATCATAATCACCTGAATTTCCGGGTTTGACTCTTTCAGCTTCTTTAAAAGTTCAATTCCATCCATTCCGGGCATCTTTAGATCGATCAGAGCCACCTCGAAATGTTTGTCTTGACAAAGATTTATCGCCTCTAGACCCGATTCAGCAGTTGTCACGCTAAAACCCTGCTTTTTCAAAAAGCCAGATAATTGTTCTCTCTGATGTTCATCGTCATCCACTATCAAAATTCGATAAAGTGCCATAACTCATCCCATAGTTTGTTAAACGTAAGTTACCCTGTTGTGTTCCATGTGATAGGCAATTTTACGGTGAAAATGGTTTCTTTTCCCACCTCACTTTTCACTTCGATTTTACCCTTATGATCGGAGATAATTCGATAAGCTATAGAAAGTCCCAATCCGGTTCCTTTCTCTTTGGTGGAAAAGTAGGGTTGGAAAATCTTGGAAAGCTCCTGTTTAGGAATTCCACCTCCTGAATCTTTAATTTCTATTACTATATTCCTTTGTAAATCATCCAGATAAGACCGAACACTTAATTCATAACTTGAAGGCGTTGCCTGAATTCCATTCAGTATTATGTTCAAAAGAGCTTTCTTCAACTCCTCTGGATCGATTTTAATTTGTGGAAGGCTCTCAATCTCCCTGGTGAGTTGAATGTTCTTTTGATCCGCCTCAATTTTCGCCAGGTCCACAACCTCATTCAAAAACTTGCTCATATCAGTAGGGACTAAATTCAGCTTTTGCGCTTTGGCTAAGCTCAAAAACTGATTTATAATATTGTCCAATCTTTTAATCTCGTCTAAGATAATCCGAATGAAGGATGCATACTCCTCCTGATCCTTTTGAGGAACGAACTCTGACTTCAGTCTTTGGGCGGTGATGGAGATAGCATTTAAAGGATTTCTTATCTCATGGGCAACGCCTGCGGCTAAGTTTCCTAGAGCCGAAAGTCTTTCTGCTCTCTTTGCCTCCTCCTCATATTGTTTTAACTCGGTGATATCGTGAATCACCGCCACCGCCCCTTTGAATTTTTTCTCCTCATCGAAAAGGCAGGAGGTTCCGATTATCAAAACCTTATCCTCGCCGGAAAGTGTGCGAAATTCGGTCTCAACATCCCTGGTGGTTCTCTTCTTTTCAAGAGTTTGTTTCAGCAGACAGGGATCATCCGGGAAAATGGAATTATAATCCTGATTGATAGCATGATCTTTGCTTATCCCGAACAGATCCTCAGCCAAACGATTCAGCATGACGATTTTACCCTCCTCATCCACCGCCACCACCGCGCTGTGCATGGCTTCAAGTACGTTTCCGGTAAGGGTCTTAATCTCCTTATATGATCTATCTAAAATAGAGTAGTTTTGATTGATGATCACGATTCCGGTTGTCAAAAGCCCTAGAAAAAACAAAATAATGGAGAATAAGATCATCTGTTTTTGATAGCTGGAAGCGACTTTCTTATACCCTTTCAGAGAAAGCCCGATTCTGAAAATCCCTGAAGGTATATCTTCGGACTTAAACGGCTTCACCACTTCCAGGACATCCTCTTCTTCAAAGGTGGTGATTCTGCTTTTAGCCAACTCCTCTGTCAGAGCGCTTTGAATAAAAGGGTCTTCTTCAATTTTCAACATCCGTTCCACTTTCTTGGATGCCAACACTATCCCTTCCCTCGATTGTAAAACGATATAATCGACTCCGCTTTGCTGGCTAATCTTCTGAATCAGATAACCGATTCCGATCTCTTTTTTGAAGCTCTCCAAGTAGGAGGCGGAGGCGACCACCACCACAGCACCTGCTTCTTTTGACCTTTTCACTGCGGCGGCGTAGCTTTTTTCCGCTAAAAGAGATTTAGCTTCGATCCCAAAAACCACCTCTTCCTCTTCCCCCTCCAGGATGCTTCTTACAGAAGGAATCACCGAAGTGGTTGAATCCTGATAGATTCCTTTATCTGAGGGATGACTGCTATATTTCAGATTCATACCCTGATCCAGAATATCAATCCGCAAGAGATTACTTTTTTTTACCATGTTCTCTAATTTCGAGTTTCTCACCTTTCCATCTTTTTCCATTTGATTAACTAAATTTGCGATGTCCCGAAGCCTCTCCCCTACCAGCTCCTCCACTAAAGCATTTGCCCGGACCGTATTCTGGCTTGCCAGAATCAAGCTTTCCAACAAAGCCATCCCTTGTTTTTCCATCACCCTCAACATGTTGGATTTGCTCTTTTGGATACCAAAAAGCGCGATTAAAAAGAAGATGAAAGCCAAAAGCAGGGTGATGATGACCACGTATCTTAATCTTATGTTCGCTAAAAATCTCGTAGTGGGGAAAGAAGCCATCTCTTCTCCTTAAAGATGAACGCTTTGACGAATTCAATTTACGGGGAAACCAAAGTGCTGTCAAGAAATAAACTTTGTTGAAAGAAAATTCAAAAATCAAAGAGCAAAAAGCAAAATTGCAATTCAAAATTGAAAATTCGCAGGTAACAATCATGTGGAATGAGAGGTAACTTTGGATTTTCAATTGTATTTTTGAATTTTTCTTTTTGCATTTTAAATTTTTTGATTTGCCAGCAGTCTGGTATAATTTAGACTATCCCAAACATCAACAGCAGAAGCATAACACTGAGAGCGATCAGAATCACCACGGTCAGCCAGGCTAAGATATTAAAGCCTCTACCGTTGGTATATGACCCCATGATCTTTTTGTTGTTGATAAGTATCAATATGAAGATGAGAATTACGGGAAGAACTATGCCGTTTACCACCTGAGAGATGAACATGATGGGGATAAGTGGTAGATTGGGCCAGAGCACCACCCCTGCTCCCAAAAATATCAAAAGAGAGTATAGGGTATAAAACTGTGGTGCTTCGGAGAATTTCCTATCCACCCCTTGCTCCCATCCCATTCCTTCACAGACCACATAAGCAGTAGAGAGTGGTAATATGGAAGCGGCAAAAAGTGACGCATTCAAAAGACCGAATGCAAAAAGATAGGAACAATACTTTCCCGCTAAAGGTGCTAATGCCAAAGCCGCATCCTTTGCCGTTTCGATTCTGATTCCTGCTTTGGAAAGAGTGGTAGCACAAGCCACAATTATAAAAAGAGCCACCAGGTTTACCATGAAACTTCCGGAGATAACATCCGCCCTGGAGTATTTATAATTCTTCAACTTGATGTTTTTCTCCACCACCGCGGACTGCAGATAAAACTGCATCCAGGGAGCGATGGTGGTCCCGATCAATCCAATCAACATGCCAAAGCTCCCCGCGGAAAACTCTAACTCGGGAGTCAATATGCTGTCTTTCACTGCATTCCAATCCGGTTTGGCTAAAAAACCGGATACAATGTAGGTGAGGTAAAAAAGACAAGCCCCCAGAAAAACTTTCTCCACTGATTTGTAAGTCCCTTTCACCACCAGCATCCAGACGAAGAGAGCACCCAGGGGCACGGAAATGTATTTGGAGACGTGAAATATCTCTAAGCTGGCGGCTATTCCGGCAAACTCCGCTATGGTGTTTCCGAAATTGGTGAATATTAAAGCCGTCAGGAGATAGAAGGTTATCTTTACCCCGAAATGTTCCCTTATCAGATCGGACAGACCTTTGCCCGTAACCACCCCCATGCGAGCGCTCATCTCCTGGATTATGATAAGCGCTAACGTGATGGGAATAAGCGACCAGATCAGAGAATAGCCAAAATGAGCACCGGCAATGGAGTAGGTGGCGATTCCGCCAGCATCGTTATCCACGTTAGAGGTGATTATTCCAGGACCTATCACCGCCAGAAGGATAAGTGCATTTCTCCATCGAGATTTTGATAACAGACTTTTAGTCATAAGGGAAAAGGTAAACAGATAACATTATGCAGATAACAGACTCCAGTAGGCAGATAACAGATTGCAGTAAGCAGATAAAGGATTAATCTGAAATCTGGCGTCTGCCGTCTGGTGTCTGATATCTGGTGTCTGAAATCTACGCTCTCTTTATTCTCCAAATTCCGGGAAGATCGCCTCCACTCCATCCCTCAAGGTTATTATTCCTTTCATCCGATCTTGCCCATCCACCACCGGGATGGTCAAAAATTTATACTTCTTAAAGGTTTCAGCCACTTGCTTGACTGAATCTTCGACTTTCAATTTGATAATATCCCGGTTCATAAAACTGCTAACTTTCGCCGCCGGTGGATTCAAAATCAACTCCCGCAGAGTCACCACTCCAAGCAACTTTTCCTGTTCGTCCGTTACATAGATGTATGAAATATTATCCAAAGGATTATCTGATTGCTTGAAGATTCCCATAACTCTTTCCACGCTATCCGTCTGCAAACAGGAAATGAAATCAGGCGTCATTATGCCCCCAGCAGTTTCCTCCTCAAATTTTAAAAGCTCCTCTAACTCCTCTCTTTTATCCTCTTCTAAAGCCTTGATCAACTCCTGCTTTTTTTCGTGCGATAGATCCTGAAGCAGATCGACTGCTTCATCCGGTTCCATCTCCTCTAATATGTCTGAAGCCCGCTCCTCAGATAACTCCTCAATTAAAGAGATTCTGGTCTGATCGTCTGTCTCCTCCAGTGCATCTGCCTGGGTCTCCACATCCAAGGCTCCGAACACATAAGATCGTTCGTGTCGATCCAATTCTTCCAGGATGTCTGCCAAATCGGAAGGATGAATTTCGGAGAGTTTACGGTGTGTTACATTGAGCTTCAAAGCTTTCTTTTGGGGGTCATGCGACAGGGGCTGAATATATTTCCAGGATAGAAGCTTGTTGGGGATCTGATAGGCAAAAAGCCAGTTGGTTAATGCATCCACATACCTAATCCATCCCAGACGACGGAATATCCCTCTTATGCCGAAATCCACATGCACCACCCTGAGCTGTCCCCCAGCCAGCAATAGATGAAGATCATTCACCCTCTCCACCTTAGCACCATGGGTGTCCACCACCTGCTTGTCTACGATCTCATCTTTTAAAAGTATCTCTCTCTCTTCTATCTTCAGATCCACCACCCTGCTTTTTGCATCCTGCTTCAATCTGATTACATTTCCGTTGATGCTCTCTACGGCATGCCAGGGAAACGAGATAAGCTTTTTGCTTCCTTTTTGTAGGACGCGAACCGAGACCACCGGAGGAAAAAGCTCCCCCAGTTTAGCCCTCAAATCCACCACCTTGCCGATGATCTTCCCCTCAGAATTGATCACCCTTCGGTTCAAAATCTCCGAGAGGAAGACAAACATCTTCAAGGCCTGTTGTCCAGTATCGTTTTTCATAACCGATTAAAAGTTGCTTTTTTTAAACAAGAATGTTGCGCTTCGTCCAGGTTTAGCGTAAGCAGGCCTTTACGGCTTGGCTACGCGACTAAAGGAAATTCAAAAATCAAAGAGTTAAATGTAAAATTGCAATCCAAAATTGAAAATTAACAAGAGACAAAGAGACAAGATCCAGGAATAATTTTGAATTTTTATTTACATCTTTGAATTTTTCTTTTTGCATTTTCAATTTTTGAAAGCGCGTAGACGAGGCTTCATGCCTCAGTGCCCCGCCAAAGGCGGGGCTACACCTGCTTTCTAAGGATATTCATTCGATCAGTTTCTTAATGCCCCAGAGGATCACAAGCACGGGCCAGAAACGTATGATATCATATCCCAGATAACCCAAGTTATGAAGCAAAATCAGCGCTCCGATCAATATCAGGACTATTCCCCAGAATATCTTATTCCCTTTCCTATGTTTCTCAGACTTAGACAAATCAAACCTCCTTTTATCTTTTTAAGTTGAACGCAAAATATGATGATCATATAGGGTTGTCAATTAAAAAAGATGGATCAATATTGTATTGTCGAAGTCCATCCTGAGGGGATTCACCCCGAAGGACTTGTCCCCGATCTCATGGATCCAGCAAACGCAAAACGGACACCATAAATGGCACCATTACGTTTTAAGCAGAACTTTCATGGAAACTGGATTAAATTTTGCTTAAGAATTGACGTAGTTTCATTTAAGAGAGCTTAAAGAATTGAATTATTTCCCTTTTGAGAAAAGGACAAAAATAGCTAATCATCCTCTTCGGCGAAATCGATCATACCACATCATAGAATGTATGCTCCTCTTATAAAAAGTTTGACTTTGACAAAACCAAGATTATATTAAAAAGTCGCCTTGAAGACAGAAAACAAACTTTTATTCGCATAACAAGGAGGAAATTATGGCTACGGAGATTGATATAACTATCGATAATATCAAGGGAAGATTGGCAAAGTTAAGGGAGTATCTTTGATCTGGAGGGAAAGGAGAAAAAGATCAAGGAGATGGAGAAGCTTTCCTTGCAGCCCGACTTTTGGAACGACAACCAAAAGGCCCAAATCGTCCTGAAAGAGATCAGCGAACTGAAAAAGTGGTTCCAAAAATGGCAAGGGCTTTCCCAAAAAACTGAGGATGCTATCCTTCTGAAAAATTTAGCCGAGGAGGAAAAGGACGCTCAGGCACAAGAGGAAGTAAATGCAATCCTGAATGAGTTGAAAAAGGAGCTCGACGATTTTGAGTTCCAGACAGTTCTCTCAGGCGAGGATGATGCCAAAAACGCCATACTTGCCATTCATTCAGGAGCAGGAGGAACAGAGTCCCAGGACTGGGCGCAGATGCTTCTGCGCATGTATGCCAGATGGGTAGAGAGAAAGGGATTCAAATACGAGACTATTGATTTTCTGGCAGGCGAAGAGGCCGGGATAAAAAGCGCCACGCTGGAGATAAGCGGAGAGTATGCCTACGGGTATCTGAAAGGCGAAAGTGGGGTTCATCGTCTGGTGCGCATCTCTCCTTTTGACGCCAACAAAAGAAGACACACCTCCTTTGCCTCGGTGTTCGTCTATCCGGAGATTGAGGACAATATCACCGTGGAGATAAACGATGATGATCTACGAGTGGAGACCTTCCGTGCATCCGGTGCTGGGGGACAGCATGTGAATAAGGTCTCCTCTGCGGTCCGGATTACTCACATGCCCACCGGAATTGTGGTTCAATGTCAGTCTGAGCGCTCTCAGTTTAGGAATAAAGATAATGCCCTGAAGGTCCTGAAAGCCCGACTATACCAATATTATAAGGAAGCAGAGGAAAAAAAACAGGAGAAACTGGAAAGCCAGAAGAAGAAGATCGAATGGGGGAGCCAGATCAGATCATATGTGTTTCACCCATACAACATGGTCAAAGATCATCGCACCAACGCGGAGACGGGAAACCTGCAGGCGGTAATGGATGGTGAGATCGATCAGTTTATTCGAGCGTATTTGAGTCATAAGGAAAATGGCAAATAAATTTGGGTAAGTTCTGTGTCAAAACAAATCCTCGATATAATTGTCTTTGTAACCACGATCCTTGTATTTTTCACTGCTTCAAGATCAAAACCGCAAGATCTCAAAATTGTTAGAGAAAATTGGAGATATTATGTCTTATTCCCAGACGGTAAGAAAGTAGAAATCGTCAAAGTACATGAAGGCGGTGCACCTAATGTGGTGATTGTCTCGCCAGACTCTAAATATGTGTTCTATACTACTGGTAACTGGATAGGTTTTGAGTCGTCGGGAAAGGACTTATTTTATTGCAGACCCGATGGTAGTGAGAGAACTTTTCTTCGAAAAATGGGTGAAAGTGTTAAGAATGTGCACTGGATAAAGAAGGACGGACATAACTATATCTTGTTTAGTGAGGTAGCGGCTGGTTTAGGATGGGAAACTACAGACCTTTTCGATCTTGACAGTCGGAGGTTAATACTGAGAATCGACGATTGGAAATTAGAGAGAATCGACGAAAGTAACTGTTTTACAATAACCGATTATTCTGGAAAATTGAAGAAAGGTTCGAAGATATGCTTAGATTCCCTACTTTCGCTGAGCGATCCCGATAAGTATAAGTTCGAGATTTACTATTCGAATGTGCGTCCAGACCTTTTCTTCCTTTCAACCAGACTTGAACCATTTCTTGATCCTGCAATGAAGTGGTATAATGGTGACGAAGATGAAATTGTAGGAAAAATCTTCGGTGGTATTGGGCATTTTTCCAGCTCCCCTGACAAGAAAAGAACCGCCTATTGGATTAATATGAATTCCAAAAGCTGGATCGGTGTATTGAATAGTAGAACTAACCTTTTTCAGTATTCAGATTCAATGACAGAAGGGGAATACAAATATAACTTAGTCTGGTCCGATAATGACAACTACCTTGGATTCGTAAAAAAGTACCCCGATAATTATCAAGAAGTAGTTATTTTGGAATTCTTGGGAGATTCGAGTTGTACGATAAGAGAAGAATTAAAACTAAAGGAAGAAACGGAAGTCGAACTTGTCGGCTGGTCAACTCGAAAAAATGGGTTTTATTACATGATAGGGAAAAAGGAGTTTCTAAAATTACAGGAGTAAGGAGGCAGATTCTATGCGTTGCTGGAAATGTGGTCAAAACGTGGAGACGCCTGAAAAGATTCATCGGAAGGATACCTGCCCTCATTGCGACTCTGACTTACGTTGCTGTTATAATTGCGAGTTCTACGACAAGGAAGCTTATCATCAATGCAAGGAACCACAGGCGGAGTGGGTAAGATACAAAGAGAGGGGCAACTTCTGTGATTATTTCCGTCCCAGACGGGCATTTTTCCGAAAGGATCAAAAATTAGACCCCAAAGAGGCTAAAAAAAAGAGTTGGGATTCGCTTTTCAAAGATGAATCAGAGTGAACTTAAAACATTTGGAGTGTTCACCTTTAAACACTGTTGAAAAACCCTATTCGCAGGGCTAAATGCCCTGTTCTATGAGGTGTATTTATTTTCTCCCATAGTGACGGGAATTTATCCCGTCACCAAGCTAATAACCGCGTAGCCGAGGCTTCACGCCTTGGCGTCAAAGGATTTTGGACAGCCACAAGGGCTGTCCCTACGCTTGGATAAACGTAGGGACAGGGTTTGTTGAGCTTGCGAAATCCCGCCATGGCGGGGTCCCTGTCCGAAGAGAATGTGACTATGGCGAAAAAAACGGCTAAAAAGAATGTTTTTGTTGGCAGAGAAGAAGAGATTAGGACAATAAAGAACCTCATCAAGAAAGAGTCTAAAGCCAACATGCTCATCTCCGGCCTAACTGGAATGGGTAAGACCGAACTAACTATCAGGATCAAAGAGCTTCTCAGCCATGATAAGTTGATTCATTGTGGAAGCTACCGCGTGGAAAGCAAACTTGAAGACCCTGTCAATCCTTTTCTGGTGGCGCTGTTTGAGGTTCTTGAAAGCATCACCCGGAGGACACCAGCCAAGACCAAACTGAAATGGCTCAAGAATATCTTTGCCGAGGACGTTTGGAAGAAAACAAAAGGCATCGGCGCCGCTGTGGCCAAAGATGGGTTGAGCTCGATATTGAAAAACCTAAAAGAAAAAGTGGAGATAGGAAAGACATCTTCCGAGTTGGAACGGATACTTAAGGATGCCTCTTCGGTATGGTATAGCAAATCCACGCTGGACAAGCTTCTGGTTGAAAACAAGCCCGCAGTTATAAACATTTATCTTGGGCTGCTAAGGCAGATTTCCGAGCAAAGCCCGAACGGTCACAAGTTCGTTCTGATATTCGATCAGGTGGAAAATACTTCTGAGGTCTTCCAGGAATTCCTAAAATCCATTGCCAGAAATCTCCCCGACAAATTCTACTTGCTTTTTGCTCTGAATCACGAGGTCAAGGAAGGTGTGGAGTTCCTGAACCAACACAGAGCTGACCTTATGTTCTTCAAAACCAAGCCAGTCGAGTTGGAAGGCTTAACCAATCTCGAAATAAGAAGACTGATCGAAGAGATGAGAGGGGTTTACAAGACCCCGGATGAGGTGGAAAAAGTAAGAAGATTGTCTGACGGAAGACCTTTAATGATTATCCAATGGATAAATTCCACGGATTTTGATATTTCGGTGATCGATGAGGAAAAATTATCTCTGTATGGCTATTACGGCGACAACTTGAACGCCACAGGAAGCGAAGCAAAAAAGCTTGCCACCATCCTTTCTCTTCTACCTCTCCCCCTCAAAGGAGGACTTGAGGATTATGCTGGAATAATGGGAATTAGAAATTTCGAATGTGAAGAACTTTTGGGCAAGTTAGAATCAAAAAATATCTTCCGAAGATTTGAACGTGTTTGCTGGTTCAGTCACGAGTTGATCAAAGAATATGTCTTCAACAATACGGATGACGCCATAAAGAAAGACTCCGCTCTTCAGATCATCAATTACTTAAAAAAGAAATATAAAAGGCAGATCACCGCTCCTCCGTTAACGACCACCCAAACTGTCTACGCACAGCTTCTGCCCTTCACTGAAGATTACCAGACCTCGTTTGACCAAAACTATGATCTAGGTCAATATCATTACTGGATTAGCGCCTACGAAATCGCGAAAAGACACTTTGAGAATGCACTGGAGGCGTCAGAGCACCTGAAGGATCAAAGCAAGCTTGGGCATCTGTTGGACTATTTGGGGCTCGTATACCAAGCCTGGGGGAGGTATGACGCCGCTATTAAATATCATGAAAGGAGCTTGAAGATAAGAGAAGAGGTGGGGGATCGAAAAGAAGAAGGGGTGACCCTGAACAATATTGGGATGGTATATGAAGCCTGGGGCAAGTATGATCAGGCCATTGAGTATTATAAGAAAGACTTGAAGATATGCCAAAAAACAGGGGATCGACAAGGAGAAGGGGTGACCCTGAACAATATTGGGATGGTATATGATGCCTGGGGCAAGTATGATCAGGCCATTGAGTATTATAAAAAGAGTTTGAAGATAAAAGAAGAGGTGGGGGATCGACAAGGAGAAGGAGTGACCTTGAACAATATTGCTGCAGTATATCATGCCTGGGGCAAGTATGATCAGGCCATTGAGTATTATGAGAAGAGTCTGAAGATAACAGAAGAGGTGGGGGATCGAAAAGGAGAAGGGGTGACCCTGAACAATATTGGATTGGTACATAAAGCCTGGGGCAAGTATGATCAGGCCATTGAGTATTATAAGAAGAGTTTGAAGATACTGGAAGAAATCGGGGCAGTTGAGGCGAAAACGGTTAGAGAGAATTTAAAGTTGATTCAAGAGGAGATGAGAAAGAAGAAATAATTCAAAATTCAAAGAGCAAAGTTCAAAATTACAAAGCAAAATTCAAAATTTTCAAAACCATATTTTTAAATTTTAAATTGTAATTTTGAATTTTTAATTTTCGAACACCTCTCCCCCTTTGATCCCCCTCTCCTTAAACAAGGAGAGGGGGATTCAGGGGGTAAGTTTGATGAAAAAGTATTGTCACCCTGAGCGAAGCGAAAGGTCTCTTTAGATTCTTCGCTACGCTCAGAATGACAGGGGACTGAATTTTGATTTTTTAATTGCATTTTATATTTTCCTTTTTCCATCTTCCTTTTTTAATGATTGTATATGGTTAAATTAGACAAATTCACCGAACGCTCGCAAGATGCTCTGCAAGGAACATCCTTAATAGCGGAGATGTCCCAAGCCATAACCCCAGAAAATGAGGATCAAATATATCACCAAATGAGATCAGAGGTTCTAAATCTTTTGAGAAAATCTCTAAGACCTGAGTTTTTGAATCGTATAGACGAAATGATTGAGTTTCGTTCATTATATTCTGAGAACATAAAAGATATCGTCGATTTGCAGTTTAGGGAGGTGGACCAAAGATTAGCCGAGCAGGATATAAGTGCAAGCTTGATTGATAAGGCAAAAGATTATCTGGCAAAGGTGGGATTTGATCCAGCCTTCGGCGCCAGACCTCCGAAAAGGATGATACAGAAACTGATCACTCAGCCTTTAGGCAATGAAATTCTGAAAGGGAACTTCAAGCCCAAGGATAAAATAAAGATCGATATGAAGGACGATAAGATAGTGTTTATTAAAAAAGATTAAGTCATGTGGAAACAGGATGACTGAGAATTGTCATTCTTCGTCCCGCCGGAGGCGGGACGAAGAATCTCGCTTCCCAACCCGAATAAAACCAAGATTCTTCACTCTGCTTCGCTCCGTTCAGAATGACACAATTGGAGTTCTCGGTCACCCTGGAAAGACCAGACAAATTCTCCACAAATGAATTCAGAATAAAAAGAAGAGTATATTGTTTCAAGAGAAATAATTAACTTTTTTAGCTTTCTTCAAAAGGAGGTTCCGAAAATTGAAAAACATAACAAGCGTCATGTTGATTCTGATTATCGGAGGTTTGATCTTTTCCTGCTCGTCAGGCTCCAAAAACAAAAAAACCGAACAGGACCTTTATACGGAGGCACAGGAGTTTTCAGAAAAAGGGGACTTTCAGTCTGCCATAAAGACCTATGAGGAGCTTCTGAAAGTTTATCCCGACAGTCCGCGTGTTTACAAGGCACAGTTTCTGATGGGTTTCGTTTACTCGGAAAACTTAAAAGACCATGAGAAGGCAAGGGAAAATTACCGAAAGGTGATTGAGAAATATCCGGACTGTGATCTGGCTGATGACGCAAGATATATGCTGGAGACCATGGAAAAAGATAGCCTCCCCACTATTCTGGATACTAGTTCCTCATCTTCTGATTAGAAGTGCGATAGGTCCACCAGGTGTTTTTGCTTGACAGATGGGATTTTAGCCTTATATTTACAGATTTGTAGAAGGAGAGCCAAATGAAAACTTATACGCCGAGCATTTCAGAGATAGAAAGAAAGTGGTTTGCAATCGATGCCAAGAACCAGATTCTGGGAAGACTGAGCACCAAGGTAGCCAGCCTTCTTATGGGGAAGGGTAAACCCCATTTCACTCCTCATCTGGATGTAGGAGATTATGTCATAGTCATAAATGCGGATAAGGTGATCCTTTCCGGCAAAAAGCAGGAAACCAAGACTTATTATCGATACAGCGGCTATCCCGGCGGATTGAAGTCGGTGGTCTTTTCCAAATATCTGAAGGAAAAGCCGGAGGAGCTTTTCACCCATGCGGTGTGGGGGATGCTTCCCAAAAATAAGCTGGGAAGAAAGATGCTCTCCAAGCTTTTCATATATAGGGGAGATAAACATCCTCATCAGGCTCAAAAGCCAGAGCCTTTAGAGATTTAAAAATCAAGCTGAATTTAAAAATTAAGTCACAGGAGGATAAGTTGGCAACCGTTGTTTATCAAGCGACCGGAAAAAGAAAAACAGCAGTGGCTACTGTCAGATTGATGGCGGGGGGAGGTAAGATGCTGGTGAATGGAAGACCGATGCGCCAGTATCTATCCAAGGACAGCCTGACGGTGCATGTGGAAAAACCTTTGGAGATAACCGGCATGCTGGGAAAGGTGGACATCGTTTGCTCCGCCCGGGGTGGCGGCTTATCTGGTCAGGCTGGCGCCATCAGATTAGCCGTAGCCAGAGCTTTGGTAAAAATGAACGAGGGGTTCAGGAAAGTTCTAAAAAAAGCAGAGCTTTTCACCAGAGATCCCCGGATGGTGGAGAGAAAGAAATACGGACAGATAAAAGCCCGAAAAAGATTCCAGTATTCCAAGAGATAAAACGAAACCATAAAATCCACACATCGGCTGATTCGCAGGCGGGTCCACTTAAAATATTCAGTGGCGCTTGAGGAGTAGACGCCGGTGGAGGCCAAAAACCAAAAGGAACTATCCATGGATATTACCATCAAGGATCTATTAGAAGCGGGGGTTCATTTCGGGCATCAGACCAAACGATGGAACCCCAAAATGAAAAAGTTCATCTTCACCGCCCGAAGCGGCATCTACATCATCGATCTGCAAAAGACCCTCCAGTGCCTGGAGATAGCCGGCCAGAAGGTAAAAGAGGTGGTAGCTGAAGGTCAAAGTTTTCTGTTCGTGGGAACCAAAAAACAGGCTCAAGAGGTGGTCAAAGAGGAAGCTTTAAGATGTGGAGCTTTCTATGTCACCGAAAGATGGCTGGGAGGGATGTTGACCAATTTTCAAACCATCAAACGGAACGTGAAACGACTTAAAGATCTGGAAAGGATGAAAGATGACGGCACCTTTGATAAGCTGACAAAAAAAGAGGTGCTGAAATTAGAGAAAGAGAGGACCAAGCTGGAAAAGGTCTTGGGAGGGATAAAGGAGATGAATCGCCTTCCCGGACTTTTATATGTGGTAGATGCCAAAAAGGAGAGAATCGCAGTGGCTGAGGGGAGCAAGTTGGGTATACCGATTGTCGCCATCATCGACACTAACTCCAATCCAGATCCCATAAGTTTCCCCATCGCCGCCAACGATGATGCCATCAAATCCATCCGGGTGATAACCCATCAGATAGCGGAGGCGGCTTTGGAGGCTCAGAAATTAAAAGAAGAAAAGACGGAAATTAAAGAAAAAGTGCAAACTTGACCTGCTCCGTTTTAACTCTGATATTTTCTTCAAAAAAAGTTTAATTTTGAATGAAAGTTTTAGATTCGGGCAATGCTTATTCTTTTTTATTCCGATTAATTCTTTAAGCGCAAATGAATAGCTCATTGTTTTTGAAAAGCCGCTTATGTGACGTAGCCAAGCTTTCATGGCTTGGAACCCAAGCAGTAAAGGCTTCGGGCGATTTATGAAAAATGCAAAACTTTTGTTTGAATCTCAATACATAAGAATCTTTCTGACGGAGGACTGAATTTATGAACATCACTGCTGATCAGGTTAAAAAATTGAGGGAGAAAACTGGCGCCGGGATGATGGATTGTAAAAGGGCTTTGGAGAAATCCAATGGTAACATACAAACTGCAATAGATTACCTAAGAGAGCAAGACATAGCTAAGGCAACTCAAAAAGCGTCCCGAGTCGCCAAAGAGGGATTGATCTTTTCAGCCATTCATTCTCAAGATAGACTGGGAGTGTTGCTGGAGCTGAACTGTGAAACAGATTTTGTGGCAAGAACCGACGATTTCAGACAATTGGCGAAAGATACAACCATGTGGATTCTCGATCACCTCCCCACGGAGATCAATCAGATCGCAGAATCCATGAAGGAAAGGTTGAACCAGACCATAGCCAAGTTGGGTGAGAACATCACCGCCAAAAGATTTGCTCTTTTCGAACTGGATGAAAAATCAAATGGTGTGATCTACAGTTATATTCACCCCGGGGATAAGCTGGGCGTTCTTCTTAAACTGAGTTGCCAAACCGATGATACCATCCAAAATCCGGAGTTTAAGCAACTGGCTAAGGATGTCTCCATGCAGATTGCCGCCACCAATCCCCTGGTAATAACCCGGGATAGGTTGAAGCCTGAAATAATTGAGAAGGAAAAGGAGATATATCGAACCCAGGCTAAAAATGAGGAAAAACCAGAGAAGATCATTGAAAGAATCGTGTCAGGCAAGCTGGAGAAATATTTTCAGGAGGTCTGTTTATTGGAACAGCCCTTTGTGAAGGATCAGGATCGTTCGGTTAAAGAAAGAATAGACGAAACCCAGAAAAAACTGGGTGAAGAGATAACCGTGGAAAAATTCGTTCGATTCAGATTAGGGGATGAGGTTGGCTAAAACCGATTTTTGTGACCACCAGTATGAGCCGTATGAGCCTGTCGAGAAATGTCATTCTGAGGCGTTAGCCGAAGAATCTCAAATTTGTAACATGTTGAATTTATTAGATTCTTCACTTCGTTCAGAATGACATAAAGTGCATTTTTGTGATTTTTCGACACGCTCGTATGGTGCATACCACCAACTGATTTTAAGTTTCAAATAAATCTGAAATCAAAAGCTGGTCTGAATTAAAAAACTGTGGGTACCTCTATTTATAAAAGGATACTTTTGAAGATTTCCGGTGAATCATTTGCCGGGGATAAAGAAGGCATCATTGATCCCGGGGCAATAGCCTTCGTTTCCGGTGAGATCAAATCTGCAAAAGATCTGGGGGTGGAGGTGGCCACGGTGGTCGGCGGGGGGAACATCATCCGCGGACAGATATCCGATCTGGGTGTGATCGATCGGGTATCAGCTGACTACATGGGTATGCTTGCCACCATCATAAACTCTCTGGCTCTTCAAGATACCCTGGAGAGCTTGGGGCTCTCCACCCGGGTGATGAGCGCCATTCATATAGACACATTAACAGAGCCGTATATAAAAAGGAAGGCTTTAGAACACTTAAAAAAAGGAAGGATGGTCATCCTGGCCGGTGGGACCGGAAATCCGTATTTCACCACCGATACCACCGCCGCCCTTAGAGCCACCGAAATAGAGGCGGATGTGGTGATGAAAGGAACCAAAGTGGATGGAGTTTATGATGACGATCCGATGAAAAATCTCTCCGCCAGGATGTTCGACTCTCTCTCTTATATGGAGGTGCTGAACCGAAGATTGAAGGTGATGGACTTAACGGCAATCTCGCTGTGCATGGAGAATAAGCTTCCTATCATCGTGTTCAATCTGCTGAAGGAAGGGAATTTGAAAAGGATTCTTTTAGGAGAGAAGATTGGAACCAAGGTTAGTGGATGAAAAGAAGAAACAATGTTTTTTCTTAAACAACTGATCGGGGAATCTCCAAATATAAGGGAAAACATAAACTCATAATAGAAAAAGGTAGGAGGATATGGTAGTAAAAAAAATTCATACAGATACGGAGGAGAAAATGAAAAAGGCGGTGGAGGCCATAAGAAAGGAGCTTACCTCCATCCGCACCGGAAAAGCCACCACCTCCCTTCTGGACGGGATCAGGGTAGATTATTATGGCACCATGACGCCTCTGTCGCAGGTGGCTAACATATCAGTTCCGGACGTTCGACTTCTGGTAATTCAACCCTGGGAGAAGAAATTGATTCCAGAGATCGTCAAAGCCATTCAAAAATCAGATCTGGGACTTAACCCTCAAACCGATCCCAACGTGATCAGGCTTCCTATACCTACGTTAACCGAAGAACGACGAAAGGATCTGGTCAAGCTGGTGAAAAAGGTAGCGGAGGAAGGGAAGGTGGCGGTGAGAAATATAAGGCGTGACTCCAACGACGATTTGAAAAAAGCTGAAAAAGATAAAGCGATTTCAGAAGATGAATCACGGAAGGGACAACAGCGTGTGCAAGAGATCACGGATGAACATATAGAGAAGGTAGAAGAGATGCTGAAGAAAAAAGAGCAGGAGATTATGGAGATTTAAGGCAAGGAGCGCATCCTGGCTTTTGGAATTTTACGGGCTTTGTGGGGTGAGGTAAATTGTCCAAGGAGATCGACAGACTCAAAGAAAAGATCCTGAAAAAGGGGAATCTCCCAACTCATATAGCTATTATCATGGATGGCAATGGAAGATGGGCTAAAAAAAGAGGACTACCCAGAACCGCAGGACATAAAGCTGGAGTGAAGGCAGTGAAAAGGATCGTCAGAGCCGGCGGCGATCTGGGAATCTCCGTTCTCACCCTCTTCACCTTCTCCCAGGAAAACTGGAAAAGACCCAAGTATGAAGTCTCAGCCATAATGAAGCTTTTGTATGAAACCACCAAAAGAGAAATTAACGAACTGGACAAAAATAACGTGAAGTTGATCACCACCGGAAGAATCGAGGAACTCTCTCCCAAAAGAAGAGAGATTCTGCAAAATGCAATGGAAAAAACAAAAGATAACACCGGCTTGATTTTGAATTTAGCTTTGAATTATGGAGGCAGAACCGAGATTTTAGATGCGGTAAAAAAGATCGCTCAGGATGTGAAACAAAGCAAGCTTGATCTGGGCGAACTGAGCGAGGAGAGATTTTCTCATTATCTTTACACCAAAGACCTCCCCGACCCAGACCTGCTTATCCGCACCTCTGGTGAGATGCGCATATCTAATTTTCTTTTGTGGCAGACCTCTTACACCGAGCTTTATGTCACCGACGTTCTGTGGCCCAATTTCTCTGATAAGGATTTTTATGAAGCTATCTGGGATTACCAGAATCGTGAAAGAAGATTTGGGAGAGTGTGACTTGATGCTCATAGGGTCAAGCCTAAGCTATGTAGGTCAACCATGGCGAAGCCTGGTTGACAATTCTATTTTCAAGCACCCTACGGGATGCTTGACCTACAAGCTGGATGATAACATCCAGCCAGAGCATAAATAAATGAAATACTTCGTCTATCACCCCAAATTTGGTATAAAAAGCGAACTATTCGTCTATGAACGAGTTATCTGCCATCGCCTTAAATGAAAGAGAATAATATGGAGTGGTTCAAAGATTTGTATGATAAATTCAGGATGAGAAGAACTTTCGGGAATGTCTCTGAAGAGAAAACAGAAAAGGAAGTTGATTTCATATACGAAGCTCTTAAATTATACAACACAGCAAAGGTGTTAGACCTATTTTGTGGTGCAGGAAGACATTCTATCGAACTTACTAAGAGAGGATGTAAACCTGTAGGAATAGAATATAATCCAGAATATCTGAAGTTGGCGAGAGAACAGGCAAAAGAAAAAGGAGTTTCAATAGAATTTATACAAGGAGATGTGAGGTATGTAGATTTCGGTGAAGGATATGACGGGGCTATAATTATGTTCCACAGTTTTGGATATTTCAGTGATAAAGAAGATAGAATGCTTTTAGAAAAGGTTTACAATACCCTAAAAGAGCGGGGCAGATTTTTTATTGAGATTCTTAACAGAGATTGGCTTTTAAAGAACTTCGTAGAAAAAGAGGAAACAGAGATTGACGGTATTAAGATAGTGGAGGAAAGAGAGTTTGATATCCTTACAAGCAGAAACAATTTTACTATCAAAAGATACGAAAAGGAGGGAGTTGTTCTTAAAAAAGGTTCATGGAGGTTCTATTCTGCCCATGAGACAAAGAATACACTTGAAGCTATCGGCTTTAAGTTTATTGCAGGTTACGACAATCTGAATAAAGAGCCACTTACAAAGGACACAAGGTTAATGCGATTAGTGTTTGAAAAATAAGTGCATGGCAACGGCATATAACAGCGTGTTTGCGGTTCGCTTCGCTCCCCCAAATCCGCCTGCGGTGGACTTCACAAACACGCGGGACGTTATATGAAATAAGCAGTTATTAAGAGATAAAAAATGAGAATATATACAGACACTTCAGTATTCGGCGGATATTACGACGAAGAATTTGCAAAGTGGTCGAGAAAGCTCTTCGTAGAATTTGAAGAAAGATTGAATACCGCTGTAATATCAGATATTACTTTAAGAGAGTTGGAAGATACTTAAGGCGGACAGCCATCCCGCCAAAGGCGGGATCCCTATATTTCAACAGTCCCTCAAGAGAGGTTATCCGTTGTTAGAGATAAGAAGTCCTCAGGAGGTGCTTCATAAAGAAGTTTGACGCTGTGAAGATGATGCGGGACATAAGAGACAAAATGGTGAAGAAGTATCTGAAAAATCCAGAATTAGAAACGGAAGAGTTGGAAGAAATTAGAAAGAAGTATAAAATTCTTGGTACAAATAAGAAAATTCAACCACACTTCCGGTGAATGAGTAAACGTAAGTTTACTTATCCCTTTCTTTAGTCCTGCGAAGTATTCATACGCATCACCCACAGAGGAAGAGGAACTTCATAGATTCCCCAATCTACCCAATGAAAAGCAATCTTTTGACCAGAGTGGTGATCGCTTTCATCTTCGGTCCCCTCATAATCTACATCACCCTTCTGGGCAAACTCCCCTTTTTGATCTTAGTGGAGATTCTGATCATTTTGGGTTTATGGGAATTCTTTTATTTGGCTGAATTAAAAAGCTGTCGGATTCCTAAATGGATTTTGCTACCTCTGGGAGTTTTTCTGGGCATTTCTGTGTATTTGTGGGGAGGGGGAACTTTTATTTTCTTCCTCCTAAGTGTGCTATATTTGACCGCTTTTGTTTTTGTAATAAAAGGTAGGACCCAGAGTGCAACCGCAGATTTGTCTTTAACAGTTTTTGCCCTTTTCTATGTGGCTGGGCTTTTCAGCTTTTTGATTCTTTTAAGAGAAATGCCCCAGGAGCTTGGATTGGATTATAAGATCGGAGGATTATGGATTGTCTATCTTCTGGTCTCCATCTGGACTTGCGATACCTTCGCCTACTTTATAGGAGCTCCTCTGGGAAAGCATAGGCTCTCTCCTTCGGTAAGTCCCAAAAAGACGGTGGAGGGATTTGGTGCCGGCATCCTGGGAGCGGTGGCTGCAGCCTTTTTTTCGTATTACGTTTTTTTTAAATCCGCTGGGTTAGAACATCTTTTGATCATCTCCATTTTTGTTAGCCTTATCGGACAGATAGGAGACCTGACCGAATCGCTTTTCAAAAGGGACGCTGAAATCAAAGACGTCTCTCACATAATTCCCGGACATGGAGGAATTCTGGATCGATTCGACAGTCTGCTTTTCGTCTCTCCGATAGTTTATTATTACTTGAAATTTGTGGTGTATGGATGAATCAGTCAACGGATGAAACGGGTCAACGGATTAAACGGATTAAATGAATAAAAATAATAAGCACAGAGGGGAAGCCACTGATATTCTATACTCTGTCTGATCTCTCGACAACTCAATAATATTTCGTTATTCGACAAATTGTTTGGATGTTTTTTACTCAGAAATATGAAAGGAGGCGGCTCTTGCTACTTTAGGTTTATTTCCCTCTCACTCCTCATTTCTCTTGTGCGTCGATAAGTGGTTATCAAAAGACCCACCATGATAAGAACTGTTCCCAGCCACAGAACGTTAATCAAGGGCTTCTTGCTCACCTCTAATACCAAAAGACCCTTTGCTGGTTCTTCTTCCGCCAGAAGCAGTTTCAGCATTACCATCTTACGGTCCGCATCGATTTTTTCTAAAACCAAATGATCTTCCCCTCCCGGAAGGTGAACAATGCTTTTGGCTTCATCCTCCTCCGCTCCTTCTATAACTATGGTAGGAGTGAGGGTTATCTTCTCTTTTTGGTGTGTTACCTCTAAAGTTGCTCCAACACTCATACCTTCTCCCATTCCATGAGAGGACATGTCAAATCCGATAAACTTGATGGCATACCCTTCCACCTCTTCGGTTTCGCCTCTTTTTATGGTAAACAGATTACCACCAGCTTCATCCCCCTCCTCATACTCCAAAGGAGCCAAGTAGAGATCATCCAACAGATTTATCTTTATATAAGGAGTCCACATGTAACCCTGATTATATTCGCTAAAATAAAACTTTGGTTGGGCGATGAAACTCTTGCCGCCTTTCTCAACCTTCACCTTCAGAGCATCTTTTTGGCTTAAAGTGTCCTTCTCTGTTCCCAGATATGTGAATTTATATCCAAAAGCCTCCTTGGTTTCTTTTTCAGGCAAATTTATCTTGATTGATCGGCTGTAGCCGGAGGAGGTGATAATTCCCACCAACATCAGCCCAACGCCAAAGTGAGTTAAATACCCGCCCAGAAATTTCAATCCGGCTTTGGTTCTCTTCAGCACCACCATTAAGTTTCCCACCAAAGCAAGGAATGAGACAAACATAAATATCAAGTAAACAAAAAAGTTGACTTTCAGCACAAAGCTTAGAATTGTCAGGAAGACTGAGATGGCCAAAGGTGGAAGGATGGCTTTTTTTAAATCATTCCACTTTGTTCCTTTCCAGCCCAAGAAAGGAGCAAAACCCAAAAGAAAAGCAATGATGATCCCCAGGGGAAGTTGGGTGTTGACGTAATAAGCAGTGCTCACATTGGAAGCCTGCCCAAAGAGCTTGGTGATAATGGGAGCGGACGTGCCCAACAAAACCAATAAGGCGGATACAGATAGAAACACAATGGCAAGGAAGATTGAGAATTCTTTGGTTAGAAGATTTTTGGTGGCTTCCACATACCTAATGCCAGATAATCTGAAGATGAAAAGTCCCAGGGAGAAAAAGGTGAAAAACAGCATAAACAGTATCAAATATACATTGACTCCCAGATCTGCGAAAGAGTGCACTGAAAAATCGCCCAGGATTCCGCTTCGGGTTAAGAAAGTTGCATAAAGCACCAAAAGAAAACACAAAATTGCCAAAAGAAAATTAGTTCGGCGCATACTGCCTTTGATTTTTTCCAAAAGGAGTCCATGCACTAAGGTAATGGACAAAAGCCAGGGAACTAAAGATGCATTCTCCACCGGATCCCATCCCCAATATCCCCCCCATCCTAAAACCTTATAAGACCAATATCCTCCGATGAATATTCCCGCCCCCAAGGATAAACAGGAAAAGACTGCCCAAGGAAGAGCAAATCTGATCCAATCCTCATATTTATTTCTAACCAGGGCGGCTAAAGCATAAGAGAAGGGAACAGCTAAAGCGGCGTATCCAATAAAAATTATGGGTGGATGAATCACCATCCAGAAATCCTGGAGCAGAGGATTCAATCCTCTACCCTCAGTGGGAAAACCGGGCAAGAGGGAAAAGGGGCTTTTTTTCAAAAGCAAAACCAAAAGAAATATCTGCACCAAAAGATAGAAAATCATCACATAGCCTTCGTAGATGCCCGATCTTTTAAAGAGAAAAATCCCCAAAATCGCCCCCAAGAAAAGCCACAACAGAAATGTCCCCTCCTGACCTGCCCAGAAAGAAGAGATCAGGTAAAATAAAGGAAGATCAGATGAGCTGTATCCGTAGACATATTCCACCTCGAAGTGATGGGTGAGAAAAAGATACAAAAGATAAAAAGTGGCAACGGAAGTGAAAAAGAGGAAGATAAAGTAGATCTTCCTTCCAGCATCCAGAAACTTCCCTTTATCCTTTGTCCCTATAAAAAATAAAAGAGAAGAAAACAGAGCCGCAATAAAAGCCAAAGTTAAGCAAATATTTCCCAGAATCATTTAGGTCTGGCTCCCTGGTATTCGGATGGATTCATCCTGAAGGATTGGTTGAAAAACTAAAACGGAGTGCACCAGCTTGCTGGTGCAGCTTTTCCACCTATTTTTTCTGGAAATCGCCAATAGTTTTTTTCATCAAATGAAAAATCTACTCTATCGAAAACTTCTCTTATACAAACCGCTTAACCTAATTCTTAACTCTCAACTAAATCATCTCAGCCTTGAAAATACGAAAAGCTTTTGTGAGTCTGTTTGTTTATTAGAACTCTCTTTCTCTCCTTAACCCCAAGCACTTCTTCAAGGGTGGAGAAAAGGCAAGAAGTAAGGTTTACGCTTTTTGCCCAAGATATTTAAAATCGTGAATATAGTCAAGGGAAACACGAAGATATCTTGAAAAATTTAAAGTTGAAATTAAATTCAGCTTAAACTATATTATAAAAAGATTCCTCTTGGGTGTGCGATATGTATTTGGTCATTACACATTTTTAGCTTTTCGGAATAAGGATGTTAAAACGTTTGGATTATGTTTTTCTGATAAGACCGGTTCTGATGCCACCGGTGTGGACCGTCCTTCTTCTAGGACACAGGCGAAGCTCACAATTTTCCGGAGAAAGTAACCTCCCTGGCTTAGCCCTTCTTTTGGTCACCTTCCTGGTGGGAGCGGTTTATGTTTTAAATCAGATATTTGATATAGAATCGGATAGATTAAACCAGAAGCTTTTTTTTCTGGCAAAGGGATACGTTTCCAAAAGAAGCGCAATTTCTGAAATGATACTTTTAAACCTAATAAGCGTAATCCCGGCTTTCTTGATTTCATGGGAGTTAGGTCTTCTTTTCAGTTTGGGTATGATATTGGGGATTATTTACTCGATTCCACCTTTCAGCTTCAAGAACAGACCCATCGGCGGTTTTATGGTAAATGCTTTTGCGCATGGAAATTTAGCTTTTCTTATAGGATGGAGCATGAACCGTTCTCTATCAATGGAGTCTTTGTTGTTTTCTCTTCCCTATATGTTCGCTGTCGGGGCAATTTATCTGAATACCACCATTCCGGACATAGAGGGAGATAGAAGGGCAGGAAAAACAACCTTGGCAGTCAGGTGGGGAAAAGAAAGGGTAATTATTCTTTCATCTTTTCTGGTAGCAGTGGCAATTGTCCTGTCCTTTTTGGTTGAAGATATTCCTTTCCTGATTGCATCCGCTCTTTCTTTTCCGTTTTTTATCTTTTGTGCGATTACCAAAAGGGATCGAATTATAATTGCGGCCACCAAAGTCTCAATACTGCTTTTATCCATTGCCGCCTGTGTTTTTTATCCCTGGTATTCTGCCATTTTGATCTTAGGATTTGTGGGAACTCGTCTATATTATAAAGCACGTTTCGGTCTGGACTATCCCACACTTTTGTAGTAAATTGTAGCATCAACTTTTCTATTGGCTGTACCAAAATTATTAAATGAACTTATTCTTTGAGATACAATAAAAAAAGATTGTCGAAAGCTTTTAATTTTCTCTGAAGATTTAGGCGACGCCATTCTAAATGAAAAAGTTCATCAGAAAACTGCTTTAAAATGTAGCGGAAAGCTTTAGCTTTCCAATTATATTGGAGACCTGAAGGTCTCCAATATACTGTGCCAGATTAATTCGTTTCTCCTTTATTTCTCGTATGAAAAAACTACTCGATCAGTTTTTGAATCATCTCTCCATTGAAGCCGGTCTCTCCTCGAATACCATTGAGTCGTATAAAAGGGATTTGGAGAGATACATCACATTTCTCCAGGAAACGAAAATCGACTCAGTGGACAAAATCACCGAAGAGCATATCACCAATTTCATCGTCCAGCTTTCAAGGAAGGGACTTGCGGCGAACAGCATCGCACGGAAGCTGTCATCCATAAGAAGGTTCCACAAATTTCTGGTTACGGAGGGCTACTGCGATTCCAATCCGGCGGGTGCTCTGGAGTCTCCCAGGCTCTGGCGAAAATTGCCCACGGTTTTGGATGTCAAAGAAATGGAGAAGTTGCTGGATAAACCGACAGAGGATGATCCTCTGAGTTTGCGTGACAGAGCAATCCTTGAGTTCCTTTACGCCACCGGGGTCAGAATCTCAGAACTTATACATATAAAAAGGAAAGACTTACTGTCGGAAGTTGAATTGGTTAGAGTGATAGGAAAAGGTCAAAAGGAAAGGATTATCCCCATTGGGAAGAAAGCTCTTCAGTCAGTGGAAAAGTATCTTCAGGAGGCGCGTCCACAATTAGCCAAACAAACATCCGAGGATTTCCTCTTTCTGAACAGAAGAGGGAGATATTTCTCCCGAATGGGTCTGTGGAAGATTTTGAGAAAATACGTGATACAGGCGGGAATAAAAAAGAAAGTAAGTCCTCACACCATCAGGCACTCCTTTGCCACCCATCTCTTGAAAGCCGGAGCAGATCTGCGTGCAGTTCAGGAGATGCTTGGACATGCCGATATATCTACTACACAGATATACACTCATTTAGACAGAGAATATCTAAAACAGGAGCACCGAGACTATCATCCCAGGTCCAAGATGAAAATCTGACAGACTTGCTCTGTCTAACAGAGCGTGATCTGTGCTAGGTTTAAATTCCGACATTTATTTGTCGAAGAACCGAGTCCATTTTCTTTGGTTCTGCTCTAATTGATTTGCTGGTCTGACTAAATAATAAGAATCTTAAGGATCTAATTAGGTTGAGACTTTAGAACCTCACCCCTATCCCCTCTCCTTAGAAAGGAGAGGGGAACGAAAATATATATGTTTTATTGTGCTTTATACCAGAACGGTGTGGAGATCAAGGAAAGACTTAGACGGTCTCTTAAGAAAAGAAGAGTAAAATTCCTTCCTTTCTCCGAATTCGTCCAATTGGAGAGCTTGATTCAGAAATGCATTCTGGATCTGGTAATCATAGCTGGTGTGGATTCTTTTGTGGGTGAACTGAATTTGATCAAACGGATAAAAAAACATCCCATCCTGTCTTTAGCTCCATTGGTTCTGTATCATCCCCGTCCTAACATAAAAGTTGTTTTAGCTGGATTCGATTTTGGAGCAGATGAGTTCTTTTTTTCTAAATGGAATGATAAACTTTTCTCCTCTGAACTGAAGATGATTATAAATCGAAGCAGAAGAGATTTGGGAGTGAACCCAACTACCAGACTTCCCGGAACCAACGTCATTGAAAGGGAAATAAGCAGAAGGATAAAAAGAGGACAGGACTTCGCCGCCTGTTACGCTGATCTGGACAACTTTAAAGCTTATAATGATTATTACGGCTACCATTATGGTGACAGTCTCATAAAGATGACCTCTGAAATCATCCGGGACGTGGTTTACAGTTCCACCAAGGATGGCTTCGTGGGGCACATAGGCGGAGATGACTTTGTTTTTACCATTCCACCAGAGAAAATACACACTATCTGTGATAAAATCATCAAAATCTTTGATCGTATGATAATCCGTCGCTACAAGAAAGAGGATGTTAAGCGGGGCTTTATCGCTACCACCAATCGCAGAGGGAAAAAGGAAGATTTCCCTATTATGACCTTATCCATAGCGGTGATAGTAAATCAGAAGAGGATGTTCAGACATTTGGGTGAGATATCTCACATGATCACAGACTTGAAATGCTATACCAAAACCTTACCTGGCTCAAATTACTTTATCGAAAGAAGAAAAAAATACTGAAGTTACTAAGAGGAACAGGAAACAGTTTACATCTTATTATTGATTTTTTCTCCTACACCTGTTTTGGGCTTGACTTGAAATCCCCCTTTAGCAAAGGGGGGGTTTTCAAGTTTCAAATCCCCCTTTCCCCCCTTTTTCTAAAGGGGGGATGTAAACAATTATATGCCCTCCTTAATAAGTAGTCAGAATACGTTCATTAAGGAAAATGAGGAGATTTGTCCAGACGCCTGAGTTCTTCCCCTGACACACACTGCCCGGACGGGTTTTTTTTCTCTCGCCTTACCTTTCCAATCTGTGGCGCCCACCACAAATAAGTTACTTCAGGGTCACCTGCACTAGTCCTCTTAATTTTTGCACATCCATAATAAGTTCCGCCAGCCGCAACGGAGTGGATGTCTTCAAACCCTAAAATGTTGTATTCGTGGCCGCAAAGGTCCTTCCAGTAAGCCCCTGTCCGAATGGGACCAACCAGAACCTTAGATGGCAGCGGGGTTGACCCTATATCTCTAGTAAAAATCGTATCCCCCTTGCGGTATACAAAAGTCGTTCCCCCACCTGATGATACCAGATCCCAACCGGACCCTTCGGGTCTGGTGTTTTTTTGAAAGGCAGCAATCGAAAAGCTATCTTCGACAACGATACACTGACGATTCAGGCGGGCATAAATCCACTCGTATTCAAAGTTGATGGGAAAATAATAGCTGGGATCCTCCAGATATGGATTGTTTGGCTTCTTCTTTTCCCCGCATTGAAAAGCAAAAACCAACAGGAGCAGTATGGCGAAAACAACCAATATCTGTTTCATTTTATTAAAGCCTCCCTCCCAATGCCTTATTTGCTACGCACCTGTTTCAAATCATGTTGGAAGAGGAATTTTTCTTTCCGTTTGCCTCTCCCCTGCTGACTTGTCTTCCGGGGGATTTTCTTTGTTTGCTTATTATAGCAAACGGATTAAATAAATTGACATATTGTCCGCAGGATCCATAAGACATGTCATGTTGAGCGAAGCGAAACATCTCAATATGTTTGCTTGGCTTAAAGCCTTCTCGTCTGGCTGAGCGTTACACGCAGACTGGTGGAAGTCAGATTTTTCCCCCGCCAAAGGCGGGGTCAGAATGACACATAAAAATCATTTTTGCTTTGTGTCAGTTCCGAAAAAACTTAAGTTTCGCTTATATTTTTAGCTCTCCATCCTCCATTATCTTTTTATCATCGATCCACAGGGTGGGCTTCAAAAGAATTCCATCCAGATGGCTGGGAACAGATACATTTCCCCCCATGGATTTGTTATCACCCAGAGCCATATGCACCGTGCCCATGACCTTCTCATCCTCCAGAACGCTTCCCACTATCTGGGCTTTATGATTGGTTCCGATGCCCAGCTCTGCGATATTTCTGCCTGGCTGACCGAAGGGCTCCAGAATCTTTTCTAATTCCTCAGCGGACCTGTCTCCCGTAATCTGGGTGGCAAAACCATCCTTGACCACTATCTTGATGGGTGTTTTTACCTTTCCCACCATGGCTCCGTCCACCATGATGATTCCGTTTGCCGTCCCCTCCATCGGAGCAATGTAAGCCTCACCCGCAGGTAGATTGGAGAAGTCGCCGGGATTGTGCACCAGACCGGTATCTGCATGACACTCTCTTCCCTCTATGCTTATGGTGATATCCGTTCCGGCTGGCGTGGTGACTTTTGCCCTTCTGCCTTGGCTCACTATCTCTGCCAGCTTAATGCTTCGCTGAGCGATTTCATGGTAATCAGCGTTTAAGGTCCTCTCCATAGTATCTTCCAGGATTCCGGGAAGGGTGGCACATCTTACCCCTGCATCACACGCCTCTCTTCTGGCTTTGGTATGAGACATGGACTTGCTGGTGGGAATAATTAAGACGTCGAAATCTTTCATGAACTTTGCCACCGCCTCCGGTGGTTCCTCACCATTGCTGGAGCGCGGTAGGATCTCCAAAAGCATAGCTTCAGAGCCGGCCTCTTTTGCCGCTGCCCACAAGGCATAACCAATCTTTCTTTCAGGCTCGTCCGTAATCACCAAAACAGATTCGCCCTTCTTCACTGCCAGGCAGTTATTCACCGCCACTTGTGCCGCTTTCAATAGTTTATCCATCACTCCTCCTAACGTTAACACAACTGTTTAAATCAAACGATTCGGTTTTTTTACTACGAGAAAAACATTTTTAGAGAATCGGAAATTTCAAGCAAACTTGCTCTACCGCAGAGAATGATTCTTACCCAAATGAAAATAAAACAAGAGTTTTGCCTTCTTTCGTAGCTTTAGCGTAGGCCCAAATGGGCCAGGTTCATACCAAGCCATGAAGGCTTGGCTACGCCGATAAATAATGTGGTGGAAATCAATGAGATATCCATCCATCACAAGAATAATGAGATTGGCAAAGCAAAAGACTCCAAAAATATAAAAGTCCAGATAAAAGTTGAATTCTCTTACTTGCCTGCCCCTTTCATACGGCTCGACCAGTAAAGCATAAAAGATATCCCGGCAAAAGCTACCAAAGATACCCAGGGACCATAGGTAGCAGTGAGAGACACAGCCTCATGGGCTTCGTAGAAGGCTCGGTAGCTGGATGAAAATGCAATTACGAAGGCAATCGCTACGCCCAGCAGTGCATCTCCTGCTACCAATCCTGAGCCAAATAACACTCCCAACTCCTCCCTTTTCTTTGCCACCTCTTCTTTTGAAATCTTCCTTACCAGAAGTGCTATCAACCCTCCAGTCATAATGGGAGTGGAGAGCTCCAGGGGGAGATAAAGACCGATGGCGAATGGAAGCGATGAGATGCCCACCAGCTCAATTGCAGCCGCTAACATACATCCCACTATTATGGGAACCCAGGGCAAATTGCCGGTCATCACCCCCTGAACGATCACCGACATCACATTAGCTTGGGGAGCTAAAAGCGGAGTGGGATGGGTGGCATCCTTTACAAATCCGAAAGCATCATTTAACAGAAACACGGTGAAGCCCATCGCCAGTGCGGGAAATAAAAGTCCCACAAATTCCATGATCTGCTGATTTCTGGGGGTTGCCCCCAAAAGATAGCCGGTCTTTAGATCCTGGGCGATATCGCCGGAAAGACACACGGCAATGCAGACCACGGTCCCTATGGACATCACGGTGACCATCCCCTTAAAACCAGAGACTCCAAAAGATAGCAAGATCACGCTGGTGACCAGAAGTGTGCCAATGGTCATTCCGGATACCGGAGAGGAGGAACTCCCCACGATTCCCACTATTCTGGCCGCCACCACCACAAAGAAAAAGCCGAAGATCACCACCAAAACCGCTCCCAAAAGGTGAAGCTTTGTTCCCGGATAGGCCCAGATCAAAAGGATCACCAAAAGCGATCCCAGAATAACCGTTCCCATGGGAAGCTCCTTTTCGGTTCTTATCCGGGACTTTTCCATCTCTTCTGTGGTCCTTCTGCCCAGTATCTGTTTGGCTCCTACTGCGAACGAATGGACGATGACCGGAAGCGATTTGATCAAACTTATAAATCCACCAAGGGCTACTGCACCTACTCCCAGATATTTTATGTAGAAGTTTCGGATGTCACCTGGACTCATTTCTGGAATGGGTATGTCTGCAGGAGGAATTAATATATTGGGTATATAGGAACCGATATAAGCAATAAGGGGAGCAATACCTAAATAACCCAAGACTGCTCCTCCCAGCATCAAAGCGGATATGCGCGGACCGATAATATATCCCACCCCCAAAAGAGCCGGGGTGGCGTCGATTCCGATGTTGGCACCTTTGAAAAACTTAATATCAGTGTTCGGAATCTCGGGCCATAACCTGAAGCCGCCCATCAAGATTTTGTATAAAGCAGATAAACCTAAACCGGCAAAGACCGTCTTCGCCTTCCCTCCACCTTCATCACCTGCCTTGATGATCTCAGAACAGGCGGTCCCTTCAGGAAATCTCAGTTTGCCATGCTCACGTTCCACCAAATATCTTCTGAGGGGAATCATAAAGAGTATTCCTAAAGTTCCACCTAAAAGAGAAAGAAAGATAATGTCTACGTTGGAGATCTTATAAGAAAAACCAGGAATGGTCTGATTCCAGATGAAAAATGCGGGAATGGTAAAGATCACCCCCGCCGCCAGGGATTCTCCGGTGGACCCTATGGTTTGAACTATGTTGTTTTCCAGAACTGTCCCTCTCTTAAATAAGCCGCGGAGGATGGCCATGGATATAACTGCGGCAGGAATAGAGGCACATACGGTCATGCCCACCTTCAGACCCAAATACGCATTCGCCACTCCAAAAACGATGGAAAGAAGCACCCCCAAAACCACCGCCTGTAAGGTGATCTCCGCCATCTTCTGGGTTGGCTTTACATAAGGCTCAAAATCATTCTTGGATTGTGGATTCTTGGCTTTTTGATTCTCCAGCCTTCACCTCCTCAACTTAAAACAGGTTGATTTATGGAGACATCAACTGAAAGAGAAAAGCAAAAAACATAACACAGGCAACTCATTCCTATAGCTTAAAGGAACATTTTCATTCTTGCAAACTTTTGCTAAAGCTAACATGTATAATTGGATGTGTCAAGAAAAATCTTGCTTTAAAGCTTTCCGAACTCTGTTGTAGCCCATATTTTTCTTGTCTTTTGGCAGGAGATTGATAAATTAGGTAAAAGAGGTGTTGTTAAAAGAAATTACACAGGATTCGTCACGATGATGAAAAAATTAACTCTCCGATTCTGGTTGTTTTTACTGATTTTTGGACTATTGTGCTCAACCGATGGGATACTTGCCCAGGAAAATGAGATATCCAAACCAGAATTAAACCCACTGGCATTTGAGCATTTTGTCAACGGGGATTTATACGAACTTTTCAGAGATTTTCACTCCGCTGTCGCTGAATATCAGAAGGCGAAAGCTCACCAGCCGGATATCCCGGAAATAAGATATGCGCTGGCTCGAGCCTATCTTGTGACAAAAGATGTGGAGTCAGCCAAAAAGGAGGCTTTACAGATCGAACCCAAAGATGCCAGAACCTATCGACTGTTGGGTGAATGTTATCGAGCCACCGGAGAGACCGATAGTGCCATTCAATCCTATTCCCAGGCGGTAAAACTGGACTCCACGGATCTCAGCTCCCTATGGTATTTAGCCGCTCTGTGGCAGCAGAAGCAGGATATAAACAAGGCTATCCAATACTGGAGGAAACTGGCGTCTTTGCAACCTTTTTCTCCCAGGATTCATCTGCAACTGGCAACACTTCTGTTACAGAAACGGGAGTATGACGAAGCTATCTCCGAATACAAAAAGGTGCTGGATGTGGACCCGGATAATGCCAAAGCATTAGTCGGGCTGGGTACAAGCTATGAGGCTAAAGGGGACTTAAATGAAGCAATACTGTCTTATCGGAAACTTCTGGAACTGAAGCCTAACGATGAGGTGCTAACAAACAGAATAATCGCTCTTTATTATCAAATGGGAAAGACGGAAGAAGCTGTAAAACTGGCAGAGACCTCTGCTTATTCTCCGGACGATCCCCAGACACAAAAAAGACTGGGGGCACTTTATCTTTCGCAAGAAGACTATCAGAAGGCAGAAAGCCTCTTCGTCTCTTATATTCAGGAACGACCTGATGATGCTCAGGTTCATTACTTTCTGGGGAAAATTGCTCTCCAGAAAGAAGATTTCGAAAAAGCGAAGACCGAATTTAAAACTGCCGTCTCTTTGGAAGATTCTATCCCCGATGGCTGGGTTAACTTAGCTTGGGTATATTTAAAGCAGGATAGCACAGAGAAAGCCATACAGGTTTACAAAAGAGGTATCGAGAAAGTCAACGACAAGGTTGGACTATTGTACTTTTTGGGAACCACTTACGCTCAGGAGAAGCAATATGATTCCGCCATCGTCATTTTAAGAAAAGCTTCTGACAAACGCCCCCACGACACTCTGATACTTTTTGCCCTCGCATCCGCTTATGAGCAGAAAGGAGATTTTGATCAGGCTATAGCTACACTTGAACGACTCCTGAGGATTGATCCTGACCACGCTTCTGCTTTGAATTACCTGGGATACATGCTGGCAGATAAAGGTGTAAGGCTGGATGAATCGCTGGCAATGATCAAGAAAGCTTTAGAATATGAACCCGACAATGCCGCTTATCTGGATAGTTACGGCTGGGTTTTGTATCGATTGGGACGAGTGAGAGAGGCAGAGACACAAATCAAAAAAGCGCTCGAAATATCGAAGGGTGACCCCATTATACATGAGCATCTGGGGGACATATACAACGCTTTAGGTGAAACTAAAAAAGCAAAGAAGGCGTGGGAGCAGGCACTTAAGTTAAATCAGGATAACGAGAAGCTGAAAGAGAAATTGCAAAGTGTGAAGTGACATAACTACGTTTCAGATGGGACAGGGGTTTAACCCCTGCCCCATCACTCTGTTTTGCTTCCCGTTGGTGTTTCTCACCAATCCTATGGTCATTTGTTCATTTGAATCCATAGGAACTCAACTGAGATCCTGCGGACGGGAAATGAATGGCGGGTGAAAGCACCCGCCTGAAGCGGTTGTAATTCGAGATTTAACCTAATTTTATATAAATGAAGTGCTCCGCAAAATATGCCAATTGGGAAGCATAAACAAAATAGTTCGGTTATGAACAGTTAGGCGATACTTCTGCAGTAAAAAGCGGTGCGGTAATATGTCAAGAGAAAAATGAAAACAAAATGTAGAGACCAAATACAAATCATACACCCCGCCAAAGGCGGGGAAAAAATTAGGCAACACCCAAGAGAGAAGATACGCGTATGCTCGTATGAGTGCATACGCACATTCATACGAATATTTTTCAAAAACTCGTAACCTTTCCGCCAGAGGCGGATCTGTCTATGACAGAAAAAGCTTTTGCGCCTGTTAGGGTATTAGGGAAGATGGGATAGCTCAACTCCTTTCCATCTTCATCCATGAGGCAGACGGTATTTTCTTTGGAGCTAACATCACAACCAACGAACAAGGTTTTATACATGGATTCAACCCTTTCTTTTCTGCCAGAGGCAGACCCAAATTCGGACTGGATTGGGGTTGTTTCCACCAAAAGCGGTCAGACGACCCCAGACGGGAGCGTCCGTTTACCCGTCCGGGCGGCTCTGCCTTTGGCAGAAAGGAGGGTCCCTTGGAATCATGGATAAAACAGCCTCGTCTATTAGAACTACCCATCCCAGGGAGGTGCAATACCCTGTGATCCCGCCAAAGGCGGGATCAGGGAAAGTTCCGGGGGGTCCGAACAAGGTGCGAGTAAGAATTCACACCCAGGAACAAGGGAAACACCCTTTCTAAAGAAGTCACCCTTGGTATTAACCAAGGGGCAACAGGAGGAAAAAGAATTTCCCTCTCATACCCCAATAGTATGATACAGGGACTCTCTTAACCTGTAAAAAAGTTTTAATCAACCAAACAAGCGTATTATACGAGGAGGAAGGGTTATGTATGATTATCCGGTCAACTACAGTGTGGATTATCCTGAGAAATCGTCACGGAAACTGGTGTTAGCCCGACTGCTTCTGGGATGGCTCTACATCGGCATTCCGCATGGTTTATTCTGTCTGGCATATGCAATTGTTGCTTTTTTTGTTGCTATGCTCTCATATTTTGCTATATTGATAACTGGACATTTTCCTTTGAGTTGGTTTGATTTTTTGATCAGGTATAACCGCTATGTCAACCGGCTGGTGTCCTATTGCATGTGTATGACGGACAAATATCCGCCATTCAGCGGAAGAAGATAATTTGAAAAAATGATCAGATTTTGAAATCAACAATCGGTAAGCGAAACTTTGGAGGTTAGAGCGATGACGAAAAAAGCCTTGATCTTTGTGGCAATATTGTCATTGGTGATTTTCAATTGTTCCAAAAAGAACATAACCAATAATTATTATCCCTCGCCTGATAAAGGAGCCATTGTTGGGTTTGTATATCCACCTGATTCTGAAGCAAAGGTTATCGCTTATCTGGGATTGGAAGTTGCTTCAACCTACATCGACACAGTCGGCTATTTTGAAATCACCGACCTGCCTATGGGCACTTACTCTCTTTTGGTGCAAGCCGATGGATACTTTGATTACCAGTCCAAGCCCAATATCTCAGTAACAGGTGGGGCAACAGTCCCGGTGGATACTATTTTCCTTACCTCGATTCACGATCTGATCCTCTCGGTTTCGCCATACGACGGAGCGGAGGGAGTAAGGCTTGAGGAAAGGATCAGGATCAGCTTTCGGACTTCGATGAACACAGAAAGTGTTGAGAGCGCTTTTCATGTGGAGCCAGAGGTGGAAGGCGATTTTTACTGGTATTACCATGGCACAAAGGGAGTCTATGGTATAACCGACTTACACTTCGAACCTAAGGATCAGTTGGCAACCAATACATGCTATCAGGTTACAATTGATACCACGGCGTCAGATGCGGAAGGAATAAAATTGTCTGAGCCATACCAGTTCTCCTTCACCACTGAGCCAATTAGAATGTCTACCAGACCGACAGACAAAGAGACTCAGGTTAATCCAGATAGATTCGTGATGTTGATTAAATTCAACACCGATATGAACTCAGAGTCGGTAATCTCAGCCTTCAAGATGGTGAATTCCCAACTGAAAGAAGTGTCAGGAGAGTTCGTCTGGCCGAACCAGCGATATATGGAATTCCATCCGCACTCGACTTTGGCCTCCAATGAAGAATACACTGTGACAATCGACACTACTGCAGCAGACGTTAGAGGGGGACGATTGACTGAACCATATCAATTCTCCTTCACCACAGAGCCAATCACAATAGTATCTACTACCCCAAAGCATAAGGACACTTGGGTTTCACCATATACTAAGATATCAATTGTGTTCAACATTAGTATGAACACGGAGTCGGCAATTTTAGCCTTCAAGATGATGGATTCCCAACTGAAAGATGTGTCAGGAGAGTTTGTCTGGCTTAACCAGCGACAAATGGAATTTCACCCGTACTCCACTTTGGCGGCTAATGAGGAGTACATTGTGACAATCGACACCACAGCGACAGGTGTTGGTGGAGGACGATTGCCCAAGCCATACCAGTTCTCTTTCACCACAGAACCGATCAGAATAGTTTCCACCAGACCGAGACACCAAGAAAGCTGGGTTTCTCCTTATACCACAATATCTATCATCTTTAATACTGACATGGATCCTGAGTCGGTCATCTTGGCTTTTAAGATGGTGGATTCACAACTGAAAGACGTGACAGGAACATTTTATTGGCATGACTCAAAGTATATGGACTTTCAGCCAGATTCGCCTCTGACTTCCAATGAAACATATACCGTCACCATCGATACCAATGCAAAGGACATCTCTGGTGGTTCTCTGGATAAACCTTACAATTTCTGGTTCAAAACTGCCCCCTACTAATCTGATAAAACAAAAAATGGGGTCTATTGGTTTCCATCCACCAACGCATTAACAGGTTGCTTCACTTGAGGAATTCGTTTGAAAAAACGACTCGAGTTTTCCCTGAATCTACCAGTGTTGTCTGGCCAGCTCCACACCCTTCAACTCATTCCCACAATTCAGACAATCAGAATTTCGTATAAAGAACCTGGATTTTTTGATATTGACACTCATAATGATGACGTATATATTCGGTAGAGTTGAATAATTTATCGAGAGAAACAAGAAATCCTAAGGGATTTGTGATAATATTCAGCCGTAAGCCGATTTCACTTATTGTTGGGCGAATTCTCTTCTAAGAGGAAAGAAAGGTTAAGATGCCTAAGCGGGATTATTACGAAGTGCTGGGGGTAAGCCGGGATGCCACCGAGGACGATGTAAAGAGGGCATATCGCAGGCTGGCGCTCAAGTATCATCCCGACAAAAATCCCGGCAGCAAAGAGGCGGAGGAAAAATTCAAGGAAGCCACCGAAGCTTACGAGGTTCTGAAGGACCCCCAGAAGAAATCAACTTATGATCAATTTGGACATGCAGGCTTGTCCGGCGCTGGTGGCTTTGGAGGATTTGATTTCACCACCTTTGACCTTTCCGATGCTCTGCGAGCCTTCATGCGAGATTTCGGAAGCTTCGGAAGTATTTTTGATAATTTCTTTGGCGCCACTTCTACCAGAACCCGCCGGGGTTATCAAAAGGGGCAGGATCTGCAAATAAGGCTCAAACTCACCTTGGAAGAGATCGCCACCGGAGTGGAAAAGAAGATAAAACTGAAAAGACTGCAGAAATGCCCGGAATGCGACGGAACCGGTGCGGCTAAAGGCAACTCCAAAAAGGTATGCCCTAAATGCCAGGGATCCGGTCAAATAAGGCGGGTATCTCGTTCCTTCTTCGGACAGTTTGTTAACGTTACCGCCTGCGATTATTGCAACGGCGAAGGGATGGTTATCGATAAACCCTGCCCGGTATGTCGAGGAGAGGGAAGGGTAAGGGGAAGTTTCGCCATTTCTGTGAAGATTCCACCCGGTGTGACCACCGGAAACTATATCCAAATGCGTGGCGCAGGAAATACAGGACCCCGGGGAGGTCCTCCCGGAGATGTGATCGTGCTTATCGAGGAAAAAGAACACTTGGCTTTCAAAAGGCGAGGAGATGATATTGTGCATGAGACACTGATCAGCTTTACCCAAGCTGCTTTAGGCGATGAGATCACAGTTCCAACTTTGGACGGCAAGATGAATCTGAAAGTTCCCTCCGGAACTCAGTCGGGAAAGATATTCAAATTAAAGGGAAGAGGAATTCCGCGCTTGCATGGCTACGGAAAAGGAGATGAGTTGATCAGGGTGTTGGTGTGGATTCCCACCCGCTTGACCTCAGAGGAGAAGAAACTTTTAAAGGAATTGGCTTTTAAGGAAAATATAAAGCCACGTGAGGAAGATAAAGGCTTCTTTGATAAATTGAAAGAGACTTTGGGATTGTAGGCAGTTGACAGTTGGCAGTCTGATATATCGAATTGTCAACGGACTCGTCCTGAAGGCTTGGCCTGAAGGATTAAACGGATAAGGTTTTTCTTTACTTTTGTGGGTAGAATTTTGATAAGATCAAAAATCTGACCCCACCCCCCCAGTCCCCTCTCTCCCCTACCTCTGGCGGGATTTTCAACATGAAATGGAGAGTAAGAAAACGGGTGTGGGGTAAAAACAGCTACAGGAAATGCCGATCCGTATGGATGCATATGCATGCCAATTAGCTTTGGGAATCCACCCCCGCATTTTACGGGGGATCTTGAGATTATTCCCGAAGCATCGGAGATATTGACAGAAGCATAAAATGAAAATACTTGAATTTCTTTGGAAAGAAAATAAGGTGCAATTCGATGAACTCGAAAAGGCATTTATTGGCTGTTATATCACTTTTCTGCGAGAAGCGGCAAAAATCTATTTGGAGCAAGGTAGAAAGGTGTTTTCAAAGAGAACCGCATAGTTCACTGTGGAGAATGGAATTTCGGGACCTTTCTTATTGAAGGAGGTGAGAATGCAGGCGAAGTCTTTGGAGATTACATTTCAGAGATTCGTTTTGAACCAGAAATTAGTGAAGAGGTTATAAAGGGTATGCGGAAATAAGGAAGGACAATCTTGAAGATATCAGATGTCGGCTCAGAAGGCGAGAAACTAAATGGCAATAATTGACTTCACTATAAAAATCAAACAAGTCCCTTTCGTTTCACGTTGGTGTTCCCCAGACGGGCACGTCCGTGCATAGCTGGCAGGCTTCACCAACGGAAAATGAACGGCGGGTGAAAAACACCCGCCTGGAGCAGAAGTAATGGCAAAGAGAAAAGAAAAATATTTAGGTGGCTATACTGAATGGCCGTTGTTTTTTAAAGGCTTTCTGGTATTCGGCGTGGTTGTGATTGCGGCTGTGTTTTTCTTCTACACTCAGACTCTCATCTCACAGATAAAGGAGAACTCCCGGCAGGTGATGAAAACCTACGCCAGACTGTGGCAGTTAGCGGCTTCTGCGCCAGCCAGCGGAGCAGAGATTGACGTGATCTTTGAGGAGATCATTCAGAAGAGTGATTTTCCCATAGTAGTGACCGATGCCGAAGGAGAGCTTCAAGCTTGGCGCGGAGTGGGAGTGGATTGGGACGATACCACATACATTAGCAGAGAAAAGCTCAAAAAAATGGCGCAAAGGATGGATAGACACAGAAAACCAATTCCTATCTCTTTTGGCACCAGACAGGAGATAATAAACTATCTGCACTACGGCGATCCTGTGCTGATCTCTCAACTGAGAATGATGACTCTGGTGGAGCTGGGGCTTTTAACCTTATTTATATTGATCGCATTTATCACCTTCAGGAACGTCAGGATGGCGGAACAGCGCACCATCTGGGTAGGGATGGCAAAGGAGACCGCACATCAACTGGGAACCCCTATCTCCTCACTTTTGGGATGGCTGGAGCTTTTGAAGATGAAGTGTGAATCTCAAACCCAGAGATCAGAGAGAGATTCTGATCTTGAGTTTGAACAAATAATGGATAGAATGGGTGCTGACCTACATCGGTTAGGAAAGATAGCACACCGTTTCGAACAGATCGGATCTGTGCCCGAACTCAAGCCAACTGATCTGAATGCCGTGATCTCTGAGGCAGCGGCATATTTTAGACAGAGACTCCCCCACAAAGGTAAAGGAGTGGTCATAAAGGAGAACTTAGGTCAACTGGTGCCGGCAAAAGCCAATGCGGAGCTTATAAGCTGGGTGGTGGAGAACATTTTGAAGAATTCCTTGGAGGCAGTAGATCCTAAACAAGGGGTGATCGAAGTTTCCACTCTTCTGGACAAGGAGAAAAAGACTATCACCATCCAGGTAAGCGACAACGGAAGGGGAGTCGCTCCCCGCCAGCATAAAAAAATCTTCAAGCCAGGGTACACCACCAAAAAGAGAGGATGGGGATTGGGACTTTCACTGGCAAAAAGAATAGTAGAGGAGTATCATCTGGGTAAGATTTCTTTGAAGGAATCCATCCCTAATCAGAGGACCACCATCTGGTTGAGCATACCTGTTGAATAAACGAACAATACAAAAAGATTTGCCCCAGCCCGAGGTGAGCTTGTCATTTAAAAGTACTTCTACCTGGTGCCAGTTTAGTGACTCTAAGAGAACGCCCTCCATATTTTCAAAGGATTCAGTTGTGTAAAGATTCGGTGGACGAAAAAGCCTTCAAAAATGCTTTCTGCTTTCGAATTCAAATCCCTTGTTCCCCAGCCAGAACTCAGAAACATTTTCGCAGATGAATAGAAAAGACTTATATCTCATATCGCTTTCCGCCCTTTTATTGAGCTTAGCTTTTCCCCCTTTACCTCTCGGTTTTGTGGCATATTTCTCTTTAGTCCCGTTACTTTTGGCTTTAGAGAACAAAAGCCCCTCTTCTGCTTTCAGGATAGGATATCTTTTCGGCTTGATCTCCAATTCCCTTCTACTTTTCTGGGTGGGATGGGCCACAATTGGTGGAACAGTTGCTGCCATCCTGCTTCTCTGTTTTTATACTGCCATTTTGTGCTGGTTTTACTCGTTGTTACAAAGAAGATGGAAAGAAGGGGCGTTATTTTCGTTTCCTTTTCTGTGGGTGGCAATGGAATTTGTGAGGTCTTTGACTGAAATATCTTTTCCCTGGCTCAATCTATCATACACCCAGACATATTACTTGAAGTTGATTCAATACGCTTCTTTATGGGGAAACTATGCGGTCTCCTTCTGGATATTGTGGCTGAATCTCTTCGTGTATCTTTTCATCAAACACAAAAAAAGTAGGAGATTGGCAACTCTCTTCTTTGCCATTTTGATAATTTTGCCTTATATTTATGGTTCATGGGTGATGTCCGAAAAAACAAAAGGAGAAGAAATCAAAATCGCTTTGCTTCAAGGAAATATCGAACCGAAAATTAAATGGGATGATAGATTCTTGGATTATAATATTCAGACCTATGTAGAGATGAGCAAAAAGGCGGCCCAAGAGCAGGTGGACTTGATCATCTGGCCGGAAACCGCCGCTCCATGCTATTTAGCCGCAGAATCGCTCTATCTTGCCAGAGTGCAGGAAACCTGTGACGAGCTGAACATTCCCCTTCTGGTGGGAACCAACGACTACCGGGTGACGCCAGAGGGAAAGCTGAGATACTATAATTCCGCATTTCTTTTCACACCCCATGGAGGTTATCCTCAAGCATATAACAAGATGCATCTGGTCCCCTTCAGCGAGAAAATTCCCTATGACCAGATACTTCACATTTCGGATAAGATTCAACTGGGACAATCGGATTTTTCAAACGGAGAGGAGTTAATCATATTTGAGGTTTCCAAAGGTAAATTTGCCACCTTAATCTGCTTTGAATCCGTTTATCCTGCTTTAGTCAGGGATTTTGCTAACCGGGGCGCTGAGTTTCTGGTTAACATAACCAATGATGCCTGGTTTGGCAAAACCCATGGACCATTTCAACATGCCCAGATTGCCGTTTTTCGGGCGATTGAGAATCGAATTGCTATTGCTCGTTGTGCCAACACCGGTGTATCCATGTTCATCGACCCTTACGGTCGAATAAAAGAGGCTACCAAGATATTTGTCAGAACTATCGTAATAGACAAAACATCTTTGAAGCGAAAAGATGGCAATTTATCTAATAACAGAACTTTTTATTCCAGATACGGAGATTGGCTTGCCCTCCTCTGTTGTTTGATCAGCCTTGTGGCGATACTTACAGCTATCATCAGAAAACCCTCAAAAAATCAACCTAACTAAGCCATGATGAATCTCAGGACGAGAAGCAAAAAGATCTATCTTTTCGTGTGGTTTCTTTTTGCTTTTCTTTGTACAGTTAGCTTTGCAGGAATTGGGGATTGGACCACCTATACTAATATGAACTATATCAATGAAGTTCTTCTTAAAGGTGACCAGCTCTGGTGTGCTACCACCGGTGGGGTGGCAATTTTAGACATAAATGAAGGAACCTTCACCAAATTGACCAATGTGAACGGACTGGGAGGAAATCAGCTCTATTCACTGGCGACTGATTCAGCCGGCAGTTTCTGGTTGGGCGCGCAAAATGGGACTTTGACCAAACATACGCCCGAAGAAAACTCCTGGAGGGTATACAATTTTTTCGACCGGGATGGAAGCAGATTACGCATCAAGGATATTGCCGCAGACGGAGAACAATTGTGGATAGCCACAGAAGTGGGGGTCTCTCTATTTTTAATATACAAACATGAGGGAGAGATCAAGGAGACTTACCGGCGTTTGGGAGAGCATTTGCAGGGTGGTGAGGAGGTGAAATGCGTGCATTTGGTAGGCGAGAGAATCTGGGTGGGAACAAGTGCCGGAGTGGCAACAGCTAATAAAAACGATCCTTATCTTCTTAATTATTTACGGTGGACTTCCTTCACCAAAGAAAGCTCGCCCAGCTTGGAGAATGACTCAATTCTTAGCATAACAGATGTGAATGGTGCGATAATTGTCGGAACAGCGAACGGGGTGTTTAAATTCAATTCCTTTGATTCAACCTGGCAATCCCTGGGATTGGAGAATCGAATAATCAAAGATCTGAAATATTTCGATCAAAAGCTATATGCCGCCACCAATACTGGAATCTATGTTTATGAACATCCGGGATGGACATCGCTTCCGAATTCCGGGCTTCTTACCAGCTATTTTAACTCCATGACCGTCGACGAAGTTGGCACCTTCTGGGTGGGAACAGCCGGCAAAGGGGTATCCGCCCATGATGATTCTGGATGGCAAAACTATTTGATTGATGGTCCCCCGGCAAACCGGTTTATGGATATGGAGATTGATGATGAGGGAAATTTGTGGTGCGCCCATGAGATGTACGGAGCGAGCTTATTGGATGGGACTGGTTGGGTATCCCTTTCCTCAATTCCGGAGATCGATAAACATTGGATAGAGGCAGTGGAGCAGGACAATCAGGGCAATATCTGGTTTTCAAGTTGGGGGGGGGTGGTAATGAGGTATGATCGAGACACAACCTGGATCAGATACACTGAACAGAACAGCCCGCTAAAAGGGGTGTTGGGGGCTCCCTGGTATGTGGTGGTGAATGACATAGCGGTGGATGAGAGGGGTAACAGGTGGTTTCCCAACTGGGAGGCTTTGGATTCCACCCGGGTCGTATGTTTGCCCGCACAAAAAGATACCTCTTGGGTGATTTTCTATGAGCGGGAAGGGATAAGATCTCTCCTCATGCAGAGAGTGTTTGCCAAAGAAGGTCACCTTTATATCTGCTTTCGGAACTGGGGGCTTTTGGACTACAATTATAACTGGACTTTGGAAAACAAAGAAGACGACCGGGTCATCCACTACTCCTCTCAGGAACATCACCTTTCGGACGATGCGGTCTGGTGCGTCAGCGTGGACAAGGATGGCGACCTTTGGGTTGGAACCTCCAGTGGTCTGGACAAATTCGATCCGGATTTTGAAAGATTCAGAACCGTCCCTTTGCCTGATCCTCTGGGTCCCAAGGTAAACGATATCGCGGTGGATGAAAGAAACAACAAATGGATCGCCACCTCTAACGGGTTGGGGATGATCAACGGCAAGGGCGAGTTCGTCGGGGTCTTCACCACCTTCAACAGCAAAATCTGCGCAAATAACGTTCTTCGGCTCAAAATCGACAAAAAGACAGGTGACGTTTGGGTGGGGACAGACAACGGACTCTCCCGGTTTGAGTCGGGCATTGGCGCACCGGCAGAAAACTTATCCCAGGTGATCCCCTTTCCCAATCCCTTTATAATCCAGGACGGGACTGAGATACTCACCTTCGACAGACTCCCTTATCCGGCAAAGGTGAGGATATTTACCGTAGCCGGAGAACTGATCAAAGAGATTAAATCAGGTAACCAGTGGAATGGAAGAAATCAGGCTGGGGAGCTGGTGGCAAGCGGGGTATATCTTTTTCATGTTCAGAATCCATCCAGAAAAAGTGCCGTAGGAAAGATTGCAGTTATACGAGAATGAAATTGATGATTCACAGGATCCTCATTTGAGTCCTCACTTATTAAGGAGAGCATATAATTGTTTACATCCCCCTTTTAGAAAAAGGGGGGAAGGGGGGGGATTTGAAACTTGAAAAATCCCCCTAAATCCCCCTTTGCTAAAGGGGGATTTCGAGTCAAGTCCAAAACAGGTGGGGGAGAAAAAATCAATAATAAGATGTAATCTGTTTCCTGCTCCTCTTAGTAAGTACAAAGTGAACAAAATGGACGAATTCGGTTCTGCAGAATCTTGAGATATGAAGCTTCTGAATAATACCATGAAAAGGTTTAGCGATGAAAAAACTCCTCTGGATAAAAGACTCAGAAAGATTTTGGAAAGTATTCAGTAAAGAAAGAAAAAAGATAAGAAGACAAAAAAGAAACCTTCTCTTCGCTAAAAAGATTGAGATATTGTCTTCTATGCAGAGGTTATTTTTCAAAAACTGCTAAAAATAAAACTGTACTATAAAGATCGGATAGGGGTCGCACCCCTATCCGCCCAGACGGGCGGTCGTCTGACCGCAATCATGGGGTGGGGGTGCAATCCTCACCCTAACATGAAGGTTCGGTTTGATTTTACGCCACCATGAGAATCCTTTTTCTTTCTGATGCGAAGAGTTATCATACTCAAAGATGGGTGAACTATTTTGTCGATCGGGGACACCGATGTTTCTTGATTACCTTAGACAAAGGATTTGACACCAAAGCCGAGGAATTTTTTATTCAAACAAAAAGCCTTCCCAATTTCTTGAAATATCTCCTCTCTATGCCACGAATAAAAAGAATAGTAGGAAAGATCAAACCGGATTTAGTAAATGCACATTTCGTGCCCAACTATGGATTAATTGGAGCTTTGCTAAAGACCCATCCTCTGGTGATCTCCACCTGGGGATCAGACGTTTTGATATCTCCTCAAAAATCTTGGTTGCATAAGAAAAGAGCTGAGTATATTCTAAGAAAAGCTGATCTGGTCACCACCGACGCTATAGTCTCCGCTCAGGCTGTATACCAGTTGGGCGTGGAAAGGGGAAAGGTGCTTGTCAGCCCTATGGGGGTGGAGAAACGTTTACTCAGCAGACAAAAGAAAGAGAAAAAATCAACTCTGCTTATCTTGAGCAACAGAAGATTGGAGCCTTTGTATGATGTGGCCACGCTTTTGAAAGCAATCCCCCTGGTGATAAAACAAGCCCAAAAAGAGGTGAGGTTTGTTATACTGGGCCAAGGTTCTCAGAAAAACAAATTAATCCGTTTAGCAAAAGAGCTGAAAGTCGAAAGCTATGTGGAGCTCAAAGGCATTGTCTCCAAGAGGACGTTGCTGAAATATTATCAGGATTCAGATATTTATATCTCCACCGCATTATCAGATTCCACCTCCGTTTCTCTTCTGGAGGCTATGAACTTTGGACTAATTCCCATCGTCACCGACATTCCGGGAAATCGGGAATGGATCGGGGACCGGAAAAATGGCTTCTTATTTCCTGCCTCTAACTACAAGATTTTGGCGGAGAAGATCACTTATGTGATCAATGAATTTATCCACTGGGCAGATTTCAGAAAAAGGAATGCCTCCATTATACGAAGCAAAGCAGTATGGGAAGATAACATGAAGGTGATCGAAGATCGATTTTTTCAACTGGTAAATCCAGATTAAACTTTTAATAAGAACTTTGCGTTTTTCAGTGACTTTGCGTAGGCAAGCCTTTACACTTCGTCTCCCGCCAAAGGCGGGATGTCGAAGGACAGCTTGCCAACCCCACCTTTGGCGGGGCTACGCTAACCAATAATGTAGTGAAAATCAATGAATTATCTATCGGTTACAACAGGTAGAAGAAACTGATAAAGCAAGAAACTCCAAAAATATGAAACTTTTGCTCCTAAATAAAAGAGAAAAAGTATTAATCCTCGCCTATTATTGTCCCATTCGGGGAATGGGAGAAAAGCCCTCGCCTTTAGGCGAAGACTTTGGTATAATCAAGCAGCATGTTAGACTTCCACTTCTGTAAAATGGGGTGTATCTTAAATTCCCCCTTTAATAAAGGGGGACTTTAGGGGGGTTTTAATCTCCCCTGTCCCCTCTTTAGAAAAGAGGGGAAATGAACTACCAAGTCAGAGGTTCCAAAAATCCGAATTTGGGTCCATGGGACTGGTTGTGTGTTAACTTCAGCCGGATTCCAAGCCCCCGGGCGACTAAAAGTCGGGGGTAGTTGACTTTCCACCTCTGGGCATGGGGGGAGTGCAGAGGATCACTAAGTTCGTAAAATATCTTCCGTTCTTCGGCTGGAGGCCATATATCTTGACCCTCAAAGAGGTGAAATATTTGGCAGAGGTCCTCTCTCTTTTAGAGAATATTTCCCGCAACACAGAAATTATCCGCATCGGCTCCTTTGATCCCTTGAGAGTTTGGTTCGTACTAAAAAACTTTCTCAAAAAGGGGAAGGGGAAAGATAAATCCGAATCTGGATTCTGTGGACATGAAAAATTCATTTAACTTAATACCACTAAATACGTTACCGAAATTTTGCCATAAACTTGGAAAAGCTTTAAATTTTTGTGTTTGCCACAAAAGCAGATAGATGCCTATAATTTCCCAACAAGTTCCGGTCAAATCGTCTAAAAGAATGCCGATCAATAGGTAAATAGTACCTTCTCAGTAGATATGAGAGTGTAGCATGAGGTTACGCTCTCCACATGAAGCGCTGTATGATAGTCCGCAGATGGTAAAAATAATGGATTCAATCTATGGCGCAGGAGACAGTTAGGAGAGGATGTTTTTTCAAAAAAAAGACTTGACTAAATGGGCTTTAGGGTTTATATTAATTATTGCTGTTTTGCTATTTGGCGGAGAGAACCCCGGGATATAGAGGATTTAAACACGAGGTTACCTAATTGAAGGTCTGCTGAAAACTGGTTTTCCTTAAAAGAGTTTTTGTATCTTGCTTGGGAAGTTTATTCTCATTGGTGTATGCCCAGCATTCGGTTAGATATTTTTTCAAAGGATCTTCTTAGAAACAGTAAAGAGTTCTTAAGTAGACGTTGCCCGGACTAAAAGGTCTGGGTCTGTGAATTAGACTTCCTTGAGGTTTCATCGTCTGTATTAGGCTCACGAGAGTATAGTAGGATCAGAACCTAAGCTTCGGTTCTGGACTGTTTGCACGAAAGCACAGGAGAGTAATTTTTATGGATTGTACTCGCTGGTCCACAGGATCCATTGGACAAGTGCGGGCAGCAAGCAGTAGGTGGCTCCGCCTTTTTGTCGGACCAGGTAAAGGGAAAGATGCGTCCCCACCGGTCCACCGGATCCTGCGGATCAAATACCCTGAACGCCATCCAAGGATCGGGACTGCAGACACAGATTCGACTTACGCTAAGCCGCCTTTGGCAACCTGGGCTGAAAGCTTCATCTTCGCTGGAAGCTCTGCGCTTCTGTTGCTTTTAGCCACTCTCTTTCCCCAATATTGGTATTTTTCCTTTTTTGCCTTAACCCCTTTCCTCTATAGAATTATCAAAGCTACACCAGGCGAGTCCTTGCGGCTGGGATTTCTTTTTGGTCTTTCCTTCTTCGGGGCTTCGCTGGTGAATTCGCTTTTCACCTCTCCTCTTGTTTCCGCCCTCCAGCTACTTTCCGGCACAGCGCTTTTTGCCCTGTTCGGCTGGACAGTGGGGTGGGCACGAAAGCGTTGGGGATTTTATCCGTCCATTGTTGCGGTGCTCTGGGTGGGTTTGGAAATGGGGTTGGTGAAACTTGGATTTGCCGGCGGGCTTTTAGGGGAAGCGGGATTCTCACACCCATTCTTGCATGGTCTGGTCGGTCTTTTTGGTTTTCTAACAGTCTCGGCTATTATCGTTCTTTTGAATTCCTTGTTGGTTCTGGTAGTTGTCAAGACCCTGGAGATAAAAAGACCCAGAGGAAAGACAGCTACCGAAGATGCAAGGATATTAGACCTTTTCTTTACCTCCGGGCTTTCCGCCCAAAAAGTTTACCTGGTGCCGGAAAGCCGAGCCCCGCCTTTTCTCCCCGAAACTATATGTGTCACAATGCCGTAGGTCAAGCATGTCCGAAGGACTGCTTGACAAAAAAAGGTTGTCAACCACCCGCCTTTGGCGGGGATGGTTGACCTACGGTAACTTTAATTAAATAACCTTATGTGTGTGAGGAGAATAAAAAAATGCGTAAAAATATCTCACTGATTGTTTTGGTGGCGGCGATTTTTGTCTTTGTCGGTGCTTTGAGCAACAGCGCAAAAGCCGCCGATGATCCGGTAGAGGCAATTAGAAACGCTAAGACGCCGGTGCATCTTCACTCTCTGGCTCCAGGGGATGATTTAGTCCATGATTTGACAACCTGGATTGGCACTACGTGGCACTCACTTTATCCACCCGCTACGTACTGCCATGTATGGGAAGTTATCGATGAGAGAGACAATGGCATCCCAGGGCTTAACCCCTCAGACAAGCTCAAAATTGAGCATGTGCCGGATGGTAGCTGGATATGGGTCCACGTGGAAGATGTGACGATAACTCTTAAGCTCAGCAACGTGAGCGCTCCGACTGAAACTATGTACGTGGAGTTCAGCGGAGGAGCTGACAGCTTGGATTACCCAATCCCAAATCCGGTTTCCACCTGGTGGCATGAAGTCTGGCCGGTCTGGTGTGAGTGGTGGCATATTGACGCCATAGACGGAGGACCTCCCCTTCAAACTTGTAAGATCATCACAATAAACGGGCAGGATTGGCACGTGGAGGACGTGGCTACTGACCTCCTGGTCCAGTCCATACCGGATCCCACCGTTCCGACCATGACCCAGTGGGGAGTTATCATCCTGGTAGTGTTGATTGTCGGAAGTGCTGTCTTCATCATGGTTAGGAGGAGAAGAGTACCGGTTCCAGCTTAAGACGAAATGTCAAGCAATCCTCAGTATGTGCTTGACCTACTATCTGAGGTTTGCTCGCTGTGTTGGGGCAGGGGTTAAACCCCTGCCCCAACCACGGAGCCACAATGCCGGCATAAGTTCGCCAGAAGACAAAGACGGTAGAACTTAGTTGTAAGGGAGGTACAAAGCCCCTTTTGGAAAATCCGAAAGGGGCTTAATGTTTTTGGTTCTTCTCTATTCTATAACAAATTAACAAAATAAATTGACACATTGTCCGCAGGTCATTTGACTCAAATGAGATCCATAGGACATGTCATGTCGAGCAGAGCGAAATCCCGCAATAGCGGGGTTGGGCGGAGTGAAACATCTATCTATATATGTTTGCCTGGCTTAAAGCCTTCTTTTCTGGCTGGGCGCTGGATGCAAACAGGCTCAGGTAGATATACAGAATGGTGGAAGTCAGATTCTTCCCCCGCCAAAGGCGGGGTTAGAATGACATGTAAAAATAGTTTTTGCGTCTGTATTATACCCAATGGCACAATATTCTGTGCCCGCCAGGTCCCCTGACTTGGCGGAAGGTTTCTGTCGGGTCGGGGACCCGACAGGCACACAAAACGGTCATGTAATATCACTTAATGCGTTTGTATTATACCCAATGGCATAATATTTGACAATTTCAGTGAAATGTTATATACCATCCTCAAGGTAAAACATGAACTCTTTGCTGATCGGGCGGGGGTTCAACCCCCGCCCGAACCAAGAGAATTACCTCGCACCTTTTCAGTGATTGCCATAAATTATGCCGTTTGATATAGTGACTATTTTGGAGAAGCTTCAATATTGAAAGTAAAAATTAAACTTGCCAAAGATGTAAAAATAGATTACAATAAAAACGTAAGGAAATGTGGTTCGCGTGCCCGGTGGGTTCCCGATCCGATTCCGCAAAATGCGGAATCAAGTCAGGACAGGGTGACCGAGAACTCCAATTGTGTTATTCTGAACGGAGCGAAGCGGAGTGAAGAATCTTGGTTTTGTGCGGGTTGGGAAGCGAGATTCTTCCCCATATGGGTCAGAATGACAATTCTCAGTCGTCCTGAGGAGATCTGGCGGACGCACAAGGACATAAATTAAGATCAAGGTTCTTGGTCATTCTGAACCGAAGACGAAGAATCTCATAAGCACTAACAAAAGGCTTACGCCTCTACTCCAAGAGGAAGGGAGTTAATCCGTTCAGGATGAATCCGTAAGGATTTTACCTTGGCTACGGGTAAGTTGAACGAAATCAGATGAAATGAAAAAAGGAAAAAAATCCAAAAGACAAGTTGAATCAGCCAAAGCCAAACCTAAATCCTACAAGCCAATCGTCAGATTTTGCCTGATCTTTTTAGGACTTTTAATCATTCTTACCACCACTTTTCCCTTCCTGAGCGATAAGTTCAATCCCCAACTCACCTGGTTGATGGTGGTGACCGCGGATGTTACCGGCTTTTTCCTGAAGCTTTTTGGAATGACCGTTCAGGTAAGCGGTCGCATAGTTTCCATGTCTAATTTCTCCATCGAGGTGGTGGGGGAGTGCACCGGACTTTATGAGATGCTCATCTTTCTTGCCGCCATAATAGCTTATCCTGCCAGCCTGAAAAAGAAATTGATCGGTGCGGGTTTGGGAATTCCCTTCCTTTATGTGGTCAATATAATCAGAATGGTATTCATCATGGTGGTGGGGAACTGGTCTCCTGAAACCTTCGAGTTTTTTCATATGTATTTCTGGCAGGTGGCTATGATTTTGATAATCGTCTCCGCCTGGGTTCTGTGGATCGAGAAGGTGGTGTATTATGAAAGAAAAGCTGTGGCTGTTCACCGTTAAGTTTATTTTGATCTCCGCCCCTCTGTTTGCTCTATGGCACTGGAAAGGGCAAGATTGGTATCTGGTTTGCCTGGACTGGTTTCTTAAGCTGCTTCTGATAAAAATCGCCGGTTTTAACATCCAGTTTTTCCCTTGGCCAGTGGATATTTTCAATAATCTAATCCCCTTCATCTCTCTTATGATAATCACCAGAGACATAAACTTGAAAACCAGACTCTCTCAGTTGGCATGGGGGCTTTTGATTTTGATCGTGTGGCACATGATTTTGACCGAAGCGGTTTATCTTTTACATGATGAATATGGGGTTCCATCAAAGATCTACGAGAAGCTGAGTGTCCCCCTATATCTTTTCAGTGAGACCTTGCCTTTCGTGTTATGGATACTTTTTGCCCGTAAACAGATGACGGGACTGTTCCTGCGCCGGAGAAACGCTAACAAATAACCTATGTCCTTCTTGCCGGGGTATCTCAAAAAGACATACTAAAAGTTTCAAGAAGATTTCATAAAAATAGGCTTTCGAAACTTGTTTAAGTTGACGAAGCTGGTATCGATGCTGGAGGCTGGAAGTTGGAAGCTGCAACACCTAATTCGGTAAAAAAAATCTTTAAGTGTCGAATTTCGAAATAACGAGCTTCGTTACAAGCATCGTCAACGACATCCGAGCATCGAGCCTTATTAAAGGAGTAACCCATGTCCACAGAATCTCAGTTGAGTCAAATAACCGTACCAAAGGACGAATACTACGTCACACCATCCAGCCTCAAAATTAAGGCTGAAGAATGGAAACAACAAATTGCTTTTTATAACGTTCATCGGATGAAACCCAATTTCAAAAGATCCTGCCTTCTGGTGGTGGATATGCAAAATTTCTTTCTTGCTCCCAAAAGTCCCACCTTTACTCCGGGAGGATTGGCCATATTGCCCAACGTAACCAAATTAATAAAGTCGTTCAGGAAGAAAAAACTCCCGGTGATCTATACCGCCCATGTGCACAAAGACAAAGAGCTTGACGGAGGAATTTTAGCCTGGTGGTGGCAGGGGATGGTCATGGAGAATACCAAAGATGCGGAGATTCATCCTGATCTATCACCGTTGCCTCATGAGAAGATAATTTATAAGCACAGATACAGCGCTTTTTATAATACCGATTTAGAGATAGTCCTGAGGTGTTTGAAGGTAGAAGACTTGGTGATTACCGGGGTGATGACCAACTTATGCTGTGAGTCGACCGCACGCGACGCTTATTTTAGAGACTATCGAGTTTTCTTTCTTATGGACGCCACCGGGACGGTGGACGAAGAATTGCACTTAGCTACACTCAAGAATTTAGCTTTTGGATTCGCCTATGTGACCACCACCCAAGACATTTTGCGAAAACTATCCAAGAGATAGTCATTTCTGCAGGATCTTGAGACTGGTTGTCTACGAGTTACGCTATCTGACTTTCATGCTCTCTGGATGTTACCATCCAGAAAACGAGAACCCAAACTTTTTTTAATCGAGGCCTCTGAAAAAGCCACTTGACCGGGCTGGAAGCCCTGCCTACGAGAATATGAGTCGGTGATTTTCGTAGGTCGGGCACCCTTGCCCGACCATCCCTTTCCACTTTTTCAGAGCTCTCTAATTTTCTTCTTGACAACATAGCCATTTGGGCGCATATAATATAGTAGAGATGATTCTGGAGCGAAAAAATGCGGAATTTGGATTTTACACCCATGTGCTCAACCGCGGGGTGGCGTTCGGAGCCCGGTGGGTACGCTCTGAAGTGAACGTGGAGGATTTTATGCTGATCCGTATAAGATGCCGTGATAAAGTGAGTGCGTCGACACAACAACCTGATGTCTCGATGGTTAAGACCGAAACGATGCATTTTTCGCTGGCGTGTTATTCGGCACTTGAAACGGTGTTTGGGATGTTATGCGGATACATATAAACAATGTTAGCCATCTAAAGTAACAAAAACATACAGGTGTAAAATGGAAACAAAAATTGAACATTGGCCATTATTATCATTCAAAGAATATGAAAAAGATATCAATCCAAATCCAAATTATCAGCGTGGCTCAGTTTGGAGACCAAAACAAAAACAAATGCTAATTGATAGCATTCTTAGAAAAATTGATATTCCGAAAATTTATCTTAGAGAAAATAAAAAAGATGGGTTTTCCTACGAGGTAATAGATGGACAACAAAGGATGAAAACTTTATGGGATTTCTTAATCCGAGATCTCAGATTAGATGAGGAATCTGATGATTTATTAATTGATGGCGAAAAATATAATGTCGCAGGTCTTAGTTATAAAGAATTGGACTCAAAAGTTAAAATTGAACGTGTCCATAAATATACTTTAGATGTTGTCATTATAACTAATGCTACAGAAAATGAAATAGCTGATTTATTCTTTAGACTTAACAACGGTACTCCTCTAAGCCCAGCTGAAGTAAGAAATTCAATGCCTGGAAAGATGACAGAAACAATTCGTGAAATTGCATTTAATAATCAGTTTTTTAACAAAGTCTCTTTTTCCAATCATAGATTCGCATACCACCAAGTGTGTGCTCAGATGATGATGCTAGAATTGAATAATGGCCTAACTGATACTAGGGACAGATTCCTATCTAAAATGTATTCTGACTATAAAAATTCAGTTACTAAATATGCGATTGATTATTTAAAAAGAACTTTAAAAATATTGAATGGTTTGTTTCCTGACAAATCCCGACTTCTAAATAGAGCATCAACGATTAATGCATATTTGCTTGTTTCATACCTTTTAAAAACGACCAAGTTATCAGATAAATTTTATGATAATTTGTTGGAATGGTATCAATATACTGAACCAGAAAGAAGAAAAAACGATGAATATAAATTGTATATGTCTAGTTCAGCAAATTCACGACGTTCGATTGAAAATCGTTTTAGAATATTGATACTTGATTTTTATAAAATGTTCAAAGAAATGGAAATCATAGAATTAGATCCAAAGAGAAATTTCGATGATGATCAAAAGGCTGAGATATATGCAAGAGATAAAGGGATATGTCAAATTTGTTCCAAAAAAGTATCTGAATATAACTGGCACGCTGATCATATTACACCTTGGATAAAAGGTGGAAAAACTGAAGTAGAAAATGGTCAAGTGTTATGTGTTAAGGATAATCTTAGGAAAAGTGATAAATTATGGTGAAAACATTAGCTGGCTAACCCCAGTGCACCTGACGCCGAAAGCGTAAGGCGTGATTTTAAAAGTTTTGAGGTAAACAATGGTTAGAAGTAATTGCAAACTCTTAAATGACAGAGTTTCGGCGCAGGTGACTTTCCCCGTTAGACAGTTAACAGATCTTTCTATCAAGCAGTCCTTTGGATTCATCCTGATCCCGCCTCTGGCGGGAGAACGGACGTGCTTGACCTATAAATAGGATTGGAACAGTTTTCCCCACTTGGTCTCAGACCACTCTTTGAAGACTTCTTTCCCCTTAACCGGCCACCAGAAGCGGTCATGATAGAAAGCAGAGCCGAAAACGAAGATATATACTAAAGGAGTGCGGAAAAATAGCCTTTGAAAGATCCTCAGCGGGGAGAACCAAAGAAGATCACCCACCCGGCTTGCTATGTTATCACCTACGGTAAAACCAAAATTCACATCCGAGATATCTTCTCCCAGGACGTCGATCTCATCCATCCTCCCCTTTCCCAAACCCCGTTCATGAGCCAGACGAATATATTTTATGCTCATGGGATCAAAACCCATCATCTTTGCCGCCACCGCATCTATGGCCACCGAATCTGCTGAAGCTAAGATGAAGTCTTTTATCTCCGGCTTCATGGTGCGGGGACCGGGTCCGTTTCCCGCGGTGGTCCCATCCATCACCGCAAATATTCCGGAGTGGATCTCCTTCTGGATGGTCAGCAGATCAACCAAAGTCTCGTGAATCCAGGTATGCGTATAATGCCTTTTGGTAGTTAAAAGCCCACCAAAGGCATTCTTCATTGCCCCGGTGGTGGTGGTGTAGATGTGGCATTTTACGGTGGGAAGGTGAATGATGTTTTTGTCAAAGAAAAACTCAGGAAGGTAAATTCCCTTCTTGTAGATTTTGGGTAATGCTAAGAGTTCACCTTTAGGCTCATATTTGACCCATTTGAAATCATCAGAGAAATTGAGTTGCACCTCGATGTTATGTTTTTTGTAAATGCCAGTATATTTATTTAATCTTTCTCCCTTTAAGGTATTGGTCACCACGGTATTATTCTCAACCGCCACCAATTGCTCAAACCCCAGCTTCTTAAGACCAAGAATGGTTCCCTCCAGTTGCCAGGGGGTGGTGTTGGCTCCGGGGAAAGGATAATGCCAGGAGATGTTATCCTTAAGAATGGTGAGCTTATCCCTGGAGAGAAAACTCTCCACCTCGGCTAACCTTAAAAGATTATGATAATCATCCAGCACAGTCTCAGGCGACGTCTTTGCTACCGCCACTTTTGATTTTGTCACAAGTCCTCCTTACGGAACAAAAATGACCGATGACGAATGACGGATGATGGATAAAAGCATTCGTCATCTCCGCTTGCTCTTGGGGGATGTTATCATCCCCCAAATTGTTTAGTCAGTGGGCGAGGATGATAACATGCGTATGCATTCATACGAATCCTCGCCGAGCAATGGTTTTTATTCGTCATTCGTCATTAGCTTTAAAACACATATACGATCAGGATCACCGCCACAAGCCACAGGATGATATTTGCCAGAATGGGTTTATCGTTTAGAAGCATTCTGGTGGGGCTTCCGCCTCCTTCCTTCTGATGAATAAGATACAAATACCTGAACACTCCATATAATACGAAAGGAATGGTCAAATCCATATGCCCTGTCCCCAATTTTGTCTCCACCTCGGGTGAGAGGGTGTAGAAAACATAAGCCACCACAGTGGAGGCGGTGACCACCGAGATCATCTGGTCCAGAAAATAGGGGCTGTATTCGGAAAGGATTTTTCTGTGACCGGTGGCTTGAGTTTCTAAAAGCTGAAGCTCGTGTCTTCTTTTACCGAAGCCTAAAAACAGAGCCAGAAGGGTGGTGCAGACCACCAGCCAAGCAGAGATCTCCACCCCGATTAAAACCGCTCCTGCCACCGCACGAATAACAAAACCCAAAGCAATGCACATCACGTCTATTATCACCACATGTTTAAGATGCAAGGAATAAAACAAGTTCAGAATGACGTAAATCAGGGCGGTTAAGGCAAAGAGGGGACTTAGCCAGGCTGAAAGACCCAAAGAAATCAGGACGAGGATGACAAAAAGAACTACAGCCGTTGAGATTTTGATCTCCCTATTAGCAATGGGGCGAGCAGATTTTAAGGGGTGTTTTCTATCGCTTTCCACGTCCAGGATATCGTTAAGAATGTAAGCGCTGGAGGACAAAAGACAGAATAAAGCGAAGCCGGCTAAGGTTTTTAAAACCATATCCAGACTGCCCAGATTCTGAGAGAAGATCAATCCGGCAAAAAGAACAAAGTTCTTAACCCATTGTTGCGGTCGTAATGTGGCAAAGATGGTCCGCATATTTGTTTTCCAACCTCCTGAGCTTTGTTTTCAAAAGCCAAGTTTTGCCAGTTAGAATTTAAGGAAAAAATCAAAAATTACAACCAAAAATTGCAAAATGTTTGTAACTCAACATTAATATGCAATCCTGGAAAATCCCAGAATCAAAAAATGCAGCGTCTGAGTTTATCATGAAGGGCTTGTCTCGAAAGAAGAAATATTGTCGATTATCGCAACGACGGAATCTTAAGCCATAGTAGGGCCAGAGCCTAACTTAAGTTAGGTTCTGGCTTTTTTCTCCGACAAAAAGCGTTACTTGAAGATTTTTCCTAAATCTTGGAAGAGGGATTTTCAAAAAACTGCTCAAATTCAATGGCTTACGGTAACCAATTTTTCTTGGTACATCACCGACCTGTTTTTGCCTGTGCTTTTGGCTTTCAGAAGAGCCATGTCAGCACAGTAGATGAGACGATCCACCGAGCGAGCATCATAAGGATAGATAGCCCCACCTAAGCTTACAGTGATGTTGTGCTCCTGCTTTGGATATTCATCTCCGCTGGTCGGTTGACTCAAATGAGGTCCAAATTCGGACTTGAAGGGGAAATTCATGATGTTTTTGCGGACTCTTTCTGTGAACTTCAAACACTCCTCCTGATCGGACTCCGGCATGATCACACAGAACTCCTCTCCCCCATATCGAGAGACCACGTCAATCGACCTGACTGTGCGGGAAAGAAGACCGCCCAATTGCTTGAGCAGTTGATCCCCAGCCTGGTGTCCGTAGGTATCGTTGTAAATCTTGAAATCGTCGATATCAAAGATGACTAAAGCTAATTTTCTGCCAAACCTTTTTGCTCGGAACACCTCTTCGGTCAGTCGCTTATAAAAATAACGATAGTTATAAAGCCCGGTGATGCTGTCGGTGTAAGAAAGTTCCTCAATGCTTTTAAAGTGCCTGATATTCCTATAGGTGACCACAGCCATGTTGATCAGAATCGCCAGGATATCTAAGTCTATCTGCCGGTATTTAGCGCCATCTGTCTTTTCGCCCAAAAATATTATCCCGAAACTCTCACGGGCAAAGGCAAGCTTAGCCCCGATCTGAAAGCCAGAATCTAAGAGAGCTTTTAGAAGCTCATCCTCCTCGGAAATCCTTTGCATGGTATAAAGATGCCAAATTTGCTTTTCATTTTTGATCCAATTATACAAAGCTTTCCCCTTTTCTATTCTTAGCTGGGAGATGGTTTCTTTTCCGGATAGATGGGAGTTATGGGCGCCATAAAAATACTTACCCACCACGTCTTCGTTTCTCTTATGAGGCCACATCAAAAACACGGATTTTGCTCCCAGATGATCCTGTAACATCCGGGCTAATACAGAGAACAAACCCTCCTCCTCCAGCACGGAATAAAGGTTTTTGACCAATCCCAAAACCGCATTCAGATCGAATATCTTTCTCTTAAGGTCCCTATTCAAAACGGACAATTCACATCTTACCTGCTTTGCATTTGTGTTAAACTTATTTTCAAGCTCTCTAAACTTGCTTGAAAGGTCTTCTTTTTCTAAATTCAGGGCGATCTGATTAAGCGCCCAAAACGGCAATTCTTGTTCCCAGACGTCAGGCGTATGATTTATGCTCTCATCTACAAACCTTCCTTCGGTTTTTAGCATTACGAAACCCCACAGATCTGATTCAGTCAAAAGTGGGATGAGACGGTCAAACTGATATTGTCTTTGCAAGGCTTTGAAGGAGGAGGGAGCTTTAACCGTTTGAAGAAAATCCAGATTATTTATTCCGCCTGCCGATTTCAACAAAGAAATGAATTCGTTGTTGGATTTAACGGTCATTTTGCTCCGTTGGGGCAAAGTTACATTGTTGGCTACCAGCACCTGATACACATTTCTTTTTTTCACAAAAAGCAAAAACTCATTCGATTGGAAATATTCTTCAAAGAGGTCTGCAAGTTTGGGTGTGATCTTATGCAATTTATCCCGGACGAATGAAATCTTGGAAAATTCCACAGCCAGCTTTAACAACCTTTCAAGCTTTTCGCTGTTTTGTTTTTGCTCTTCAGCTAAAAGTTGGTACCTCTGCTGTTGCTTGGAAAAACTCCACAAAAACCATCCCACCAGGAAAAGTATAAACAGGAAAATGGAAGCGAGTTTAAGATAAATGGGAAAATCAATCAAAAGGAGGATACCAAATAAAGCCAGAAGAAAAAGAATTTCAGCCACAAATAAAAGATGCTCTTTTCCAAGTGTGATAAGTTTTGCCATCAGGGTAACCTCGAATGAGCTGAAATCAAAAGATGCCCAAAGGAAAGATAAGCCTGAATTCTGTGCCCGCCAAGTCCCTTGACCTGGCGGGAAACTCATATCTTGCTTTGATCGGATTTTACCTGTCGGGTCAGGGACCCGACAGGCACATGTAAGACCTTAATTTAATATCGGCTTGGTGGGGAATACATTGACGAAGAAAAGGCAGGTAAAATGGGAGGTTGCTTGCTTCCCGTTGGTGTTCTTCACCAATGGGAAACAAGCGGTGGTGAAGAACACCCGCCTGGAGCACTTTTTTACCCCAGGTCATCGAGTTGGTGGAGAACTAAAGATAAGAAGAGCACTCCTGCAGTCTCGGTTCTTAGCCTTCTTGAGCCGAAACTTATGGGAATGGCTCCCTGCGCTTTGGCTTTGGAAAGCTCCTCTTTGGTGAATCCGGCTTCGGGACCAACTATAAGAAGTATATTTTTCACCCCTGCCCTTAACTGTTCACATTCTTTTATGCTTTTTGAATCTTTATCCAGACTGGCGATCAGACAGAGATCAAAACTTTTGACTTTTGAAAGCAGTTGTTCGAACTCAATTATATCATGTATTTCCGGCAATACTGTTCTAAGCGATTGTTTCATGCTGGCAATTGCCAATCTTCTCCACCGATCAATTTTCTTCTGCTGGCTTGAGACTCCGCTAACTTTGATCAGGTTTCTTTCAGTCACGATGGGAATGATGGAAGAGACCCCGATCTCGGTTGCTTTCTCAATCAAAAAATCCATTCTTTCTTTTCGGCAGATAGCCTGAGCCAGGGTGAGATGGCAGTTAGGTTCATTTTCCTTGTGGGTGCGAGAAAGGATTCTTCCTTCCAGAAAGTCTCGAGAGATTTCTTCAATTTTGACTTTATATTTCGTGCCACAGCCATCCACCACATCGATCACATCCCCGGAGCCGTAGCGGAGAACCGACAGGATGTGCTTTGCCTCCTCACCTTCAATTCTCAAAACCTCTTTGCTGATCTTCTCCGGACTTGCGTAAAAGTTTGTGATCATTTTCTGCTGTATTACGTGGGGACAGGGCTTGTCCCTGTCCTTACTTCAAGGCGGACAGCCCTGCCGCCAATTTCCAGAACCTAACTTAAGTTAGGTTCTGGAAACGGCGGGATCCCTACGACTTTCCACACATTTTCAGGATTCACATAGAAATTGGTGATCATCGTAATTGGAGTGCAAACCTTCAGGTTTGCCGGGTTAATGGAAAGCTGAAGCTTTCCGCTACATCTATTTATGGGTTCTTGATGCTTCGGCATTAGGAGGGACTGTTTCTCAAATAGAACTTGGTTTGACAAGAATGTGAACTGATCTGGGTAACCTTTGATATTTCCAGATAGAACCAATTTGTCGAAGATCCCACCAACGGCCGCGGTCGACCCAAGCCTTCATCCAATGATGACATCTTTTAAACAAAAACACCACCTGAGAGGAGACCCAACCCATCTCCAACTGGAGACCAGTATTACTTATTTCTTTCTTCAATAGCATTTCTGATATTATCATTCAATTTTTTAATTATATCATCAGAAAGAGGTAAATTTAACTCCATAATTTTTTCTCCCTCTATCTGTGCTTTAACTACACGCCGTTTTGTGATTTTGATTCTCTCAGGATGTTTACCACGCTCGTTTTGTATGGCCTTTAACAAAGCAGTGATTAAATCAACAACGGATCTTACAAGAATAATCGACGCTGTAGCCAACCCAAGATAAACAACAATTTCCGGTCCACTTTCATGGTATTCTAAAACAAACCCTCCATTGCTTTTATCCATTAAAACATCGCCCTCATCTTCAAGTAATTCACAGGAATAAATGTATCTATTGATGGTAGTCCATGTTTCTGTCCAACAATGAAAGCAACAACATCCTCCTTGAACGGATATACCTTTATTATCTTCTTCACTATTTTGGGGATGATTTCTCTGACCTTCCTGTAGTCCGTCATGTCTTCTTCTCCAGAAGCTTGTTGGTATCATTCCCGAAGATATCCATCATCTTGAACCAGAACTAAAGAAGCCTTCTTGCGACTGACCTTATCTCTGCATAGTGAAGTTCCCGTCTGGTGTGGAGGTCTTGTTTAATTTTTGGTCGCGCTCAGTGAAAGCCAAAAGATTCAAATTATTTCTTATGCCTCAGAAAAGCCTTTGGAGAAACCATCCTCAATTTAGGAAGCTCTCTCTTCAATCTGGTTTTGTCAATTTCAGGGAGGTCTTTATCGCCGGTAATTAAAAAATCTGCGTCAGCCTCTAAGCAGCATTCAAGAACCATATCATCTGCTTTATCTCTACAAAGGGATAACGTCCTCTATAGAGCTACTACTTTGGCATTAACCACAAACGAGGCAATACCAGAAAGGAGTGACCTCAATTGAACTCTGGTTATCTTGCCCTCGAACTCAAGTTCAAAAGGCGTGTCTCTGTATTCTTTAAGAAGTTGGGGAGAAACCCATATCTCAGCCTCGGTAAATACCTTCTTGATTACCCTTTTTCAGGTGTTCCTCCAAAGATAAAAGCAGAGACAAGCACCCCGGTATCAACCACTACCCTATTTTTTAGTCTCCTCGTATGCCTTTCTCCTTATTTTTTTAACAGCCTTCTCTATGTCCTTGACTGTTAAGGTGGTCTTTCTGAAGGTTTCCCTTGCAATCTTAAGAGCCGCCTCTAACCTATCTTCTGGCGATAACACAGAGAGAATATAATCTTCCGGACTGATCTTTGCTGTGGTTTTCATCTTAAATATCCCCTTTCAAAGTTCACACCTTATGAGTTTCACAATTTCACTTCTGGTTTTTGTTCCTCCCGCCTTGTCTGCAATAGCTTGCCCGTATCATTCACAAAAAGATCCATTACCTCGGGCCAAGTGACTGGACACCCTTACAATAACCAAAATATCGTAATCACTTCTCTCTTTAAAATCACCTCTTGCCCTCGAACCGAATAGAACAATCCTTTCGCAACCAAGATTTCCAAGGGTTTTCTTTATCAATTCACTGATTTCATTATTCATTGCCTACATTCTCCTGCATGGCGTCTAACAGGTGGCGTCTTTGCGAAGTGCCAAAAGAATTTGGACGAACATTGTTGTTGCGGGGTACCTTACCCCGCAACATTTCTGGTTCGGGGCGAGGGTTCATCCGGAAAGACACCCCGAATCAACCTTTACACTTCTACTTCTGGTGTGTCCGCAGGATCTAAAGGAAATAGCCATGGTCACACTTCGGGTAAAAGATAACCAATTAAACTCAATACACTTGGGACAACGTCAAATTTCGAATTCAAAAACTTAGCTCATACATATACGAAATCAAAACCGAACTTACAAAATCTTGTCCCTCATCCCTTGGACTAAAACCCTTATGGCAAACCCATGACAGGCTAACCGAGAACTCCAATTGTGTCATTCTGAACGGAGTGAAGCGAAGTGAAGAATCTTGGTTTTATGCGGGTTGGGAAGCGAGATTCTTCGCCCTTACGGGCTCAGAATGACAATTCTCAGTCATCCTGATGACCCATGACCCTTAATCCATGACCCTTCTAACTATTTTATCTCCTCCATCCCATCCATATAAGGTTTCAGGATTTCAGGGATAACAACCGTTCCCTTTTCGGTCTGGTAATTCTCCAAAAGGGCAATCATGGTTCTGGGCAGAGCTATCCCGGAACCATTCAGGGTGTGGACGTACTGGAGCTTCCCCCCACCTTTGGGGCGAAACCTAACCTTCATCCTTCTGGCTTGGAAATCTTCGAAGTTGCTGCAAGTGGATACTTCCAGATATTTTCCTACTCCCGAAGCCCAAGCATCTATATCGTAAGATTTAGCCGAAGCAAAGCTTGAATCTCCTGTACAGAGCACCTTTACCTGATAGGGAAGATTTAAAAGCTGAAGTACCTTCTCTGCATCCTGCAGCAAGCTCTCTAACTCATCGTAGGAACTCTCTGGTTTTACAAACTTGACCATCTCCACCTTGTCAAACTGATGCACCCGGATCATCCCCCGGGTGTCCTTTCCATAAGCACCCGCCTCCCGACGGAAACATGCAGAGTAGGCGGTGTAATAGATGGGCAAATCCTCTTCCTTGAGATTATCCTCCCGATACAGATTGGTTACCGGAACCTCCGCGGTGGGTATTAAGAATAAGTCGTCTTTTTCGCAGAGATACATATCATCTTCCAATTTGGGCAACTGACCGGTGCCGGTCATACTGGCACGGTTGGCCATGAAAGGCGGCAAAATCTCTTTGTAGTTGTGTTTTTTAGTATGCAGATCCAGCATGAAGTTAATCAACGCTCTCTGAAGTCTTGCTCCTTTTCCGGTTAAGACTAAAAATCCGCTTCCGGTCACCTTGGCGGCTTTAGGTAGATCCAAAATCCCTAGAATCTGTCCCAGCTCCCAGTGGGGGCGAGGTTCGAAATCAAATCGAGGTGCCTCTCCCCAGGTTCTTATCACCACATTTGCATCCTCATCTGAACCTATGGGGACTGATTTATGCGGGATGTTGGGAATGGTCAGAAGTAGATCGTTAATCCTTTCTTCCAATTGCCTCAGTTCTCCGTCCAAAGCACCAATCTGATCAGCCACTTTCCTCATCTTTTGGATCTGTTCGCCAGGGTCCTGTTTCTCTTTCTTCATGCGGGCGATTTCCTCTGAGACCACGTTCCTTTGATGTTTCAACTCATCCGCCTGCAAAAGGAGGGTTCTCCTCTTTTCGTCTAGGCTCAAAAGCAAATCCACATCTGCTTTTTCCCCCTTGTTTTTTGTTGCTTCTCTGACTTTCTCTGAATTCTCTCTGATGAATTTTAAATCCAGCATAATTTGTCCCTTTGATTAAATCAATTACCTTCTCAAAAAAGAGGTCAGCCCTCCTATAAGTATTCTTAGATCGAGAAGGAGCGACATGTTCTCCATGTAAAATAGATCATCCCGGAGATGATCCTTTCCCGCTTCAGCATAATCTTTAAACTTTTCCCTTACCTTAGCCAGGCTGAAAAGACCGGGCTTTACATTTAATCTTTTCGGCAGAAGGGGCAGATCGGTTGACAAGTCCTCAAATGTTTCCCGGGGCAAAGGCTCCGGACCCACCAAGCTCACCTCCCCTTTTAATATGTTAATGAAAATCGGAACTTTCTCCAAGCCGGAATTTCTCAGGAAACGCCCCAGCCTGGTTGAAGGAATTTCCTGAGACTTGCCTCCTTTTTCGTCCTCATGTTCAAACACACGGAATTTGTAAAGTTCAAGCTTTCTTCCCATCTTTCCCACATATCTTTGTTTGACTAAAGGAGAAGTTGTAAAGGTAAATCTGTCTAAAAAAGCAATTAGTATCCATAGAGGCAAGAATGCGACCAGAAACGTCAGGGAAATCAGACTGTCGAGGAGTCTTTTTACCAACCATTCCCAGCTTCTCATATGACCGGGGAAGATCCTTAAAAGAAGTTTTGAGCGAAGAGGTGCGGTTTGATAGCCTCTTTTCAGATCACCTATGTCCGGGACGATTTTGAATGAGACCTCCAGATTGTGCACCGAGTCCATGATCTGTTGTAAGGACCCCTTCCAATCTGGCTGGACTGCGATCAGGATATCTTGAACTTTGTTTTCTCGGGCAATTTCATCCAGATCCTGAATATTTCCTAAAACCTTTCCTGGGGACTCCGCGGAGTAATCCGATGAATCTGGTTGTGGATTTGCCTGGTCCTCCTTCACAAATCCAACCACCCGATAACCATATTTAGGATCAGCGGAAAGCCTCTCATAAAGATTTTTAGCCTTTTGCTTGGTTCCCACAATTATTCCTTTACGAACGGAGAGTCCCAGAAAATTAAGTTTTCTGACCAGAAATGTAAAAAGACCGTGTCCCAAACCCAATGCTAAGATCAAGGTGGAACTATAAATCAAAAGTGAAATCCAGGATTTAATATGCAGACAGGAAGGGTCTAAGGTTAAGATCAAAAAGATGATAATTCCCGTGCCTGTTGCTTTAGCTATCCCTTTCGTTTCATCTCTAAATCTGGAGTCTCCGGGGACCTCATACAGTCCGAGGATGGCGAACAAATTCAGCCAGAAGATGGTGATCCAGATAGCCGGGGGAACAAATTCAGATAAGGGGATGACCCACTGATTGGCAAACAAACTAGAGTGAAATTTTATCCAGAAGAAAAATAAAAATGCCGCGTTGATCAGAACTATGTCGCTTATTATCAAAAAGAGCTTTTCCCGAATATTGACGAAATTCCTTTGCAGATGAACACCGAAGATCACCAGAACCAGCCAGACGAATACGGCTATCAGTATCTTCACCGGGGAGTCGAAGAAGACATAGACAAAAACCCCTAAGCTCCCTAAAAGGAAACAAAAAAGGTAAATCCACAAAACCACTTTCTTGTTTTGCATCCCCAGATTGGCGATTCTTCGAGGTGAATTATTGTAATCGCCCACGTATACCTTTCTCCCTTCCCTAAGCCTGATTAAGGTTACAAAGGAGATATCGAATATGGGGTAACTTAAAATCAGGATGGGGACTAAAAGAGAGGCATAGGAGGTATTTTCCTTGGCAAAGAGAACTCCCAGACAGGCTAAGATGAAGCCATTGAACATGCTGCCTGCATCACCTAAAAACATTCTGGCCGGAGACCAATTGTATCGAAGAAAGCCCAAAAGTCCGCCCATCAAAGCCAGAGCCAGAAGCACGCTGAGCATCTGGTGATTGAAAAGCGCAATAACCAAGAATGCTGAGGCGGAGATGAAAGATATCCCCCCGCACAGTCCGTCCATGGCATCCATGTAGTTGACCGCATTCATCAAGCCCACCATCCACAGAAGTAAGATCAAAACGTCCCAACCTGATCCGGTAAGAATTTTGGCATTGTGGCTCAAGGTCAAAAACAAGAGGGCGGCGATGACCTGCCCCAGGAGTTTATAACTGGGGGATAGTCCTTTCTTGTCATCCACCAGCCCAAATGTCAGCACCAGTGCCCCTCCAGTAAGGATTCCCACCACATCTGCGTTGAAAGGCAAGTCAAGAAGATGTAAACCAAGGAACAAGGCGACCAAAAAACCGATGAAAACCGCCAGTCCCCCCAAAAGAGGGGTGGGTTTGGTGTGGACTTTCAAAGCGGAAGGATAGTCTAAAAAATTAAGCCTTTTGGCCAATTTGATGAAGAATGGAATTATCAAAAATGCTGTGAGGAAAGAAGCAAAAAAAGTAAGTATGTATGTCATCGTCTTTTTTCTACAAAGAGCCTCAAAAAACCAAAAATCTTAATTCGATTACGGTCATTAACGGTTACTCTATGAACAGTTTACTTCCTTATCTTTCCCACTGTGTTTTCAGAACCTGAGAATTGGTTAAGGGTGGCCGAGAACCTCAAGAAGAATTTTTTCCAATCTTTCAGCTTGAACCTTTCTGGAGAAATGTTTCTCCACGTATTTCCTTCCATTGCTCCCATATTGTTTACACAACTGCGGATTATCGAACAAGTAATTTATGGCCTTGGCAATTCCCTGAGAATCTTCCGGCTCGACCCATACTCCAGCTTTTGCCTTTTCTAAATGTTCTCTTGCTTCTCCATCCACGCTTAGAACAATTGGTTTTCCGCATGCCCAGGCATCAAACATCTTAACCGGCAAGAGCAAACCTGATAATTTGTTCCTTTTTGCAGACACTAAACAGACGTCGGCGAGATTAAAATAGTCCATGATTTTTTTTCTGGGGACGTCATTTATAACCTCGAGGTTTAAAAGGCCGAGCTTTTCTCGTAAACGCAACACTTCATTTTTCATTGGACCCTCGCCAATAAACAGAAACCGCATGTGCTCTTCACCTGCTAATACTTTAACGGCCTTTATCAGAGAATTCATCCCGTGGATCAAGCCAAAATTACCCGCGTACAAAACAATATATTTTCCCTTGTAACCGTATTTTTTTTTAAGCTCTCGCCCATCCTCTGCTGGTTTAAACATTTCAATATTTGCTCCATTATACACCAGTTCTATTCTCTTTGGATCCACTTTTTTCTGGAGCAAATTACTGTAACATCCTTTGGTAACAACCACCACTTTGTCACATTTAGCATAGCAGAACTTCTCTATCCAGCTGGCAATTCTTATGAATAATTTGTTCTTCAGTTCTCCCAAAGCTACCGCTGCATCAGGCCAAATGTCGCGAACCTCGAAGATGAACCTGATCCCTTTGATTCTGCTAATCATATATCCAGACAACCCGATAAAAAGAGGAGAGGAAGTAGCAAAAACTAGATCGTACTTGTGCTTCAATTTAATAGCACCGATGATGGATGTTAGCATAAAGGATAAATAAAACATTAGACGATTTATGAAATTCTTTTTGGGAGAAGCCTTTACATATGATCTTATCACTTCAATCCCGTCAAACATTTCCCTCTGGAAAAGCTTGAATCTATATCTTCGAGGAACAATACCCAGAGGATGGTTGGGAAACTCCGTCAAAATCGTAACTTTGTGACCCAGTCTGGTCAGGTTTTGTGCCATCTCCCATGCCCTGATCTGAGCCGCACCTTTGTCAGGAGGGAAGTATTGGGTTACATATAGGATTTTCATGTTTTTGGATTTACAATGACTCATCATCCCGAAGGATTTTCTTTTCTTTCAGATATCAATTGTTCTACGATTTGCAACAAGGTTTTCTCTCTTTTCTCCAACGGGAAGTGCGTTTTTATTCTCTCTCTTGCCCTCTTGCCCAACTCTGGATCACTATTTAATGCCTTCTTAATTAAAGCGGCTAACTCTTCCGGGCTTTGGCCTGTTAAAAAAAATCCGCAATCGCCCACTACCTCGGGTAGTGCCGTTACTTTGGAAACTACAGGAATGCATTCACACAGCATGGCTTCCGCTAATGCACATCCGAAACTTTCATGGCGGGAGGCCTGCACATAAACTTTGGCTTTGGACATTATTCCAAACAGCCGGTCTTGGTCTAATTCACCAAGAAATTTCATATTGGAAGAAGCGATTGATTCTAGGTGTCTTATCGAAACATCCATCCATCCCCCCACCAAAATGAACTCAATTTCTGGTAGCAATCTACTACTTTTCACAAACAATTTCAAGCCTTTTGTAGCTAAGGTTGATTTGGAGACATTACCTACCGTTAAAACAAGTTGCTCCTTCCTTTGATCAAATGAGGGTCTATAGATATCCGAATTGAACCCATGGTAAATTAACCTAGTTTTGCGGGGATCGACTTTTGCGTTTTTCAGAGTTTCGATTGTATTGCTCTGAGATACTGTTAGAATTACGTCTGCCCATCGAAATACAAACAAAGGCAACCATTTTTTCCACCAATAAGAAAAAAGCCCATAGTTGATCTCCGGCAAAGAAGCCACATCATAGCCACCTGCAACCACTATTGATTTCTTGGCTAACACCTTGGAGAAGAGAACTGGAAAGAAAGCATGTTTGCTGCCAAACCAGCAGAATGTAAGATTACACCAGAGAACTCCCTTCCATATGGTGTAAGCGTCCAAGATCTTTGAATATCTTATCACCTTCACCTGATGTCTCTTTTTTAAAATCTCTACATCTTTTTTAACAAAAGAGACCTTTCTTTTATGATAAATAAACAAGATCTTCATAACAGTTCAACCAAAAACATTGATTATTACTTCCATAACATGAGTAAAACATCTCTCAAAGACCTAAAAGCGCACCGATAATCCAAAGAGTCTGCCAATTCCTAAAAAGATCATTCCATGTGCTTGCTCACATTCAAACGGTGTTCTTCAGAGGGCCTCGACAAACGGTCGATCTTGTATGATTTACTTTTCTTAGACCAAGAATGTAAATGTCATTTCCAATTTTTCGCAAAGCATCCTATAATGTTCTATTAACTCTTTAGTATATGCACCTGGCAACTCTCAAATGTCTTATTTACATTGTGTTTCACTTAAATTAATTATCAACAGAAGGACACCGGTCCCTGACTGAGATTTTGTGCAATATCTTTAGAATCTGAGATAGTGCGATGGTTGAAAAAGTTCTTCCCCCTTTGCTCCAGATGGTGACATATTTTCGAAAAACCTGGTTTCCGGTTAGTTGATCCATTACCTTCAGTTGCTCTATATGCAGTCGATGATAAAAGATACTCGTTATGTTAGGCAAGCTGAAATCATATTGGTCATAGCGTGACCAACCAAAAAAATCATATTGGGGTAAAATAGTGATTAACGTCTCTAATCCTTCCTGGTATAGTTGCATTATGACTTTCTCCTTGGTTACGAGATAAAGGTCATATAAACCCCAAAGAGAGAAAATGAAGCCATTCAAAACCAAAGAAGGTCGATCTGAAGGAAATTCCTCATAGAACACATACCTTCCATTTACCAAAGTTCTTATTCCGCCTCTGCTCACTGGAATTTGGAATAACTTAGCCGCTCTTAAGGCAATGTCAAGATATTTCTGTTCCGTGCTTATTATGAATGCCCTGACCAACACCGATATGCCCTGCCCCTGAGACAGTGCAGAAGCCCAAGGCGTTTTTAACGAATACAATTTGTTTTCAAAATAGGAGTACCATACACAAGATGAGTCAACAGTCACATGGTTTTTTGCAAACCAATTTGCTACTTCAAAGAATTTTTTTAGGCATCTGTTTTCTTTTGTGGTTTGATATCTGTCGTAATTACCTAAACCATATTGGGCTATAGTTACCGGGAAATAATAGCTTTGCTTGTCCAGAAGCAATAAGGGCACTCCATTCTCATCCAATTCACCTGGATATTCAGCCTTATCGGACAAATCAAGATAGTATTCTCCAGGGAGCTTTTCAGCAAGGCAGCGATTTGCTTTTAAGTGGATGTGCCAGTAATCCGGCTTTCCAAATAAAACCCCTTTGTAAGCTCTAATTAAATCGAGAATCCTCATGCCTGATTTCCGTGTATGCTTAAACTGTCAAAAACTTGAGCTAGTGTTTTTGTGAGGTGTTTTCTGCTAAACTCGACGGGTAATGCTCTCTTTTCCAAACTCAACGTATTATTCTTGTACTTTGCGTAGAAAGTTAATATTGCATCAACTATAGCCTCTTTATTCTCGGGATCTACCACGACTCCAGACTCAGTTTGCCTAATTAACTCGGCGGCGATTCCTTCTGGAAGCAAAGCCAAAATTGGCTTGCGGGCACTTAAGTAATCAAAAATTTTGCCCGTGAAAATCCCTTTGCCCTCCCAGGCCTTAGAGAGTGGAAGGAGCAATATGCTTGCTTCTGCCATAATTTGTAAACATCTTCTTCTTGGAACATACTTCACAACTTCGATTAAGTGCTCTATTCCTAATTCGTTTATACGTCTTCCAAAAATAGGGTCCATCCAACCTACAAGGAGCACTTTGAAATCTGAAATGACATCTGGTCTGTCACATGAGATTTGAAACAAAGCTTCAAAAAACTGTCCAGGTGAGCTCGATGGAGTTAAAGCTCCAGTAAAGACTATGGTAAACTTTACGGGTTTCTTCGCCTTTACTTTCTGGAAGTCTCCCTCGTCATAGCCGTTGGGAATAACTTTAAACTTTTTTGAATCTTCGAAGGGATACTTTTTAACGAATTGTTCGCCGATGGGTCTAGTTGTCAAAACAACTACATCTGCTTTTTGTATAACTCTGCTTTCGAGCCACTTGTCAATTCTCTTCCTTAGGGGTGAAAAATTCTTGGTCATGAAAATATTGTCAGCCCAAGGATCGCGAAAATCTGCTACCCAAGGTTTTTTAGTGATCATTTTAAGAAAATAACCTATTAAGTGGCAGGTATAAGGGTATGAGGTTGAGTATAAAATGTCTATTTCCCGGTTTTTTGTTAGTTTCAATCCAGCGAAGATTGCGGTAGGAAACCATCTTATCTTGCTATCGGGGATAAATATCCATTGTTCAATAAACCTTCTCAGTAAATTCAAAGGATAGACCCCTTTCGATATGGAAACCTCTTGATCATTAGGGTTATTTCCGTCTTGGCTGAATTTGCCCGTTAAAGTGACTATTTTTTTCAGAAATCTTCTTATTGCAAATCTTAATTTAACAGCTTCTAAGGAGTTCGCTCTGATAACCTTTACATCCTTTGAGATGAGCTTGAGTTGTCCATAGTCATAAGCATAATGGTGTCCATTTTTTTGGGTCAAGACTAAAGGTAGCCATCCAAATTGAGGCAGATACTTTACAAACTTCAAAGTGCGTTGAATACCCGCTCCACCAAGCGGAGGGAAAAAGTAAGATATGATTAAAACTTTTTTCATTTTTTCAAGAATTTCTGAGTGGTGACATGTAAAGTCCAAATACCAGCCACTGAAAACCAAAGCTCGTAATTGCCGTATATGGCACCACTGAACTGCGAATTGATGAAAGAGAAAATAAATAGAGCAAAGAAAGTCTTGCTAAGGTTTAGCTCCAAGGCGGAAGCCTTTTGGTTTCTCAGTAATTTAATGCCCAAATATGTCGCATAGAGAATCATGGTAAGCAAAGCCAAAAGTCCTAGGACACCGAGTTCGCTGGTTAATTCAAGGAATATGTTGTGCGGGTACTTTAAGATATTGAAGTACCCGAATCCACCTGTACCTACCCCTGTAACAGGATTATTAAGGAATAGATCCTGTGCCGTTTCAAAAGCTCGCAAACGATGGAAAGTGGTTATGTCAAATCTTGAAAAAAGATTGAGCATCCTGTTCCAGATTTGTCCAGGAGCAATAGAAATAAAAAATTTAAGAGAGATGAAAAACAAAAGGATAAAAGACAGTTTTTTAAAGAAATTGAACTTTTTTCTCTGCAGGATGAAAAAATAGAAAAATAGTGCAACTAATAATGCCAAAAAAGGACCCCTTGAAGCAGTAATGTAGATTGAGAACATCATTAAAGATATAAAGACCACACAAATCAATTTCTCAAACCTCTTTTTGGTAAGTTCCAACAAAAACAAAGTGGCAAGCAATGACATCCCTAGTGCTCTTGAAAACCATATTGGATTTTGTCCAGGTAAAGTAAATCTTGAAATCGTTTCTATTCCAACAAAGCCTATATATATGGCAGAAATAGTGGCTAAAACAAAGCCTGAGAAAGCAATTACCTTCAACAAATTTTTTAATTTGTTTAGATCGCCGATGAAAAGCATGGTGGCAAAAAAGATATAGAGATTCATGCTCAAATATCGTCCAGCTTTTACCAAACCCTGTGAAGGCAAGGGCGAGTATAAGATGCCCATAAACAACATCACGCCGATCAAAAGAACAATACCAGGTAAAACTCCAAATCGCCATCTTAATCCGTTATTCCAAACATAATGTGTAAGACCAATAGTACAAAGTAACACGGCTAATGGTGTAATCAGATAGGTTATCTCAAGACCTCTCCAAAGATAGCCCACTAAGTATAGTCCATTTACCAAAGCACCTACGCCCAATTCCGGCAAATTATAAACTCCAGCTACAAAGATAACAGCTACTATGATTCCAGCAAAATAAACAGGGAACCCCCATAGTGCAAATGTCGCACATAAAGTAACCAAGAGAACCAGTAAAAATAGCCTTTTGTCTATTTTAGACAGAGGTTCATTTACGTAAGATAGTTCCATATTTTTGTTTTACCCTTTCCACTGTTTTCAATGGGTTCTGCTTTTGATCAACTTGTGATAGTATGATTTCAAAAAATCCAGTTCACTCTTTTTTATTTCATTGAACAATAATAAGAGAACAGAATATACACATGCTCCTGTCACGATCAAAAATATTAAATTTGTTAAAGAAACTGTCAAGAATTTCTTAAGAAAAACTAAAACAGCTCCCATTAATACGGTTGAGAAAACCACCTTTAGAAGCGATTTCAAAGGAGCAACCCAGGGCATAAATGAATAGGTTATTCCAATGCCCAAAACCAACAAGATCATGTAGGAAATGGTCTTAGCTGTTCCGGCTCCCATATAACCGTAAGAAGGGATAAACAAAATATTTAGCAATATATTGGCCAAGCCTGCGATGAAGAAAATTAAAGCCAAAATTAAAGTCTTTTTGTAAAGCTCAAAGCTTTTTCCTACATACTGAAATAAACCCTGAGCAACCGAGCAAAAAGCAAAAAGCGGAACCAGCCTGAAACTCTCAGAAAAATTTTCTCCCACAAACAAGGTAAAGATATCTTTGCCCAAGATTGAGATGCCGATAAAGACCGGAACACATAGGATAAAGAAATACCGACTCAGCTCCCCGATCAATTGCTGGGTTATTTTTTTTCCTTTCTCTTCCCAGGTTAAGATTATTATGGGATAAGCCGCCAGCATTAGAATTGAATAAAGCAACCCCAAGCTTCCATCGACAATCGAGAAACTTACTGAGTAGATACCCACATCTTTAGCTGTTTTGAAATATTGCAAGATGTATCTGTCCGATAGTATTAGCAACCATGCAGACAAGGACGAAAGAGCTAACGGGAAACCATACTTGAAAAAATCAAAAGAAATCTTTGCAGAAAAAAACTCCTTCTTCAATTTTTTTAAAAGAGAAAGTCTTTTGGAGACAAATATCACCAAGACCAAATTTATTAACAACATCCCCCACAGTAAACTGATCGCCCCCATTTTAAAAAAAAACACCAAAGCCAAAGCCAGAACAAATTTACCGCCTGAAGAGATAATTTCATACTTAGAAAAAGCCGCCGCCTGCAAAGAGGCCCTCAGAAAATACAGGAGCATGAAGTAGGTGGCCCAGGACAGGTAAGAGAATATTCCTATCCTGAAAAAAGGAACTAACTGTTCCGGGATGGCAGCTTTGAAAATGAAAAATCCAGAAAAATATAACAATGTTATCACGGCGTTGCAAATTATGAAGGAGAAGACAATGGTGCTGAAAAGTCTATCCAGATTGTTGTTCAGCTTAAACTCAGGATAAAATCGCAGGACTGAATTGGTAACCCAACTCGAGCCTATTATGTTCATGACCATGATTGTGGTTAGGACTATAAAATAGTTTCCATAGTCTTCAGGAGAGAAAATGTGGGTGAATACCAATAGCCCGATGAAGTTCGCTATAGCGGGAACAAGTTTGGCTGGAACATATCTTAACGCATCCTTGCCCGTCTCTTTAAGGATTGACTCGATCAAGACTGATCCTTTAATAAGTTTGTTGATTATCTTTTGAATTCCGTCAACAGGAGTTTCGAAATGTTTTGTGAAGCTCTTGCGTCGCCGAAAGTGGTCCTGACTGATTGCGAAGACACAACTGTTTTATTTAGGTTCTGCTCGATCTTTTTGATTGCAAGACCGACAATAGAATTCCAGCCACTTTCAACTGTCTCCACCCACTCGGTCTCCTCTCTCAAGGTGAGGCAGGGGGTTTTTAAAAAGAAAGCTTCCTTTTGCACTCCGCCTGAATCGGTTAATACGTATCTGGCACCCTTCTCCAGAACTAACATATCCAGGTAACTGACCGGATCAATTAAAAGAAGATCATGTTTTGAAAGCAATCTGTCCAGAAGAGAAAACTCCGAAAGTCTTTTTCTGGTTCGGGGATGGATGGGGAAAACAACCTTTTTATCCAGGTGTATTACTATTGGGATTATTTTTTCCAGATTTTCTTTTATATCTGTATTCTCCGCCCGATGAACAGTGATCAAATAGAATTCCTTTTTTTGTAGAGTTAACTTTTTCATTATCTTTGACTTCCTATTCGCCACGACCAGGTTTTCCTTAAGCGAATCGTACATCACGTCCCCCACCAGATACACCCCTTTTGTTATTCCCTCCTTTTTTAAGTTCTTGATCGAGGTAGGGGTGGGACAGAAAAGCAGAGAACTGACATGATCGGTCAAAACTCGATTGATCTCCTCAGGCATTGACTTTACAAAACTCCGCAGACCTGCCTCCACATGAGCTACCGGTATGTTCTGTTTAGCCGCAGCCAAAGCCCCAGCCAGAGTGGAATTGGTATCGCCATAAACTATGATCAGATCCGGTTTCTCAAAAGTGAGAACCTCCTCAATTGACCCCAGCATCTTGCCGGTCTGCTCTCCATGTTCGGCTGAGCCTATCCCCAGATTGTAATCCGGTTTTGGTATGGAAAGCTCGGAGAAAAAAATCTGGGACAGTTCGTCATCATAATGTTGCCCGGTATGGAGAATGATCTCCCTGTGTTTTTTTCTCAATTCCTTAGAAAGAGAGGAGAGCTTGATAAATTGGGGACGAGCCCCCACCACCGAGATAATTTTCATCGTCTTTCACGTATTCAAGAACCTACTACAATCTCATGTTCGGGCGGGGGTTAAACCCCCGCCCGAACAAAATGTCCAAACCACCACTAAACAATTTTCTTTATGGTTTCGATCACGAAATTCTGCTCTTCCATGGTCAACTCAGGATATATAGGGATGGAGATTACCTCTTTGGCTTTCCTTTCCACCATCAGAAGGTTACCTTCTTTATATCCTAAGGAGTTATAGCATTCCTGCAGATGCAAGGGAACGGGATAATAAACGTCGTGCCCTATCTGGTTTTCCTTCATAACCTCACGCAACCTGTCCCTGTTTTTGGCCGCAATGGTGTATTGATGATAAATATGATAATTGAAATTTTCCTCCTTGGGTGTGATGATATCTAAATCTTTAAAGGCAGAGTTGTAGCTTTCTGCATGCTCTCTTCTTTTTTCAGTCCATTTATCCAGATACTTCAGTTTAACGCTGAGTATGGCCGCCTGGATGGTATCCAATCTGCTGTTGTAACCCACTATGGAATGGTAGTATTTAGGTTTGGCTCCATGAACCCTTAACATTTTTAGCAACTCAGCCATCGTCGGATCATTGGTTACCACCATCCCCCCATCTCCCGCCGCTCCCAGGTTTTTGCTGGGGAAAAAGGAGAAACAGCCAAAATCACCCATGCTTCCCGCTTTTTTCCCTTTGTATTTAGCCCCTATGGCTTGAGCCGCATCCTCCACCACCTTTAGATTGTGCTTCTTTGCAATCTCCATGATGGGGTCCATGTCTACACACTGACCATAAAGATGGACCGGCATTATTGCCTTAGTCTTGGAGGTAATATTTTTTTCAATCTGCTCCGGTGCCATATTGTAGGTATCCGGATCGATATCCACAAACACAGGGGTTGCTCCCAATCGGGTGATGACTCCGGCGGTGGCGAAAAAGGAGAAGCCGGTGGTGATGACCTCATCCCCCGGTCCAATTCCACAGGCTCTCAAAGAAAGAAGCAGAGCGTCGGTTCCCGAGGCGACCCCGATGGCAAATTTTGCCCCACAATACTCCGCTACCTTCTCCTCAAAAGCCTTCACCTCCGGACCCATGATGAACTTGCTATGAGATAAAACCGAGAAAACCGCCTGATCTAATTCTTCTTTTATGGAACTATATTGTCTTTTAAGATCCAAGAATGGAACATTCATCTAATCCTCCCACAAGTTTGTCTTAGTTTCCAAAAAGCAGAACAGCAAATCAGATTTTATCAACCCCCCAAAGCCTTATTCTTTAAGCCAACTACTGATTTTCCAGAAGCTGATCTTCGGGCACATCCCTCCATTCCTTCGCTGGCATGCCTAGGACAATTTTTTTTGAGGGTGTGTCCCTGGTCACCACCGCGCCGGCGGCAACCTGCGAATCCTCACCGATCACCTTTCCGGGAAGTATGGTGGCATTAAGCCCGATCCTCCCTCCCTTTTTGACCGTCACCCCTCTGAAGTGCTTGAATCTCTCCTTACTCCGGGCCATGTAATTGTCGTTGCTGGTAGCCACGCAGGGGGCAATGAAACAACGATCCTCTAACTCCGAATAAGCGGTGATATAGACATTTGTTTCCAACTTGCAATATGAACCCACCTTGCAGAAATTTTCGATGGCAACTCCTCTCCCCACGATGGTGAAATCTCCCACGGTGACATTTTCTCTGATAGTGGACAGATCCGCCACTAAAATCTTTTTCCCCAATGTGGCGCCGGCATAGATTACCACTGATGTCCCGATCAAACAATTATCTCCGATCTTTGCAGGAGGAAGTTGCTGATCCTTGGTGGTGGCCGAGGTGGCCGCCTTCATTAATTGTTTGCCAATCACCGTATTATCATCTATCCGCACAAAGTCCTCAACCTGTGTGCCGGCATAAATGGTCACGTTATTGCCGATTCTGCAACCCTGACCGATTTTAACATCCTCCTCAATTACCGTATATCTCCCTATCTTGGTCCCCTCTCCAATCTGAGCGGATTTATCAATGAAGTTCTCCATAGATCGACTCCTGAAAGGCTTTTTAGTTAAGGTTGATGAAAAGTGAGATTTACTCTATTTTAACCGGAGTGCCGCCCATCTTTAAAGATCTCTGAGCGGCATCCAAGACCTTCAACACCCGCAAGCCATCCTCACCATCGCTTCGCGGCGTCTTGCGATTCTGGACGCATTCAATAAAATGTTGACATTCTACCTTCAACGGTTCTGTGCTCTCAATCTGCGGAATCAGAATATCGCCGAACCTGAGGCTCAGATATTCTCCATAGGTGCTGTAGTCGTGTTTAGTCTCTACCCCCTTGTCGTAAATCCAGATTTTCTCTGCAGATTTAGTATCATCGAAAACCGCCATCTTCTTGTTTCCCACCACAGTCAGTTTTCTATCCTTATGGGGATCAAGCCAGCTAACATGAATGTGAGCCATTACCCCGTCAGGAAAGTGCATGGTCATGAAAGCCACGTCTTCGATCCCTTTCTGCAGATAACATTCGCCTGTGGCGGTGACTGAAACGGGTTCCTTTCCTAACAAATATAGGATCATAGAAATGTCGTGAGGAGCAAAGCTCCACAGGGCATTCTCAATGTCCCTCACTTTCCCCAAATTTACCCGGGTGGAATAAACATAATACACTTTGCCCAATTCACCTTTATCTATGTATTCCTTTAATTTCAGGGTGACGGCATGATATTCCATGATGTGTCCCACCATCAAGATCTTTTTTTTCTCTTCTGCTAATCTTACCAATTCCTCCCCCTCTTTTACTTCCAATACCAAAGGTTTCTCCACAAATACATCCTTATCTGCCAGAATAACCGCCTTGCATAATTTGAAATGCGAGACAGGAGGGGTGGAGATCACCACTGCATCTATATTGGGATTCTCTATGATCTCTTTAGGATCTTGGGTAAATTTAACCTTGGGGTAATTGGAACAAAGTTTCTCTGTCTGCCTGGGATCTTCGTCACAACAGGAAAGGAGCACGCATCCGGGCATGTTGGAAAAATTTCTTAGCAAGTTTTTTCCCCAAGCCCCACAACCTATTAAACCGATTTTAATCATATTATACCAAACCTTTCACCAGAAGTTCAAATTGAGTGAGACCTCTGAGAAAGTCAAACAGGAAAAGATTTTGCTGGAGTGTCAAGCTTTAGCTTGACTTAGAACTTCTCAAAAGATAAAAAGCTTTAACTTGGTTCACCTAAAGGTGAACACTCCAAATCCTTTTCTTCTTGCTATCTTTCAGAGACCTCTGAGTAATTTAGCAGAACCTAAGTTTATCTCCTTTTCAGCCTAAAAAATATCTTCTTTTTCAAATCCTCCACATCCTTTCTCCAGGCACCCAGAAGAGATTCAAGTCTTTCAATTGCCTCGGGATTTTTCTTCTTTGACCTCTTGAAATATTCCAAACCGAATATAAAGACTAAGGATGCGAAGATGCTCAAAATGCCCGAAAGCCCCACCAGAAGCGCTCTTTTAGGTTTGGCTCGTCTTTCAGGTGGAATCGCCCTGTCCAGGATCTGAATGGTGGGGGTATCTTTTGTCTCCTGAATCTTATATTGCTCATATTGCTGGGTCAAAAGCTCAAATACTCCCTCTTGAATTTTTACCTCCCGAACCAGACGCCCCAGCTTAAGGCTCAAAGCAGGAACTTCAGCGAAAGGAACGTCCAAGACTGTTTTTCCTTCAGAGTTATCCTTCTGATTTCCCGACTCCAGAATTTCCAGTTGTTTTTTTATTTCATTTATTCTGCTTCTAAGCGACTTAATCTGTGGGTGTGAGGGGGACATGGTTTTGCTCAACACGTTCAGATCGATTTCCGAGGAGACTAACTGAGCTTTCAGATCGGCAGCTTTCTCTATGGCTGCCTTCATCTGATCGTTTAACAGGATAGTTTTGTTTTCTTCTTTAAATTCCCTTAGATTCTCTTCAGCCCGGGTTAACTCTTTTTGAGTTTGAGTTATTCTTTCCTCTATAAATATCCGAGCATTCTTTGCCTGAGAGGCGCTTGTCTCTTGGTTGATTCGATCCAGCTCCTCTACAAACCGATTTGCCACCTTGGCGGCTCTGATTCTATCTTTGTCTTCATAAGACAACGATATCAACCCCGCCTCAGTTACCTTTACCAACACATGTGAGAAAAGTTCCTTTAAAGCCTTCTCCATGGATTTGGCTTTATAGGCTTCCATCAGATTCTCCTTCTGCACCACCGCATCCCCTACACTTCTTGATTCCAGAATTGCGGCGATGATATCCGACGGGGTTGCCATAAAAGGGAGGGAGAAAGAGGTGGCAAGTCCAGGGGCTGTGCCCAAAAGGGAAGATACCGCACCTAACCCTAAAGCTTCCCCTCCCGGAGGGAGGATGGTGGTTGTGGCACGATACCAACAGGGAAGCAATAAGGAAAGAATCGCCACGATCAAACATACCCCAACCAGGTTTAAAAAGATGAACCTGCGGTAACCCACCAGCGTGGTTAGATAGGCGTAAATGTTTACTTTTTCTGCTTTAAGTTCTCTGCTTTCCATTCTGCATCCTCATTCCTTAACTACTATAACGCCTTTTTTCATTCGGTGGCTTGCTGAATCACCAAGTAAATGGTGGCGGCATTGCCCAATACCAGTATGGCGTCCCTGAAGAACTTCCAATAGTCCCTTTCCGGCTTCTCCGGGACCAAAATGGTATCTCCGGGATCTATTTTGCGGCGCTTAGATGGCTTCATTCTTTCCCCGGTCTGCCCCTTGATTATCATGATTTTACCTTTACGCGCTTTCCAGGAGAATCCTCCAGCCCGCTCTATATAATATTTGTAATCTTCTCCGGGTTCGTAGGGAACCAATCCCGGATTTATCACGCTTCCTGAGACGTTGACCACCATGCTTTTGGGTGGTATGTTAACTACATCTCCACTTTTTAAGATAATGTCATATTCGCTCAATCCTTCTAAAAATAACTTTTCAAAATCGCATGACACCCTTCCGGGCTTTTCTCGGGATCTGAGTTTGAAATATTCGTATTCCGACTCGGTCATATCTGCTACAGGAATGCTTTTTAATCTTTCGAATTCGGGATCGGTTACGTTATAGGATCTGATCATCACTGCCTCGGTCAGGGAGGCGTTCGGGGTGAATCCTCCAGCCTTTGCGATGATTTCAGATAACCTTGTTTCGTCTTCCTCAATATGATACATCCCTGGATAGTACACCTCTCCATGTACGATTACCTGATCTTTCTTATGAAATTTGGGAACTGTTCGTATAAACACCTGGTCATCCGGCAAAAGAGATAGGTTTTTTCGGGGATCATTTTCTGCCAGCAATGCTTTGAGATCAATGGGGATGTTTGTGGTGGTGAGGTTATCCGGATTGAACCTGACTAGCTCCCCCTGGAGAAGATCCACATCCATGGTTAAACCATAGGCTAAACGTATCAGATCAAGCAGGCTATCTTGGGAAGCATACTCAAACTCGCCCCCGGATTTTACCGCCCCATAAATCCCCACGGTGTTTATATTCCCTTCTCTTGCCGGCACAAAGATAACATCTCCACCCAAAACATAAGGATTTCTGCTCCGGTCACCTATCCTACCAAATCTGAACACATCTACAATGGTGGTGTTACCGTCAGGATGGGTGACTACGATATTTCTGAGTGAGGAATTACCCAGAAATCTCCCAGCACTGTTAATCACCTCCGATACCCGGGTGTTGGCATATACAGAATAAATCCCCGGAGCTTTGACCGCACCTGCCACAATAACCTTCACCCTTCTCAGATTTAGTAAGGTGATGGTGACTGGAACATTTTTATAAGACTGAAGAACGGCTTCCTGAATGATATTCTTGGCTTTTGCCAGATACTCTCCCCCCACCTGAACTCTCCCTACTCTGGGGATTAACAAATCCCCCTCGGGTGTCACGGTCAAGGTATGGTGAACATTAGTCTCCCCCCAGATGTCAAGGGAGAGCTTGTCTCCTGTCCCCAGCACATACTCTGCAGGGTCTATGCTCTTTTCCAGAACCTGCACCGGCTCCATGATGCTGGAGGTGGGGATGGAGACCTCTTCCGGCGTAATATCCTCTCCCTGAACTCGGTTGAGTGTGAGAACTGAGTTTAAGAGAACCAGGGAAAAAATCACAAAGAATTTTCTACACTCTTTTCTCAATCTCTAAACTCCTATTCAGATAATTTAAAAAAGCCGAGTTATTTATGGGATAGATAATCCATCTCAACTCGGCACGATCTTACCAACAAAAACAAACTTCCTTCAACTCTAAAGCCAAGAAGTGTACCGAAATCATATTTTATTTCCTTAGATATACTGAGTACCTAAACCATGGTTGAGTAGTCTGCGGCTCTAAAACTTATGTGCTTAAAATTACAATCTCTCACTCCAACCTGGTTTACAATCCCTTTCGCTTATACGACAGGTTTTTCCTCCTTTCTGGGGTTTAAAAATCCACTTCGCCAGCTTTTTTCAAAAGCTCGCAGATTAGTATACCAAAATGCCACTTTTCTGTCAAGAGAAAAAATGGCTGATTCTGGGATGACCAGATGTAAATCCCACAGTTAAGAGGACTCTTGTGCCCAACTTAGGTGCTGGGTTGGAATTTGATGTTAAACACAAGTAGAGCCTCTTCGTTCGTTGCCAACGGACTTCGTCCTCTGCTTAAGGTGAATCCTTCAAGACCAGTCTTCAGCATGAGTTCGTTACCTTCTATTGTGCTACGGACAAGCCGTTCGTGACTAACAAACAATATGGTTGGGGAAGATCTCCAGTCTAAAAAAGTGTATGATTTGTATTTGGTCTCTATATTTAGGTTAGATTTTCGATTTGACAAGGATGCTCAATTTGCTTACTTTGGTTTAACTGGTAGGTTATTATATATGAAGAAAAGGAGATTTTATGAGGTTGCCAAAACTTTCCCGAAGAGCAAATGATATGCCTCCCTCGCCCATAAGAAAATTAGTTCCTTTCGCTGATGAGGCAAAGAAAAGGGGCATAAGGATCTATCATCTCAACATCGGACAGCCGGACGTCCCCACCCCACCAGAGTTTATGAACGCGGTCCGGAATTATAAGGAAGAGGTCTTAGCATATGGTAATTCCAAAGGAAGCCAAAAGTTCCTTTCAGGACTGGTGCAGTATTATAGGAGACAAGGCATCCAGGTGGAGGAAAAAGATATTCAGGTAACCACGGGGGGGAGTGAAGCCATAATTTTCGCCATGATCTGTGTAGCTGATGTGGGCGATGAGATCATAGTATTTGAGCCGTTTTATACCAACTATAATGGCTTCGCCCAAATGGCAGATGTGAAATTGGTTCCCGTTACACTTCAGGCAGAGAATGGTTTTCATCTGCCATCAAGAGAAAAGATGGAGGAGAAGATCACCTCCAGAACCCGTGCCATCCTGATCTGCTCTCCCAATAACCCCACTGGGACTGTCTACACCCGGGAGGAGATGGAGATGATAGCCGGGATTAGTAAAAAATATAACCTTTTTGTCCTCTCAGATGAGGTTTACCGGGAGTTCATCTATGAGGGGAAACATACCAGCATCATGAATATCGCGGGGATCTCCGATCAAGCCATTCTTTTGGATTCCGTCTCCAAAAGATACAGCGCCTGCGGGGCAAGGATAGGATGTATGGTGTCAAAAAACCAGGAGGTGATGGATGTGGCTTTAAGATTAGGCCAGGCCAGATTATGCTCTCCTTCTATCGAGCAATTTGGGGCAACCTCAGCGCTTAAAATCGAGGATGATTACTTTGAAAAGATGGCGGCAGAGTATAAAAGACGAAGAGATACAGTCTACGATGAGTTAATGAAAATCCCCGGAGTGGTATGCCTTAAGCCCAGCGGTGCATTTTACATCATGGCAAAGCTGCCGGTCAAAGATATCGAGGATTTTGCACGGTGGATGCTTACCGATTTCAGTTTGGATGGAGAAACCACCATGATCGCCCCCGGACCAGGGTTTTATGCCACTTCCGGAAAGGGTCAGGATGAGGCAAGGATCGCTTACGTTCTGAATGTCGACGATTTAGTAAAAGCCATGAGAGCTTTGGCAAAGGGGATTGAGACATATAACCAAAGATGAAATAAGAAAGCTGAGGATTCCCTTAACCTTACCCTCTATGCATATGCATCTTCGATCCTCCCCCTCTCCACAAGTGTGGAGAGAGGGACAGAGGGGGAGAGGTATAAAACCGTTCATCATACCATGCCAAAACAGATGGGCAAAAGATACTTCATTGGAGTCGATCTGGGGGGGACCAATATCAAATTTGGCATAGTCTCGGACAAAGGGGAGGTTTTATATAAGGGGATGCTTTCGGCACAAGTGAATTTGGGAAGAGATGCTATTCTGAAAAACATAAACAAGGCTGTCGAAAAATCCTTAGCTTTCGCCAGGAAAAAGAAAATCAAAATAAAAGGCATAGGTGTGGGCTCCCCGGGAACGGTAAATTCAGAAAGCGGCAAAATTGAAGGCTCCTGCCCCAACCTCCCCCAGATGGTGAATGTGAATTTAAAAAAATGGCTTTCTAAATACTTTAAATTTCCCATTTATGTCGATAATGATGCTAATGTCATGGCTCTGGCGGAATTCAAATTCGGGGCGGCTAAAGGATACAAAAATGCGTTCTGTCTGACTCTGGGAACCGGAATCGGCGGCGGGATAATCTTGGATGGAAAGCTTTTTCATGGATCGAGCTTTGCCGGTGCTGAATTCGGGCACATGAGTATATGTTATAATGGACGAAAATGTAGGTGCGGCGGCATCGGCTGCTTGGAAACGTATGCCTCCGCACCTGCCATGGTGAAAGACACTAAATGGCTTTTGCGAAAGAATAGGAAATCGATTACATACGGGTTGATTGAAGGAGATGCAAATAAACTTACTACCGAGGTCATCTTTGAAGCAGAAAGAAAAGGGGACGTTTTAGCCTCAGGTGTGATAAACCAAGCCTGTGCATATTTAGGGGCAGGCATTGCCAGCGCGGTGAATCTTTTGAATCCACAGGTGGTGGTGATTGGAGGTGGGGTATCACAAGGCGGTCAAAGTTTCATCCGCAGAATTGAAAAAGAGGTTAAGAAAAGGGCTTTTCCTTCTGCTACCAAAAGTTTGAAAGTCGTCAAAGCTAAATTAGGCAACGATGCCGGCTTTATCGGTGCAGCGATCTTGTGTTCATCTATGAGCCAGTGAATCAACCTATACCCTTCCCTTAATCCCCTCCCATAAAGGGAGGGGAAATTGTTCCCTCTCCTTTTCAAGGAGAGGGCTAGGGTGAGGTTAGATATTTGTCAACCCCGCCTTTGGCGGGGTTGACCTACAATTTTGACGAGATATTGATTTTTCACAAAGAATAACTTAAAAAGGAGAAAGGCGCTATGGAACTGTTAATAGCTTTTGGGACGGATGATGGCACCAATTTTAATGATGATCATTTCGGCATGGCCAAGTATTTTCATGTTTATAAATTTTTCGAAGAGGAAGAAGAGTTCGTCGAAAAAAGGGAGAACGTAAAATTTAAAGGTGATGAATCAATGAAACATGGGGATCCCGATAAGGCAAAAGCAACCACTTCCGCCGTAGAGGGCGTTGATGTTCTTGTAGGTAGGAGATTCGGACCTAATCTCCCCAGATTGGTGAACAAATTTGTATGTGTGATAGTAAGAACAGATACCTTAAAAAATGCAATCAGGATCATTCACCAAAACATGGAAAAAATAATTGCGGAGAAAAATAAAGGGGAAAATAGGAAACACTTAATCTTAAAATGACAAATTAAAAATGAAAAGCGACGTCGAAAGATGGCTAAAAGCCGGTGGTGAAATTTATTTAAAAGATATAGGTATTAAAAAAGGTCAAATCGTTTTAGATTTTGGTTGCGGAGACGGGCATTATACGATTCCTGTTGCAAAAGTAGTCGGAAAAGAAGGCTTGGTATACGCACAAGATAAAGAGAAAGAGGCGTTGGATGAAGTGATCAAAAGAGCTAAGGCAGAGGGGCTGGAAAATATAAGGGCAATAAAAACAAAAGGAGAGTTGAAGATTGATTTAAAGAATAAATCTTTGGACGCAGTCCTACTTTATGACGTTTTGCATTACCATGAGATGGAGGAAAGAAGAAAAATATATGGTGAGGTTTATCGGATTTTAAAGAATGATGCTCTTTTATCGGTATTTCCCAGACACCATAAAGAGTACATGCATCTAAAATTGGAGGAGGTTAAAAAAGAGATCGAAAAGGCAAACTTTTATTTTGAAGGTGAATTTTTCAAAAGGCTTATACATGACGATGATTATGTGAAAGATCATGTTCTCAATTTTAGAAAGAGATGAAACTATCATGGAAATTTCTGAATGGAAAACTCGGCTCAACACACAGCGCCAAGAGAAGAATCGATTCTTTGCCCAACACTGGCAATCACCCATACCCTCAGAAGAACGCGCCGGGTTTAAAGGGCTTACCTACTATCCCCCGGACCCGGACTACAGATTCGAGCTCAAGCTATATGAACATGGCCATAAGCAGATTCAGAAGATAGAAGATACCGTCGGCAACATCAGGAGTCTGATCCGATGGGGCGAGTTTCGATTTAAAATCGCTGGCACGGAGTGCGTGCTTCAAGCTTATAAGAGCGATTCGAAAGAAGAGCGGTTATTTGTCCCTTTGCGGGATGCGACCAGCGGCAAGGAAACTTACGACGCCGGACGCTATCTTGATCTCAACCTTAAAAATCATCTCACCGCTGAGGGGAAATGGATCCTCGATTTCAATGAAGCGTACAATCCCTTCTGCGCCTATAGTGAAGCATATGCTTGTCCGTTTGTGCCTCCGGAGAATTGGCTCAAAGTCTTAGTGCATGCTGGCGAGAAGGATTACATTCATAAAAAATAAAGGAGATTCAAAAATGATTGAAGTTAAAAAGAAAAACAGCCAGGAGTTTGTGGTGACCGTAAGTGAGAAAGACACCAGAACAGAACATGCCGTAACTTTAGATGATGGATATTATGAGAATTTAACTGAAGGGGAAATAACTAAAGAAGAATTGATAAAAAGGTCTTTTGAATTTTTGTTAGAGAGAGAATCCAAAGAATCCATTCTTTCTGAATTTAATTTAAAAATCATCAATAATTACTTTCCAGAATTTGAGGGAAAAATAAGTTCAAATCTTAAAAAATAGGAGGTTTGATATGGAAGAAAGGGATGTGGTAATTGTTGGTGGCGGTCCTGCGGGATTATCAGCCGCCATATTCACCGGTTTAGATGGATGGAGCACACTGATTTTAGAAAGCAACTGGATAGGTGGACAAGCCTCTATTGCTTACACTGTAATGAATTATCCAGGTTTTCTACCAGATGATGGCGAAATACTGATGGAGAGCTTTAAAAAACAGGTAACCTCTCCACCACCAAAAGGTGTGGCAGCAGAGATCAGACAGGAAAAGGTCTCAAAGCTTGATGCCGAAAAGAGAATTGTTGTTACGGAAGCAAACCAATACAGAGCAAAGGCTGTCATCTTAGCTACCGGCAGCACCATGCAAAAGCTTGGTGTAACAGGAGAGGGAAAATTTGTGGGGAAAGGTGTGTCCTATTATGCCAAAAGAGATTACAAGAGATTCACAGGCAAAAAAGTTATAGTGATAGGCGGGGGGAATGGTGCAGCCAAGAGCGCACTTTTGGCCCAAAGCGAAACTGATGAAGTCACCCTGATTCATCAACGAAAATCTTTACGTGCCTACCCTCTTATGGTCAAAAGACTACAGAAAGAGGGGGTTAAGATTTGGTACAATACTCAGCTAAAAGAAATAAAAGGAGACAGGACTGTCACCGAAGCTGTCCTTGTGAATAACAAAACTGGTGAGGAGAAGAAAATCCCGGTTGATTGGATAGTCGTCTGTGTGGGAACGGAGCCAAATACTGAACTTACACGAAGTGCAGGAATTGATTCTATGGGAAGTCACATAAAGATCAACAACCAGATGATGACGAACAAAGCCGGAGTGTTCGCTTGCGGTGAAATCACCGGCTGTAAACGTCATCTTATCACGGCTGTCTCCGAAGGAGCCTCTGCTGGTATGGCTGCCAGCGCGCACCTGGCACTTGAAAAGATAAAGAGGGGGGAAATGTTTGAAGGTGCCATAAACGGCAAATACGCTGAGGAATATCTGAAAATGATTAAGAAATAGAAATCGTGAACAGCGATTATATCAATTAAAAGTAAGGTTCTTTTCCACTTTGGTGGTCTGAATTTGGATCTCATTTGAGTCACCTGACCTGTGAGTCTGTCGAAAAACCATGAAATGTCCCTTCTGTCATTCTGACCCCGCCAAAGGCGGGGGAAGAATCTAATAAACTCAATATGTTGCAGATTTGAGATTCTTCGGCTAACGCCTCAGAATGACATTTTTCGACAGGCTCCTATGGAAAATGGAGAGGAGGACAAAGGAGGTGAGCTAAAGAACAGCCAAAGCTCGTATGAGTGCATACGCACATTCATACGAATCCCCCCTTCCCCCCTTTTCTAAAGGGGGGATGTAAACAATTATATGCTCCCCTTAGTATGTGTTAGCAACTCTTTTGGAGAAGACTAAAAAATAAAAAGTGTTTCATTAAAAAGAAAGGAGTAGGGAATAATGGCGGAAAATATATCAGAAGAAAACGTTCGCAAAGCAATGGCACAGATAAAGCATCCTGCCATTGACCGCACTTTGGTTGACCTGGGAATGGTTAAAGATATAACTATTGAGGGTAATAAGGTCACGGTCACTCTGGCAGTTCCTTTCCCTGGCATCCCTATAAAGGATTTGCTGGTAAATAGTGTGCGAGAGCCAGTAGAGAAGCTGGGTGCAAAAGTTGAAGTGAAATTAGCAGTAATGAATCCACAGGAGCTAAAAGCTTTTATAGCCATGGAAAATGAAAGCTGGAAAGGCTGATAAATATGCAACTTGATGGTAAGAATGCAGTTGTAACTGGCGGAGATAGAGGGATTGGTAGAGCCATCTCTTTTGCGCTGGCAAATAAGGGAGCTAATGTCGCTATCTGTTTCCGCAAAGACGAAAAGAAGGCACAGGAAACAGTAGAGAAATTGAAAGAGATAGGTGTGAAAACACTGAAAATCCAGACAGATGTGAGGGATTTTCTTCAGGTAAAGAATATGATGGACCTGATAAAGAAGGACTTCGGAAGTATAGATGTGCTGGTGAACAACGCGGGCGTATCCGGGCCGAACTCAACTATAGAGAATATCGATATTGAAGAATGGAAGCAGATTATTAACGTCAACCTGACCGGAGTTTTCAATTGCTGTAAGGCAGCCGCGGCAGAGTTAAGAAACAATAAAGGCAAGATAGTGAATATCTCCTCGATAGCAGGGAAAATGGGGGGAGCAATTGGTTGTCATTATGCCGCATCCAAAGCTGGGGTGATTGGCTTGACCTTTGCATTGGCGAACGAGTTGGCACCGCAAGTTACGGTAAATGCCGTTGCGCCTGGACCGGTGGATACGGAACTTATATCTGAAGAAACCAAGAAGAAATTGTCATCCCTAACACCATTCGGAAGAATTGCCAAACCCGAGGAGATAGCCCATACGGTTGTCTATCTGCTGGAAAACGACTATGTCTCTGGAGAGGTTGTAGACGTGAATGCAGGTAGGTATATGGATTGATTGTATAAATAAGTCAGTAGGTCAAGCATGGCGTAGCCTGCTTGACAACTGATTTCTGAAAATTTTCATAACTGAAGTAGCAAGAAACTATAATTCAATCGAAAGAACAAGTAAGATGATGAAAGAAACAGAAAAGCTCATCACAGAATTTAGAGCTGCCCTAGCTGAAGAAATTGACTTTATCAAAAACCAAGGGGGTGGCTCTAAGTTTACAGCGAGAAACGGGCAACTGATAGAGGACAGTAAATGTCAACCCCGCCTTTGGCGGGGTTGACCTACAATCTTTCCGATAGTGAACCTCCCCTTAATCCCCTCCTTAAGAAGGAGGGGAGATCCCCTCTCCTTTTTAAGGAGAGGGCTAGGGTGAGGTTAAATAGTAGGTCAAGCATGGCGTAGCCTGCTTGACAAGATAGTTGTAAACTATTTTTCCGGACATCGATTACCACTGAACTACCTTATCAATACGTTTTTCCTGATCCACTTTGGTCCAAAGCAGATACCATGCTGTTAAGGAGATGGAAGTCTGCACTTTTTTGTAAACATATGGAAGCTACCCGGATTTCCTGCACCCCTATGATCTGTTTGATATCATCTATTAACGCTGGTGTGTTCAAAAGTACAAAGATACCAATTATTCTGGTATCCAAAACTTCTCTTTCTAAATGTTTAAAATGATCCCAGAATATTTGCATTTCATGATTAAGTTTAAAATTCAGGTGAGATTCGTTTTTGCCCTTAATGAACATCTTCCCCTTATTTAGGATTTTACTGATAGAAATAGCAATGATGCCTTTAGAATTCGGTATATTTAATCTATCCAATGAGGTAGTTAGTTGCTTTTTGGCAATCATAAAATTCTCATTAACCGAATTTGGGGTTTGTGGTCTCTTACATTCTAACAAAATGTGTTTCGACTCAAACATGCAATGTGCATCTGAATATGAATCGAAAAATGGCTGAAAGCCAGATGCTTTCAAATGAGCGATCATGTTAAGTTCGAACAAAAAATCCCTTGGTTGACCTGAACTTTTTGTTGGATCCTCCTGGTCGATCATCAAAGGTCCTTGAACAACTATTTTCAAGCGTTCTTTAAGAGATTTCGAATCGACATCTTTAAGTTGTTGATAAATAGTTGAGAATTCACTACTCTCCGTGAGTGAAAACATAACTTCCTTGAAGTCTGTTAACTTGATAAATTCTTCGATCCTTCCCTCTTTGTTATATTGGCTAAGCATCTCTATGTTTTTCCTATACTTTTCGAATCGAGAACCATCAAAACTAATATTCAACTGCTTAAACCAATCTTCAACATTGTAAAGTTCTTGTATTATCTTTTCGTATGATTGTGTTCCGACAATACGCCCCATTTTACTTCCTTCTTCTTAAGAGATTGTTTTCAATCCGTTAAACTTTTTTACTGCCTCCGCCATATTTTTCAGCTTTTTCTGTGCCTCGGCATGAGGAAGAAATTCCAGTCCGCAGGAAGGGTTGATAAAAATTCTGTCCTGGGGGATTTTCTTGGTAATCTTCTCAAAGAGAGCACAAAGCTCGGACTGGTTTTCCATCTTGGTGTTTCGCGCATCCACACAACCAAGCCCAACCTCTTTTTTCCCATCATATTGTAAAAGTAAATCTAAATTTTCTTTTTTGCTCACCACATCCACGCCCAGCATGTCAACTGAAAGATCGAAAAGATCAGGAACCAGTTTTTTTATGGAACCAAAATAAAGATACAGGGCGAACTTAGTTTTTATCCCGTTGGTAATTATCTTTAAAGACTCCTCCACCAGTTTGAGTCTATCTGGATGGAAGCATAAAGACGGTTCATCAATCTGTATTAGCTTTGCGCCTTCTCCATTAAGTTTCTCCGCCTCCTTATGCAAAATCTCCGCTAAATCCAAAACCAGGTTTTCCTCATCATGATAGAATTCATCTGAAGATAATTTAGCAAAGGTAAAAGCTCCCACTATGACCGGTTTAACCTTTTTTGGGGAATTTGCTTGGGTGAACTTGAATTCCTCCTCCACCGAAAAGTTTGCAAAAGATAGCTTCGATTTAATGATGGGACGACGGTAATAGACATTGTTATCAAAGAACCTCAAGAGTCCGCCGATTTCGATTCCATAAATGTTTTTGGCAAACGGTGTGACCAGATCATCCCAGCGAATCTGCCCGTCCGTGATCAGATCCACCCCAGCTTCCTCCTGCTCTCTTATCACCCTTTTTAAGGTATCCTGGTATGCTTGCTCCAGCTCTTCTTTTGTGATCTTTTTCTGATCAAATCTGTTCCGTGCTCGCCGAAGATTGACGGAGGTTTTATCCTCAGTTATCTTGGGATAGTTTCCCACCACCGTGGTTTTAAGCATGGTTTTTCCCCTGACCCTTGCCACTTGTCCCCAGGGTCAGGGGGCAAGGGGCAAGGAGATGTTTTACTTTTCCAACAGGTTTTTTATGATCTTCTCCAATTGATCGATCTGGAAGGGCTTATTTATGATGAAGTCAACCTCTGAATCCTTCATCTTATCAGGATCAGGATCGATTCCCCAGCCGGTTATAACTACTACCGGAACATGCGGATTCTTTTGCTTGACCGCATTAGAGACCTCCCAGCCGGACATGTCCGGCATCCCCAGATCGGTTATTACCAGATCATACATATTTTTTTCAAACATCTCCACCCCATCCTTACCGCAGGAAGCCACCTCGGATTTATAATTCATCCTCTCCAGAACATCGACTAAAAGATCGGTCACGATAGGTTGATCGTCTATGACTAAGACCCTTTTCGCTTTTGGCGGTTCCTCCTTTTCACCCTGGATGGTGATCACCTCTTCGATGCTTAATTCGTTTCCCGGCGGGAGTTTTATCTCTTCATTTTTTGTCTTCTCTTCGCTGGTTATCCGCTCTGGGGATTTTCGATCCAATCCACCCACATATGATAGAACTCGGTTCTTTAAACGATTTTGAGCATCTAAAATTTCTGAGGTGGGAACGTTTTTTCTATCTCTATACCGGAAATTCAATAGCTCGATACTTCCCAAAATTTGCACCAGAAACTCATCCAAGTTATCACGGAGATAATGGGAGAAGAAATCCAAAAGCTGTCCAATCTGTCCACCGAAAAGGCTTATAATTTTTGCATCTTCCTCTTTGAATTTAAATTTCTCCTGGCTGAATGCGGTCAGGATACCCCACAGCTTTTCGCCAGAAAAAACCGGGACGGCGATCATCGATTTTAAACCCTGGTTCTCCGCTAAGGGAAATAGGCCCTTTTCCGTCTCTGGAATATCATTTACAATTTGAGGGATACGGGTATCAACCAGGCGTTTGAAAATCCCTTGCTCTGCCATCAGCTTCCTTAAGCTTTGAAAGCTTTGAATCGATTCTTCAGGAAAACCTGAGGAATATGCAAGGATCAACTCAAGTCCGGAAGGATCGAACTTAAAGATAGCAACATGCTCTATTCTGAAAAACTCGGTTAATTGCTTAACTACAATTTCAAATATCTTTTGCATTAGACCTTCTCTTTTTTAAAAATCATAATTGCGATTCACGGATTTTTTCATCAAAACTTGTTCCTGTAAGGTCCCGAAAAGAGTGAAACTATCTGCTTCATTTATTTTCACGAAAACAATCTTTCCCAAGACATCTTCACTCCCATTCCCTTCGACAATCACGGTCTTGTTGGATTTGGTCTTCCCTTTCCATTTGTCTTTATCTTTTCTGCTTTTTCCGTCCACCAGAACCTGAAAAGTTTTGCCCAAAAGCCTTAAGTTTTTCTTTTTGGAGATTTCCTTTTGAAGCTTGATCAAAATGTGCAGTCGCCCAAGCTTTTCCTCCTCTGGCACGTCGTCAACAAAAGATGCGGCTTTGGTTCCCTCTCTTTCCGAATATCGAAACATGAAGGCCGAATCGAACTCCACTTTTCTCACCATGTCCAAAGTCTTTTCAAAATCCTGTTTGGTTTCGGTGGGAAAGCCAACGATTATATCCGTGGAGAGGCTCACATCCTCTATCCTCTCTTTGATCCGCTCAACCAACTTCAAGTAATCCTGTGAAGTGTAACCTCTATTCATCTCCTTAAGAACCCGATCAGATCCTGACTGTAAAGGGAGATGGATATGCTCGCAAACTTTGGGGAGTGTAGCAATCTTGTCGATCAGTTTTTCGGATAAGTCCTTTGGATAAGAGGTCATGAAGCGAATCCAGTCAATGTTTGTCTGGTCACTTGCCATCTGCAGAAGATCGGCGAAATCTTTGCCCTTAAATTTGTATGAGTTGACGTTCTGCCCGATCAAGGTCACCTCTTTGCAACCGGATTCAGCAAGAAGCTGAATTTCCCTTATTATCTGGTGTGTGGGTCGGTGTCTTTCCGGTCCTCTGACATAAGGAACCACACAATAGGAGCAGAAGTTATCACACCCGCGAGAGATAGCCACAAAGGAGGTAAAGGGAGTTTTTCGTTCCGGAAGTATCTCTTGTTGCCATATCTTCTGAGAATCAAAATCCTCGCGAGAAGAGCAGACGGCAACCTGGGGGCATTCTTTGTTATTTTGCAAATAGGTGGGAAGCTGAAAGATCTGATCCGGACCTAAAACCAGATCCAGGTAAGGCATTACTTCAAGCAATTCCTTCCCCATTCTCTGAGCCATACAACCAGTCACCACCAGCATAACGTGCGGATTTTTCTGCTTATATCTATAAAGATCGGAAAGCCTTCCTAAAGCCCGCCTTTCCGCCTTCTCCCTGACCGAACAGGTGTTCAGCACGATAATGTCAGCGTCTTTTGCATTTCTTGTTATTCCATGACCGAAAGATCGAAGTAGACCTTGAAGTCTCTCCGAGTCGTACACGTTCATTTGACATCCAAATGTTTGCAGGTATACCTTCTTACCCATAGGAATCTCTTAGTGTGAACCGGTTTGACCAGTCACTCGCAATAGAATTATAACTTGCCACCCTGATTTGTCAAGCTATAAAAATGGAGGTTTTGAATGTAGGATTCTGGCAGGCAAGAATGCCTGCCCCACCAAAATAATTTGTCCAAACTTCTATAAGCTCCACCAGTAATTGACTTTGATTAAGAAAGTATTGCCAGGCACGGTGTCGAAAAGGTTGTCCCAGTCACGTCTGAATTTGAAATCACCTATGCTCTCCTCGGTTTCCCGAGACTGAGTCCAGACCAAAAACAGAGTGCTCCCCGGTCGATATTCCCAACGCAAGACCACGTTGGAGTTAAAGGACTTCCAGTTGAAATCTGGCTGGTTGTCTTCGTCATTCTCGTCATAGACAGACGTGTCCACGTACTCGAAGTCATCTGGCGGAACAAGCTTTTTGAAGTTTCGATAGTCCACGGCGGCCAAGAAAGGCTGAGCATAAACCTGCAGGGTGAGGTTCTTGGTGAAAGTGTACGTTGCTCTGACGGTCATGTCGAACCGTTCCATGTATTGCTCACCGAAGATATCATCGGTTCGATTACCATCCTCATCCTCCAGGTTAGTCAGCCATCTGGAAACACCCTCGCTGCGGTAGTAGCCGGGACCTCCGCTGATTTCGATGTTGGATCTGGGTTGGAGGTTGAGCCACAGACTGTAAGAATTGTAACGTCCGTCCCAGTTATCTCCACCCTCTATGTGGGGTTCGATCTGCCACCATTTCCGGCTGTCTGTGTTCATCCCAATCCACCAGTTTTGTCCAATTGGGATTGGAGCTGGTGGCCCACCCCGGGTCTCCCGGTCAGAATAGACGTTGTCAAAATCCGTCCAGATTCCTCCACCCAGATTCCAGAAGTTTACCAGCTCAATGGAGTTGTTGAAATTTCCCCCCCGGGTCAGCTTAACCCCGGACAAGTTTTCAGCCATACCGATGTTGAGGTTATTCCAGGTTTTTCTTATAATCCACCACGGTTTGGTGGTTCTGTATTGCACCCAGGCCCAGGCTTCTTTGTAGTCGTTGCGTGACAAGAATCCCATGTGGTTCAAATCTATTCCTCTGTCCAGGTATTCCGCGCTGATCGATCCACGGATATGCTCTCCTCCCTGTTTTTCAAAGCCCATCGCTGCACCCCAACCATCTTGGTCCAGTCCCGTTTTGGAACCCATTACCTGTCCTGCCCATTCATAATCCCCGTTGTGAAAGCGCAGAGTCCAGTCCGTGCAACCGGTGTAAGCCGGGTAACGTCCCTCCTGGTTAACTGCAGTTGCCATGATCCCGACAACTGAGTTCTTCAGGACGTCCTGCATAAGTCGAGCCGCCAGATAGTTGGCTTGCGGCTCTATCACTTCCTTGGTGCGATAACCATCATCGTGCATGAATTCCGCTTTTTCCTTCTGGGTTACCGCCTCCAGAATCCCGATGGAAGTTCCGCCTTTTGTCTTCCCGGTAATTTTGGCGGCGGCTAGAATTGTGGTGGCGGCGGGCCTGTCTACGTAGTAATCCACATCTTCAGGCCACTGAGAAGGGTTTTTTCCTATCCGACGGGAATAAAAAAGTTCAAAGGGGGTCTCGAAGATTTGGGATCCTTCTAAGAAAAAAGGGCGTTTCTCCGGATACTGGGTCTCGAAAGTAGATAGATTTAGGATGGTCTCATCTGCCTCTACCTGCCCAAAATCCGGGTTGACCGTAGCATTCAAGGTGATATTAGAGGTGATCCCATATTTGAGATCAAAGCCGAAATTACCAAAGAAATCCCTGCCATCCGGATTACCCAGACTTTTTGCTTCTGTCTGTTCATAGGAAACCGCATAAGGCAGAATCTCCAATCTTTTAGGCGGGGTGAGATTTTTCAAACCCTTGAGATGACCGAAATGAGAAACAAAGCCCCCTGCGCTCTCCGGAATATATATCCACCTGTCCAGTTCATGCTTCCGACTGATGCGTCGACTACAATAAAATCCCCAGACAGGGTTCTCCTCGCAGGAAAAACGGAGACAATGAAAAGGTATCTTCAGCTCTGCTGTCCAGCCATAATTGTTTATCTTAGTGGCTGATTCCCATACCGCATCCCAGTTGTCATCACAATCGTTATCGTCAAAATAGTAAGCATCTTTTTGAGTCCCGGACACATAAACAGTGAACGCATAGGCGGTTTGATGATCGTGGTGACTGTCTATGATCACATTAACCAGATCAGTCTCCATCCATCTGTCCCTTCTGGTCAGCTGGCTTTTGATTTTGTCTGGCTCGGAATCGTACATTACTATCCCGACATACAAGGCTTGATCATCATAAGCCACCCGGACGAAAGTAGACTCGGAAGCTGGACTGCCTTCATCGGGCTGGAATTGTATGAAATCTCCTGATCGGGAAGCCTTTTGCCAGAATCTCTCATCCAATATTCCATCTATTTTTGCACCTCTATTTATTCTGATGGCAGTAATGCTTTTTACAGTATCCTCATCCGTTTCTTGAGCCAATACTTCGAAATGACTTAGGAGGGGAAAAAAGAGGGAAATCAAAACACAAACCAAAACCCATTTCCAATTTGGCATTTTCTTGGCTTTTTGATTTTAAACTGATCGATCCAACGTTTTTCTCTCTGAAGGACGAACAGGTATCAAACCACTCAACTCAATTTTTTATACGCCAATTTAGGGGGAAGAGTTCCATTATTGTTAGGCAAAAATCCAAAAGCTTTGAACTTATGTAGTTTATCCGCAGTGCGGGGTTGCTGAACCGTTCCATCTGAACTGGCTTTTAGGATTTTATCCGGTGGTAGTTGGGGATGCAATCCCCAAAGTCTCTTTACCAGAACCTAACTTAAGAGTCTGTTGAGAAATGTCATTCTGAGTTCCGCCAGCGGCGGGACGAAGAATCTCAAATTTGTAACGTGTCGAATTTATTAGATTCTTCCCCCGCCAAAGGCGGGGTCAGAATGACACAAAGGACCTTTTTGTGGTTTTTCGACAAGCTCTTAAGTTAGGTTCTGGTTCTATATCGCACCTTGACATTCTTAAGACCTCCACGATTTTATTCTGGTGGTGGTTCGGAATGCAATCCCGAACACCTCTGAAATCCCGAATGCTTGGAATTAGCCCAAAAATAAAAAAGCCCCACCATCAGGCGGGGCTTTTGAGAAACTGTTTCTTGGTTCACCTATCCAGAGCAAGGTGGCGGACCCCCTTGGTACAGATAGTTTATCAGATAAAGTACATCCTCAATGTCAATCTCATCATCGGAATTAACGTCTCCCTTCTCCGGAGGATCGGGAGCAGGACCACCCTTGTACAGATAATTGATCAAAAAGAGCACATCTGCGAGGTTGATCGCACCATCACCGGTCACATCTCCGATCATAGACGCTACCTCCATTGAGTCCACAAAAGGCAAAAAGTTGTGGGCGGTAACGGTGACATCGATGTAACCCAAGTTGGTGGGGGAGGGATATAAGGTTACCTGTCCCATCACATCGGTATAGCCGGTTTCAAAAACCTCTCCTTCCTTATATAAACATACTAAAGCTCCATATACTGGTGCACCACCGGATTTTTGCACGGTGATGTTCACTGTATTTGTCCCTGGAGTGACAGACGGTGGAAAGTCCACATATAAAGATCCAGCCACATAAGTCCACAAATCGACCGATGGATCACCCATGACATTGTATACATCTAAATAATACTGGTTCAATCCGGTGCCACTATAGTAAAGATACCAAAGGGCTTTGTCGGTCATTTCTCCGATGGAGTGGCAGGTCTCCACAAATGCCGCCTGGAACATGCGCTTCTCTAAATCATCATCCTCGTCCCAGTAGGAATAACTGGAGGCTCCCCAGAAAGCTATGCCCGCTTTGTTAGCCTCTTTAGCCCAGGTTTCTCCGTAACATTCATAAACACTGAACTTTCCGGTCAAGCAGGCATGGGAGAGGACGAAGGGATACTCATCGGCGTTAACCAGATTCCGAACATTGGTCTGATTGAACGGCACGCATCCCCAACCGGTGGTGCTTCCGTGTCCGGAGTAGCAAACTATGGTTTTCCCGGCATTTACGCAGTCGGTTATGTCGGAGGTGCTCCCGCCCAATCTCTCCCAAATACTGTCTACCTCCATTCCGTTGGGCACAAGGTAGTTTTGTATCACGAATCTGTGAGTGCGCTCTGCCATCAAACCCGCATCAGAGGAGGCAATGAAACAGGCATTCCTCATCCAGTCAAGATCATTTGAGGTGGGATTTTCATAATACAATATCTTGTTCACCATGTCATCTGCTTCCGATGAACTTTGTGCCGGTAGTCTTCCACGGAATATATCGCTGAAATCATCGGAATCCATTTTGACATAGTAAAGATCCGTGGCAGTTCCACTTTCCGATCCGGTCCAGGTGGGGATATCTCCCGTATCCCCCACAAACAAAACGTAAGTGGGAGGGATGTCCCAGTTATCATAAGCGTCCTCTATATAACTCTTAATTGCTTCTTTGGTGGAACCGATGGCGGGGACCTGAGCTACGGTCACATGGAAACCTTTTTTGGTCTTCCACTCCACCAGATCTGGCAGGCTGGAATAAAAGTTCTGGTGGGTGATAATCAGATACCCGATGGGCAACTGAGGAGCGCCTGTAATTATGGGCTCAAAGGTCTGATAGTTTATGAACAACTTCTGGCATAGCTGTTCAAACGCAGGTGAGGCATATCGGTAAAGCTGGTTTTCAGTGGTGGTCATGTCCGACCCGGAGAAGGTTAACTTTATCTTTAAGTCTGAATAAAATCTTACCCTTTCCGCCTGCGGATTATAGCTAACCGGATAAATTGACACACTCACAAAACGATGTCCCCGGATGATTCCGATCTCTCCCAGCTTTACCCGTTCTGATGGCAAAAACGCATTTTGCTGATAATAATCCTCATCGATCACAAACTCCGCCTCTTCCCAGGCACCCTCTATCTTGGGAACGGGAGGCTGGACCGGCACTATTCTCTGGTTGATCCCCAATTCCTCTAAGCTTTTCTCCATGACCTGGAAGCTTTCCAGGTTTAGGCTCACTTCTGCCCCGAAAGGAATCTGCACCATTTTGATTATCACCGGCAAATTGGACTCGCCGATTATAGTGCTCACCCCCTCATCCGGAATGGAGAGCAAAGCGAACTCTCCTCCTTTGGTGGTGATCTCCTCAGACCATATCCCCGGAATTTGAATCTCGAATATAACCCGATCAAAATCCGATTCCAAAAGATTCACCTGTGGAGCTTCCTCCATCCCTGGGATCAGCGAAATCCAGGTCGTATCTGTGTCCGCCCATGCCAGGGGTGAAAAGCCAAAAAATAGAAAACCAATTAGAAAGGCGAAAATAAATCCCTTCACCCCATTTGAAACTTTAACCATCATCACGCGGCACCTCCTTTAAATTTAATCGGTTAATTTATGGAGTTCTTTGCTTTCGAAATCAAGATAAATTCTGGTATCATTTATATGAGAAATTAAAAAATTAAGATGATCTTTGATTGCCATGCTCTATGCATGTTCTTTATTAAATATGGATTCAAGAAAAACAGCCTCAATTAACCCATCCTGTTGTGGTCAATAGAAAGGCACAAATTATAGCCTTTCACTCTATAAGTATAATAATATATCTTTTTCCATTGTCAATCCTTTTTTTGAGAGCTTTTGGAAAGCGATTATGTCAGGACCTGTGTGTGGTCTCTGAAAAATTACTTGAAGAGGCGAATTTGGAGTGTCCCGCCCTTGGCGGGACCGGGTAAGCTTTTTGTCTTTTCCCCGCCAAAAGCGGGGATCCTGCGGCTTGATCATAACGTATGATCTAGCGATTCGTATGAATGCATACGCATCAGCATCACCACCGCACATTGGTCCCTTAACTTACATCCTTAAAACATCTTCTCCTGATTTAACGGTTGCTATATTTACATTACCCATGTTAAACAACAAGAAAAAAAAACGTTGACATCGCTCTTTTTTCATATATCATTATTTCGGTTCTCAGACCAAAGTCTGCCATAAGCAGATCCCCCGCCAAAGGCGGGGCGGGTGCCTCTGGCGGAAAAGAAGATGATGAGATATGCTGAAAGCTCACTTTTTATGGATTCCGATATTTTTTATCTTTTCTTTTCCCTTCTCCTGTAAGGAGTCTGAAGATAAGGAAGCTCGCATGAAAGACCAAAAATCTCAAGAAGATGTCTATGTCGAAAAAAGAGAGAGGATGGTAAAGACCCAGATAGAGGCAAGGGGGGTAAGGGATAAGTTGGTTCTGGATGCCATGCAAAAGGTCCCTCGTCATCTTTTTGTCTCTGAGAGCTTAAGAGATCAAGCTTACAGCGACGGTCCTTTGCCCATCGGAGAAGGTCAGACCATCTCACAACCTTACATCGTCGCCTTAATGACTGAGCTTCTGGGCTTGAAGGGAGGAGAAAAGGTTTTAGAGATCGGCACAGGTTCAGGTTACCAGGCGGCTATCTTAGCGGAGATTGCCAAAGAGGTTTACACCATTGAGATCATCAGTTCTCTGGCTGAGATGTCAGAAATGAGGCTGAAGCAGATGGGATATGAAAATATCACCGTTAGATGTGCGGATGGTTATCAGGGATGGAAAGAGAATGCGCCCTTTGACGGTGTGATTGTGACTGCGGCACCCGATCATATTCCTCAACCTTTGGTGGATCAGCTTAAAGTGGGGGGGAGATTGGTCATACCGGTGGGTGATGTTTTCCAGGAACTGATAGTGGTGACCAAAACCCAGACGGGAATAAAAAAGATGAACGTCATCCCGGTTCGTTTCGTTCCCATGACCGGAGAAGCAGAGAAAAGATAGTGTGATGATAAATAGATGAGGCACCGTTGCCGCTTCTTGCGCCGGCGGAATTTGGAACGTAAAGCCAGCACCTAACTTAAGTTAGGTGCTGGCTTTTTTACAACTGAAAAAAGTACGTTTAATCAAAGACCTGTAGGTCGGGCGGGGCTGCCCGACATGAGAGTGAACCTATTTTTGAGGTCACCGGGATTCAATCCCGGAGTTTTGTTCAGAGTACAATCCTGAATTCCTCATTAGAGATAGATCAGGCGCCCCCCAGACGGGGGCGCCTGCCGGGGTTCGTCTGAGCCCGTTTGCCCAGACGGGTACCCGTATGGGTGGGCGGAACTGCCCGACGTCCTTTGTTCTGCTCGCCTTCCGTAGTTGCTCGATTCATCGAGCAGACAAAACGCCCAATAAATTGGGCAACTACAAAAACATCTCAGACGGAACCTAAGAAGACTTGGATTTGATCATGCAACCTTGGAGAAGAGAAACCACGCAATCAATCCAGCGATGGGTGGAAAGAAGAAGGTGCAAGCCAACCTGATTGCGGCAAACTTGGGACTTATCAAGCTGATCTCATAAGGCAATCGCGCCACTGACACCAAAGACCAGGCGGTCACGTATGCTACCACTGTTCCAATTCCTGCACCGGATTTATATATGGAAGCTACTATGGGAAAGTTGATAATTGGTCCCCCCGGGGTCAATCCTCCAGCCAGCGTTCCGAACAAGATTCCCTTCAACCCCGCTTCTGGTCCCAGCCATTTTATTATAAATTCCCTTGGAATCAAAACCTGAACCATTCCGGCGATTATAAAGGCTGCGACTAAAATCGGGATGATTTGAACAAACATTTTCGCTCCCGTTTTTAGCCCCAGAATATGAAGATTATCTCCTTGGAGATAAGCTACAACTAACAAGATCATCGCAATGGCTAACATGATTACTGCTGCGACATTCATAACTTGCCTCCATACTAAAGTCGTGTAGTTTTTTCTATGGTAAGATAAACCAAATCAAGAGCTTAGTCAATAAGAAAATTGTTACTATTGAAAAAGCACTTAGTAGATAAACAAGGTCTTATAACGCCCATTTCGAGGGTTAGGTCCATGTAATTCAACGACTTGGTAAATCTTATCGACGCACCTTGTAAAAAGTATAACTTTCTTTCTGTAAGTGCAAAAAAAAGCTTGACATTAGTTAGGGGGTTTCTTATATTAATAACAATGAGGTAGGTCGCGTGGGGGGACTTACCTACAGTTTTGGCAGGGCAGTTTCACTTAGAAAACTTGAATTTTGACCTGTCCTATGTCGCCCAACAAATTCAGTTTCCATCAGCACTATGAGTACCCAAGTCTATTCCTATCTCACGGTAAAAGAAATTCAACTCAATTTCCTGCAATTCCGTCCCATAATTCTTTGTCTTCTAACCGAAAGGAGGTAGTCCCGGTCAATTCACCAAACCTATTTCAGTCTCACGTTCTTGACGAATCTAAGGGGCAGAAGGAGGTGATGAAAAGGAATTAGGTTTTTAATTTGTGTTAACTGGGGAGTAAACTTTTTTCATTGAAGGAGAAAGACAATGAACTTAAAAGGGCTTATTAAAGGGACAATTTGCCTGTTGGCGGCCATTCTGGTTTTGGCTGCCGGAAACGCGTGGGCAGGAACGGATCATGCATTTTATGGATATTGCTGGGACGCTCCAGACGGGACACCAGCCGATGGTTCTACGGCTACCTTTTATGTTAGTATCAGACCTACTGAATTACTATATGACATCGTAGGAGCAACGGGACTGACTGGAACTCCTAATGCGTATATGGAAAATGCAGGCAACTTTCCAACCAGCTGGTCAATTGGAGAATTATTGATAGTTGAGATTGATAACGGCGCTGGATACACCGCTAGCACATCCATGTTACTTATTGGAGACCCTCAACAGTTTCCAGATATTACCTTGGCACCCTCCGCTCCGCCACCACCGACCGAAGTCTGGGTAGACGATGACTACTGCGATACGTGCGGTAACGATGGTCACATATGGGGCTATGACGCCTTTGATAATATCCAGGATGGGATCGACGCTGTGTCTGCAAGCATAGTTCATGTTGCTCCGGGAACATACTATGAGGTGCTAACCATAAACAAAGCCAATCTCACTGTCCAATCAACTGGTGGTAAAGCTAACCCGATCATTGACGCCGGTGGCGCCGCCGCTACTGTAGTTAACATAAATGCAGATAGCGTGACTTTTAGTGGCTTCACACTTCAAAATGCCAGTGGTTTCAATGTTCGAGGGATCGATATGGCTGGACCTATAAGCGGATGTAATATCTCTGATATCGTTATTAAGGATTTAACAACTACCGGCGATGTTTATGCGGTATCAGCCGTTCAGGTCAATGCAAGCACCTTCTCAAACCTGGCCATCTCCAATCTGACCCACGGAGGAGGCGGAGGCGGAGGCGCTTATGGTATTGGGATGAACACCTCAGATAACAACACCTTCACCGTTACTGCAATCAGCGACTTCACCAGTGAGGCAGATGCTCAGGGCGTTTTACTTAACAACAATTGCGACGGCAATAGTTTCACCTCTACGGGGATAAGCGATTTGACGTCTACGAGTGGGTGTCCTTGCGGAATCACCATTTGGGAAAGGGATTCGCAGCCTTCATCCGATAGCAACACCTTTACTACTACCACTATTTCAAACTTAAGTGGCGCCAGTTCGGTATATGGTATTCAGAATCGTTCACTTTCAGGGGTGGGTTATGAACACATAGGTAACAAATTCACAGGTACCACTATCAGCAACCTTGCTTCTACTGGTCCTCTTGGAGATGCTTTCGTATGTGGCATTTACAATGAATACGTAAAAGATACCGAACTCCGTGAAACCGATATTGACAGTCTTATCTCCTCCGGTGAGGTAGCGATTGGGTTTAATAACAATGTCGCAGAAAACACTGTTATTACGAGAGGAGAAATCCAGGATCTCTCTGGTGTCGTCTGGTATAAAGGCGTTGGAATCAACGTATTGGGTTCAGCTTCAACTGCGAGCATAGAGGAGATGGCAATTTCCCAAACAAATGTGGGCATAACAATAAGTGGCAGTGTTGCTGATCTGAGCCAGGTCTCAGTCCATTACAACAGCATAGCGGGAAACACCGATTATGGATTAATGAACCACCATACAGGCACAGTTGATGCCAGCGGCAACTGGTGGGGTGATGCTTCCGGGCCCAGTACCGCCAAGTTGGTATTGAGTCCAACTAAGGAGGAACTCAGTCTAGCCAACCCAAGTCGCGGTGAAGTCTCTGAGATGATGAACAGCCGGGATACTTATCGAGGTGACGAAGCTGTCACGATCAGCGAGGGGACGCCCATGTCTTCTGGTGCCGGCTTTATGGCCAAAGGTACAGGCGATGCCCTCTATGGCAGCGTTGACTATACACCCTGGCTGCATAACCCTGATCAAAGCGCCGACCCTGGCTTCCAAGCTGATCTTTCCTACCTGCACGTTGACGACAGCAGCCCGCAAACCGGCACAAAGGCCTATATCGAGGAAGGCATAGACATGGTTACCGGCAGCACGGTAGAGGTAGAACCAGGGACATACTACGAGGTACTAACCATAAACAAGGCCAATCTGACTGTCCAATCAAGTGGTGGAGCGGCAAGCACGATCATTGACGCAGGCGGTACCGATAACGACGTAGTTAGCATAACTGCGGATAACGTGACCCTCACCGGCTTCACGCTCCAGAACGCGGTCGGTGTGTATCTTGCGGGAATCCTCATGACAGGAACAGAAGGAAACCCGATAAGCGGCTGTACTATCTCGGACATCACCATAAAGAACATAACGGGTGATGACCGTGCTCAGGGAATACGCACTAACTACGTCAACACGAGCACCTTCTCAGACGTCAGGATCTCGGATTTGACCGAGACCGCGGGCGGGACCTTTTCTGGTGCAGCGGCCTTTGGGATTTGCCTGGCGTACCAGTCTCACCACAACACATTCATTGATGTCGGTATCAGTAATCTTGTGGCTGACACGGACGCCGGCGGGATTTTCCTTTACAGCGAGTGCGACCATAACACCTTCACGAATACAGTCATAAGCGGTCTGACAGGTACAGGGTGTGTTTATGGAGTTAACTTGTGGGCGCAGGATCCGAATCCTCCATCTAATAACAATACCTTTACCACAACCACCATTTCAAATTTGAATAGTCCTGGGTCGGTATATGGTATTCAGCATCTTGCATTATCGGGCGGCGAACATGTGGGCAACAAATTCATCCATACCCATATTAGTGGTCTTACTTCTGCTGGGGACTTTACATGTGGGATTTATAATGAATACACAACAGATGCCGAATTCATCGATACCGATATCAGGGACCTCAATACTCCCTTGGTTGTAGCGCTTGGGTTCAACAATAACCAAGCACAAAACCTGCTTATCAGCGGAGGAACAATCCAGGACCTGAACACTCCCCCTCCCAGTGTTTGGAGCGCTGGAATCAACATCCTAGGTCCAACCTCAACTGCAACCATAACCGGGATGACAATCTCCGGAGCAGCCCGCGGCATAAGAATAAGCTCTAGCGCTGATGCCAGCCAGATCTCAGTCCATTACAACAGCATATCCGGAAACACTCACTATGGATTACTGAACGAAGGTGCCAAAAGTATTGTTGACGCTGAGTACAACTGGTGGGGTTCGGTGGATGGTCCTGAGGATCTGATCGGATCAGAAGAAGCCCAGCTGGATGAGTGTTACGATGTCTCTACCATGGTGAACGCAGTGGCTGAGCTTTCAGGCACATTGGGCGACAAGGTGAGCGAGAACGCGGACTACTGCCCCTGGCTGGGTGGTGATGCCGGATTTGATGCAGAAATCTACGCTGGCTGCAACGATCCCTGTGATGACTTCTGCTTAGATTTCAAACTGACGGGCACCGACGTTCGCTTTTTCCACTTTAAATATCCGTTGCCAACTTGCATTGATCTGGTTTCCAGTTCTGGCACTCACTCGGACCTATTCTTCTGGGAGACCACGATGTTCGGGGATGTGCTGCACATCGACGGCAGTTTTGACGATCCAAACTTTACCGGCGCCAACGTGAAGATAGGCGAGATCTGCTTCAACCACGATGGCACTTGTGAAAACACCGCGCAGACGCTTACCTGCACCGCCGACGAGGTTCGGGATGGAGATGGCATTCTGGTAGACGTATCGCCGGGATTGGCGATCATTAACGTGGACAACACAGCGCCGACTAAGGATCATCCTGGTAACATCACCCCTTGCTATAGTGCACCGGATGACCCGGATTGGACTTGTTGGACCCTTAATTTCTACAAGGGCGCCCAAGAGTGGCAGTGCGAGCTTTTACGAGCCACCATCCAGATTTACAAGGCCTCGGGTTGTGGTTCGGGCGATCTGGTTTTCACCAATGATTTCTTCACCACACCTATTTCTGGGGATTACAACATTTGTTACCCCACAAACCAGACAGAGCGGGATGCGATTTGGGCAGCCACACACACCGCCCATGGCGATGGCATCTATTATGTAGAGCTAACAGTGTGGGACAACTGCTGCAACTTCGACTCCAATTGTGATGCTTTCACCTTCTGCATTGATACCGAGACCGACAACTACATGACCTGCCTGGATGCCATGCCGGCGCACAATCACATCTGCTTGGAGTGGAATTATGACTTCGATGCGACAAATGCGGTGAAGCTGAAGATTCTGCGCAGCCCTTACAGGGCTGGGAATTATCCAGTGTATGCGGCTTCGGATCCAGTGCCAACTGGCTACAACGATCCCAATTGGTATGTGCTTTATGAAGGCACCGATACCTATCCTTGCGATCAGCTAACCTGGTTCAACGATGATGGGGAAGACTGCAATGGTTCGGGAACCTTTTTTGCAAACACCACCCGCGACAACCGCGACATTTACTGGTATGCCGGGTTCACGCAAGATGCGGCTGGAAACTGGTCAGATGCGAACATGATGCTGGGAACGGGCGCAGATCGTGCCACCTCCTACTGGTTGGGCGATGTGACGGATATCGGGGGCAATCTTTATGCTTATGACGGACAGGTGCTTGGTTCCGTGGGTGATGTGCACCGCTTGAGCGTAGTGTACGGCAGTCCTGCCACCGCCGACCCGGAGGTTGACTACGGTCCCGAAACACAGGAACACGGGATCGGACGCGGCATTCCCATGCCGGACAATGTGATCAACTACAAGGACCTGTTGCCCCTCTCCTTTAATTACAACATCGTGGGACCCTCGGGTGACTGCGACAACTGGCCTCTGCTGCCGGGCACAAATCCGCCGCGACAGTTGAACAAGAATGTCGATGAGATTGCCGCGGTTTGGCTCAAGCAAGTGGAGAGCAATCATCCTGATGGCATCACATTTGCGTTGATGCTGACCAATCCGGGCGATGCCACCCACCTGTTCCATAGCCGAATCAGCTACAACACCAATGCTCTGTCGCTGATGGAAGTCCGGCGGGGTGAAGTGGGTATCAGTGAAGGATTTGCCGAATTCTTCGGCACTCCCATCACCGGTAATGGGTTGGTGGATGTAGATATGGCCGCGTTGGGACCTGACGGTTACCTGATTGGCTCCGGTGCAGTTGCCTACCTTGATTTCAGCTATGAGGCTTCCGAGATGGCGTCTGTAGTCCGGCTGGAGGAAGCGATTCTCTATGACGGCGAAGGCAACGAGATTCCGCTGAGTCCTACGGATGTGGAAGTGGAAAACCAGGGTGAGGCGATTCCAACCGAGTTCGCACTTCATCACAACCATCCGAACCCATTCAACCCGACGACGATCATCAAGTATGACCTTCCCCAAGCTACCTACGTGAAGCTGGTGGTTTACAACGTGAGGGGTCAGAAAGTGGCAACACTGGTTGACGGCTTGGTTGAGGTAGGACATCAACAGGTGGTCTGGAACGCTAAAGATATCTCCAGCGGCATCTACTTCTACAAGATTACTGCTGGAAACTTTACCAACATGCGTAAGATGATTCTGCTGAAGTAACAAATTCACATCAAGGGAATGTCATCTTGCCTGAAACCGGGGCCTCGGCATGGAGGCCGGGGCCCCAGTTTCCCGAATGGAGGATAGATGAATCGATACATAATTCTGATTTCAGTATTGTGCCTGTTGTTGGGAGCACTCCCACTGGATGCAAATGCGCAGTTGGTTTTTGTGGATCCCCCGTTGACCGTACAATGCGTGGACACTATGTTCTGGGTGGATATCCGGGTGGATTCCCTGGTGGATTCGATCCACAGTTATATGTGTGTGATGTATATTGATACCTCGAAGGTCTACCCGGAGTCAGTGACTCGAGGAACCATGTTTGATTCCATCAGCCTGTTTCATCAGGTCTGGTTTGAATGGAACTACGACGATTTCTTCCCGGATTCACTTTATTTCGGCGCATCCATTTTTGGTGAAGGCACCTTTGTGAGCGGTCCCGGACAGCTTGCCCGGATCATGCTTACAGGCAAACGGGTGGGTGAGACCCCGGTGGCTTTTGGCCAGTGCATCCTCCGTGACCCCATTCCGTTCTCCGATCCCATCGAGGTCACGACAGAGGACGGACAGATCATCGTGTTGGGGCCTGGATATCCTATCGGCGACGTTAATGATGACGACGTGATCGATTTGGGTGACGTACTCTACCTCATAAACTACCTTTACAAAGGTGGACCGGAACCATTGCCTTTGTGGATTGTGGGTGATGTGAATTGCGACATTTTAGTAGACCTTGGGGATTTGCTCTATCTTATTAATTATTTGTATAAAGGTGGACCTGAGCCCTGCAATCCTTGTGAATAATGGAAAAGCAAGGGAAGGCCTAAAACTTTGCTTTTCCAAAAAGCACTCGTTAATAGTTGTCTCTTGAGATGGTTGCGAGACACTTACCCAAAAACTGCCTTTAGCAGAATTTGAAGTCGTCTTGGGTGGATTGTTGTCTTGTAGCTTTTGCGAAAAATCAACTATTGGAGCCAGCATACCCTTAGCCTCCAATTTCAGAAAAGTTGCAAGCTTTTCCAGCTGTAGGCGAATGCTGCCCAACAGGTGTTGTTTTGTTGCCTTTTGGCATTAGCATGACAGGATTTGGGATCTGACACAACCTTCAATGCGAAGGTCTTGAGTCTTCGGCAAATCGAATAAGAAAATCTTCGTTCATCGTTCTGTCAGGTCTTGCGCCTTTTGAGCGTATGACCTGACAGTCTCTGTTCTGTCAAGTCTTGCGCCTTCAGGCGTGTGACCTGACACAACAGTGAATTCTTGTTTTCAATCTATCAGCTTCGATTCCGGGATTTCCTCTTTTTTCTCTGGCAGGCGAAACTGGTCAGGTCGGGATTTCACAACCTCTCTGAGCCAGGTTTCAGGATATCCTTTTTCCTGGGGGCGGCCTTCTTCGTCCTTGACATACCCGTCGTTGTATTTCGTTATCAGATGTTCGCCCAGTTCCCGCCATTTCGTTACCACCATTTCACCTTGCGTAACCGAGTAATCGGTCAGGTAACGAGTCATAAGTTTCGGATCGGATTTGGAAAGCTCGACCGCTGTCTTTTCCACCGCCGGTTGGAGAGCCAGAAAAGTTCCTTCGATATCGCTCTGTACCGCCTGAATCTCCGGCAGCATATAAGAATATTTCAGGTTAGCAAAATTTGCCACGAAATTAAACACCCACCAGGCTGAGTCCCATGAAAATTTTTGCGAGCTCCCGACCGTGAAGGATCTCGGAACGGTATCGATGCCGCAATATAACGGTATATAGCAGGTGGTGTAGGTATCATCTACGCCATACCAAAAGACACCGCCCATAGGGTCCGGAAGCCATGAGCGTGACTGGGAAACAAACGAAAAGGCGGTCTGCTGGGTTGAAATGGGACGTTCCCATGTATATTCGACGCTGTCGACCATCCAATTCATGGGCCGCCAGCGGTTGGGGGTGCCATAAGGACCGGAGTCGATTCCTTTGGTCATGTCATAATCGGTTCCTTCATAGTGATCTCGCATCAGGGCGAACACGTCAGCCAAAGACAGCTTTTTGTCGGGTTTGATCCATAACGGGTAGGGTTCGGCTCCCTCTACTGCTCGGTGATAATCAGGCGAGAGATTTTTTGAAGGTGCGGCCCGGCGGAAGATGCTCCAGACACGCGTATCAGCGTAACGCTGGTTTTTCGGTGTGGACGGACAGTAAGCATTACAGAATCGGAACGGTTCGCCCGATGTTGGATCGTAATACCCCTTTTCCACAGCGAAGGAGATGACGTTATCAGAATACCGACAGTTTTCCTCATCATCGGTCGGGAACTCGCCGATTCGGGCTTTGTTGGCATGACAGGATATGTATCCGTCCGGAATTTTGAGTGCTACCCATACGGCTCCCTGCCCGCCTGGCCCGGGCCCGATCATCTCCAGTATCCAGGATTCTTTTGTATCAGCGATGGAGAACGATTCACCGGTGGATCGGTAGCCATATTCGGCGACCAGATCGGTCATAACCGCAATCGCCTCCCGAGCGGTCTTGGCCCGCTTCAGTGCCAGGTCCATCATGTCCCAGTAGTGTAACAGACCATCAGGATTGCGCAGTTCCTCGCGACCATCGAAGGTTGTCTCGCTGATGACCAGTTGGTGTTGGTTCATCATGCCGACGACAGCAAAGGTGTGCGGAACCCGCTTTATCTTGCCTCGCACGTTCCCGTGCCAATCGGTTATCTCAAGCGAATCCCCCGGCTGGTAATCGGCTGGAGGTGTATACTCAAGATGAGGATGGAACTCCGCATCACAGGTATAGGTGATCATTACTGAACCGTCCTCCGAGACTCCTTTGGTCACTAACAGGCTGGTGCAGGCCTCCGGTTGCGAGCCGGTTACAAAAACATAAATACACAAGCAGATCGTTGATATAAACAGTTGATTTTTCATATACTCAACCTCTCATTTTTTTAAAGGTGCTCACAGGTTACAAAAAATAAACGGCGTTCACAAAAGCAATCTCAATTTGCCGAAAAAACATACCAGAAAATACAGACCTGCTATTAAAAGGTCAAGTTAATTTGCGCCAAAGCAAGTACCCTGTAAACACATCTTTGATGCATCGGCATTGGGAAATGCCGCTGCTAATTAGCACCGGGGAACTTGTGTCCTCGGAGGATCAGAAGCTGATGCTCATAAAAAACCAACAACTGGAATAATAGAATCGAGCAAGACTTTACCGCAGAAGACGGAGGACATGAAATCCTGTGAAAGGTATTGACTTTTAAGAGGAATTCGGATAACTTTAAATTGTCGGCTTGACAAAGCGGCGCCGAGGATTATAACCCATCAATTTTTTTTAGAGTGAGACCGACGATTCATTCCGTCATAAGTCTAGATTTAAGAGGGAAACCGTGGTCTTTAGATTTAGGAATTATAGCGCAAGAAGGAAATCGCTTTTCCTGATTCTCTCAGTTCTCATTATATGTGGGATAACTTATGGAGGGTACAAGTATTACCTGTACCATCAAAGCCAATTACTTAGGAAGGCACGGGCTTTGGAGGGAATAGCAGAGTATGTAGAAGCGATAGGCGTTCTTAAGGAGTATCTGATAAAAAAGCCCAAAGACTTGCAGGCGAAATTATATCTGGCGCATCTTTATTCATGCCAAGGGAACTATCCGAAATGTCTGGAAATCTTGGACAAGGTTGAGGTAGAGGCAGCAAGAACTGGCAACGACAGATTGAAACGTCGTGTTGTATCTTCTAAAAGATACCACTTGTGCTTGTTCGCCTGGGAATTATCTGATTCAGTTGAGTTAATGATGGCTCAAGAAGACTACAAGAAGGCAAGGGAGCTATCTAAGCAAACTTGGGACATTTGGGACAGTTGGATATTTTCAATGGCTATGGATACGTTGGTGCCCATGGAAAAGGCTGACGAGTTCACCTTTAACTATTACATCGCCCCTGTGGTATCAGATTGGGCTCTTACATATTGGCTGGAGGGAGATTACAGGCAGGCTGAGGAAGTGATGGACTACGCCCTTATTCTTACACGATCAAACGAGCTTCGCCGTAAGTTTCCTGCTTGGATCAGAAAGGATTTCGCAAGTAAGCTTGACGAGCTTGCCTCCAAGGAATTTGACAAGGAGAACTACGCACTGGCAAGAGTTCACTGGTCCGGTGCCATAGAAAGCTATGAAGCCGTCGGAGTCGCCCTAGGCGTTGACGATTTGAAGATTCCTAGGTTAATGTACAATCGTGCCTTGACCTACCTCAATGAGGGGAAATACTCACGATGGCGAAAGGCGCTGTCTCAGCTGAGGTCGGAATTTCCGGAGTATCAGCCTCAGAAGATCAAAGCAATGATCAAAGACGCCAAAGCAGCATCAATGTGGCAAGGCGAAGAAGCAATATGTAGGAAGGCGTCAAAGGCGTTTGATGACAAAAGATGGTCAGAAGCGCGAGCTTACTACCGTGAAGCGATGAACTACCTGTTGAAATCAGGAATTAAGGAGGATCATGAAGAGATTTGCCGGCTAAACTTCAATATCGCCATCGCATACTACAATGACTTCAAGTATAACGAAGCAAAGGAAATACTGGAGAAGCTCAAGACTACGAGACCTACCTACAATAACGAAAGAATTAAAGAGCTTTTGGCTGAGCTAAAGGAGATGGGCTACTAGCGGGCTTTGCAAGTGTCGGGATAACTTGTGTACCCGCCTGTGGGTGTCTCTTGATGCAAGAATATCAGGAAATGGCGATGCCTGCTAGCTTCGCGAATTCCGGTTCTCCGAACACGAGAAAAATTCTAGAAACTGGAACTGTTACGTTTAATCGTTTGACTTTAATGGGTGATGGTGCAGCAGACATGTCTCTTTCTGACGCAGAAATTGTAGATGGGTTAAAAGAAGGTTCAAAAACCTCACTGAGGAGCCTTGTCAGAAAATATCAGGATCGTTTATATTCTTATGCCTTAAAGCACCTCAATAATGATAAAGAGATAACAGTCTCGGTTGTCTCAGACACGTTAATGAAGGTCTTTCAAAAGATAGACACGTTTCAATTCGAGAATTCGGAGAAGGACTTTTCATCCTGGGTCTTTCGAATCTTACACAACAAGATCGTCGATTACAATAGGAAGGATCAAAGGATAAAAGAACGGTTTCAGCTGGTTCCCTATGATGAATCAACCTCGGCTCAAGATAATACAAATTCTTCAGGAAAGGTTGAAGTCGAGAAACGACTAGTAACTGAGTACGGATCCATTGGAGAAAGGGAAGATCCCCGAAAAGCTAAGCTTCTTGCTGCGATTGAAAACCTAGGGGAAAGAGACCGGATCATAGTCAAGTGTCGTTCATCAGGTATGTCAGATAAGGAAACGGGAAAGATTTGCGGGATGAACAGCGACCATGTTAGAATTTACTATAAACGATGTATTGACAGGCTCAAGAAAATGATCGAGGGATAATGCAATGTCCACCGACAAAATAGACCCAGAAGATTTGCGAAGCTACCTCGAGTTTTTGGGGAGGTCAGGAGAGTTATTTCCGGAAAAAGCTGTGATAGACCATATTATGTCTGAAGAACCGGAATTCGCCCTTACCGACATGGAATCCGAAGAAATGTTACAGAAATTATCTATCGCGTTAAAACGAAAAAGAGAGATAGCAGAGAGGCTATCAAATATGGATTCGATAATGCACTTCGGCGAATATGTGCAGCTCCTGAGGGAAAACTCAAACCTCACTAGAGAGGAGTTTGGCAGAATTCTGAAATGTGAGAGTTTAAATATAACAAATCTTGAGCTAAATTTCATTTCACCGCTTGAAGTTCCCATTAAACAAATGTCAAAGATAATAGACTATCTAAAAATAAACCTAAAAACAGTTGCGAGCCTCATAAAGAAATCGATATTGTTATCAAATTTCAGTAAAAATCTAAGTTCTTCGTTCGGCAGAATTGATAGAAAGGTTGGTCAAACAGAACGTAGTTATTCCCTATTGAAATCTAGAGAAGAACTCTTTTTAAAAAAAGCTTTGCGAAAACTGACTCCAGAAAGGAAAAAGGAAATTGACAAAGAAATAACAAAGTTTTTTGAAAGATTAAAACAAGAATCAGAGTAACTCTAAATGGATGATGAGCGATTAAAAAAGAGGATAGGCTACGCAAGAGAAGAAGCAAGGAAAATCCTGAAACAGTACTATGGGTCAACAAAAAAGAGCTTTTGTCCACCTATTCCAGTGTTTGACATCGCTAAGAGTTTTGGATTCGAGGTAGATTATCTCGAAAGAATAGACGAAAGTCGGTCAGCTATAATGATTCCCGAACATAAACTAATAGGTTTAAATAAAAGCCATCATATTCATCGACAACGCTTTTCTGTGGGGCACGAATTGGGCCATTACTTCTTAAATCACTCCCCTGAAGAAGAACTGGAAAAAGAAGGCATCGATCTGTGTGACAAAGAGTCCGATGAATTTTCTGCAGAGCTTTTGATCCCTCTTGAATTGCTGAAGAAGCAAATGAAATTCGAACAAGATATTGAGGCCCTCTCAAAGACATTTAATGTAAGTATAACTGCTTTAGTAATAAAAATTACCTCTCAAAATCTGCTTAAATACCTCTGACTCTGTTACGCCCGCTCGTTTAAACTAATGAGATACATAAATGGTAACTTGAAACATAGGAGGTGTTTATGCCGTCCTTGAACATGAATGGCCCGCATGACTTCACCTCGCTGAAGATTGGTGAGGTCGTTACACGAAAGTCAGCCGGTAACTATGCCCTAGGCTACATCAGCCGCGATGGTTCTTTCGTTGTGCAATATGTTGGAAGGTCTGATGTGGATGTCAAACAAGAACTTAGGGTTCGTCTTTCAATATCAGCATACCAGGCTTTCAAGTTCAGCTACGCTTCTTCCCCCAAAGCAGCATTTGAAAAAGAATGTCGGAACTACCATGATTTTGGTGGAAAGCAGAAGCTAGACAATGATAATCATCCCGATAGACCAACGAACTGCAATTGGAAATGTCCTGTCTGTAAAGTTTTTGGTTCTGTACCCTCGGTATCCTCTTGGTAAGCATCCTAAGGCCTAGATTGGTGGAGGGATTTTAATTTACAACTCCTCAATCCGCCACAACTGCAAGCGTAACCGCGAAGATCTTTTTTGCACCTACCTTCTGGAGCATTTTGGCGCATTCGTTCAAGGTAGCTCCGGTGGTGATCACGTCGTCGACCAAAATTACTTTTTTATCGTTTATCTTCTCTGGTTGAGTGACCACGAAAGCATCCCTTACGTTTTCCGCCCTTTGTTTAACATTCAGATAGGTCTGGTCTTTAGTACTCTTTTTTCTTTTGAGGATTTCTTTTGCCAGGGGAAGATTCATCGCCCGGGAGACGCCCTCCGCCAGAACCTCACTTTGATTAAATCCTCTTTCCCGATACCGGGCAGGATGCAGGGGAACCGGAATCAACAGTTCGCAGTTTGCAAAATCTTCATCCTGGGCTACTACCTGACCCAAGCTCTGCGCCAGGCGCTTGCCCAGAAGAATCTTTTTGTCATACTTGAATCGATGAATGAGCTTTTGATAATAATCGTCAAAGATACCCAGAGATTTGACCGCAAGGATATTTCGATCTTCGGGCTTGCTCAAATAAGGACACCGATGTTCAAACACCGTCTCCTCATCCTCAAGAAAGGACTTGCAATACGGACAGAAGGGCGAGGGAAGGAAAGCTAAGGTTTTCCAGCAGTCTGCACAGATCTCTTTTTCCGCTCTCTTCAAAGGTTTTTGGCAGATGGGGCAACATTGAGGATAGACCAAATCCAAGATGTCATTTTTAAGTTCCAGAAGGAAATGTTTTATCAGATGCATTTGGACAAAGCTATGGCAAACGGCTAAAATAAGTTGACATATTGCATGTCATGTTGAGCGAAGCGAAATATCTCTATATATTTGCCTGGCTATGGGCCTTCTCGTCTGACTGGACGTTACATGCAGAAAGGTGGAAGTCAGATTCTTCGCTATGCTCAGAATGACATGTAAGAATCAGTTTTGGGTTTGTATTAGTATTGCAGATACAGTTTTGAGCTGCTCCTTCACACTTCAGTTGCTCCCAGAGGATAGCTTAGTTTTTGATTTCTTTCTCAAATAGATCCACATGAAGAGGGAGAAGAGGAAAATCAAAACGATTAAAGCCTGGTTGACGGTGAAACGTGCATCGGCGATTGTGGCAAAGATCATGCTATCCTCATAGTATCTGAAGAAATCAATGGTAAATCTCGCCACCGAATAAAAAATTAACATCAGCCAGAAGGTAAAGCCATCAAAACGTTTGAACCTTTCCAATACCAAAAGGATTCCAAATATAAAAAAACCGTAGAAGGAAGCGACCAATTGAACAGGAAAGATGGCGGTATCCGGAAACATATATCCTGCCGGGGAGTTGGGAGGAAAAATGACGGCAAGAAAGCTTTGGCTGGGTTGACCAAAGCAACAGCCGTTGAGAAAACAGCCGATGCGGGCTATGCCCAAGCCCAGCATGATTGAGGGAGCTACGACGTCGGCGATCCTCCACACGGAAAGCTTCTTTATATGAATGTATATTATGCCGCAGATGATTGCCAGAACCAATCCCCCGAACATGGATAGCCCACCGATGCCTATCTCTCCTGAGCTTTGAATGGGGTTGATCATATCCAAGAGGTGCCCCTCAAACTCCTCCAGATGATAGATCACATAAAAAAACCTGGACCCCACAATGGCAGAGATCAGAACGATCAAGGACAGATCGGGAAGCCACTGGATCCCCAGTCCTCGTTTTTTGGCTCTTCTGGCGGAGAACCAGATGGCTGATATAAAAGCTAAGGCTAAAAGAAACCCGTATGTTCTGACCGCCACCGGTCCAAGCTTAACCAGAATAGGATGCATGATTTCTCCTAAGTAGAGTATTTGTATGAGTTTTCTTTTCCGCCGAAGGCGGATCTGTCTACGACCGACAAGTAGTGGCTAATTCATGAGAATACGTTTGCACCAAGAAAGCTCTATCACCTCACCCCCCATCCCCCTCTCCATGAAATGGAAAGGGGGAAATAGGGGGAGAGGTCAAACAATTCGATTCTTTTCAGGTCGGATGTTCGTATGAATGCATACGCAAATCCGACCCCCACGTCATTAATACTCATACCACCTGGAATTGATTGCCAAAAGGATTCCTAAAATCACCCAAGAAAGAAGCATGGAGGAGCCACCGTAACTGACGAAAGGCAAAGGGAGACCGGTAACCGGCATCACACCAAGGGTCATCCCGATATTGATCATCATCTGAAAACCAATTACCGCAGAAAGCCCAATTGCCACGTTGCCGGCAAAGGTGTTCCTAACTTTTTGGGCTATCAGGATTCCCTTGATTATAAGAAATGTAAACAATCCGAGGAGAATGATTCCACCCAACAGTCCAAATTCCTCCCCCAGCACGGAGAATACAAAATCGGTATGCTGATGGGGAAGAAAAGCCAGCTTTGTCTGACTCCCCTCTAAATATCCTTTTCCCACCAGCCCACCTGATCCGATAGCGATCTTGGATTGAATTATCTGATAACCCGCCCCCTGCGGGTCCCTTCCCGGATCTAAAAACACAATGATGCGCTGTTGTTGATAATGGTGCAGTTTGTTCCAGACCAACAGGGTAATTGTCCCGAAGGCTAAATTTAGCAAAAGAAAGCCCACAGAAAAGATGAAGGTTGGTCTCAAGCGATATAATAACATAATCAGAATCAAGAAGAACAAAGCCCAGGATAGCCAGTGAAAGCCGCAGACCAGGCTGATGAAGGGAGAAATTATCAGAAAGAGATAAAAAAGTGGAACCCCGGACCAGAAGAGCATGGAGATTAAAATAGCAAAGAAAACCAGTGAGGTTCCCAGGTCGGGCTGATTCAGAATCAGAAGTGCGGGCAAAAGTGCTATGCCGATTACACTTGCCAGCCATCTGAAGCTATAGATGGAGCGCTTGGAATAAGCCAGATATCTGGCTAAGGGAAAGATGGTGGCGATTTTGGCAAACTCCGATGGTTGAATATTAAAACCACCTATGGAGATCCAGCGGAAGGCTCCCATTTTGGATGAGCCGATCATCAGGATCAAAACCAGAGTGAGAAGGGATAGAAAATATAACACATAAGAAAATATCTCATAAAACCTCAAGGGGATAGAAAAGGTGAAAGCGCAAGCTGAAAGTCCCACCAAAACCCAGATGATCTGCTTGATATAGATTGCTCTCTCCACCGGATTATCACTATGATATTTGGCACTATAAATCAATAAGATCCCCACTGCCGAGAGGATCAAAGCCACAATGATAAGTGTCAGGTCGAATTCTTTTGAGCCAAATTTTATCATGATTTATCTGAGGTATTTTCCCGGGTTCCTATCAGAAATCAGTAACTGCTAATTTGGAGGGTGCTATCTTTTTGACTTTGTGCGAACTCTTTTCTTATGTATTCTTCTATGATCTTTCTTGCCACCGGTGAGGCGAAGGTACCCCCATGTCCTATGTTCTCGATTAAGACCGCCACCACTATCTGCGGATCTTCTGCCGGCGCATAGCCCACAAACCAGGCGTGATCTTCCCCCTGTGGGTTCTGGGCAGTGCCGGTCTTTCCAGCCACAACGATATCAGGAATCTGAGCTAAGACGCCGGTGCCATGGGGATCATTTACCACCCCTATCATAGCATCTTGTAGCACCTTTAAAGTGAACGAAGAGAAAGGAAGAGAACCAATCTCTTCTGGTTGCGTGGTGATGATCCTTCCATCAGGGTTATTTATCTCTTTTAGAAGATGAGGCTTGTAGAGTTTGCCATCTGTGGCCAGACCACCAAAGAAGACCGCCAGTTGAAGAGGGGTGATTAAAATCTCTCCCTGTCCAATTGCCAGATTGATTACCAGGTTCTTTACCCATTCGCCTTTTCCGTATCTTTTATGATAATACTTTAGGGTGGGAACCAAACCTTTTTCCTCTTCGGGAAGATCCACACCGGTTCTTTGTCCGAACCCACACAATTGGGCATAGTCACTCCATCGTTCAAGCCCCACCTTCAGTCCCAGTTGATAAAAATAGACGTCACAGGACTGAATGATGGCTTCCTCAAGGTTCAGTCTCCCGTGTCCTTCAGGTCTCCAACATCCGAATGTTTTCCTTCCAAACTGAAAGGAGCCCCGACAGGGAGATAGAGTTGTATTTCTATCCGCGATTTTTGTTTCCAGTGCTATTGCCGCAATGAGAAGTTTAAGAGTGGAGGCTGGTGGATAGGTAGCTTGAATTGGACGGGTGAGAAGAGGGTGAAGAGGGTTTTCCAAGATTTCATTCCATTCCCCAGGAGACATAGCCCCGGCAAAAAGATTGGCATTCAATCCGGGTTTGCTCACCAGGGCTAACATCTCTCCATTCCTGGGATCTAAAGCCACCATCGCCGCACTTTCAAAATCGGTTAGAGCCGATTCAGCCACAGCCTGAAGATCAATATCGATGGTTAACCTAACATCAGAACCGCTGACAGGAAGATCCGGTTTTCTCTCCTCCAGAGGACCTAAGATTTTGCCCCGGGCGGTCACCTCCAGAAAAGTCACCCCATCTTTTCCTCTCAAAATATCATCATATTGTTTCTCTATACCCTTTCTTCCCACAACCCCTCCCAGACGAAACCCTTTCTTGGAGGACCCCTGGGACAGCTCCTCCCTGGTAAGTTCATTCACATATCCCAGAACATGACCTACCCAATCGGCACTTAAGTATTTTCGGGCTGGCTCCACCTGATAAATCACTCCAGGCAGATCCTCATTCTGCTCTTCAATAACACAGATGGTATTGAAGTCCACATCTTTTTTGAGTTTGATGGGCCGGTAACTTTTTGTCAAGTTGGATCTTATCTTCTTCTCTAAAAAGTGCGCATCCAATTTTAGATAAAGGGCAAGCTTTCCCACCAGAGAAGTTAGATCCTCGCTTTTAACGGTTGATTTCTGGGATCTATTTTTAGCAAAAGCTTCCAAGACTTCATAGGGAATGAGAGAAACGGTGTAGGAAGGGCGATTTGTGGCGATGATTTTGCCATTTCGATCTGTCACTACCCCCCGTGAAGCGGGCAAAGTCAAAAGCCGTATCCGGTTCTCCTCAGAGATCCGATTATAGTAGGTCCCTTTCACCACCTGCAAGAAAAACATCCTCCCGATAAGCATAAAGATAATCACTCCCAGAAGAGCTACCAACACCTTCCTTCTCTTTTCTCTGGGGATAAACCCGATGAACGATTTCCTCAACAAAAATTGGCTAGAGTTGGGTGAATCTTTTATGTATTTGATCTTTTCTGCCACTTTAACTTTAGTTTTAGTAAAAACCTATTTTGGACGAGCCTGAGATTTGACTCTCCACTTAGGGTTAACGGATTGGTGCATGTGGGGAGTTTATCTCCTCCCCCTAAAGCCAAGCTATGAAGTCTTGGTTAGGCGAGGATCCGTGGAAAAGTTATAAATCTCATTCTATATATCAATTCAGCCAGAACCATTCTTGATGCTCCATCGTTCCCATCGAATCCGAGTCAGTGCCAAAAAGATTAGCATCCCCACGATTGAGGTATAAAAAGCCGATGGCAAGGAATGATTACTCAATATTCTGAAAGTTGTGGCGTTCACTCCGCTGGCAAAGAGGTAATAAAGAAGGTCATTTAGAATGAGGGCAAAAAATATCACCCCTCCTTTGGAGTATAAGCTCTCCAGATACAGATTATCTTTGAAACTGCCCACGGTAAAGCCGATCAAACATTTGACCAAAGCCCCCCACCCTAAAGTTTGTGGAGTAAAAACATCCAACAAAAGCCCGATCAAGAAACCAAAGATCACCCCATATTTAGGACCATGGGTTAAAGCGATATATACCAGGATAACGATAGCTAAGTCAAATTTAACCCCCATTATGGTCACCGCGCCGGAGAGCAGACTTTGAAAAAATATCAGTATGAAAAGTATCACTGCTCCAGAAATGATCTTAGAATATATGGCACTTCCCCAGAACATACACTTGGCACTCTGATTTTTTGTTTAAATTATCTTTCAAAAGGTAAAAATAACATTGACAAGGTTTATCTCTAATTAAGTTATTCGTCCCCTTGTACCCTCACCACCTCCAACACGAAAAGCTCCTCCAGACTGCTGAAATCGACTGAGGGCTTCACCTGTATCCTTTTGAATATTCCAAAGGAGCGATCTTCTTCAGAGAAAGTTTCCTCGCTTTCCACGGAGGTTACCACACCTATTTTTATCCCGGGTGGAAAAATACCGCCCAGACCGGAGGAGATCACCTGGTCTCCTATCTTCACATCCTCAGATAAAGGAACGTTGTCCAGTCGTAGGGTGAAACCGGACCCAGGCTTTATGATTCCGAACACACGGCTTCTCTGGTCTTTAGCTGAGGCTCTGAAGCTCGGATCGATCATTAGCTGAACCACCGAGCTGCGAGCCGAGACATCCACAATCTTACCCACCAGTCCGTGCATATTAACCACCGGCATGTTCCTTTTCAATCCCTCTTGGGATCCTTTGTTTATCAAAACCGAAAAATATCTTCGGTTCGGATCTTTTGCCACTACGTGGGTCGGAATCACCTTCTGCTCAAGTTGTGACTTAAAACCCAGAAGTTCCCGCAGTCTTGAGTTTTCCAGATGCTCCTCATTCAGCCAGAAATTTCTTAAGGAAAGCTCCATCACCTCCTGATGCAATCTTCTGTTTTCCTCCCGTACCCCTTCCAACTCTTTGATGTGATGACTAAAAGCGTAAAAGGGACCATAGGTAAACTTGAAGATGAAGGCGGAGAGATCGGATTTGATCCTTTGAGGAAGAATCAGAAGCAAAAAGGATAAAAGAACAAGTATCATCAAATGAAGAGATGTTTCCCTTTTTATATGAATCAGAGAAAAGAGTTTTTCCATAAAATTCAGTCTTGAGAATTGAGATTTGAGACTGAGACTTCTTCAGACTGGGACTGAGGCTGGGTTTTGGTCTTTTCTCAGTCTCAGCTCTCTATCTCAGTCTCATCTCTCAGTCTCACTCCACTGAATCCAGCACCTCCAAAAGCTCTCTGGGGCTTTTGATTTTCATCAACTTGCCTCGATTTTTTTCGCTTTTCATAAGATAGGAAAGTCGAGCCATCACATTCAGGTGAGCTCCAATGGCATCCTCCGGAGCGGCGATCAAGAAGAAAAGATGAACCGGCTTTTTGTCCATGGAATCGAAATCAATCCCGGTTTTGGATCTGCCGAAGGAGATGATGATTCCCCGGATGGCTTTGGACTTGGCATGAGGGAAAGCCACCCCATACCCCACCCCAGTGGTGACCAATTTCTCCCTTTCCAGAATATCTTTCAAAAGCTGACCTGCATCTTTGAGCAACTTGGATTTGGATGCTAAATCCACCAGCTCCTTAATTACCTCGTCTTTGGTTTGTGCCCTAAGCTCGAAAGCTATCAAATCCTCTCCACAAAATTTTGAGAGCTTCATCCTTGGATTCCTCCTTTTCTGTTTACGTTCCTATTGGTTTCCTTCAAAACCTTTCCGCCTGATCTACCAGCATTATGGGTATATCATCTTTTATGGAATATCTCAACCGACATTTTTCGCAGATGAGTCTCTGATTCTTCTCATCGTAGATCAAATCGCCCTTGCAGGCGGGACAGGCTAAAATCTCCAAAAGTTTTGGGTCAATCATCATTTTACTCCTTTTTACAAAACTTATTTAGCTCAAAGATACACATAACTGGATGAGGAAAGAAGCGGCGCAGGCTAAAGCCTGTGGCTACCATTTTTGAATTCTCGTGCATACTTCTGAGGTACCTAAATTTGGTCTGGCTCAAAAGTTTTTCAATCAACTTTTGCCTTCTTTCCCATTCGGGTGAACTTGAAGCTCGTTTCTGCAAACCAGAATCTCAATCTCTTTCTTTTTCTAAATATTCTCCCATCACCCGGAACTTGTTGATTCTTTTCTCGATCAATTCCTCCGGGCTTAGCCCTTCCAATTCATTTATAGCAGAAAGCATCTCTCCTTTGAGGATTTCAGCTTGTCTTTTGGGATCCCGATGTGCTCCTCCCCCTGGCTCAGGGATAATCTTGTCAATGACTTTAAGTCTCATAAGATCGGGAGCGGACAATTTCAAGGCTTCTGCCGCCTCAGGAGCTCTGGCGGCATCCCTCCACAAAATAGCGGCACATCCTTCCGGGGAGATCACCGAATACCAGGCGTTCTCCAGCATGAACACTCTGTCACCCACCCCGATTCCTAAAGCTCCTCCGCTGGCTCCTTCACCGATGATGTTTATGATGATGGGCACCCGCAGACGCGTCATCTCCCTCAAGTTTCTGGCTATAGCTTCAGCCTGTCCCCTCTCCTCCGCCCCTATACCAGGGAACGCTCCCGGGGTATCCACCAGAATCACCACCGGTTTGCCGAATCGAGAAGCCAACTGCATCAATCTCAATGCCTTTCTGTATCCTTCCGGATGGGGCATGCCGAAATTTCGATACAGCTTCTGCTTGGTATCTTTTCCTTTCTGCTGTCCCACCACCAGAACCGACTTTCCATCCATTTTGGCGAACCCACCCACTATGGCTTTATCATCCGCAAAATTTCTGTCCCCGTGCAGTTCAACAAAATCCGTGGTCATAATGGAGATGAAATCCAGGGCACAGGGACGGCGGGGATGGCGGGCTAACTGCACCCTTTGCCAGCGAGAAAGCTTTGAGTAAATCTCCTGGGTGAGTTTATCCAGCTTTTCCTCTAAAGACTCAACCTCACGGGAAAGCTCCAGATTCTCCAGAGGGTCCTCTCCCTTTTGACCTGCCAGCTCCTTTAGGTCATTTATCCTTTTCTCCAACTCGTAAATCGGTTTTTCAAAATCTAAATAAGGTCCGTTCATCTTTTAATAAAAGTCTTCTGAATCTAAAAGTTCAAGAAAGACTCATCGTTGGTTTGGACTGCCCTCACCCCGAACCAGAGATGTTGCGGGGTAGGGGTACCCCGCAACAACGGGTAACGGGTTCAAAATAGAATTATACAACCATTTGTAAACTAATTTCTTTCCATTAAGAACAAAAAGTTTTTGTTTTTGTACCTCACCTCTTTTTCCCCCTCTCCATCCTTCGACAGGCTCAGGACGGTGAGCGAAGTCGAATCGTAAAATGGAGAGGGGTTCACCCTGAAGAGCACGGGGGGTGAGGTCATTTCAATGCATCATTTTTTGTTTGTTACCAGAAAACTTGTCCAGATGGTAAACCACAGGCGAATCCAGATGCTAAGAAAAACAATCGCCTTCAAGATAACATTGGGATGGTGGTGCTTTCGATAAAAATAATACATACTCCGATGGTGTTCCACCAACATCTTGAGTTTTCTTTTTTCTGTGCTTTTGCCAATGTGGTGAATGATCTCCACATTCGGAAAATAATAAACCGAAAAGCCCGCGTTTTTAGCCCGGTAGCAGAAATCCACATCCTCAACATACATAAAAAATCGCTCATCTAAAAGCCCGATTTTCTCAAACACTCCTCTTTTCGTCATAAGACATGAGCCGGACACCCAATCCACCTTTCTTTCCTGGCTTCGATTTTGATCTTTTAGAAGATATTTTCTTGACAATGGATTGCGAGGAAAAAGCCTGTTTAAGATGGATTGACTGGAGGAGATGGCGGTCAGGTAAGAGGGGAATGACCGACAGGAGAAATGAACCCTACCTTCCGAATCTATCATTTTGGGGCCGCAAACTCCTACCTGAGGATGGGCATCCATAAACTCAACTATCTTATTAATTCCTCCAGAGGTAAATTCCGTGTCTGGATTCAAAAGCAAAATATACCGACCCCGGCTCTTTTTTATACCCTGATTGCAGGCAACAGAGAAACCCACATTTCGTTTGTTTTCCAAAAGCTTAACCTGACCAAAATCCTCTTTGAGCATCCTGGTGCTTCGATCCTCAGAGTTATTATCTATCACCAACACCTCAAAACTCAAATCTTTTTGAAAATCAAAAATCGAGTTCAGACATTTTCTTAACAGGTCCTTCACATTGTAGTTAACTATGATGATGGAAAGGTCTATGTCTGGCTCAAAGGAAAACACCATGAATCTTTTGAACTCATCCCCTTCAGCTCCCCCTCCACCAAGTGTAGGGAGATAGAGGGAGAGGTCCAGTTTCAAATCACAATTTACCCAGAAGACTCCAAAGCCTCAATTTCCACACCATCCAGACAGCTTCCCTCACGATCCTTTTGGACATCTTGGACTGACCCAACTTCCTATCCTCAAATACGATTGGTATCTCCTTTATTTGGAATCCCTTTTTCCAGGCGCGGAAGCTCATCTCTATCTGAAAGGAATATCCATTGGATCTAACCTTATCCAAGTCGACAGTCTCCAGAACCTCCCGCCGGTAACATTTGAACCCGCCGGTGGCATCCTTGACCGGAAGACCGGTGATGATCCGGGAGTAGACGTTAGCATAATAGGAGAGGAGCAGTCGGGACATGGGCCAGTTGATTACATTCACTCCGCTTATGTATCTTGATCCTAAGACCAAATCCGCATCCCGGATAGCCTCCAGAAAATGAGGAATATATTTCGGGTCGTGAGAGAAGTCGCAATCCATCTCAAATACTAAGTCATAGCTTTTTTTTAGAGCAAATTTAAACCCGGTTATGTAAGCGGTTCCCAGCCCACTTTTGTTTTGGCGGTGAATCACAAAGATGCGATCACTCTCTTTTGCCATACCATCAGCGATCTGACCGGTGCCATCCGGGGAGCCATCGTCCACGATCAAAACATGGATGGATGGGTCCTTTTCTAAAACCAGAGGAACGATTCTCCCAATGTTTTCCCGTTCATTATATGTAGGGATGATCACCAGAGTCTTCATCTCTATTTTATCGATCTTGAGTTGTGAATAGCCTTTTTGGAAACATATCCTTTTATCAAATAAAAACCAAATATACACAATACCAACAAGGATGAAAACAAAGTAAATGCCTTTCCGATTTTATAAGGAGCTGAATCGTAAACAAACTTCACTTCATGCCTGCCTTTGTCCAGATATACCGCTCTGAAAAGATAATTTGCCCGATAGATTTTGGTCTCTTTACCATCCACATAAGCTTCCCAGGCAGGATAATAGTTTTCGCTTAACAAAAGAAAACCAGCCTTTTGCATTTGCACATCCACTTTAAAACTGTTTATTTTGTTATCATACACTTTAGCTGGAATAATACGGTCAGAAGGAATCTCCGTAGTGTCAGGCCCAATATTTGGAGGTATCTTGGTTAAGAGGATTTTCTTCCGAACGTCAAATTGCGGGTTTTTCAAATGCGAAAGAATTTTTGCCTCATCCTTCTCCACTTCCCAGGAATATACCGGAAATGCCCGAGGAAGATAATTAAGATTCTGATAAACATATATTCCTTCAGCTTCAAAAACCTGTTTGGTCCAAGGAGTATTCAGCGGAGAAGGACTAAGCAAGTATTTGACGTTCAGTAGGTTCATGAAATTCGGATGAGTGAGATTGGGTTTTTTTTCATGGCGTCCAACAAACTCGTCGTAAATGCGCAAGTGGTTACCATGCATGGCGGTAAGTGACACCTCCTCAATCCCATATAGGGCCAAGTAGTTATCCGGGTAGCTTTCCGGAAGCATGAAAACTCGGAAGGGCTCCTCCTTCTGTTTCTCTTGGAGAAAATCGACCACCGAGGATTTTCCGTAGGATTGGCTGGGATCGACAGCGATGATGGAACGAGAGGCGAAAGATTTTCCGTAGAATTGGCTGGGATCGACAACTGTGATAAAGCGGGAGTCGAACCGAAAAAGATCGACTAAAGCTATAACTGCTAAAGCTCCCACAACCAGACCTTGCTTTAAAGCTCCCTTTAAATATAGTCGTAAGACGCCGTAACCCAGCCACAGAAGAAAAGCGGAGATCCACAGTCCACCAATGATCCTGGGAATATTAAGCTGTAAGGCAACCTTTTTTGCTGGTTCGATTCCGCTGTAGAGCATGGCAATCCAGAGATCAAAGAATGATTTACCTAATAGGGTTATTAAAATTGTTAGACCTGAATAAGCTATTGCAAAAATGAGAGCTATCTTGAGAAATTTCTTAGCCTCATCTGGATCGTCTTTTAACTTAAAATAGTTTTGCAAACCCAACATGGCGATGGTTACCGCAGAGAAACAGAACAGAAAATTTATCATGCTGGGTCCCCGGAAGTTTTTGACTCCGGGAACTAAATGATAAAAGATTCTAAAAAACGGAGTCGTCCCCCCTAAAGCGTAAACAAAAGCTAAAGCACCTAACCCGGTGAAAAACCAGATTAAGCGGTTGCGTCGGTAAATAATGGTCACCACCGCCAAGAAAATGGCAAAAAGTCCAATATACTCGCTATTCAGCTTGAAGGGATTCCGCCCCCAGTAGAAATTTCCCTGGGTGTGAATGTTGTCTCCACAAAATTCCGGAACGATCTCCGAAGCTGCCTCCTCCAAATTCATAGACCAGGAGCTGGCATATTCGTATCCTCCCTTTTCGTCTGTGTGCATGGTGCGCATAGAATGGGTCTTGAGATAAAGATAAGGGGAAATCAGTTGAACCATGGAGATGGAAAAACCCAGGATGATGGAGATCACAAAATACGCAATATATTTGAGAATTTTTTTGTTCCCCTTTCGATAAATGTTCCAAAGCTGGAACAAAAAGAACAAACCCAATCCCCAACAGGCAAAATAGGCCATCTGCATATGAGCAGAAAAAATGAGCAGGGTGAAGGCCAAACTGAAAAGGAGAAAGTGAAACAGTCGTCCACTTCTGCAAGCCCGATGAAGAATCAAGAAAGCCAAAGGGAAAAGCGCCATCACAAACATCTTGCCATCATGACCTGGATAAACTAAAGAGACCAGACAAGGGGAAAACATGTAAAGCATTCCGCCTAAAAGGGAGACTTCTGATCTCAGATTTAGACCCCTTAAAAAGTAAAACATAAATATCCCCGCCAGAAAGACGTGCAAAACCAGCTTTAAGCCCATGGCGTAGGTGACTGGAAGAAAGAACTTTAACACCGTTGCCGGATAAAAAATGTCACCGTGCATGGCGTCCACAAAGGGCATCCCTCCATGAATGTAAGGTTCCCAAAGAGGCATGGTATGATAAGTTCTCCAGAAATTGGCGTAGAAGCTGCGGAAGAAAACTCCGGCACTCATGGCATCAGTCCCATAGAGCATCTGTCCGGAGAAAATAAATTTGGAGAAGAGGATGATTGTCAAAACAAAAAATAATGTTACCGGCAAATATGGCGAAAACTTTTGTGGTTTGGCCAAATCGAAACCAGGAAGCTTTAGCTTTTCAGGCTTTTTCTTCTTCACTTTCTTCTGCAAGTATGAAGGAAACTTTGGTTGTTCAAGCTTTTTCTTCTCCTTCTTTCCCACCTCTTCGTACTTTTTCTTTTTGTCTTTCTTCTTCTTCATCATGATGATGCTCTTTTGCGTTAATTAGCCTAGAACTTCTTGGCACTCATCTTTTGATTCGTCTTAACTGTTGGTGGTCTTTAGATTTTACGCAAATTGAGTCTAAGAACCTTCAGTATCTTCGCCTTCTTTTCTTTAAACACACTAATCTTCAACATGTAAGACGGTGACGTCATTTCAAATCGAAAGATAAAATAAACGATAGCTATTGTCAATGGAATAAGAGACTTATTTCCACGCCTGGTGACGAATACAAACTGAGCCTGAGCAAAATTCAAATAATCCTGTTTGCGGTTAACGAACCTGGGGGTAAAGAATTGGAAAATCCCGTAATAAATGTCTTTACAGATAGGAAAAGATTGTATAAAATAGAATCAATAAATCAGATCTAAATCAAGGACAACGAGGGTAATAGGGAGATTTGATGTGTTCATTCGTTTTCAAAATGTAAGACCTAGTGTCTTGCAACTGAAGTATCTTTACAATTGTGTAACTTGGTAAGAATTTCATCTGCGGTTTTTGTCCATATAAATGGTTTCGGATTCTTATCCGCAGGATCCAAATTCGGATTATTGGCTTCAATGTATTTTTCAATGGCATCTATGAGTTCCTTGACACCTCTGAAGGTTTCACGGCGAATGCGTCTGGCCCTATGGATCCTGCGGAAAGTAAGAATTCCAAACCAGATTTCAATTTGATTTAACTAGGACGAGCCGGTTGGAGTGAAATGAAGATGAAAGCGCGAATGTCGTTGTAGCCAGTTTTTTACTTTCTGATGTTTATGGGTACCGTAATTGTCAACAACCAAATGGAGGTCTAATTCATTTGGGGTCTGTTTATCTATTATTAAGGGGAGCATATAATTGTTTACATCCCCCCTTTAGAAAAAGGGGGGAAGGGGGGATGCGTATGCATTCATACGAATTTCAAGTCAAGCCCAAAACAGGTGTGGGAGAAAAAATCAATGCGAAGCTCGTATGAGTGCATACGCACATTCATACGAATAATAAGATGTAAACTGTTTCCTGCTCCTATTAGTAACTTTAGGAATTTCAAAAATTCTTGATGACGATGCTTGGGTTGACATTTTGCGATGACTTTTCCGCCGTAGGCGGATCTGTCTATGACAGAGCCGCTGGTTATTTCTAATGCGGCAAATTTCTGGTTTTTGCTCTTCTTTCCAACTCTTGTCGCTCAGCATTGGATAGAGAGATTGGTGAGGGTATCGTTTTCATACCCTCAGTACGACATATTTAATCTAAATTGTCAAGACATTTATGTTACAAGACACTAGAAAAGAAATTGAGAATAATTACTCTATCAGGAGTTTCTCCATCTGATTAACCAACTCAGCGAAAAGCTCTACGGTTGCGTTTACCGGCTCAGGTGAGGTCATGTCCACGCCTGCTTTTTTGAGAAGATCTATGGGATAGTCTGATTCGCCTGATTCCAAAAGCTCAATGTATCTCTTCAAAGCTTCTTTGTCGCCGGCTGATATCTTTCGGGAGAAAGCGGAAGCGGCGGCAAGGCTGGTGGCGTATTGATACACATAGAAGTTTCTATAAAAATGTGAAATTCGCAGACAAGAGAGGTCATCCAGTGAATCCACTACCAGATCCTGTCCGTGGTATTTCTTATATATATTTCGATAGATTTCTCTTAGAGATGAGGCAGAGAGTGCCTCTCCGGCTTCCGCCTTTTCGTGGGCTTCCTTTTCGAATTCGGCAAACATCACCTGGGTGTAAAAAGTTCCCTGTATCATCTCAACGTAATAATTCAGCAGATAAAGTTTTTGAGCTTTATCCTGTGTGTTTTTGAGCAGATAGTCCATCAGAAGCATCTCGTTGGTTATTGAGGCTACCTCTGCCACAAATATGGAATGCCCGGAATAGATATATGGTTGCTTTCGGCGTGAATACAATCCATGCATGTTGTGCCCCATTTCGTGCGCCACGGTAAAGACATTATTCAGGGTGTTGTTGTAATTTAAAAGCATATAAGGGTGAGTGGAATAGGCTCCCCAGGAATAAGCACCACTGCCTTTACCTTCAGTTTCATATACATCCACCCATCCAGAACCAAAACCTTCCTTCAACTCATTGACATACTTTTTGCCCATAGGCTTCACTGCTTTCAGGACAATGGTTACGGCTGAGTCGTAAGGGATCTCCATCTTAGCTTCCGGCACCAGAGGAACCCATAGATCGTATTTGTGTAATTCGTCCAAATTCATAACCTTTTTCCGCAGGCTGACATATCGATGGATCGGCTCTAAGTTGTCGTTCACCGTTTTGACCAGATTATTAAACACCTCTACCGGAATATTATCATGATGAAGTGCGGCTTCAAGACAGGAATTGTATTTTTGCGCTTTGGCGTAAAAGATATCTTTATTTATGCTTCCGGCTAAAGTAACTCCCAGGGTGTTAAGATAACCCAGGTAAGCCTGACTATATCCATCCATGGCGTCCTTTCTCACCCGGCGGTCGGTAGATTCCAGGAATTTAGAATACCGCTGCCTGGTGAGTTGAACCTCGTTTCCCTCCTCATCTTTGATGAAAGGAAATTTGATATCAGCATCATCCATCATGGTGAATATGGTTCGGGGAATGCGGGCTATGTTTCCAACCTGCGCCAGAAGCTCTTCCTCCGGGGCAGAGAGGGTATGTGCCCTTTTTCTTATGATGTTATCGATATAATGTCCGTATAGTGCCAGTCCCTTTTCTTGTTCCATCAAATCGTCCAGGCTGCTTGAGGGAATGCTTAAAATCTCCGGATCGATGAAGGAGACCGCCTGACTGACTTTATTAGCCAGGCTGGCGGAGCGGTCGGATAGCTCCTGATATTTGGAGATGCGGGTATCCTCATCCAGCTTCATATAGGCATACACATACATCCGATCCATGATGTTCCAGATGCTGTCCTGCATAACCAAGCAATCCAAAAGAGTCTTTCCCGACTCTGCCAGACGTCCTTTGAACTTTTCCATTTCTGGCAGAAGAGCCTCCACCCGGGAGAAATCGTATTCCCACAGAGAATCTGTGGGGTAGATGTCCTCCAACCTCCATTTGTATTTATCAGGTATCTCCGAACGTTGAGGGATTTTCTTGACCTGAGATTGACCCAATGCAGAACCAAAAACAAAAATCACCAAAACCCATGTCCACAAGAAAACCTTACATGCCTTCTTCATCCTCTCCTCCTTAAATTAGGGTGACAGTCCAAATCATGAATCTTATTATATACTCATTTAACCAAAAGAGCAAGAGAAAACGTGCGTTTTTTTATGGATAACGGGCAAACTGCGATATAAACAGGATTCCAGAACCTAACTTAAGTTAGGTTCTGGAATGTGTAATCTCACCTTATTTTATGCTTGCCAGGATGATCGACAGATAATAAATTGTCAAACAAGAGTGGAATCAAAAAAAGAGGGTTAATGGAAAAAACGTGTTGGTTTTTTGTTGTTGATGATAACGGAGGCAT